>CAVVUP010000029.1:0-320854 GCA_963751435.1 uncultured Verrucomicrobiae bacterium | reverse complement strand
ACTGGCACAACAATAATGGGCAACCTTTATGAGTATTGGACTTGATCCGGCAATGCTGCCCCGGCATCTGAGCCGGGAAATCCGGAGGTGGCAAGCCGTCGTGCCGGTGGCGGCGGACGGTTCGGACCGGCGATTTTACCGGCTTAACCGGCCGGGAGCTTCCTGTATCCTGCTGTATCACCCGCAGCCGCCGGGAAAGCCGGTTACCGAAAACGATTCCTATAATTTCATCGGCAGGCACTTGCGGCGCCGGGGTCTGCCGGTCCCGGAAATTATGACGTATTGCCGGGAAGAAGGCTGGTTTTTACTGGAAGACCTGGGGGATACGTCCCTGCAGGAGCATTACCTGCTCCAGGCCGATGAGCCGGCGCGGCTGGCGGTGTATCTACAGGTTCTGGAAGTCCTGGTGCAACTGCAAGTCATCGGGTCCCAAGAATTTTCCCCCACATGGTGTTTCGACACGCCGGCCTATGACGCGGCCTTGGTCAGGGAGCGGGAATGCCACTATTTTGTCCGGGCCTTTTTGCAAGGCTATCTGAATGTGGAAATATCATTGGAAGAATTTACTGATGATTTCAACCTGTTACTGGAGCGGGCCCTGATTCCGGAACAGAGATTTTTCCTGCACCGGGATTTTCAATCCCGCAATCTGATGGTCCACCGCGGCCGGTTATGGATGATAGATTTTCAGGGCGCCAGATTAGGGCCGCTCCAGTACGACCTGGCGGCACTGCTGTTAGATCCGTATGTTAATATGACAGATAATTTACAAGAAATTATAATAAATGAATATCTAACTAAACTCCGGCAACATCTCACCTTCGATCCGGTAGTTTGGCGGCGGCAATATAATTATGTGGCTTTGTGTCGAAATCTGCAAATTTTGGGGGCGTACGGTTTTTTGACTCAGCAAAAGGGTAAAAAGTTTTTCCGGCAATACATTCCGGCGGCCTGCCGGAGTTTGCACAATCGCCTGGCAGACGTACCGGCGGGAGATTTGCCGGTACTCAAGCGTCTGGCAGAAAAGATCTGCACCATGGTAATGAGGCAGCAGAATACGTAGCAGAGTTCAAAAATCGATATTAAAAAATATATCCCCACCGGTATTTTTCCGGCCTATCTGAGTTTCAGCGTGGAAATATTTATTGAGTTTATAATCCAGTCGGATTTGATTAAGGTCCTCACCCGGCAATGGGTTTAATTTGTGTTCATAGCTCACGGTGAAGTCCTTGCCGAGTTTTTTCCCCACCCCCACGCCTTCCGTACTGGTAGTGGGGGAAACTTCTCCCAAAAACGGTAGCAAGCCGCCCAGGAGAGTTTGTAATTTCTGAGCAGTTAAACTCCCCAGGATGCCCATGGCTTTCTGGGTCATCGAGACATATTCCTCCCGGGTCATTTTATCGGCCAGATGGTCGAAGACCAGTAGGGACAATTGATCCCGGGGGGACAGGGGAGGGCTGCTTTCCAGCCTGGTGCGCGGGTTATCGACGGGCCCGGTAGCGATCACATACAGAGTATATTCGTCAACTTTTCGTTCCGCCCGGGCATCTATGATAATGGGCTTATGCGGTTCGCCGGGGAAAAGCAATTTTGCCTTTTCCACATTAAATACTTTGTTATTCAAGGTAAACTTTCCCTCTTTGGCCTTCACCCACCCACCTAAGTAGGTGGGTCCGTTCAACTGGCGCAAGACCTTGATCTGCCCTTCAATCTCGCCGTTCACCTCCTTGTCCCGCAACCAGACGCCGCCGGGAATATCGATGACAAGATTGATGAGAAAATTTTTCACGACGCCGGCGGTCGTGACAGGAGACGAACCGGCGGCAGGGGGGGACTTTCTCTGGGCAGCAGCACAATATCACTATTTTGAGGAGACCGGAAAAAGGAAAGGCGGAACTGGCCGTCATTGACCGTCAGGCGGCCGTCGGTCCGGAAATCCGGCCAGGAGCCTTTTAAGGATACCTGGCCATTGGCCACGGCCCGGGAACCGTCGCGCTGGATAATCAACAGATTTGAGGCTCGCAGATTAAGCTGGACATCTTGGAGGTGCAGATTGGCTAAACTGGCGCCGCCGGTAATTTCTCCGGTGCCGTCACCGCTGTGGAAAATCAGACGCGGCAGGATCAGACGGTTACCCTGGAGCCGGAGTTCCCCCGCTTCAATAGCCAAGGGAGCCCCGGACGGCTGAATCGTTAACGATCCGGGACCATAACGCAGGGTTCCGGCAAACAGGGGATGCAGAAAACTTCCGGTAACCTGGGCCTGAAGGTTGAGAGGCCCTTCACTGGCGGAGACCCCGGGAATGAGCACCGCCAGCAGCGACATATTAACATTATCGCTCCAGAGCCGCAGTTGCAGGCCGCTTTCCGGCAGCCGCCAGGACCAGGGCAGCAGCGACAAGGTCAGGGGTGAAGTCCCCTGCCAGACTATGGCCGCTTTATCAGATTTCTCTTGCACGCGGCCATTTAGGGTGAGGAGGTTATCCCGGTAAAGCCAGTTGCTCTGGAAAGAAGCGATGGAAAATTTATCGATTTGGACGGAGGCAACATTCATTTGAACTTTTACAGAAGGGGCGCCAGCAGGGCCGGCAACATCAGCCTGGGCGTCGATAACCCCTTTGACATCCGAAATTTGCGGCAGAAATTTGGCAATATCTTCAACTCGAAGGTTTTCCAGTTTCGCCTGCAGTGAGACCACCTCATTGGTCAATTTCCCGCTCAAGGAAAACAAGGCCTTCTGGTATTGCAGGCGCAGAGGTGAAATTTCAAATCTACCGGGCCCAATGGACACGGTCACAGGCTGGACGCTGGCGACTTGAAATTTGGGAAGTCCCCACTGGAACCTGGTAATTTTAATCAGGGTCGCACCTTGTTCCCAGGAAGCGGTCCCGGCCAGGGCGCCGGCTTGACCCTGGGATTTTGGCGTCTTGAGATCGAAAACCAGGTCGGAGCCCCGAGTTTGACCGATGGCGTGAATCTGACCCAAACGGCCCACAGGGGTGGTTAGATTTTGCGCCAGGATATCGAAGCTGGAAATGCGAAAGGTGTCCCTGGAAGCCGTCCCGGAAGTTTTGCCCTGGAGCGAGGCCAGGCCCAGTTGCTGCCAGGAAAGGTTTTTTCCTTGTAAATCAAACTGATAGGCCAGGGATTGCCAGTCTCCCTTAATGGTGCCGGTGGTGCGGAACTGTCCTTTCAGATCGGGCGGCAGCAGGGGCCAGGGGCCGGGAGGCAACAGGTCCAGGGACAGCTTCAAGTCAGCGTTGGCGAGGGATATGCGGCCCTGAGCCTCAGCCCGCAGGTTGTGCATAAGCAGCCGGGCCGGGTTGAGCTGCAATTCTCCATCCTCCAAGGCGCCGGTGAGGGAAAATTCCTGAAAAGCATACTGCAGTAATGTCCCAGAAGCCTGCAACTTACCGCTCAGGCGGGTCTGGCATTTGTCAAACACCGGCGGCAGTTGAAAATTACCGGCAAACTTAGCGGTTAAGGATCCCTGGGGAGCCTTATCGCCCAAGAGCAGAGCCGGGTTAAAATCGCCGGCCGAAATTTTTATTTCGCCGGTAGTGTTGGTTCGGGACAAAAGCGGCTGCAGCAATTGTCCGCTGACTTCGGTTTCCAGACGGCCAAAATTGCCCTGGAGCTTTAAAACCAGAGTTTGCAGATCTTTTAAGGACTTTAAAGTTAACGCCGCCGCTTCAATTTTGGCCTGGCCGTAAGAGAAAGGCCGCAGTTCCAGACGGGCCTGCAGGTTATCGGGAGGCCAGGTGAGACCATGACCGGTTACGGTCAGGGCCCCGTTCAAGTGGGTGAAACATTCTACCTGCCGGATGCCCGGATACAAGGCGGCCAACAGCGGGGCCGTCAGATTTTGGAAGTTTACCGTCAGATCAAATTCCGGCCTGGCCGCCGCGGAGGTCTGCCAGGAGCCGGCAACCTGCCATTGGCAGTTGTGCAGGGCGCCCGAGCCGGTTACTTTCAGATGGTCCACGGGGCCTTGTATCGCCAGGCCGGCGCGGGCTGAAAATTCCGGCGACCACTCAGGCCAGAGCTGGCGGAGCTGCGGCCCGGAAAGTTCAGGAAGGTTCAAACTAAGATCCAACGCCGGGGTGTCAACCAGATTGACGACCTTGCCATGCAGAGAAAGAACCGGAATATCTGCCAGAGTAATTTCCGTCCGCTGAAATTGGATTTCCTCGGTAGAATAGGTCAGAGCGAAATCGGCCTGGAGAGAAGGGTAGGGGGGGGAAGTGAGGCCGATGGAGGCTTGGTGTATCAGGACAGCCTGGCGGGGTCTGCCCGGATCCTGAATGGTCAGATTCAGCCGGGCGTTCATATCCTGGAAAGTCTGCTGCTGCCCGGGACGGTCCACCTGAATCAGGCCGTTTTGAATCTGAATGCCGCTCAGGTGAATCTGCGAGAAGGGCGGCGGCGGGGTTGGCTTGAGGAAGTTAGCGTAATTCCAGGAACCATCGGCATCCTGGCGTAGGAAGACTTCGGGTTGACGAAAAGCTAGAGTTCGGATGACCGGCTGCAATTTAAACAATGACAGCAGTGACAGGCTGACTTCCAGCTCCTTAACTCTAATTAGGTCGCCTTGGGGCCGGCTGATCTTAACGTCGCTGAAGACCATGCCGGTTAACAGGTTGCCGGAGATTTTACCGGCTGAAACTTCGGCATTTACCCGGTCCTGGACCGCGGCCACCAAACGCCAGCCTACCTGCTGCCAAAAGGTTGCCGTGGTCAGGAACCAAAAGGTTAAAAGCCCCAGGCCGGCTAATAGGCCAAATGCCAGCAAGGCTTTCTGCCACCATCTGAACTTGGGTGATTGGGTCTCGGTCAAAAATACCTCGATAAAACGGCAGAAGACATCAGTATCTGATTAAATCCATTCTAACAGAAAATGTTATGTAAAAACAGGCAGGAATGGCGGGCGGCGTCTCCCCGCCATATTAAAACTGCCTTCAGAGAAGAGTTGAGGCTGGGATTCGCAAAGGCAAAATTGCTAAAATCCCCCTTGACCCTCATTTAAGAAAGTGGGGAAAACTATAAGAAATTATTAAAGAAGTCCTCCTTTTGAAAAGTGAGAGCTAAAAGGATTTTTCCATGCCGAGATGGTCAGAATGCCTGGCCGATGTTTAAATAAACCTGGAACTTATCTGTATTTGGATTAATCGGATTCAGGGGCCAGGCAAATTCGAGGCCGATGGGGCCGATGGGAGTCTGATATCTCAGGCCGAAGCCGGCCCCATATTTGAGTTGTCCCAAATCGGTATTTTTCACCTTATAAAAGACATTGCCGGCATCCAGGAAGGTGACGCCCCTGAAATCACGAAACAGCGGGAATCGGAGTTCCACGGTACTCAAAAAAGTCGATTCGCCCCCGACGGGATTACCGGCCAAATCCCTGGGACCGAGATAATAGATCCGATACGCTCTCATACCGGTGGGGCCGCCACCGAAATATCGACGATATATGGGGATATCATTGGTATCCTGGATAGGTGGAATAAGACCATATTTTATCCGGCCGGCCAGAACCACGTCTTTGAGGCCCAGGTTCTGGTAGCGCCGCAGCTCGATAGTAGACTGGACAAACTGGACTTGATGGGAAATTAATTTGGGCGCAAATTCGCCGAGCAGAAAGAACTGGCCGCCTTTTTGCGGATCGGCGGGATTATCGACGGTGTCCCGGGTTAACCCCCAGACCAGCATATTAACCGAATATAATTTGCCGGTTTCAGAGGACTGGAGCAATTGCAGAGCCAGATCAGTGATATTGAAGGGACGGGCAAATTCCAGACCATGGCCGATATAGATCTTGGTCTTATCGGGAAATTCTTTTTGCAGAAGCGTTCGGGTATAAAAGGCCCTGTCGGAAAAGGAAGGGTAATAGCGCCGCAGGAAACCGGTATTGAAGACCAGGTCCAGGCCGGAACCGAACACCATGGGATTGAAAAAGGAACCTTCAAAACGAGTATCGAGACGGGAATATTTGACGCTGGTTTCCAGAATGCGGCCGCCGCCGCCGAAATTCCGGTAGCGAAAAATCGCCCGGGTCCGGAACTGATCCCAACTGCCGTAGCCGGCACCAACCTTGAGAGAACGCTGTTTTCTTTCACTGACATCAACCAGAATGGGAATTTCAGTCTGTTCCTCCGGCACCTCTTCCGGGGAAACCGAGGCGCTGCGGAATAGATCGAGTTCGTACAAGCTTTCCTGGCTGGCAATAATTTTTGCCAAAGAAAAGAAATCACCGGTGGAGACTTTCAGAGAGCGTCGAATCAGGGCTTCCGGCGTTTTTTGCTGACCTTTGACGGTAACAGGGCCGAAAGTGCACAAGGGGCCAGGCCAGACCTGGGCGTAGACGGCGGCGGTGTCGGCGGCAGGGTCAAGCAGCACCTGGCCTTCGATCCGGGCCTTGGGATAGCCGTTATCCAGAAGATAATTTAAAATTACCTTCTTTTGATCTTCAAAACCCGATTCCGTAAACCGATCTCCGACTTGTAAAGGACTTTTTTGCAAAAAATCCTGGAGTTTCCGTTCCAGATCCGGCTGGTCGACCACGCTGACAGACGTAGTGACGGTGCGAACCCAGGGACCTTCTGCAATTTTTAGCCGGATATCCACCTTACCAGGTGATTCGATAATTTCCGGAGTAATCTCAGTATGATAAAAGCCTTGGCGGCGATAGAGTGATTTTAAGCGCTCGATATCGTTGGCCAAATCCTCAGATTTAAAAACCGGCGGTTTTTTCCACCTGAATCGACGGGGGCGAGGCGTCAACATCTCATCATAAAGGACTTTGGAGCTGACCGCCTTGTTGCCGACGATCCTGAGGGAACGAATGTGAGGATAGGGTGCTTTGACCTCTGCACCGGGAGCTTGACACCAGCCGGGGGGAACGCCCGAGCAGAAGAGAATCAGGGTTAAAAGTATGGTTGCCGCGAGGGTCAACTCGTTGTCCCCCTCACAATTTCGAGTAAAAAGGACTGAGGACTGAAAATTAAGGAAAAGCTTAAACAAATAAAAAACTGAGGACAGAGGCCTGAGGCCAGAGCACAAGGCGGTGGCGGTGTGATGATGTGGTTCGGAATAACCATGATAATATTGGCTCGACTTAAAACAGGGTTCTTTGCCTGGAGCGCTTTTTCTCAAGGCGCAGCTTCTTCAAGGGATTATCAGTCAAGGCTGGCTTGAGGGCTTGCAGCCAGGGGGAAAGTCGGCCGGTCCCAGGTTCGCCCCACAGATAGCGGCGGTGGGTAAAAGAGAAATATATCTGCCGGCTGGCCCGGGTCAGTCCGACATAGAACAGACGTCGTTCCTCCTCGGGGTCGACTTGAATTGGCGCCGCCGGTTCGTAGGGCAGCAGGCCGGTTTCACAGCCGATGATAAAGACGTAGGGGAATTCGAGACCTTTGGCGGCATGCAGGGTGAGCAGAGAAACTTTTTCAGCCAGCAGATCAATGCCGGTAAATTCCGGACCGGTGGTTTCCCGGGCCAACTGGCAGGGTATGCCGGCTTTCTCAAGCTGCTTTTGGGCCATCTGCCCCAGAGCGTGAAAACGATAAAGGATGGCAATATCTTTTAAACTTGCCTGTCCGGCGACATCGGCATAGCGGAGGCGGTCATCCTCCAGTGACAGATGACTGCCGCCGCCCAGCAGATAGTCGATGAGGGCGGCGATTTGCTCAGCCTCGGCCTGGGCGTTGGGAGACTCCAGGAGGACAGGGGGGAGGTCTGACGGAATTCATGGAAATTGACGGTATAGAACCGGCCACTGCCGCAGCCCCCAAAGTTTTCCGGGCCAATTGCAGGATTGGCGGGGCAGGCGATAGGTCTGGTCCAGAGAGATGGTTTGAGCCCGGGGCCAATCCTGAGTGAAGCGGTTGAAGTATACGGGCCGGGCGCCGCGAAAACCATAAATAGCCTGGTTGGGATCCCCGATGACGAAAAGGTTGGTATGATCCGCCGGGGCCAAGAGGCGGAGGAGCTCATATTGGGCCTGATTGAGATCCTGATATTCATCCACGAGAATGGCGGCAAATTTCTGTTGCCAGGCGGCGAGAAGCTGCGGCTGCCGGCGACAGCGGAGCACGGCCCGGGCTACCAGGTCATCGAAATCCCAAAAATTATTTGTCGTCAGCAGGCCTTCATACGCCTGGTAGGCCGGCCACCAGGGGAGATCAGGAGACAGATCGGCGGGATAGAGCACCTCCTGTTTACTGCGGCTGATGAGCCCTTCCAAGGCTCTGGCGTCGGTGCCGCACAACCGGGCGGCTTCCTGGAGGAGGGGCCGGCGCTCATCTTCGTCGGCGACCCGACGGCCGGAGAGGCCCCGGCTTTCCAGGATCTGGGCGCCCAGGGCGTGAAAGGTTTTAATGGCAAGGTCGGCAACGGGGGTATCGTTATCCAAAAGCCGGCCCAAACGCTGGGCCATCTCGCCGGCTGCCTGCCGGGTAAAGGTGACCGCCAGGATCTGCTCCGGTTTCAGGCCCTGGTGCAACAGACTGCGCCACCCGATGAGTGAGCGTACGGGTCTTGCCGGTGCCGGGACCGGCCTGGACCAGCAGGGGACTGCCGGAGTGAACGACGGCAGCGGCCTGGGCCGGGTTGAGTCCCCGGAGCCAGGGGGCGGCAGGGGGACAGTCTGCGGCCAGCGGGGTGGCCTGAGCTTCGGCAGCGAGAAAAGCCGGCGACGGTTTCGACGGCGGACCGGCGCCGGAGTCAGGCGGCGCCGGGCAGTTCCCAAAACCTGGCCTGACGGGTCAATTCCTGCCGCTCACCTTCGGTAAAGAGGCGGATAATGCCATATTCGCCGTCATAGCCGCCCTGGATATGGACTTCTTCCCGGCGCATTTTGTCGATGCCGGCAGCGAGCAAGGCGCCGCCGGCCTGAGCTACAGCAGCCAGAGAGGCGTGCCGCAGGATTTCCAGTTCCGGGCCCAGTTTCTCCAGCAGGCGGAAATACAGCTCGTCCACTTTTTTGGTGGCGGGACCGCATTGCAGCACTTCGGCAAGGATTTCGGGCAACGGGATAAGATGCTGAAAATACTTGGCGGCACCAGGTTTGGCGCCGGCCGGCCGATCGGCCAGATCCAGGACCCGGTGCAGCACCCCCAGGGTCAGGGGCTTGCCGCAGACAGGGCAGCGGCCGTGGAATTTTTTTGAGTCGGCCGGGTCCAGGCGCTGTTCACATTTACGGTGACCGTCCAGGTGGTATTTGCCTTCATCCGGAAAAAATTCCAGGGTGCCGAGGAAGCCGGATTTGGTTTTCAAGGCGGCGGCCAGGGCCGGATACGAGAGGTCGATATCCAGAAGATTTGCTTCCCGGCCGATTTTCTGGGGCGAATGGGCGTCGGAATTGGATACTAAGACGTAGCGATCCAGATTTTGCAGGCGCCAGTTCATGGGGGGGTCCGAGGACAGTCCGGTCTCCAGGGCGTGGATGTGGCCTGCCAGGTCCTCATAGCATTCCTCCAGGCTGTCGAAGCCGCTTTTGGAACCCAACACGGAAAACCAGGGAGTCCAGATATGGGCCGGAATAACCAGGGAGTCGGGATCTACTTCCAGGACCACTTCGAGGACGTGCCGGGCATCCAACCCGAGGATGGGGCGGCCATCGGAGGTGACATTTCCCAGAGACCCCAACCGACGGGAGAGTTTTGCCGCCGCCTCCAGGGAGGGCAGGAGCACCAGGGTATGAACCTTTCTGGTCAGGCCGTTTTTTTTGTAAATGCTGCTGATTTCGCCGGTGAGGATAAAGCGGGCGGCCGGCCGGTCATTTTCATGATTAAACAGAGGCCGGCGGGAAAGCCTCAGGTCCGGTTTCAGGAGGTACATGCCTTCTTCGGCAGGTTCCAGCCGTTGGGTAATTTCCGTGAGCCAGCCCGGATGGGTGCAGTCGCCGGTGCCCACAATGGCGATGCCTTTATAGGCGGCCCACAGGTCCAGATATTCAAGGTTTAATTGGCGGCCCGTGGCCCGGGAATAATGGGAATGGATATGGAGGTCGGCAATTAATTCCATGATCTGTCTAGATATCATAAAGAAAAGACGGTTTCCAGAAAAACAGTTGCCAGCTTTCAGCTATGAGTAGTCAGGGGCCAGTGGCCAGTAGAAGCTGTCAGAGACCGGTTTTAAGCAAAATTGGCGTTCAGCTTTCAGCAACAAGCCTGGCAAAGACAGGTTTGGGTTAAGAATTCAGCGGTTTTGTTGCCTCCCGGTTTCCTCTCAGAGATTGTTCGTGCAGGTATTCCGAGAGGGGTTTATCTTTTGGGATGGGGATAGAGTCCCACAACTGATCTAGGATGGCTTCCTCTTTAGCTCTTGCCTGGTCCGGAGGCAGATCGCGAATCAGGGCGGCCCAATCGAGTTGGGAAATTATTTTCTCCAGTTCAACTAGCCGATATTGTCCCTCTTCGCCAAAAATATAACAGTCATTTCCCGGTGAATTCCCGATTTTTTCCCATATTTCAGGAAGACGGTTTTCGGTTTTCGGCGATGGATTTCGGCGGCGCCGAGATCGATACATCCTCCTGAAGAGCGGCGTGATCCGGATTTTCCGGGGAGGCCGGAGCAGGGGAGGGGGGCGGGTTGGCCGGGCAGGGGGTGGACAAGGTCCCGGCCAGGGCCTCCCGGCAGGCGGTCATGATAGTGGGGTCGTCGGGCAGAAAACTCTCCGTTTGGGCGGCCCACGGAAGTGGAGAAGCACTGGGACAATAAGGATATGAGGAAAAAATGCCCCCTAAATCCACCCGTCAACGGGGGGACTTTGTTAGGATGGGCGGGAAAGCGGAGCACCTCCCGCCTTTTGGTTTTTCAGGGAAGGGCAGACAAAAAGGAAGAGGCCCGGGAGCGGGCAGGAAGGTTTATACGTCAGGCGAGGCTTGATCGAGAAGGGACCAAGATTGACGGTGAAGTTTAACGTGAGCGACAGCATGAAAAGTAATGTTCTGTCATCCTGATCAAAGTGGAGGATCTCACCCTATGGAAACACGAGATTCTTGGCGGCGCTCACAATGATAAAGTTGGCAACCGAGAATTTTGCCAACCTGGGAAAAGAAAAAAATGGAGGGCGGCAGCGCGCCCCCTCCATATAACAGCATGATCCGAAAAAGCCGGTGCCATTCCCTAAAAAAAATTACTGCCTGGTCCATCACCGGGCGGGAGGCTATCTCCGCCGCCACCGGGCGATGCCGAACAAACTCAGAAGACCGCTCCCCATGAGGACCACGCTCCCGGGCAACGGCGCCGGGGGGCCGAAGCCACCCGTCGAGGTAATAGTGTAACCCGGAGGTAGCGTAAAATCAATGACGCCGGTGTTGTGCCGGGGGGAAATTGGCCGGTGCCACTGCCCTCGGCCCAGACCGTGAAGGTTTGCGTGCCTGGTTGGGGGGCGGCATCTCAATCCCTGGCATTGCCTTCGGTGGTCCCTCCTGGCTTCCGCTAGCCGGATATCGCTGCTGCCAGCTTCGGAGTGGGTGCCGCTAATACCTCCCTGGTGCCGCAATCTTGCGGTTATTTCTTGTGTTGGCGGGTTAACTCTTCCGAAACCTCCGAAATCCTATCAGCCCCAACAGGCCTGTCCCCAGCAGCCAGGCGCTGGGCGGCAGAGGAGCGGTGACCTGGAAAAAGGCCACACCGACGGGAGCTGGGAAATTTTCAGCACCGGCGTAGACTTGGTAGGTTTGGATGGTGAGCTCGTGGTGCCCCGGCGCCAGGGCGAAAAGACCATGACTAAGCAAAGGGTCAAGATAATCAACGTCTGGGGTAGGATTCGTAGTACCGGTGGCGGTAGTGGGTACAATAGACGTTGTGCCGACAAAAACACCAAGGTCATACAGGTTAAACATATCACCGGCAGTATAGGAATCGGTGATTTTAACCAAGGTAGCCGAGGTGGCGTCATAAGTCCAGGGAGGAAGGCCCGGATTGCTGCTATCGTGAGTTGACACCCCAACCGCGAAAGTGCCGGGAAAACCAAATTCGAACGCATACCAGGGGTCACCCACATTGATGGGGTCGGCCTGGACCATGCTGACGGACATCACGCCTAACCCTCCGACCAAAAGCAGCACTAAGACTATCTTCTTCATCTCAAAACTCCTCCCAAGATAATTTTTAAATTTTGAGGTCCTTATCTCCCAATCTTAGATAAAAGCCCCCAACTTTGAGAATGCCAGTTTAATTTAATCTTATCTGGGAAAATTTCTATTGGCAGGAAGGGCCATTTTACGATGGTTATAATTAACTATGGAAAGATTTTTCGGTGTCGGCCACTGAGTTCTGTCAGCTTCCCGGATTGAGAGATTACAAATGGCCAAGGCTGGAGGAATTGCATCAAAAACTTTTTAACGAAGATTTTGAGGACCAGCACACGGCCCTGGCGGACGTCCGGGCCTGTGCCAGATGTTTTTTTGAGCTGCGGCGGCTGGGCATATTATAGTATTGGGAAAAAGGAAGGGGGAGCAGGGATTAGCCGGTAGCGGGGAAGCATGAGGCGCCAAGGTAATGAGGCAAAATAAAGACGATCGGCAGGGCGGGAAAGCTTAGGGTATCCCGCCTTCTGGCATTTCAGGGGGAAGGGGAGAAAAAAGGAAAATTTGTTGCCGACACGGAACTGGGAACGGTTGCTCCGTGTCGGTGGTCGGAAGGGGCCAGCTTAAAGAGGTAGATACGTTAATTCAGGAGCAATAATTCGATGGAGGGGCAAGATTTCAACCCGGATGACATATAAATCAGGGCAACGCCCGGCCGACTGACGCCTTGGTAGGTCGTGAAGGTGCCGCCGAGGCCGGCCCGACGCATATATTCATCCCACTGGATGGTATAGACCGGCCCATTGGGCCCGGCGCCGGGATTGAAGGTTATGTCCGGG
The DNA here is from genome assembly GCA_963751435.1 of uncultured Verrucomicrobiae bacterium. Taxonomy (GTDB): domain Bacteria; phylum Verrucomicrobiota; class Verrucomicrobiia; order Limisphaerales; family DSYF01; genus JALOTU01. The sequence goes on along the minus strand of CAVVUP010000029.1, from coordinate 307,981 downwards.
GAACCATCCGATTTCATGCGGGCCAGGTAGTTCCAGGCTACCCCATTATACGAAGTGAAATCCCCACCGATAAGGATATTGCTTCCCGGCCTGGTTCTTTCCAGGGAGTAGACCGGCCCGTCAGCCCCCGGCTGAGCCTGGAAGGTCTGATCCAGGAAGCCGTTGGCGGAGAAGCGGGCGAGGTGACCCAGTTGGGGCGGGGAGCCGGAGCCATCGATCATCCGGGTGAAATCACCACCTATCACCACCCTGCCGTCGGCGGTGTCGGTGCCGCATTTCACCTCCCCGTTGAAGAGATTGACTTGGGGCGCCAGCCACTTGCCGGAACCGAAGTTGGGGTCCAGTTCGCCGGTGCTGGTGAGCCGGGTGTAAAAGCCGCTGGGCGAACCGTCGTAGAAGACATAGCCGGCCACGGCGTAGAGCCCGTTTATGACCCCCCCGGCAGTGACCCTGATGTTGGAGCCTCCAGGAATGGTGATCTGGGCGTTGAAAGTGGGGTCTAACGAGCCGTCGGCGTTCAGGCGGGCGAAGGCGGTGCGGGGCTGCATGACATAACTAGCATCCCTGATCTGGGCGAAATCGCCGCCGATGATGATCTGGCCGTTATCCAAGACATCCACCATATAGAGATCCGGGAAAGAGCCGTCGGCTTTGACCACCACGGGTTTAAAGGAGGTATCCGCCATGCCATCGGGGTTGAGCCGGGCCAGGCTGGTGCAGGCGACATAGCCGGGACCGATCAAAAAATGGCCGGCAATAAGGATCTTGCCGTCCGGCTGGACGACCATACTCCGGATAACCCCGTCGACGCCATCCCGGAAGGATTGATCCGGGGCGCCGTTGAATTTGACCCGGGCCACCTTGCGGTGCAGTTTACCGCCATAGCCCGAGAACTCGCCGGCGAGATAGATTCCCTGGGGGCTGGCCTGGACGGCGAAGACCGCGGGCTGGGAGGGAAGAGTGAAAGCGGTGGTAAACGAGGCAAAGAGGGAGTTAAGACTGCCGTTGAGATTCAGGCGGGCGAGACACTGGCGCGGAGAGCCGTCATAGGATTGGAAGGCGCCCAAAATGGTCCAGCCGTTGACTCCTCCCCACATGTTCCGGATGCGGTCATCGGCGCCGGTGCCGGGGGTAAACGTCGTATCGATGGAGCCGTCGTAGTTGAGGCGCAACGGATTGGGGCACGGACTGCCGTTGAAGTGGTCAAAGCAGCCGGCCAGCACCGGCTTGTTGCCGGTATCGAGGATTACCAACTGCACGAAGCCGTTGGTGCCGCTGCCGACCTGAAAGGAAGGGTCCAGGCCCCCCCCAAAGGGAAGCAAGCGGGCGACGCCCTGGATGGGCGTGCCGTAGACCTGAGTGAAAGAGCCGACGATGACGGCGGCCCCATCTGTCTGAAAGGCTATCCCGACAATGGGGCCGTTGACGACCTCATCCCCCAGGTGCCACAACACGGTGCTGCCGTCGAGGCTCAGGTCCAGCGTGTAATCCACGTGGCCGGGGTCGGAGAAGCGGGGTATTGTGCCAATGAGGCGGACAATGCCGCTGGCGGGAAAAGTGATTGCGGAACGCACATAGGCCCCGGGGGCCGAACGCATGGGATAGTCGGTATCCACGGTACCGTCGGAATTTAAACGAAGCAGGTAGTACGTGCCGGGAAAGCCGATCACTTCCAGGGCGCTGCCCACCACCAGGATCTTGCCGTCGGTTTGCACGGCGATAGTTACACTTTCACCGGCAGTGAGGACCTTGGGAAAGGAGGTATCCACCGTACCATCGTGGTTCAAGCGGGCCAGGCCGTAGTAAGGCCCGGCGTCGGAAGAGATGCTGATGGGGCCGGAGATAAGGATTTGACTCGTGTCGCTGTTGAGGTCAAAAATATAGGTCGAGTAGACGTATCCTCCAAGAGTGACTGGGGAAGTAAAGCTGGTATCCAGGCTGCCGTCGCTGTGCAACCGGACAATGCCGCTGTTAGCGACGCCCCCCACATGAGTAAAGTTTCCGCTGATTAAGCTTTTACCGCTTTGATAGTAATTTGGGGCGGTGAGAAGGGGAGAGTGGGCGGCCCCGACGCCGGGATTGACGTTCAGGTCCAGGTCGCCGTCTTTGGCCCAGGCGGGGGCCAGGAAGACCAGGGCAAAAGCGATGGCCCCCAAGATACTCAAGAGCCGGCGCCAGCGCGTCCGGCGGGGGGAAAAAGGGGAGGCGGCGAACGCCATTGGGGGGAAGACTGAGCACGTTAAGGCAGAAAACCTAGTTTTCATAGCTCCTCCTGGATTTTAGGCAGAAACATAAATAGTATATCCAGTCATTCAACAGAACACTTATCTGAGTTATTTAAAAAAGGCTAATTCTCCTTTACTGATCCAATTATCCTTCCGCCGGCCGGTCATGCAGGAAAAAATTAAGCGGCGGCGGCACCCCTGCTCCACAAACTAATTATGATAAAACTTATAGCATTAGAAGGAATATGTAAACTAAAGTTATAACAAAGGAATGTTTGAGACCCAACCGGCCAACCGCTCCGTCATCCCTCCCCACAAAAAATTCATTTCATTATAAATTTCATAATTGTAACTAACTAAAAAATAATAGCATTTTTTGTTTTGGTGAGATACTGTCCCATGGTTTTTTTGCCGTCTACTCACTTGTCTTGGTCAAAAAAAAATTGATCATCATCTTGCTTTTAATTCTCACATAATTATTTTTTATACAGTCTAATATCTATAAATATATCATATTGTCTTATAACTATTTGCCAAAAGGAGGAAAAATCGGATGCCAACCATACAGGACAAGACCGTATCTTATACCAAATGCATCGAAATATCGAAAAAAGTCCGTTGGGATATCGACAAAGATGTCATTAGGGGGCGGGAGTTCGATTTTTCCAAGAAATTTCTTCCTGACGGCATCTCCAAAATCGACAAGCTGGATTTTCTCGCCAAGGATGAACAACGCTTCTTGAGCCAAATTCAGGGGCGTACCTATGCAAACATGTTTGGATTTGTGGAGCGCTTTATCGTGGCCAAGATTATGGAAATTTCTCGTAATCATTGGCTGGGGGACCAGATTGCCCTGGAAGCTTTGGTGCGTTTTTGCGATGAAGAGTTAAAGCATCAGGAACTCTTCCGCCGCATTGAGCTAATGATCGGTCCGGGCATGCCACCCGGCTATACTTTCCGATGGGATCCCAATCAAGTGGCTGCCGCAGTGCTCTCCAAATCCACCTGGGCCGTCCTGGGATTGATCTATCAGATTGAACTCTTCACCCAGACTCATTATAAGGAAAGCATTGAGCCCGATGAGCATCTTTCTGAGCTCTACAAGGATTTGTTCCTGTTCCACTGGAAAGAGGAAGTCACCCACGCCTTGATGGACGAACTGGAATGGCCCATCGAGGACCAAAAACTTACCCCCTATGAACGGGAGCAGGCGGTTACTGAACTTATCGAGCTCGTCTCCGACGTAGATGGCATCCTGCAAGCCCAGGCAGCCAGCGATGTCGAATACTTTTCCAGAAATTGCGGACGGTCCTTCAGGGAAGAAGAAATCAAAAAAATCATAAACGAGGTGCTCGCAGCCTACCGGTGGCAGTACATCTTTTCCGGGACGACGCATCACCGCTTTACTGCACTTCTCAATAGCCTCACCACAGAAGGCCAGCGTCAGCGCCTCACTGAAGCACTTACGGCAATCAAGTGATCATACTTAGATATACAAGGAGGAATTACCATGGCACCCGCAACGAAAGTCAACGGCGTAAACATCGACCAGTTATTCAGTATGATAGATCTCCTCAAGGAAAAGCCGGAACTCGCCAAATTCAAGTTCCGGGCCACTAATAAATGGCTCGGCGGCACCCATAGCCGCGCGACAGTAAAGGATTTTTATGGTCCCGGCAAGGAAGATACCTCCCGGCCCCCCGTTTCATATGACCTGGATGAACCGGAAGTCCTCTTAGGGACTAATCAAGGTACCAATCCTGTGGAATATCTTCTGGTGGCCCTGTCGGGGTGTATAACCACAGCCTTGGTGGCCTACGCCTCTGCCAAAAAAATTCCCCTGAAGGCTGTAGAATCAAGATTCGAAGGTGATATAGACCTACGCGGCTTTCTGGGCCTATCTGAAGAGGTCCCGGTGGGATATCAGGAAATCCGGGTGTATTTCAAAATCGATGCGGATATCTCCGACGAACAAAAAGAAGAACTCGTGCGCCTGGGGGAGAAATACTCACCGGTGGTCAATACCATAAAAAGTCTGACTCCTGTTTCGGTGCAATTGGAAAAATAATAACACCTGATGGAGATGTCAGAAGCCAGTATTTTCTTTCAGGCGGAACATCTCCATCATTAGGTGCCAGACCTAGGTGATTTTTGAGAACAGGAAAGCCGGAGAAGAGGTTAAATGGCTGTGTCTGTCCCCATTATCCCCATTATCCGTGCATCACCTTATGGACTACTTCGCTAAGTTCTTCGATGTGATATGGTTTGGTAATGACCCCGCGCAAACCGTAGTCCTGATAGTGAGCCAGGACCGGGTCATCGGCATAACCGCTGGAAACGATGGCTTTTATCTGGTCATCCTGGGCCAGGAGCCCCTGGAGTGTTTCCAGGCCTCCCATGCCGCCGGGGATGGTAAGGTCAAGAATGACCAGGTCGAAGGGTACTCGGTTATGGCGGGCTTGGGCAAAGAGATTCAGGGCCTCCGAGCCTTCGTGGGCAAAGATGCTCTCATAGCCTAATTTTCCCAGCATTCTTGCCATGACGGACTGCACCCGGTCATCGTCTTCCAGTACCAAAATCCGACCATGCCCTAGAAAAATCTTCTTGTCATCCGGGCCGGCTCTTTTTTGCGAGTGCCCCAAAACAGGCAGATACAAATGAAAAGTGGTGCCTTGACCCAGTTTAGACTCACAGATTATAAGACCACTGTGGTTTTTGATAATGGAGTAGGCCGTGGTAAGCCCTAGACCGCTCCCTTTCTGTTTCGTGGAGAAGTAAGGATCGAAAATTTTATCCATTTGTTCCGGCGGGATTCCAATTCCCTGATCGGTAATGGTTACCAAAACATACCTGCCCGGAGCAAGATTCGGCGCCTGGACTCCGGTGTTGGTGAGATTTTCCAGCTTGATGTCTATCTGACCTCCCAGGGGCATGGCCTGATCGGCATTAATGAACAGGTTGGTGAAAACTTGGTGCATCTGGCCGCGATCCACCTCAGCACTCCAGAGGTCGTCCTGAAAGGAGAAGACCGTCTTGGACTTGGAGCCGCTCAGGGCCAAGTGGGCGGCCTCCTGCACAATCAGTGGCAGGTCAGAGGGCTCTTTAACCGGTGCCCCGCCTTTGGCAAAGGTTAGGAGTTGTTTGGCCAAAAGGATGGCCTGACGGCATCCCTGTTCGGCATCCGCCAACCGTTCCTTGATTTCGGCGGCCGTTGAGGCCAGACTGATCAGACTGATGTTCCCCAGGATGCTTACCAGGACATTGTTAAAATCGTGAGCAATGCCGCCGGCCATAATTCCCAGAGATTCCATTTTATCGATGGTATAACGGGCTGCCTCTAATTTCTTCCTGCCGGTGATGTCCAGGGCGGTAAACAATATTTCTTGCGGCTGAGCTGTCCCGAAAAGCGGCGCCGAACTGAGCAGGACGTCAATCATGGCGCCATCCCGGGTTTGCCAGCAAGTTTCAACGCTGCCTTTCCCCTGCTCAGCTATCTGGCGGTACTTTTCCCGCCCCACCAACTCGAAGTCTTCCTGGGAAGCATAGAGGAGGCGAGAGCTTTTTCCCAATAGTTCCTGGCGGGAGTAACCCGTCATGAGACAGAACTGATCATTGACCTCTTTAAAGACCCGATCAACCACTAAACCGATACCCACCGGCGCCGCCCGGAAGATGCCATCAAGCTTGGCCTGCCGGGATCGGAGGGCCTCTTCCACCCGCTTACGTTCGGTGATGTCCCGAACGTGCTCAATAACCATTATCACCCGGCCATCGGCAGAAAAGATGGGAAAGATACGGACTTCGCTGATTCTGCCGTTCTCTGGATCGATCCTTTCCTGCTCCGCAGTCCGGCCGGTGGCGAATACCGTTTGGATGGGGCATTCCGGGCAGGGAGCCTGCTGTTGGTGAAGATTTTGATAACATATCGGGCACAAGATGCCGGCCGGGGATTGGAGGAAATCCTGCCCCTGATTATTGCTGTAAACGATCCGATAATCCCGGTCAATCACCATCAGGAGATCAGGGATGGAATCCAGGAGGCTTTGCAGCAGGGCCCGGGAAGTACGCAGTTCTTCTTCCGCCTGCCTTTGTTCCGTCACGTCGGTCAGGATGGCCACGCAGCCTAAAAAAGCATTATTCCGTCCTCTTATCGGGTTTAATATGATCTGCCCAAAGCGGGACTCGCCCTGGGAAGGGTTCATGGCCACTCCAAACTTGACAAGGCGGCCCGCTTTGACTTCATCAAAAGCCGAGGCTACCCGGGGCTGCTGATTCCGGCTCCAGTGGTCCTGAAACGGTTTTTCCAAAATATCCGCCTCTGAAACTCCCAACATGGCCGAACCGTTGCGGTTAATGGCTAGGCAAATTCCTTCCCGGTCAAAGAGACAGATCCCGTTGGGGCTCCCTTCCACCAGGCTCCGATACCGTTCTTCCGACTCGGCGATCTGCTGCGTTGAGGATAATAATGTTTGTTGGGAGAGATAAAATCCGCTCAGAAGCAGAATCATCAGGAAGGTTATGCTGATGGGCAGTAATTTATGGAGAGCGATTTTACTTTGCCAATCTCCGGCGTCGATGTCCAATCCCACCAGGGCCAGGGACCTGCCCGTAGCCGGGTCTTTGATGACGTCAAAGGCCGTGACCCAGACACCCCAGCGATCGGGTTCAGGGCCTTCGAGAAAAGGCCGGGGGGCCGTTGCCACTGATTTTAAAAGGGAGGTGGCTTCGTGATAAATCTGGCCGGGAGGTGAATATTCCTGGGAAGTTTCCGGTTCACTGTCCATCAGAAAAACAACGTCCTGATGGCGAAAACTCAAAAGATAGACAAAACGGCAATCGGTATTGGCGGCCCGGATAGCCTGCAACCGGCGCTTTAAACTTTGATAATTGGGGTTGGCCAAGTCCGCTTCACTGGCAGTTAATTCCTTCACTGACTCCGGACCCAGACCGGCAGCCAGAGTGCGGGCCCGAGAGGCCAGTTCCTCCCGCATATCCGCATCCAGGTAGAGTCCGAACAGGGCGGCGGCAACACCACCGACAAGCAGTACGGAACAGATAGCCGGTACAAACCAGGTGGAGCGCCTTACCTTCTTGACATGGGAGATATTTCTGCTTTCAGCTTGAGGCCCAACCTCTTTCCGGTAATAGGACCATATGAGCACGGCCAGAAGACAACTGCCTAAGGCTTGCAAGAGCAGCAGGGTCACCCGACCACCCGCGGCACCGAGTAGTTCGGGAATCGGCCGGAGCAGGGAGAAATAGCCCATGGGCAAAGTCAGAGGTATGGTCAAGCCATATCCCATGAGTACCAGGGCCACCCAATTGAGGACCATGACCTGCTTTTCCCGGGCCAGGGATAGCAGAGTCCTGGCCGCCAGAAGATTGCAGCCTATCCCTCCCAAAAAAATGACAACCCCGAAAAAAGTTATGTTAACGAATAATCCTATGAGCCAGCTGATAGTTAGGAACAACATCAGAATACCGGTGGCCAGTCCGGTCATCGGCAACATCATCGAAAACCCGGCCCCCCCCAGGAGCGACAGGGACACAATCACGGCAATGGGCCCGACCAAATCACCGAGAACTCTGTTGTCCCAAACCGGGCTCAACATGGCGAACCACTGATATAACCACTGGGAAAGACCAAAAAGAGCCAGCCAGAAAAAGATCGGCGGGGATTGCCGGAGGCGCATTAAGGCGAAACAGAGCACAGATAAAAAGGCACAACCCAAGCCGCTCAGGAAAGCCAGGTAATCAAGTTGGGCCTTGAGAATTTCAAGCATTATCATAATTCTCCGATAGATCTGGTCATCTAATTATATCGGCGTTTCATCAATTTGCTTGACTGGTTCGATTAGGCATTTGGGGGCTGGGTCGTTGATATTTCTTTCGGTTAAAAGGTAGCCACAGCAAAGGTAGGTGAAACCTTCGCCTACGGAAAATTCCTTGCCGAACAGGTAGTGACAGGAAAAGCAACACTGGGGCAGATCGTCGGCATCATTGACTGGCAAACTCACCTGTCCGGTGCGAAATTCTTCCAGATTCTGCATGGCCGCAAGCTCCAGGCGGAATTCTATTCCAACGTTCCCTCTTGGCAGGCATGATACCATAACTTTTTGGAAAAAATCAATTTTCCTTGGTAAGGAGAGAATTATCCCCAGGCAATAACGCTAAAATGAATTGCGGTTCGCTTTTTATGGGGGCATAGATCTGATGGAGGTTGGAAGGGGTTCGGAATTGTTACCACTGTAGCCACTGGCGGAGATTCTCCCAGAGGCTATTAAAAAACTCCACGGCTTCAGGGTCTCGTCGGCTGGGGCTCCATAAGGATTCAGCAAACCCGAGTTGGGCCAGGCCTATTTTGGCCAGGACGATCTGACCGATGGCGATATAGCCGCCGGCAAACTGGCCGACCCCCATCAGGATGGCCCCGGCAAACTGAGCCAAGGCAGTGAGGCCGACAATGAACTGTCCGAACCCGAAAAGCAGACCCACACCAAACTGGGCCACTGTGATGACGCCGATGGCGAACTGGCCGATGGCGATGAAACCTTTGGCCACTTTGCGCTTCCCCTGGGCATTTTTCCCAAAGGCTAGATGAATTAAGGGATAGCCGTATACGGTCTGACTGGAGCGCCATTCGAAACCGGAACCCCGCCACTCGGTTTGGGCGGGCCAGGGAGCCCCGCAGTGGGGGCAGAAGGAGGCGTCGGTGCTGATTTCCTGCTGACATTCCCGACACGTTATCAGGGGCATCTATTTTCCTTTCGAGTAGTTATCCAGTTTGCATGGAGACTAGACAGGCACCGTTACCAGAGGAACATATCTTTATTTTTATCGACAAGATCAATTGAGAACTCAAACCTGCCGGGGACAGGGTGCGCACCCTTCTCAGAGGCAGACCCAAAAAGAAGGAAGAAGCAAAGAAAAAATAGTGTCTGGCCCCATTATTCCGCCATTATGCATGACCCTCCCCCTCAAGGGGAGCTTTTATAAAGGGGAGCAGGGGGGGATTACCGGTTTTCTGACTTTCCCTATGATGTCTACATATACTTCAGGACATTTTTAACATCCCCGAAAATGCTGCGGCTGCGGAAATCCTCGTCCCGGCGGCGGTTGGGGATGGTTTTGGGAGGATTGTTCCGCTTGTAGCCGTGGGAGATTTCGAAGAGTTCATCGGCCCGGGCCGCCATCTCGTCATAGGGGGGAGGAGGTTTGGGGCGTTTAAAAGCTGGTTCTTCGAGTTTTCGGTTTTCGGTTTTGTCGGTTTCAGAAAGACAGGGGTCAGTGGTCAGGGGACAGGGGTCAGTTAAAAGACCGGTTTCCGGGAGAACAGTTTCGAGTTCCGAGTTTCGGGTTTCGTCAGTGGTGTCGCTTGTCAAAGCGGCGGGAGGCGCTTCGCTTTGGCTTTCGCCGCCCTGCGGGCCCCGCACTACAGTCAGGTTTTTCGGAAGATTTGGTTCGATCAGGGAATGTTCTTGATTTTGCAGGAACATTTCAAGTAACGGGTCGTCTTCGAACGACAATTTTTGGCGCTTATTTTCCGGAGGTTGGGCAGCGGCGAAAAAGTCGTGGGCGAGCAGTGCGGCGATTTCCGGAGTGGCGGGAGGCGGGGCGCTTTCCAGGCCGGGAGTGAGATTTTGCAGGAGTTTTTTTGCTTTGGAGATATGTTTTTGATTTCGCAGCATTTTTCTGAGCAAGCGGCGTTGGCGTTTCGCTTCTGTCGCGCTTTTGTCGCGCTCGGGTTTCGGAGCTGTTGCCGGCGGTGACGCATCGGCGTTTGAACGGCAGGGAAGAGGGATTAGGGAAGAGGGATTAGTTAGGAGGCGGGAGGCGCGTGCGGCGCGTTCCGGCAGACCGGCATAAGTGGGAGGGGTGAATTCCTGAACTACATTTGCGACATTTGCGTCCGGGTCGGGAGCCTGAGCGGCGGAGGATTTTTTCGGAAGTATTTTGCCGTTCAGGATATATTTTTGCTGCCGCAGCTTTTTTCGGACAGGTCGCTGGTTTGGGCGCGCGGCTTGGGCGGTTTGGGGGCGCCGGCTTTTCGTTTCCAGGGCGGCGAGGAGCTGCCGCAGGTCTTTTTCAAGGTCTGGCTGGTCTTCTGCCTGGTTCTCAGCAGCTTCGTCATCTTCACCATCTTCGGGGGGCGGACAGGGGGCCAGGGTTTTGTCCCGCAGGGCCTGGTGCAGGTCGGCGATGATTTCGGGGCCGGCGGGCAGGAGGCTGTCCGAGGAGGCCAGGCCGGGGGAGGAGAGCAGGCGATAGGCGGTATCCGGTTCCAGGGGGACGTCCATCTTATTGATCTGGTGAATGAGGCGGCTGCCGATATGGGAGCCTTTATAAACCCGGTCGGTGTCGCCGTCAGCGGCGGCAGCCTCAACCCGGGTCTGGACATGGTCCAGGAAGGCGCTGAGCTTGAGGAAGGAGACCTGTTTCCGGTTATTTTCCAGGCGCTCCAGGGTGCGGGCCATTTTTTTCTCCAAGTGCCTTTTATGGCGGTGGAAGGCCGAGCGGCTGGGGCCGAATTTTTCGCTGAGCTCGTCCAGGGTGTAATCCCCGGAGAGGACGGTTAGGTTGATGTCGTCAATGAGGGTGTGATTGCAGACGGTGCATCTGGATTGCATGGGAAACTCCGGAATTAGTGGTCAGTGGTCAGGGGCCAGTTAAAAAGGCTGTCGGCAGTGAGCCGTAAGCCGAAAAAGTCGGGATATGTAGGGTGGGCACCGCCCACCGGTATTTTCATTAATCATCTTCATATCTTATATATACTAAAAATGGGATGGAAATTACAGAACACATAGGACAGATGACACAAAATCAGGCGAGAGGCTATGGGCTAGGGGCGAGGGGGGGAAGGCAGCAAAGCAATTTCTCTAAGCTAGCAAATTATAAAATCATTGTAAGTCATCGCGGGCACGGAAATTTTTCGATTTTTGGTGATGATGCCACATTACAGGGAGGCTTTTATCTCATTGATAACCCATTCGAGGGTATCAAGAAACTTTTTTAAGACTGATTCATCCTTTAGGGTGGCTAAGGCAAGACTGGGACGCCGTTCGATGGCATCGGGAGGCAAAGAAACGTTCGGAAGTTCGTTCAGCCGTTGCAGTAATTCAATCCGCTTGGCCTCATTATCAAATGGCGGCCTTTTTTTCAGCTCCTTGAATTGGACCTCGATAGTTCCGTAGGTCCAAACGGAGATGAGAAGATACGCTTCGTTTTGAAAGTCGAATATCGGGAAGAAGGAACCGTAGACTTTCCCTTGACCCCACCAAATCCGCAGCCCTTTTGCCTGAGCCCACTCCAGAATCTGGCGGGCGGTTTTTACTTCTTCCAGGCCACGCCGTGTCTGCAAATCCTGAAAGAATGACGTTTCATCCCACTGCTTACCCACACGGCTGCCACCGGATTTTTTCTCACGCACTGCGGCAGTCTGGCCGATTATCTTGGGGACCATGGTCTTTAATCCCTGCCCCATGAATTGCTTTATTTCCAAGGCCAAAACCTCAGCAGGGTCCATCTGGGCATTGAGAAACTCAACTATCCGCTGAAGTTCGGAAGGTATTTTATCAGCCACAAACACCAGGCGGATTCTTCCGGCTTGCAGGTTGGTTTTTACCTGCTGCCAAAATTCCTGGGGATCGGCTTCTGGTTCGAGGAAATCCATGACGACCTGCTCCGGCTCCAATCCCTGAGACTGGCAGGTTGCCTCAAATTGGGCGATGATTCTCTCCACCGGCCAATACACTACGGCATTAGCGGCATAATCCAGCATCTGGCCGACAACTTCCCTTCTGATGCGGGTATCTGTGCTGCGCTTGACTTCCACAAGGGTAGGGATTGCGTCCTGGTCAAGAAACAGATGATCAACGGACCAACGTCCAGCCCCATTTTCTTCTGATGGTAACGAGGCTTCCCGAGAAATTAACAGCCAACGACGAGGGGCATCACTATTTATCTGGTCCCCGGCCAGCAAATTGGGATACTGGGCCAGCAGGGTTTGCAGCAAATCCTCTGAATCATATGCCTGCTCATTCAATTCCATAAGCTTACCATCGTCTTGAATCAGGAAAATTGCCCCGCTCATATTATTCTCGGATACGATATATTTGTCATCTTTATATTACTTAATTTATTTTAAATTTTACTATAAATTAATAATATTATATTGATTCAATAAAAAAAATATAATTAACATAGGTGGAACTACAATACATATAATGTATAGCCAGTATGATTTAAATGAATTGATTAAAATAAATTGTTTTTTTATAATATTAATTTCAAATTCCTTATAATTTTCTGCTCGAAACAATTCATAATCAATTTTGTCATGGTTCTCTCCATATTTTTGTATGATACCATCATAACGTTTTGTGATTTCTTCCAATCCCTTAAATTTATTATCATACGAATCTTCACTATGTATAAGCATACGCAATTCGTTATAAACACCAGTTATTTCTTTTGCACAATTGTGCAATCTTTCTGCTTTAATTTGATAATTATTGGAATTCTCTAATAATGAAAGTATTAATATAAATATAGATAAAACCATTGAAATAAATAAAATAATATTATTATTTCCTGTCAATCTAAAAATATGACAAAAATCTGCCAATGTTAACCAAAACACATATAACGTTAACATTGAAATAGAAGTCAAGGATAGCCGATGTTTCAACTCATATCTGCGATATGCATTGTATCGTGATCCTTTGGTTATCCACATGCGGCTACAAAGTTCTTTTGCATAATCGTCGATATTCATGTTAATAACCTTTTTAAATAAAAAATAGGGCCGCCTCTTAAATAAAGAATAACTTCTCCAACTAAAAGTTATGTTGGAGACCTTCGGCCTTTAAAGGCTCAGATCACAAATACCCTTAACCAAACTTCGGACTAAGAGTCTCCCATTTTGAGTGGGGAAGCGGCCCTAAGAAATTGATCCTACATCTAATTCTAAATCTGCTAAACGTCTTCGCTTAATTCGATTAAATATGATTTCAATATCATCACTTTTATAATGACCTTTGGGATTTAAGTATCCTCTATTGCTTAAATAAGTAATTTTATCCTTTATAGAATTATATATTTCATAGTTATGAATATAGCCACCAAAAGGTTGATTTTTCGCTTTGTAATATGCTTTCGATAGTTTCTTGAGTGGCTTGGGTGGGCAATTATTAAAGTCATCCAATTTGCTAAAAAATTTCCCTATTATTGAATCCAACTTATGTAATAATTTCATATCATTGATTTCAAGAAAATAAAAAAGCCAACCGTATCTCTTATTTTCACTTATTGCGCCTGTAATTTTTTCATTTAAGTCCTCTATAAAAACTTTTTTTTGAATATCTTTGGTTAACCAAGTATATTTTATTCGTTGGGATTTTGAACTATGATTATAAAATGCAAATTTTGCGGCAATTGATGTAATGAATCTTTCCACATTAGCATCTTTTATGCTAACTTTTGGTAATAATAATTTATAACTTAAATATTCTAAATTACACGTGCCGAATTGGCATTCTCTCTTTGTATCATTAAGTTCGAGTTTATATGACTTTAACTCCTCATTAATTTCATGTTCCAAATCCTGCAATTTATTATCCTCAATGATAAAAAGTATGTCATCAACATACCTAAGATATTTTAACCCAAGCACATTGAACTTTTTATCAAAATCAGATAGATAGATATTTGCAAGAATATTGGAAATAGATAAGCCTTGGGCTATCCCATAGGTTCTTTTGTATTTTGATTTATCGATTTTCTTGTAGTTTATAGGAACAGTAGGTGTTTTTATAGCCTTCCTTAATAATTCAATGATATAATTTGATTTAATTCTTTTTTTAAGTATATTTAATAAAATATCATGATCGATATTATCGTAAAAAGATTTAATATCAATTTTTAAATAACAAAGGTTGGTAAGATTGTTGTTATTATAAAATTCCTTTATTTCTCTAATATAATTGTTCGGAAGGGTCCCATTTACACATTCCGGAAAAACAGAGTGCAATACACTGCTGTCCGGTAGACGATACGTAAAAAAGGTCAATAATACTTAAGAAAATAGTCCCCATAACCGCCATTAATGTTATAATGTTTTAGCGAAAAACCAAATAACATAAGGGAGTTATGGAGACTATGGCACATCTTAACACAATCTTGGGGCAAATGCTACAACTAGTACCCGAGACATGTTTTCGACCATATCGTCGATACCCATTCCTGGGCAGGCCCGAAGCCCAGAACATTTTCGTATTGGTCACAGTTTGTCGCCATGCTGTACGCCCAGTTCAGTTATCGCAAGAGCCTCAGAGATTTGGTGTTTAGTCTCAATCAACACGTCAAAAAACTTTATCACTTGGGCCAGTCCGAGGTAAAACGCTCTACGTTAGCAGAGGCTAATGAACAACGTCCGGCCATTATTTTTGAAAAAATTTATCACAAGTTATTGCACCGCTTCTATGGCGAGATGACTCGAAAAAATAAACGGCAGTCCAACATAAAAATCCTTGATTCAACCACCATCGATCTCTGTGCCAGCGTTTTCCCTTGGGCTTCCTTTCGAGCCCGCAAGGCTGGCATTAAGTTGCACACGGTGATGACAGATATGCTGCCGAAATGTGTGATCCTGACCGAAGCTAAGGTGCATGACATCCAAGTTGGCAAAACGCTGCAATTCGATCCGGGTGATCTATTAATCTTTGACCGTGGTTACATCGATTATACCTGGCTGCATACCCTCCATCAGAAAGGTGTCTGGTTTGTTACCCGACTGAAAGCCAATGCATGCTTCGAGGTCATCGAAAAGTTGGAAAATCCCGCTCCTGACAAGGTTCTAGCTGACCAGATCATCCGCTTGAACTCAGGCCATGGTCTTACCAGCTATCCTGACACCCTGCGCCGGGTGCACTACCGAGACCCCGAAACCGGCAAAGAATATGTCTTTTTAACCAATCGCTGTGACCTGTCTGCCCTAGCCATCGCTGATCTTTATCGGCAACGTTGGCAGATCGAACTTTTTTTCAAATGGGTCAAACAAAACCTGAAAATCAAAACTTTTTATGGCACTTCCCGGAATGCCGTCTTAATCCAAATCTGGACTGCTTTGATAGCCTATTTGCTGCTTATCTGGTTGAAAATCAAAAGCACAATAAATTTGGGCATTTTGGAGTTGACCCGACTTATTCAAACCACGTTGATGGAGCATCGGAACCTTTGGGAAATCATCTGCCCGAAAAAACGTCCACCATCATCAATCGATAACCAAATACCATTATTCAATTTTTGTGCCGGACACTAATGAGTGCAATAAATCTTTTAATAAGAATAAAACTATTCTATCTTTAATGGTTGAAATAGAAATTTCACGTGGTTCACTATTTTTACTTTTAATTTGAAGTTTCTGCACATATGGTGAAAAGTTAAAAGTCCCTTTATTGCACTTATCAAAAATTATCTTAAATTGCTGATTCTTCTGTTTATTAAATACTTTTACGCCAATTCTATCTATACCCCTTGTTGCTTTTTTTGATATACTATCTTCGTATATCTTTTTTATATTCTTTAATCTGAAAAGTGACTTAAAAGTCATTAAGGGAGTTGGCATTTTACAGGAATCTCTTATTTACTAAAGTTAAGTTGATTCTTACAATTATAGCACGAAAATAAAAGCTTACCCAAATGGAATCTCTGACTTGAAAATATGAAATCCCGGATTAATCTTGTTGAAAAATTTTTTTGTGAGATTATTTTCTATACTAACTTAAGGGGGAATTTGTTCCCTTAGTTTGCAGATACCGCTCAAAGAGCCAATCCCCAAAAAATTTGCCGAACTGCTGGTCGTCGTTGATCTGCTTGTAAAATTTGAAATTGGCGTCGATCATGTCCTGGACGTGGTCGTTCATGACGGTATTGAAGGTCAGGCGGGCGTTTTCAGGCTGGTTTACCCGCACGCTGGCCTCAAGGGCGGCGTCCATAGCCAATTTTTCTTCCAACTGGGTGATAAAAACCCGGTCGTCCTCGCTAAAGTCAGTCCCGAAGCGCTCATTCAATTCTTTAATTATGGTGGACAGGACTTCCGGGTCTTCCGGTCGATAACCGACATCTTTCTCCCCGATGGGTTTTACTTCGGCAGTGCCCCTTTCCAGGTAAATCGTGCCTTTATGGGTCTCGTTCAGGCGGTAAGATTCCATATCAATGGCCTGTTGCACTTCCAAAGGCAACCGCTCCTTTTCCAGGACACATTTCCGCAGCAGGAGACGGCCAAACACATACAGTTTTTCTAATTCAGGGTCTGTAAAGGTAATGACCTGGGATAAGAACGAATACAGCCGGACATAATCCCTGAGCTGGCCCTGGAACTCCGTCTGTTCCTCCTTGCTGGCCGCTTTAAACCTGTCAACGACCGGAGAGAGGGCGGCATGCAGCTTGTCCTGGGTGGCCTTGGGGTCAAAATAAATCTTGGCGAATTGATTGACCTCAGCTTCAGTATAAAAAGGGAACTCCGACAGGCGGTTTTGAATATCGTAAAGAAGGTTGGGGTCCGTGGCCTCGGAGAGCAGGAGACGGTCATAATAGGGCTCAAAGGCTTCTTTGATGGCCTCGGGTTCGTTGGCGAAGTCCAGGACCATGGTTTCTTCTTTGCCGGGATGCACCCGGTTCAGGCGGGAAAGGGTCTGCACCGCATGCACCCCGCTCAGCTTCCGATCCACATACATGGTGTGCAAAAGCGGCTGGTCAAAGCCGGTCTGGAATTTTTCCGCCACGACAAGAAAGCGATACTCGTGACGCTTGAAGGTCTCCGCCGTTTGGGTTTCGGCAAAGCCGTTCATGCCTGGCTCGGTATATTCTTTGCCGCCGTCCTTCACTTTGCCGGAGAAGGCCACCAGGGCTTTATAGGGATAACCTTTCTCTTTGAGATAACGATCCACCTCCAGCTTGTAGCGCACCGCATGCAGCCGGGACCGGGTGACAATCATAGCCTTGGCCTTGCCGTCGATCCGGTGGGCCACCTGTCCGGCAAAGTGCTCCACCATAATAGCCACTTTCTTGGCGATGGTGTGCTCATGGAGGTCCACAAACGATCTCAGCAGATAGGTGGCCTTGGAGCGGTCATACTGCGGGTCGTCTTCAATCTTTTTCAGCAGGTTCCAATAGGCCTTGTAGGTGGTGTAGTTTTCCAGAACATCCTTGATGAAATTTTCTTCGATGGCCTGGCGCATGGTATAGAGGCTAAAGGGTTCATACCTGCCGTCTTCCCGCCGGGTGCCGAACAGCTCCAGGGTTTTGGCCTTGGGGGTGGCGGTAAAAGCGAAAGTGCTGACATTGGGCAGCCTGCCCCGCTTTTTCATTTCCGCGGCAATCACGTCCTCCAGGTCTTCCAGTTCGCCCCCTTCCTCCTTCTCTGCCGCCTCCAGGCTCTCCACCGCCAGCACCTCTTTCAGGCTCTTGGTGCTTTCGCCGGTCTGGGAAGAGTGGGCTTCGTCCACAATGACGGCAAACCGCTTCCCCGGCAGCCCGCCGATCTGGTCGGCGATCACCGGAAATTTTTGCAGGGTCGTGACGATGATGGTCTTGCCTTCCTCCAGGGCTTTTTTCAGCTGCTTGGAGGTCTTGTCGATATTTTCCACCACCCCGGTAATCTGTTCAAACTGCTGAATAGTCCGCTGAATCTGCCGGTCCAAAACCCGCCGGTCGGTAATGACCACAATGGAATCAAACACCCGCTGGTCCTGGGCATCGTGCAGCACCGCCAGATGATGCGCCAGCCAGGCGATGGAGTTGCTTTTGCCGCTCCCGGCGCTGTGCTGGATGAGATAATGCTGCCCCGGTCCAACGCTCCTGGCGTCTGCCACCAGGCGGCGCACCGTCTCCAGTTGATGATAGCGGGGGAAGATGAGCTTCCGCTTGCCGGTCTTTCTCCCTTTGTCGTCTTCTTCCTCCACCACCTGGATAAAATTTTGCACCAGGTCCAGGATGCTGTCTTTGGTCCAGATCTTTTCCCACAGGTAGGCGGTGGCGAAGCCCTGCCAGGAGGGCGGGTTCCCGGCCCCACCGTTATGGCCCAGGTTGAAGGGCAAAAACCGGGTTTTAGCACCCTCCAGGCGGGTGGCAACATAGACCAGGTCCGGGTCCACGGCGAAATGGGCCAGGCAGCGGCCAAAGGCAAAGAACGGTTCTTTGGGGTTGCGGTCAAACCGGTATTGGGTCACGGCGTGCTGCACATTCTGGCCGGTCAAGGGATTTTTCAGCTCGGCGGTGAAGATGGGCAGCCCATTGAGGAACAGCACCATGTCCAGGCTATGGGCGGTTTTGGTGCTGTAGGCCAATTGCCGGATGGCGGTAAACTGGTTGGCCTGATACAGCTTCTGGAGTTCAGGGTTGAGGCCGCTGTGGGGGTGAAAATAAGCCAGCTTAAAGGTGCAGCCGGAATCTTTAATGCCTTGGCGCAATACTGCCAGGGTGCCCCGTTTGCTGATTTCCTTAGCCAGCCGGTCGAGAAAGCGCTCCTTCACTTCCTGGCCGTGCTGCTGTTTGAGCTTCTCCCACGTCTGGGGCTGGGTGGCGTAGATGAAGTCCAGCACCGCTCCGGGGTCCAGGCACAGCTGGCGGTCGTAATCTTCCGGGGTGCGGCGGCGGTAGCCGTTGGCGTGCAAGGCTGTCTCTATGGCTGCTTCAAAATTCTTTTCAGAGATGTCCATCGTGATCCCGGCAATTATTCGGCAGACGTCATTTTTTATATGCCTCCCGACGATGTTCGATGGAAAAGATATAGACCATTTTTTCTTCTTCCCTGATCGTGAAGATGATGCGCCGAGTCCCCCACCCTGGAGTCTGTTCTCCCTGACCCATGACCAAAAGCTTGGAAAGGCGCTCAACTTCATCTTGTTGTTCCTCCGATGTTGTTTGGTTTTTTCTGTGCTTTTCCAGAACTTCACGAAACAAACACAGTTTGTTCCGCCGCCGAAATGGCGTTTCTGGCCGAATTCTGGGAAAACGCCCCTCGAATGCAACAAGTTTTTTTTGCACCGGGACAGCGAAATGAAGCCAATTTCTACAAGTAATTGAACATTAGCAATTTGTACTGACTGCGTCCGCAGGCAGGTGCAGGAAATGGGAAGTTTGAAGTCCGAAGTCCGAAGTCCGAACTTCGCTTTCCGGCGTCCTGCTTCGGACGTGCGGCCTTCGGCGTCCGGCATCCGGCTGCACTCCACCACCCAGCGAGCATGCCCCATGCTTGGGGCCGTCCCGCCGGTTCGCGACTGCTGCGGATTGGGACAATCCGCGCTCCGCCGCTCCGTTGTTTACGGACCGCGAGTTGTCTCAACTCGCAGCAGCTCCGCACCGCCAAGCCACCGGCAAACTGGAACCCGGTCACACCCCCACCACAGCCAGCCTGCCCCATGCTTGTGGTCGCCCCGCCGGTTCGGGGCTGCTGCGGATTGGGACAATCCGCGCTCCGGCGGTGCGGGGAGCGGTTGGGCGCGTCATGGAACGCCCCCTGCTGAAAGCGACGCGGCGGGCAGACATTCCCAAGCGCCTGATGATGAATCGGGCTGGATTGAGAACACCAACAAAGACGAGTCAACTATGCCATCATTTGCTTATGTAGCACGAGACACGGCTTCCGGGCGGGAGATCCGGAGTGTGGTCGAGGCCGGAACCGAGCAGGCGGCGATGGCCGCCCTGCTGAACCGCAACCTCTTGGTGGTCTCCATCCAGGAAAAGCTGGGCAAGAAGGGCAAAACCGCGGGCGGCAAGGTGTCGCTGGAGGATCTGGTGGTCTTTACCCGCCAGCTGGCCACGATGATCGATGCCGGTCTGGCCATGGTCCAGTCCCTCCAGGCTCTGGCCGAGCAGACCCCCAACAAAGTCATGCGCGACGTGATCAAGGACGTCTGCGCCCGGGTGGAGTGCGGCGACAGTTTTTCCGAGGCGCTTGCAGAAGCATCCGAAGGTTTTCACCCGGCTTTACGTCGCGATGGTGTCCGCCGGGGAGAAGGGCGGTTTGCTGGCGGAAATTCTGGCGCGCCTGGCCACCTACCTGGAGAACACCGCCCGGCTGCGGAAGAAGGTGAAGTCGGCGATGATGTATCCGACCGTGGTCACGGTCGTCGCCATTGTCATCACGATCTTCCTGCTGGTGAAGGTGGTCCCGGTGTTCGGGGAAATCTACTCGGGGTTTGGGGCCAAGCTGCCCGGGCCCACGCATGTTCCTGATCAAGCTCAGCGAATTTGTCAAGAGCTACATCCTGCTGATTTCTGATTGCCGGCGGCGGCGGGCGTGTATGGCTGGTTGCATTTCATCAAGACCAAGAAGGGCCGGGAGTTTTGGGATTCGCATCGGATCCAGCTGCCGGTCTTTGGCGAGATCGCGCACAAGATCTGCCTGGCGCGGTTCACCCGCACCCTGGCCTCCCTGATCCGCAGCGGCGTGCCGATTCTGGAGGTGCTGCACATTGTTTCGCAGACGGTCGGCAATGTGGTCATGGAGAAGGCGGTGCTCACCTCGTCGGCGGACATCGAGCGGGGCGAAAGCATGTCGAGCGCGCTTTCGAAGCACCCGGTCTTTCCCAGCATGATCATCCGCATGATCACCGCCGGCGAGCAGACGGGCAAAATGGACAACATGCTCGAGCGCATCTCGGACTTCCTGGACGAGGAAATCGAAACCACGCTGTCGGGTCTGACCTCGCTGATCGAGCCGATCCTGATCGTGTTCCTGGGCGTGGTGATCGGCGGCATGGTCGATCTGCATGTTCCTGCCGATCTTCAAGCTGAGCGAGATTGTGAAGTAACGCAGAGTGCCCGGCGTGGGCACTTGCGTAACGGAACGCCGGATTCATGCGGCAAGGGGCGGCGCAGGGCAGGAAGGTGTCCGATATGCGAGGAGGGCATCGAAATAATGGAGGGTGCCGCCGGCTGGAGGTTGATGCGCCTGGGCCGCGCGCCGGACCCATTCGCCGCTTGCTCTGTTGGCCCCCCCCTCATAGCCTGCGCCCATGGCCAAGGTTGTTCTGGTAGATGACGAGCTGACCATGGTGCAGATGGTGGGGGATCTCCTGCGCAAGGAAGGTCATGAGGTCGTTCCCTTCTCCACCCTCGAGTCCGCCCTCGAAGGCATCGTCGAGAACTCCCCGGACCTGGTCATCACCGACCTTTATCTCGACAAATCCGGGGCCAAGGGCTTGGAAGTCCTGCGTAAGGCCCGCAGCCTCTCTCCTCCCCCCGTGGTCATTGTGGTGACCGGTTTTGGCACCTTGGACACGGCCATCGAGGCCATGCGCGCCGGAGCATTCGATTACCTTGAGAAGCCATTCAAGGTGGAGGATTTCCGGTTCACCATCCGTAGGGCGCTTTCCTTTGGGGAAGCCGTCAGTGAAACCACTTTCCTGCGGCGCGAGGTCAAAAAGAAGTATCAGTTCACCCGGATTATTGGAACCGCCGAGAAGATGCAGGCTGTGTTCAAGATGCTGGAACGGGTGGCGGACACCGATAGCACGGTTCTGATCCTGGGGGAAAGCGGCACTGGCAAGGAACTGGTGGCCAAGGCCTTGCACCAGAACAGCCGGCGGCAGCACGCCCCGTTCATCCCGATCAACTGCAGTGCGCTGCCCGAGGCGCTTCTGGAATCCGAACTGTTCGGACATTGTCGCGGCGCCTTCACCGGGGCGATTGCGGACAAGAAGGGGCTGTTTCAGGAAGCGGATGGCGGGACCATTTTTCTGGATGAGGTGGGGTGCATGCCTCCCCTTCTGCAAAGTCGTCTCCTCCGAGTCCTTCAGGAACGCGAGGTCCGGCGTGTGGGTGAAAACACGCCCGTTCATGTCAACGTTCGCGTGGTCGCCGCCACCAACGAGCCCTTGGAAAACCGCATGCAAGACGGCAGCTTCCGGGAAGACCTCTACTACCGGCTCAACGTCATCCCCATCCACCTTCCCAGCCTGCGCGAGCGGCGGGAGGACATTCCCCTGCTGGTGGCTCATTTCCTCCGGTCAAAAGCCTTCGGTCGGTCCGGCAAGCCGCGCCGGGTCAGCAGCCGCGTGATGGAGATCCTGAACGCCTACGATTGGCCCGGGAACGTCCGCGAACTCGAGAATGCCATCGAACGTGCGGCAACCCTGTGTGAAGGCAGCGTCATCCGCGTTCGGGATTTGCCACCGTCCATTCTCAAGGCTGCCGGACCCGCGGCGTCCGCCCTGGACGACTCGGCGGAAGCCGAATTGCCGAAATCGGAGGAGGCGAAATCCCCGGGCGCCCCGGCAGCAGAGCCGCCGGAGCCTGCCCATGGAAGCAGCCTGCTGCCGGAGACCGTGGATGACATCAAACCCCTTCGGATCTTCTCACGCGAACAGGAGACCGCCTACATGAATCGGGTCATCGAATTGGTTGGAGGGGACAAAGAGCAGGCGGCGATTCTGCTGGGGGTCAGCTTGGCGACATTGTACCGCAAGCTGACCGAGGAAGAGAAGGTTCAGTAGGAAAGCGTTTCGTCCCGGCCCCCCGTGCGCCAGAAGTGACTGTTACCCGAGAGGGTGATTCGTTGCGCCAAAAGGGGTGTTACCCGATGGCGGATCTGTTTGTGGGGCGTTCTTGGGAAGGATTTTCTTCTTTCTTCCAATGGTCGCCGGCGTATGATGCGCGGCTGACCGCCGCCATTGTGGGGGCTATTCACTGAATCGAAAACGGAGACACCTATGCCACTGACACACACTAGAGACCTGTTCGCCAAAGCCCTGAAGGGCAAATACGCGCTTGGCGCCTTCAACGTCAACAACATGGAACTCATCCAGGCCATCGTCGAGGCTTGTGAAGAGGAGAAGGCCCCCCTCATGCTCCAAATCTCGAAGGGGGCGCGTCAGTACGCCAACCCGGTTTACCTCAAGAAGCTGATCGAAGCAGCCGTCAGCCTGTCGAACATCCCCATCGCGGTTCACCTGGACCACGGCGACACCTTCGATCTCTGCAAGCAGTGCATTGATGAAGGGTTTACCAGCGTGATGATCGACGCCAGCCACGAACCTTTCGACAAGAACGTCGAGATCACCCGGCAGGTGGTCGAATACGCGCACAAGCACAATTGCTCGGTCGAATCCGAACTCGGTCATCTGGTGGGCGCCCAGTTCGATGAAGGCGAGGAGGGCGGCGCCCACTCGACGAGCGGACACTACACTGAACCCGCCGAGGCGGTGCGATTTGTGAAAGAAACCGGCTGTGACTCCCTGGCGGTGGCGATTGGCAACTCGCATGGCGCCTACAAGTTCAAGGGCACCCAGCACCTCGACCTCGATCGTCTGAAGCTGATCAAGAAAGCCCTCATGGACGCCGGGATGGGCGATTACCCGCTGGTCCTGCACGGGGCCTCCAGCGTGCCGCAGGACCTCGTGGCGCAGGTCAACAAATACGGCGGCACCATGCCGGACGCGCAAGGGGTTCCGGAAGCCGACATCGAGGTCGCCCGCCGCACCGGATGCACCAAGGTGAACATCGACACCGACCTGCGCATCGCGATGACCGCGGCCATCCGCAAGGTGTTTGCCGAGAATCCCAAGGAATTCGATCCCCGCAAGTATCTCGGTCCGGCCCGCACGGCTGTGAAGGAGTTGGTCCGGCACAAGGTTCGCAATGTCCTCTGCTGCGCCGGGCACGCATTCGATTAAGCCCGAGACCCAGGCCCGTTGTTCAGCAAGACCCATCGGCGATGAATGCCGATGGGTCTTTGCTTGCCGCGCTGCCTGCAGCCGCGCCTGCGCGCCCTGGCGAAGCGATTGGAAGGCACCGACTGGTCGGCGGGCAGAGCGCCGACTTCAGGTACACGTTCCAACAACGTGTGCACGCACTGCAACCCCGGGAAGGCCACGATCCATCCTTGACGCCCCACACCCCACGCAACAATCTCTGGCGCTCGTAAACCAGCGACAAAATTACAAATCATCCCATGAGCGTCCTGATCGTCGGCAGCACCGCCCTGGATTCCATCAAAACCCCCAAAGCCTCGAATCCCCGCCTCTTGGGCGGCTCGGCCAGTCACGCGGCGGTGGCCGCGAGCTTCTTCGGCCCGGTCCGGATGGTGGGCGTGGTGGGACAAGATTTTCCGAGACGCTATGTCCAGCTCTATGAGCGTCACGGGATCGACCTGGCCGGCCTCCAGATCAAGGAGGGCAAGACCTTTCATTGGTCCGGCGAGTATGAGGTCAACATGAACCGGCGCCGCACGCTGGCCACCGAGCTGGGCGTGTTCGAGACGTTCTCGCCGGAGTTGCCCGTTTCCTACCGGCAATCGCCGTTTGTTCTGCTCGCGAACATCGCACCCTCGCTGCAACACCACGTGCTCGACCAGATGCGCCGTCCGAAGTTCGTGGCGGCCGACACCATGGATCTGTGGTTGAACATCGCCCTGCCGGACCTGCTGCGCCTGCTCGAGCGCATTGACCTCTTCGTCCTGAATGACAGCGAAGCCCAGCAGTTGGTCAAGGAGGACAACGTGGTGGCCGCGTTGCCCAAACTGCACCGCCTGGGACCGAAATACGTCATCATCAAGAAGGGTGAACATGGCTCGATCCTGTCCGGGCCCAAGGGCTTGTTCCTTGCGCCGGCCTATCCGCTCCGGAAAGTGGTGGACCCGACGGGCGCGGGCGACTCCTTTGTGGGAGGCCTGATGGGGTATTTGGCTTCGGCGAAGGGTTCGATCGAGTCCAACCTGCGCCGCGCCCTGGTGTATGGCAGCGTCACCGCCAGCTTCTGCTGCGAAGGGTTTGGATTGAAGAAGACCGACACCGTCAGCCGGGCGGACATCGAGCAGCGGGTGAAGGAACTGGCCGGGTTTACCCACTTCTGACAACCGAACCGACTCTCCGTGTGTGCGCATGTTCTGCGGAACAGCGACCTGGCGTTGCCCCAGCCCAGAGGCACCGAGAGCGCAGGCGGACCAGGAAGGGCGTCGATCTGAGTTCGGCCCTCGGAATTCGGATTTGCTTCGGATTTCGGAATCTGGGCTTCGGATTTGCCGGGGACTCTGGCTCTTCGTCAAACAGGGAAGGGCGTGCAAGAAACTGAGAGGCGCCCCTTCGGGACATGGCGGCCCCGGAACCGGGCGGCTCAGGCGTGGACCACGAACGCGGAATACACCTCGGGCGGAATGTCGATCATCCGGTAGTCCGCCGAGGACACGAACAGCAGGCTCTGCTTGCCTTTGCCCAGCATTTGTTGCTTCGAGTCATACACCTCGTGCTCGAGGGTGACGAACTTGCGGTTGTAGTTGCCGATGCGGATGCGGACGCTCACCGATTCGAACTCGCGGGTTTCACGCAGAAACTTGTGCTCGAAGGAACGGGTGAGGATGTAGAACGGGGTGGTCTGCAGGTCGAACTTGGGCATGACCTTGTTGAAGAACAGCTCGCGCGTTTTGCCCACCCACATGGCATACATGCCGAAATAGACGTTGCCCACCGAGTTGGTGTCTGCATAGGTCGAAATGAACTGATGCACAAACCACTTGCCCTCGAAGTGCCCGCTCAAGTCATGCACACCGTGGGTCGCCGGCAGGGCGGTCACGGCCGAACCGGTCACCGTGGTGGCCGGTGTGAGGGCGACCCCCTCGCCTTCGGCCCGGACCGGGAGGGGCTGATGGGAAGCCAGGGAAGACTCTGCCGTGGATTCCAATTCGTCCGCGTCGGCGACGAACTCCGCCGCGGCCCCGGGTTTGAGGAGCAGCCAGGCGACGTAGCCCAGGGGGAGTAACGACCCCACGATTTGCAGCAGCGGGTGGCGCAGGAAATAGCCGTAGGCGAAGATCACCACCGCCAGGCTGCCGATGGAGAACATCTTCACCTGCGGAATCAGGTTGGCCGGGCTGATGGTGAAGCAGCGTGCGATGCCCAGCGTGGAGTAACCCACGAAGAACGTGGCGTAGAAGATCATGAAATACTCAATTTCCAAGCCGGCCACAGAACCGGCCAGCCCCACCAGCCCACACAACACCATCAGCGGGATGGGCGAAGTCACCAGCCGCTGGGGCACCAGCGAGAAGATCGGATGGTTGCTCGTCCGGGCGTAGGATTGCTGGAACCATCGCAGCGCGATGTAGCCGCTGTCCAGCGTCGTGAGGATGCAGACGCAAAGAAACACACAGTAGGCCGCGAAGATCCACGGGTGGGCCGCAGCCTGCTGGAAAAAGAAGCGCACCAACATGTCCTGGGCATAGGTGTAACCGGACAGCCCCTCGCGAATATGAGCCGCGGCTCCGGCCTCCCTGGCCCAAAGGGTGAGGCCGCCGTGAAACAGCAGCAGGGCAAAGAACTCGAGGCTCCCGGCCACATAGGCCCAGCGGATCGAGATGCGCTCGCGATGCATCTGGATGGCCCGCTGCCATTGCTGAAGATCCAGCCACGGCCCCACGAGGAAACCGATGCAGATCGGCACCGCGTAGCCCCAGTAGTTCCAATCGTTGGTCGGGTGCTTTTCCACCCGCAGCGCCGAAACATCCACAAGATCCCGCCGGCCAAACAGCAACACCCCCATGGCGGCCAGCGCCAGCAGGAAAAGCACCCCGTGACTGAATCGGATGCGCTGGATGTTGAACTCCTCGCCAAACAGGATCGCCGCCGCCAGAACGATCAAGAGGGTCAACGGCAGGAACAGCACCCGCGGCTCCAGGCCCAGCGGCTGCCAGAGGTAATGAATGATGGCAAAGATCGTCAGGGCGATCGCCAGGATCTGGTAAAGCAGGAACACCAACCGGAACGGGCGCGACCACCGGCTGAAGAAATTGGCCAGCGAGTCCGGGCCGCCGCTGCGCTGCGCGATCCGTTGCGTGACCAGACCAAAGACCATCAAACCCAGAGCGTTCGGAATGCTGAAGGTCAACAAGCCGAACAGGCCGAACTGGGACGTAAACTGGACCGTGAAGAACAGGCCCAGCCCCCACATCCAGGACAGCGCAACCGTGTTGCCCCAGAGGCAGGTGCTCCACAGGCGCGGTCGGGAAACAGATTCAGCCATGCCACGCCAGCCTGCCGCAGGCTCCGCCGCACAGCAACCTTTCTCCTCAAGAAGCTCGCCATGCACACGCGCGGGGTCCAGGATACGGTCATGGCCGCACGCACCAAGCCCCGGCTCCGGCGTCTGACCGTTGTGCTGGGACTGCTGCTGCTGTTTGTGATGCTTTTCCGCTGGTTCGAACAGGCGAATGTCTACCATCCAACGCGCGACTTCGATGCGCGCGCAGAGGAGTTGCGTCGGCCCTACGAGGAGGTCCGGTTCGAAACCTCGGACGGATTGGTGCTGCACGGCTGGTTTTTCCCGTCCCAGATCAACTCCAGCGGCCACGGCACCGCCATCCTGTTTTGTCATGGCAACGGCGGGAACATCAGTCACCGGTTGCCGGTTTATGAAGCCCTGTTGGAGACGGGCGCGGCGGTGTTCGCCTTCGACTACCGCGGTTACGGACAAAGCGAAGGCAGACCCGGCGAGGAGGGGACCTACCGGGATGCGGAAGCGGCGCTGGACTGGCTGGCGAACCGGGGGTTCGCCTCCACCAACGTCATTGCATTCGGCGAATCGCTGGGGGGCGGCATTGCTTCCGAACTGGGACGGCGCCGGCCCCTTGGGGGGGTGGTGCTGCAGAGCACGTTCACCAGCATCCCGGATGTGGGCGCGGAGTTGTTCTGGTGGCTGCCGGTGCGGTGGCTCAGCTCGATCCAGTATGACACCCGCAAGAAACTGCCGGCCATCCAGGCGCCCGTGGTGATCATGCACAGCCGGGAGGACGGCCTGATCCGCTACGAGCATGCACAGAAGAACTTTGCCGCCGCCAACCAACCGAAGTGGCTGGTGGACCTCCAAGGCGACCACAATTACTCGCTCACGGATCGCCAGGCCTTCAAATCCGGTGTTCAATGGTTGGTGGACCGGATTCAAGCCGGAGCGGCGACGCAAGCAAAGTAGCGCGGCCATCCCTGGCTGCTGGACGTGTGGATCCTGCCCCGCTCCGGCGATCCGGCGGCTTGCCTGTCCCACCGCTTCCCCTACTCTCACGCCTCGTGGCACCTCGATCCTCCAGCGGGCTCTCCGTCTTGGGCCGTCGCACGGCGGCGCCCCCCATTTCCTGGCTGATGTCATTGACCTTGTCGCGGCCGGACCTCATTTCACTGGCCGCCGGTTTCACCGACAACGAATCCCTGCCAGTTCGGGAGACCCGGGCCATCGTTCAGGGATTGCTGAGCGGTCCTGCCCGGGGCCGACCGCCGCTGCAGTATGGGGTAACCCCGGGGGATTCGCCCTTGCGACAACTCACCGCGGAGCGGTTGGCGCGTCTGGATGGCGTCGGCACTCACAGCGCCGCCCATGATCCGAACCGGGTCCTGATCTCGGGGGGATCGCAGCAGATGCTTTACATGACCACCGAAGCGCTCTGTGACCCCGGTGACATCGTGTTGGTGGAAGATCCAACCTACTTTGTTTACCTCGGCATTTTGCAGAGCCACGGGATCCAGGCGCGCGGCCTCCGGGGGGATCGCGACGGACTGGATCTGGACGAGCTCGGGAAGACCCTGGAACGACTGAAGGGTTCGGGGGCGATTCGGCGGGTGAAGATGCTCTACGTCGTCTCCTATTTCCACAACCCGACCGGCCTGACGATGTCGCTGGAGAAAAAGGCTGAGGCGCTGGCCTTGCTGCGACGCTATGAGCGGGCGGCGGGCCATCCGATTTACCTCCTCGAGGACGCCGCGTATCGCGAGTTGCGATTTCGCGGTGAGGAAGTTGCTTCCGCGCTGGCCGTGCGGAATGCCGCCGCCCGTGTCGTCTATGCGGGCACCTACAGCAAACCGTTCGCAACTGGCATTCGCGTCGGCTTTGGTGTTCTGCCCGAGCCGCTCCTGACCACGGTCACCCGGATCAAGGGCAACCACGACTTCGGAACGGCCAATCTGTTGCAGCAGATCCTGGGACGCGCGTTGTCCGGCGGGGTTTACGACGCCCATCTGGACCGGTTGCGACGCCGGTATGCCCGGAAGTCGCGCGCCATGCTCAAGGCATTTGAGGCCCACATGCCACCGGAGGTGGACTGGTGGACGCCGGACGGGGGGCTCTATTTCTGGGTGCGACTGCCGCGGGGGCTGGCGGCGGGCCAGCATTCTCGCGTTTTCAAGGAAGCGGTACGGGCCGGGGTCCTGTATGTCCCGGGCGAGTTATGCTACGCAGCCGACCCTTCGCGCAGGATTCCGGTCAACGAATTGCGGGTCAGTTTCGGGGGCGCGAGACTGTCGGAGATTCCCGAGGGCGTTGCCCGGCTGGGGAGAGTTCTGAAAAGGATCGTGGGCAAAGAGCGCGGACACTGAGCGTTCTGGTCCGTGCTCCTGACACGTTTCTTCCGGGGTCGTGGGGAAAAAGCAGCGGAGACGCGTGAACAGTAACTCGTAATCAATTGCAGCGGCGCTGACACCCGTTGACTTGCCGCGCTTGGTCCGGTTGCGCGCATGACGAGCCGCTGGAAGTTGCGCGCTCAACCGGGCGGCCAGGTCATCTGCCGCCCGCCAAGCAGGTGGATGTGCAAATGAGGCACGGCCTCGCCTCCGTGCGGCCCGTTGTTCAGGACCAGACGGTATCCGGATTGTTCCAAACCGAGTTGCCGCGCGACCTCGGCGGCCTTGAGCAGGAGATGACCGAGCAGTTTGTGATCGTCCGCTCCGGCTTCCGCGATCCGCGCAATGGGCTTGCGAGGAACGATGAGCACATGAGTCGGGGCCTGGGGACTGATGTCCTTGAACGCGACCACCAGGTCATCCTCATAGACCAGGGTGGAAGGAATTTCCTTGTCGGCGATCTTCTGAAACAGCGTCTTGTTCATGGGGCGAGGCGGTTTCAGTCCACCACCAGAATGCAGCCGGCACCGGCGGCGTCCGTGCTCAAGCACTCACGGACATAACCGACGATCTGTTCCTCCATAGCCGCGCAGCGGGAGGACCAGCGTTTGGCCCCCATCAAGGCCTTGACACACGGGCGCAGCCCTGTGAATCGAATCACCGTCGGCACGGTCGTCAACTGCAGCCTGAGTGCATCCCGCAGGCGAGGAAAGAAATTCAGCTCGAACGCGCGACCGGATTCGTGCGCGATCTGGCGCAGGTCCGCCTCGGCAATCCGCTGGGCACGCCGTTCCGGCGGGGCCGGCAGGATGGAAATCTCGAAGCCGTCCAATGCTTTTTCCATGGCCTGGGCAAACTCACTCACGGTCACACTCTGCCGGCCCAGCTCATGTTTGAAGTAGTGATAGACGGCATTGGCCGCCTGCTTGACCATGTGGACGTCCAGCTCCCCCTCGGTTTCGTCCACGATCTCGACGGCGATGGCTTCGCTGGAAAAGGCAACCCTTTCGCCGGAGGGCATTTCAAACATCAGGTACTCCGATCCGAGCCAGATCACTCGTCTTCCTCCAATTTCTTGACTTCACTGACGAAGTCGTGGGCTTCCTGGAAACGACGATAGACGCTCGCAAACCGCACATACGCGACGTCATCCACCTCCCTGAGTCCGTCCATCACCATCTTCCCGAGCACTTCCGCCGGGATCTCGCGGTCGAACTTCGCAACCGCCCGATTCAAGATGTCCTCCACCAGATCTTCGATCGTCTTCTGACTGACCGGACGCTTCTGGCAGGCCTTCTTGATTCCTGAGATCAGTTTTTCCCGGGAAAACTCTTCCCGTCGCCCGTCACTCTTCAACACCAGCAACCCCTCGTGCTCGATTTCCTCATAGGTCGTGAATCGGTGTTGGCACTTCAGACACTCGCGACGTCGACGAATGGTCGCACCTTCTCGGGAGGCACGTGAGTCAATGACCTTATCTTCCTGGCACCCGCACTTTGGGCAGCGCATAATTGGTGACCACAGGGAATAGTGGTTCACGCGTTTGTAACACACCAGATTTTGTGGCGTCAAGGGATCTGGCCAAAAATCTTCCTTGTCGGGCGCATCTCAGTTTCTTGCAAGCCCTTCCCTGGCTGACGAAAAGCCAAGGTCCCCAGCCAATCCGAAGCGCGAAGTCCGAAGTCCGAAGCAAATCCGAATTCCGAGAGTTGAAATCCAATCGAGGCCCTTCCTGTCCGCCTACGCTCTCGGTGCCTCTGGGCTGGAGCAACGCCACGTCGCTGTCCCGCAGAACACGCACACACACGGAGAGTCGGTTCGGACGTCCAAGCTTCGGCCTTTGGGCCTGGTTCGGGAATCGGAGTTCGGAGATCGGGCTTCGGGTTGGGTTCGGGTTTGCGCCTTTCCTGCGCGGCAAGAAGCTGAGATGGACCCCAGACGGTCGCTGACGGATCGCTGACTTGACGCGCACCCCTGGACGGCGCTAGCCTGCGAGCCGTTAACAATGCGTGAGACGTGCCGGAATTCCGCGCGGAATTGAAATGGTTTCAAGGCGCAGGTAATGACGGTGGGAACGCAGCACCCAGGAGATACCTATGGCAAGCGGTAAAGTGAAGTGGTTCGACAATA
Source organism: uncultured Verrucomicrobiae bacterium (assembly GCA_963751435.1). GTDB lineage: Bacteria > Verrucomicrobiota > Verrucomicrobiia > Limisphaerales > DSYF01 > JALOTU01. Next base: position 276,246 of record CAVVUP010000029.1, on the reverse strand, counting down.
AGAAGGGTTTCGGGTTTATTGCGCAAGATCAGGGTCAGGACGTTTTTGTGCACCACACCTGCATTACTGGATCTGGATTCAAGACGTTGAACGAGGGCGAGGAAGTTTCCTTCGACTTGGTGGCCAGTGACAAGGGTCCCAAGGCCCTCAACGTGCAGCGGTTGAGCCCGAGTTAAGCCGACATTCTCAACCAATCGCTTTTTGAGCTTCAGGCCTCCGCCTATGCAGACGGAGGCTTTTGCTTTGATGAGGTGATTTCCCTGACCCGGAATGCCCGTTCCCACACCCCAACCGGTTGAGAGTCTCTACGTGCATGTGCCGTTTTGCGCGAAGAAGTGTGAGTATTGCGCGTTTTATTCGGAGGCGTCCTCGGGGGCATTGATGGAGCGCTACCTCCGGGCGCTTGAAAAGGAACTGGAGCTGGCCGGCCCCCGACTCAAACCCCGCACCGTGTTCTTCGGCGGCGGCACACCGTCCCTGCTCAACCTGCGGCAATGGGAACGGATCCTCCGCACCATGGCGCGGCTCGGGCTTCTGGGGGCCGAAGAATGGACCGTGGAGTGCAATCCCGCCACGGTTTCCGCCGACAAGGCCAGACTGCTCCGGGACCATGGCGTCAACCGGATTTCCATGGGCGTTCAGTCGCTGGACGAGGCTCTGCTGGACCGCCTTGGCCGGGTACACAGCCGCGACATGGTGTTCCGCTCATACGACCTCCTTCGGGCAGCGGGTTTCGAGAATCTCAACATCGATCTCATGTTCGCCATCCCCGGGCAAACGATGGCGGTTTGGAAGGACACCCTGAGAGAGGCGGTGGCGATGGGCAGCGAGCACCTCTCCTGTTACGAAGTGATCTACGAAGAGGACACGCCGCTGTTCCGCCAGTTGAACGCGGGCCAGTTCGATGTGGACGAGGACCTCGCCTGCACGATGTATGAGGCGCTTCAGGAGGCGGCGGAAGGGGCGGGGCTCGCGCAATACGAAGTCGCCAATTTCGCCCGGGCCACACGGAGGAGTGGAGCACTGGCGCAAGGAAATGCGGCCCCCCCACCCCTCCATCCCTCCCCCCCTCCATCCCTCCACCCCTCCATTCCAGCCTTCGCCTGCCGGCACAACGTGAACTACTGGCGGGGCGGTTCCTTCCACGGATTGGGACCGAGCGCGACCGGTTACGTGGACGGGGTGCGCTGGAAGAACTGCGCGGACACCGAACGCTATTGTCAGGCCCTCGAATCCGGTGGCTCCACCCTGGATTTCCGCGAGCAATTGCCGCCCGCATCGAGGGCCGGCGAGACGGCCGCGTTCGGGCTGCGCATGGTGGCCGGCTGGGGCTTCGACGAGTTCAAGGCCATCGCCGGCGCGGACTTGCGGGAGCACTGGAACGACGAAATGGAAGCGCTTTGCCAGCGCGGTTGGGGGGAACGCACCGCGGACGGGTTCCGACTCACCCACACGGGCTTGCGCTTCGCGGATGCCGCCGCCGAGCTGTTTCTCCGCTGAGAGACACACGACCACGGGTGCATGGCGCACGAAGCGCGAAATGCGGAATCACCCTTCGTGAACTGCGTGTCCCTCGCCGTTGACTGTTGTTCCAGGCCGTTTGAGGAACTTCACGGCGAGCAGCGCCGCAACCACGCAGACCCCGGCGGCGGCGAGGTAGGGCGCGTGCGGATACATCGCGTAAATGCTGGTCGCAAACAGCGGCCCGAAGATGCGTCCGAGCGTGCCCGCGCTCTGAGCCACACCGAGGGTGGCCCCCTGTTCGTTCGCGGGGGTAACAATCGAAAGCAATCCCAGGGTCGGAGCGCGGTTGATGCCCGAGCCCGCCGAAACGAGGGCCAGGGCCAGCAGGAGCCACGCGAAGGTCGTGGCGTAGGGCATGACGGCCAGGCTCACGCCCACCCCCGCCAGACTGGCCACAATCAGCCGCGGTTCGCCAAAGCGTTTGACCAGCGGCCCGATCAACCGGCCCTGAACAAACACCGTCACCAGCCCGCAGTATGCAAACAGGTACCCGATCCGGGTTTCATCAAAATAGAAGCGCTGGCGTTGGATCGCATCAGGAAAGGCGTCCTCCAGCAGCAGCCGGTTGAATCGCCTTTGACCGCCGCTGGAGCGTGCGGCGCTGGCCAGCTTCCGGGTTTCCTCGCGCAGGAGCACACCCGCCCATGCGGCCCGCGAGTAGAGGTTGGTGGCGGTGAGCAGCGGATTGATTTCGTTGAACAGCGCCACCTGGGCGGCATGCTGTCCCCTCAGGGCGGCAGCCTGGAGCCTGTCCATCGCCTCCGGGGTCAACAGTCGGCGAATGTGCGCCGGCACCGGTTCTTTGCCCCACTCGATGCGGGCAATGGTCTCGGCGGGACGCCGGAATTCGTCCGGATGAAAGGCGCACGAGCCCAGCAGGAGCGGGAGCGTGCTTTCAAAGCAGGCAAAGGCAAACACCGCCAGAAAATACAACCCGATCAGCATCCCGGCCTGCGGCCGACCCAGCGTGTGGGTCCATTGGGACAATCGGGGCCGGGAGGCCGCGGGGGTGGTGTCCGGTCTGCGGCTCTCCGCAAGGATAATCACGGCCAGGATGAGGTTCACGCCACACAAGGCCGACGCGGTCCAGCCGGGCCCCTGCAACCCGAAGAACTGGGCGCTGAACGCCCCCAGCACCGGCCCGAGGATGAATCCCAGCCCGAACGCCACGCCGATCAAAGCCATTCCCTTGGATCGCTGTTCTGGCGGTGTGACGTCCGCGATATAGGCCGAAGCGACGGAGATGTTGGCGCCACAGATGCCCGCGAACACACGCGACCCGAGCAGGATGGCCAGGGCAGTGTTCGGCGAAAGCCCCGGCCAGGCTGAGAGCGCAAACATCGCGTAGGAAAGCGCGGAACCCGCATTGCTGATCAACAGCACCGGCCGGCGGCCAATCCGGTCCGACAACCGCCCCCACCAGGGCGCGAACAACAACTGCATCACGGAGAACGAGGCGACAATCAGCCCGATCATTCCGCCCTGCGCTCCATACAATTCGCTGTAGCGCGGCAACAACGGCAGCACGATGCCGAACCCGATGAGGTCGATGAAAACTGTCAGGAATATGACGAAAAGTGACGGCTTTCTCATCAGGGGCAGGCTCGGGACCAGACGTGGTTGATCGGCGGTTGTGCTATGGCGTAGAGCAGTGTAGAGAGGGAAGGGGGTGAGTCAAGAGACCGGTTCATGGGTCAGCGATTTCGCAGCATGGGTTGGATTTCTGGCTGAGGCGGGGATTCGATTTTTTTCCGGACGGTGTTCCCTGCTCTGCAACGTCCGGGATTTTCTGATCGTGTCGACGGTGCCCCTTCAGGCTCACCGAGGGTGAGCCTTGCCTGGAACGCTTCACTTGGAACGCGCTATGGCGCAGCCATCGCTCTGTCGGTTACCCGCTGAAAAATGAAACGGGCTGCCCACAGAGCAAGGATCGATAAATCTGTTTGCGCACCTCAAAGTGGGGTCATAATAAAAGTAGGGTCACATCTTTACATCCGACAATTGGAGAATAAGAGTAGGGTCACATCTTTGCATTCGACAATTGGCACACCTGTTTCAACAGCGCCCGTCCCTCTTGGCTCCGCCGCAACCGCCGCTCATACCGCCGGATGGCAATCGACACCGCACTGGAATCGATCATCCCCGCCACCGCCGCCAGCTCCCCCAGCTTCATCCCGCAGGCCCGCGGTCCCACCTACAACACCAGATCCCGTCCGTCGTCCCCATGCCACGGCCGTATCTCCGCCCACGGCCGCCCCTTCACCTGCTCCACGTTCGCAATGACTTCCTCAAGCGCCGGTCGCGCTTGCGCCAGCCGCTTTGCCCCGCGCTGTTCACGCGCGTTCCCACTGACCTGCGCACGCAGCGTCTGCAAAAACTCCCCCCCGCCCAAGACCACCTGCTCCTGCAATTCCTCCCACGGGCTCTTCTTCAATCCCTCCCGCACCGCAACCAATCCACCACCCATGACGTGATACCACCCGCCCACACGCTCAATCCGCAAGGGTCTGGACATGCCCCACGCTACCCACCGCTCCACCCCACCGTCAATTGTCGAATGTAAAGATGTGACCCTTTTACGCAGTTCCAAACGCAACGAGGGCGGCTGAAGCCGCCCTCGTGTTGGTTTGAACGGATCTCCGTGATCGCCTACTTGATCAACCGGAAGAACGCCGGATCTGCGCTCATGGCGTTGGTGTGCGGGCTCGCCGCGCCCGGCACATTGGTGTAGGTGCCGGACGGGGTGTGCGCAACTTGAAGGCGGAACGCCGGATCGCCCCAGGTCAGCACCACGCTGCCGCCATCCTGCTCGATGCTCAATGGGACGGAAGTCGCGGTTGTGCCTGCGTAGGAGAGCCGGACGTTGTCCACGCCAAAGGTATCGCGGCTGCCTGTGCCTGTGGCTGGATCGAGGGCCGCAATCCGGAGCGTGACGGTCTGCGCCTGATTGTTGGCATCCCCCCCCAAGGCAAACACGGGGCGGACCGTTGTGCCGGGCGCCCCGCTGTTGGTGCAGGTGCCCAGGCGAGTGAACGAAGGCGGGGCTGCGCCCAGACCGTAATCGACCGTCCAGACGGTTTCCCGGCCCTCCTCGTCCAGCATCATGAAGTCGGCGCTGAACTGGAGGTTGCTCCGGCCCAGTGTGTTCGCAAGCTGAAGGACGAAGGCCGCCCCGGGATCGCCAAAGCCGGTTCCTTGCCGCACTGCCAGGACGCGGTTGGTGAACGTGTGCTGCGTGGCAGCCGCGGCGTTGGTGGCCAACAGGCCGATGTTATTGGTCACCGAAGCACAATTCCTGAATTGCAAGGTCGTTGCGCCCCAGCTCGCGGTGTTGGTGTCAAACGAAGTCAAGGTCCCCATCGAGTCAGCCGTGGCGTTCGTCCAAACCGACCAGCCCTCGGGCAGACCGCTGCCAATCGAATCGAAGTCCTGCATGTAATCCCCCCCACTGAGTGTCACTTGGGCATTCAACTGTGAACAAAAGAATGCCCCACCCAGAACTGAAACGAAGTACAACCTGATCCCATTACCCATAACGAATCCCTTTCCCTGTTTATTTGTTGTTGTCTGTTTCAGGGTCCCCTAACAACCCGGTCCCCTCCAAACGGCGATTGAGCTTATGGAAATGGACCCGACACGCAAGCCATCAAAGAGAACAATTCTGTGAAAAATCTTGAGCTACAATAGAAAAACCGGTCGGAGGATTCCCCCCGACCGGTTTGAAAAACTTCCCTGGCCCCAGGGCGTTACATGTCAGCGTAACGAGCAGCCAGCATGGCGGAGAAACGCGCCACCTTCTGCTTGCGGCGACGGCGCTCGCTGGGTTTCTCGAAGTGACGACGATTACGGACTGCCCTCAAGGTACCCTCGCGGTCGAGTTTCTTTTTCAACCGGCGCAATACCTTCTCAACAGACTCGCCTTTCTTCAGTCGTATTTCTGTCATTAAATCACTTCCTCTCTAAGGACCTTCGGACCAAGGCGCGCCCATCGCGCCCGTCCTCTCCGGTCAGGGTCGGCTAGGGTAAGGCGACTCGATGCCGTGTCAACTGGCAAAAAGCCCGGAAATCTTGTGGGAGCGCCCTGTCAGACGGGGCTCGGCGAACCGGTCACAGGAATCATAAGTTGTTGTCGCCAAAACACCTATGCCGGCAATCCCTTCCCATCGGAGGCAGGCTTTGATGAGTCGCCCAGCCGGATGACAATTCTTGGCTGCTTTGGTTTGGGGGCGTATTTGAGCACTCGGGATTGCTCGTCCATCAGGAGGATTCGGCGTCGGGCTGCCAGGGCTTCTGGTGAGTCGGCGAATTCGCGGACAATGCGCTGCAGAAGCTCGCGCGCGCGTGCGTCCGTGGGAGACGACTTGAGCATCCATGCGGCTTTGAGTCCCATCCATTCTGCCCGGCATGCCTGGGTTTGGCCCTCCATGGCCAGGAGCAGTTCCATTTGATTGATGGCGGCGTCGAGCTTGCCCAACTTGCTGAGTGTCCTGGCAAACTCCTCCCGCGCCCGCACGTCGTCCGGTTCGCGGGCGAGTTTCCGGGAGAGAATTTCCGCACGACTCCGAATACCTTCGATGTCCACCGCCTCGTTCGGGTCAGGCTCGGCCCATTCGTCGTGCAAGGCTGGCAGATGGACGGGTCTGGCGCGCCGTTGTTCGCGCCATTCCTCGGCAGTTTCAGGAATCCGGTTCAGGCGCAGGCGGGCCATCCGGTCGAGGTGCGTGCCCGGGTAGCGGTGGCTGATGCTCTCCAGGCAACGTCGCGCGCCCTGCGGATCATCTTGAAGCTCCAAATGCCAGTCCGCCAGTCGGTGCAGCGCCACACAGGCATCCGAAGGAGATATGTCCGGCTGTTCGCACAGGTCAAGGACGGTCTGCTCAGCCTGGATGAAGTCGTGGAAGTGAACGGCATAAAGCTCGGCGAGCATCATCCACCCGTTGAAGTCGTTCTCGCACTGTTCCAATTCGCGAAGGACCTCCCATTCCGCTTCTGCGTATCTGCCAAACTTGATCCGCGCGATGGCCTGCGAGTAGCTGGGGGGGCGCCGGGGCGGCACCATTTGTGCCACCGTGCCGCGAACCATGGGCGCCAGCCAAACCACAATCGCGAAACCCGCCGCCGCGAGCCCGCCCACCCACAGCACCAGGGCCGACACCGGCAGCATGAACCCGCTCCACATCAAGGCGCTGGCGCGGAAGCCCGCCGGATCCCCGGTTTGCGCACGAATCCTGCCCAGGAGGGTCAGCATGGACAGGGCGGACCAATAGGACACGATCACGCTCATCGCCGGGCTGGCATGCACCAAGGCCGGCCACAGCCAGGTTCCGCCCGCATTCTTCGCGACATCCACCTCCGGGAGGAAGGGCGGCAACCAGCTTGCCAGGCCGAGGTTCGCGAGGAACCAAATCCCCAGCGGCACCGCCACGCCTTTGCCTGCCCATTCGAGGAAGTCCCGCACCCGGCCCGCGTCTGTCTCGCCCTCACCCAACGGCAATTGCCGTCGAAAGTGCAGTGTCATCCAGACCAGGCTCCCCATGAAGAGCGTGTGAACCAGGAAGCTCATTCAGTCGGTCGGCTCAATTCGATCCAACGGTAGGGGAAGCGACCGGGCAAACCAAGCTTCCACCCCGTCCTGACAGGATGTGGGCGTGGGATTATCACAAACCGCGCTGGACTTGTTCGCAGGCCTGATTGACGGTCGGCAGCGCTTGTTCCGTTGGGGCGGCTGCGATAAGGTGCAGCCGTGATTTACGAGGCCTCACTCGATGATTTGTGCCACAAGCTGTGGAACGGGGATCGCATAGGACCCGGGGAAGCGTTGCGCGTTTATGCGCTGCCGCTCGACGAGCTGGGGGCGCTGGCCGATCGGCGTCGGCAACTGGCCAAGGCAACCGCTTATGGGGGCCGTGGCAACCAGATCGTCACCTTCAACGTTGATCGCAACATCAACTACACCAACGTCTGCAACGTCTACTGCAAGTTCTGCGCGTTTTACCGGACCGAGAGGGATGACGACGCCTATGTGATCACGACCGAGGAGATGGACCGCAAGATCGAGGAAACGATCGCGCTCGGGGGCAGCCAGATCCTGCTGCAAGGCGGGCACCATCCCAAGCTCTCCAAGCAGTGGTATTTGGATCTGCTCGAACACATCAAGTCAAAGTTCCCGCAGATCAACATACACGGTTTCAGCCCCAGCGAGTTCATCCATTTTCGGGACGTGTTCCAGGAACCGCTGGAAACGCTGGTCGCGGACTTTCGGCGGGCCGGGCTGGGCAGTATTCCTGGGGGTGGAGGGGAGATCCTGGTGGACCGGGTGCGCCAACGGGTGGCGCCGCTCAAGGCCATGAGCGACGACTGGCTGGAAGTGATGGAGGTGGCGCACGGGCAGGGATTGTTCTCCAGCGCCACCATGATGTTCGGCCACGTGGAAAGCGTGGAGGACCGCATCGAGCATCTGGACCGGTTGCGGGTCCAGCAGGATCGGTCCCTGCAGCGGGCTCGCCAATCGCCCGGGTCCGGCCACTTCACGGCCTTCATCGGCTGGACGTTCCAGTCCGAAAACACCCGGCTGCGCGTGCCGACGGTGGGAGCGCATGACTACCTGCGCACGCAGGCCTTGAGCCGGATCTACCTGGACAACTTTGAGAACGTGCAGAGTTCCTGGGTGACGCAGGGGCCGGACATTGGCCAGGTGGCTTTGAAATTTGGCGCCAACGATCTGGGCAGCATCATGATCGAGGAGAACGTGGTCAGCCAGGCGGGAACCACCTTCCGCATGGATGTGGCGGAGATGAAGCGATTGATCGCCGATCTGGGCTACGAACCCCGCCAGCGCGACAACTGGTATCGGCTGGTGGGATAGCTCCTTCGGCAAGGAGCACCGGCGTTGTGATCAGCAGGGATCCGCCAGGCTACTTGGAGCCTTCGGTTTTCTCCGTCTCCGCTGCCGTGTCCGGCGGGGCCGTGGCGTTCAACTGGGTCAGCACTGCGGTGGTGAGGTCGTCGGGGTCGCTGGAATAGAGGATCACCGGGGTGCGATTGGGCGTCTCGGCGGCGGTGTCGATCACCAGCGTGAAGTTGCCGGCTTTGGCCAGGCTGGTGATGGTGGCCTTGACTTCCTCGAGGATGTTATCCCGCATACGCCGCTGCTGCTCATCAATGGTGGTGCGGGCCTGACGTTGGAACTGCTGGATGGTCTGTTCGTCTTCGCGCAGCTTCTTGAGTTTGTCCTCGGCTTTTTTCTTCCGGCGTTCGCGTTCGGTGATGGACGCGGCCTGGTCATTGGCGCTTTCCAGCAAGGTCTGGTACTCCTGCTTGCCGGATTCGAAGTCCGCAACCAAGCCCTTGAGTTCCTTCTCCATTTCGTCGCCCCGTTCCTTGAGGGCCGCATTGGCCTGCTTCGTCTTCCAATAACCGTCGAAGACCTTGCGAAGATCCACGGTGGCGAGGCGATCTTGCGCGTGGGCGGCAAACGTCGTGCACAACACCAGGATCGAAACAACAATCAATTGACGAATCGGTCGCTTCATATGGGTCATCAAATCAGAACTCCCGGGTGTAGCCAACACCGAACTGGAAGCGGCCACTCCCTTTGTTGAACTCACCGTAGGTGATCGGGATGGCGTAGTCGAGTCGCAAAGGCCCGATCGGCAGGTTGATCCGCACCCCCACGCCCCAGTTGTCGTTATACTGGCCCGTGTAGGGGTCGGGGTTGTAACTGAAGGCGTCCGGATAAGCCATGCCGATGTCATAGAACGCGGCCAGGCGCAAACGTTCAATAATCGGGAAGGAATATTCGGCGGAACCGAACCAGTAGGTCTTGCCGCCGATCGGCTCATAGCTGGCGCCGTCCTTTGTGGGTTCGCGCGGACCGACCGCGCGGTAATCGTAGCCGCGCAAGGTGTAGAGGCCGCCCAGGTAGTATCGTTCATAAAACGGCACATCATCGCCGTTGCTGAATTCCTCGGCCACTCCCGTGCGCGCCACCAGTTCGAGCACGTGCCCCTTGGCAAAGCCGCGGAAATACCACGCGGTTCGGGCCTCCAGCTTGTAGAAGCTCTGGGACCCACCCAATGGCCCCCCTGTGATGGAGCCGATCAACTCCGTCTTCTGCCCCTTGTCCGGCAAGCCGGTCCCCCGACGCGTGTCGTAAGAAAGCGAGCTGGAGAGTTCGGACAGCAGCGAGTAGCCCTTCTGTTCCTGAATGGAAACCGGCGCGTTGGGATCCACATTGATGATACCGACGTTTTCGAGTGTGTAACCGATGCCGCCGATGAAGAAGTCGCTCCAGAGCGGCCGGCGGAAGCCGATTCGGCCGCCGCCGCGCGATTCGTCGTAAAGCCCCTCCAAACTCTGGAAGCCCAACTGGCGGTAGTAGAGATCGAGGCTGAATTCCAGTTTGCGCCCCAAAAACCACGGCTCCACAAACTGCATGGTGTAATCCTGCCGCTCAGTGCCCAACTGCAGGCGCAGCCGGAGTTTTTGCCCGCCTCCCTGGAAGGTGGGGGGCCGCGCAATGTCAAAGTTCGCCTGGCTGAACTCGACAAATCCCACCAGCGCGTCCACGGAGCTGAACCCGGCGCCCATGCTCACGTTGCCGGTGTTCTTCTCGTCCACCCCCACGATCAGGTTCTTGCGGTTGGGAATGGTCGTGGACTCGGGCCGGAGATCCACCTTGGAGAAGTATTGCAAGCCCTCGAGGCGGGCCTTGCTGATCTTCGTTCCAACCGAGTCGAAGACCTCGCCGGGAGAGACGGCCAATTCGCGCCGAATCACCTTGTCGCGCGTCTTGTAGTTGCCGCGGATCTCGATCTTCTCGATGTAGGATTTCTGTCCTTCGGTGATCTTGTATTCGAGATCAATGGTGCCGGTTTCGACGTTCGGCACGCGGGTCACCGACAGGTTGCCGGACGACGGGGTGACGTCAATGTAGCCCTTGGAACCGTAGAAATCTTCGACGGCCTGGACATCCTTGCGCAAGCCGCCCGGCGTGAAGGTGGTCCCCGGTCCTTGTTTCAGCAGGCCTTCGATGGTGTTGGTGGGGAAAAGCTTCGGCCCTTCCACCGTCACGCGCCCCACCTCGTACTGGGTGCCTTCCTGCACGGCAAACCGGATGACCATGGTGTTGGTGGTCGGCAGCTCAAAGCGAATGTCCTTGATGTCAAAGTCGAGGTACCCGTTGTCCAGGTAGAACTCCTCCAATTTGAGCTTGTCCTCCTCGAACTGATCCTCCTTGAACCGGCCCGAGCCGGTCAACCACGAGAGCCACCAGCGCTTGCGGGTCTTGATGACCTTCCGCAGCTTTTTCTCGGGATAGGCCGATGCTCCCTCGAATACCACTTCCTCGATCTTCACCTTGGGCGACTCGGCAACCTCGAATGTGGCAGTTCCCCGTCCAGCGCCTTCATCGATGTTCACCACGTACTTGACGCGGGTGCCTGGATAACCCTTCTTCTCGTAGATCTGCTGGATCTCGCGGGTGTCGGTGAAGAGTTTCCGCTCGTCCAAAGGTTGCCCCACCTTCGAGGTGACCTTCTTCTTCAGTTTGGACGTCTTGATCCGGCTGTTGCCCCGGATTACAAGGTCCGTCAGACGAGGTTTGCCTTGGAGGAGATAAGTCAGGACCACCCCGTCCGGGGTCATCTCCTCGGTGACTTGGATGTTGTAGAACAAACCGGTCCCATACAGGTTCCGGACGTCATCGTCCGATGCAGACGGGGTGTAGGGGTCGCCGGGCTTGAGACGGATTTGGGCGCGGATGAAATCATCGCCGGTCGCGGGCGGACCGATATGCTTGAACTCCACGCGGGCAACATCGACGGAGGGCAGGACGGGAGCCTGAGCCAGGCTTCCGAGAGATCCTGCCAGCCAGCAGCAGAGGATTCCCGCCCATACCAGTTGTCTCATGAGATGCAGTCTATTCCGGCACCGCGTCGTCACTGACCTTGGCGGCGCTTTCAAACCGGGTAAACGACTTCAGGAACGTCAGGTTCACATCGCCTGTCGGGCCGTTGCGTTGTTTGGCGATCAGCAGGTTCACCGGCACGCCGTCGGATTCCATGCCTCCCCCCTCCTCCTCATCGCTGCTGGGTTTGTAGAGGAGACCGACCAGGTCGGCGTCCTGCTCGATGGCACCCGATTCACGCAGGTCGGACAGGCGGGGCTTGCGGTTTTTGTCCTTCTCCAGCTCGCGGTTGAGCTGGCTGAGCACAATGACCGGAATCCTGAGTTCCTTGGCCAGTGCTTTGATGCCGCAGGAGATTTCAGAAATCTCCTGCTGCCGGTTTTCCTGGGCCCGGCGGCCAGTAGAGTGGAGCAACTGCAGGTAGTCAATGACCAAAAGCTTGATCCCATGCTGCGAGTGCATCCGGCGGGCTTTCGCGCGCAGTTGCAGGATGGACAGCCCGGAGGTGTCGTCGATGTGGAGCGGTGCCTTCGAGAGCTGGCCGGCCACCTGGGTCAACCGCGGGAAATCGCGCTCGGAGAAGAACCCCTCGCGGGCATCCCGCAAGTTCACGCGCGCCTTGCAACACAGCATGCGCAGGACGAGCGATTCCGACGTCATTTCCAGGCTGAACACCCCCACCGGCAACGCGAGGTCCAGGGCCACATGTTCCACGATGTTCATCGCCAGCGAGGTCTTGCCCATGCTGGGCCGCGCGGCAATGACCACCATCTCCCCCTCGTGCAGACCCGTGGTCATCTTGTCAAAGTCCATGAATCCGGTCCCAATGCCGGTCAGCGCGCCCTGCCGGCTGTGGTATTCCTCGATGGTGTTGATGGCCTTGTGCACCAGGTCCCTGATCGGGATCTGAGACTCGTCCACGCTGGTTTCAACCACCTGCAGAATGTCCCGTTCGGCCTCGTCCAACAAGGCGTCCACCTCTCCCTCGTGCTCATACACGCGGCCCACCACGTCCGTGCACGTCGCAATGAGCCGTCGCAGCAAATGCTTCTCCCGGACGATATCGAGGTAATACTGAAGGTTGGCCGCCGACGGCACGCCGTCAGCCAGGGTGGAGAGATAGACCAGCCCCCCCACATTCTCCAACTGTTTGCGATCCCGCAGCCGCTGCTGCAGCGTGACCAGGTCGATCGCCTGGCGCTCGTCATACATCTCCTGCAGGGTGCTGTAGATCGTCTGGTGGCGCAGATCATAGAAGGAATCCGCCCCCACCTTGAGCTTCGTGATGCATTCGCCCATGGAGTCGTTCGGCGACAGAAGAATGCAACCCAGCACCCCTTGCTCCGCCTCCACGGAATGCGGCGGCAGGCGGTCCAGCTTGTGGCCTTCCGTCGCGGACGCGGGTTTACGCCGGCGGGCTTGCTTCAGGTCGGGCGGCTTGCCCCCCGCTTCGCTCACGGAATTGATCATGTCGGTACGAATACCGACAAACGGCGCGGAGGCAACATGAAGTTGCGGAAATTAGTCACAGGTTCTTCACAACCTGTGGACGCCAGGCGGTAAGATCTCGCGGCTGGACCGATTCTCAGAGGAAAGTGGTGAGATGGTGGGGCCACGCTGCGCTGGAAATGCGCCCGATACGCCAACGCTCTCCGCCTGGATCAGGAACAGTGTGCGGATGCACCCCGGAGCCCCAGAGAGTCCAGGGCAAGAGCCCAGGGCGGCATTGCCGCCAGGGACCGCGTGGTGTAAAAGGAAGACTCGCGCAGCCAAATCCCGGCCTGTGGCCGACCAGCGCGAGAATCGTCACGCAACCAAACCATGACACGCTTGAACCGCATCGGGGGCCTGCTGACCGGACTGTTGTGCCTGAGCCTGGCCGCGCCAGTGCCCGCCCAGGTCATCACGGGTTTCGAGCCGAAATACGGGTCAGCGGGGGATAAAGTCACCATTTACGGCAGCGGCTTTGCCACCGGCACGATCACCTTGCGCTTCTGGAACGGGGTGGTGGCGTCCGGGCGATCCATCACCAGCGACTCGGTGATGACGGTGACCAACGTCCCGGCCGGCATTTTCACCGGCCCGATCAGTGTGCAACGCAATGGGGGGGCGCAGAACTACAGTCCCGACATCTTCACCGTGGTCGGCGCCGGCCCGTTCATCAGCGAGGTCACCCCGGCCTACGGCACCTCGGGGGATTTGGTGTACATCAACGGCGTGCATTTGAAAAATCCGAGCGCCGTCAAGTTTGCCGGGATCAATGCCGCCAGTTTCTACGCGCCCAACCCGGATGGCTTGCAGGTCATTGCCTACGTGCCGACGGGCAATACCAACGGGCCGATCACAGTGACCACCCCCTTGGGCACCACCAACAGTCCGGAGATCTTCACCGTCGTCGGCACCGGCCCCTACGTGGCCTCCTTTGCGCCGGACGCCGGAGCGGAAACCACCCCGGTCACGATTCTGGGAATCAATTTCAACGGCTTAAGCTCCGTGCGGTTCAACGGACAGACCGCCGCGTGGACCTCCTTCAGCGACACGATCATCAACGTCAGCGCGCCTGCTGGCGTGACCACGGGTCCGATCACCGTGATCACCAGCGCGGGCTCGAACACCACCAGCGACCTCTTCTACGGCCCCATCCGCTTGACGGGCTTCAGCCCGGTCAGCGGCCCGGTGGGCGCCCAAGTCACCCTCAGCGGCACCAACTTTACCGGCGCCACCGCGGTGAAGTTCGGCGGGTTCACCGGGGTCCCCGCCTCGTTTGTTGTCAGCAACAACAACCGGATTGTGGTGACGGTACCGACCAATGCGCCGACCGGGGCCATCGCCATCTCCACGCCGTCCGGCTCGCTGGCGTTCTCGAGCAATTTTGTGGTCACGCCCAGCATCACCGGCTTCACGCCCCAGGCCGGCGCGGCGGGCACACCGGTCCAGATCACCGGCACGCGGTTGGTGGACAACGGGGGCGCCGCGCCGGTGGTGAAGTTCAACGGCACCACGGCCACGGTGAACAGTTGGAACGCGCAACAAGTGGTCGCCGTCGCCCCAGACTCCTCCTCCGGCTTCATCACCCTCACCACTGCCGACGGCACCAGCACGGCGGTGACACCGTTCTATTACCCGCCGCGCATCACCGGGATTAGTCCCAATACGAATCCGCCCGGCGCAACCATTACCATCACGGGTCAGAGCCTCACAAATGCCAACAGCGTGCTGTTCAACGGGGTGCCCTCGACCAATGTCACCGTGCTCGGCAACACGTCGATCCAGGCGAAGGTCCCGACCGGGTTCACCACCGGCCCCGTCACAGTCACAACTCCCGGGGGGACGACGAACAGCAGCCCGCTCCTGTATTATGCGGCGCCTGTGATCAGCGCGTTCGCGCCGGACATTGGGGGGCCCGGGACGAGTGTGACCCTCTTCGGCAGCAGCTTCCAGGGGACTACCGCGGTGAAGTTCAACGGCACGGACGCCTCCTTCAGCGGTGTCACCGCGAGTCAGTTGACCGCCGTGGTGCCGGCGGGGGCGTCCAGCGGACCCATCTCCGTCACGGCGCCGGCCGGGACGGCCACCAGCGCCGAAGTGTTCACCGTTCCACAATCCAGCAACCTTCGGGTCAACACCTTCCTGCACGAGCCCAACCCGGTTACGGTCGGGGACAATCTGACCCTGACCATCGTCCCGTCCAACGACGGTCCGAACACCGCCTCGAACGTGACGGCCTCCGTGACGGTGGCGCCCGGACTGGCGCTCAAGTCGGCATGGTCCACCACGCCGAGCGTGACGGTGAACACCAACGGGAATCCGGTGGTGTTCAACATTCCCCGCATGACGGTCTTCGACAATCCCACCCTCAAACTCGTGCTGGTGCCGCAGGTCGAGGGGCTGGCGACCAACACGGTCCTCTTGTCCAGCGCGATGTTTGATCCCAACCCCGGAAACAACGCGAGCGTCCGCGTCACCACCGTGCTTCCGGCGGCCCAATTGAGCATCGCGGTCGCCGACTCGAACGTGGTGCGGGTTGCCTGGCCCGCGGGACTCACCAACTGGACCCTTCAATCGGTTGGGGATCTCACGAACAGTGCGTTCTGGTCAAATGTGCCGACCCCGCCGGTGATTGAGGGCGGCGAACGGGTGGTCACCGAACCCAGCACCGGGGCGGCCAGGTTCTATCGGCTCCGGAAGTAAGCCCGTCCACCGGATTCCAGACCACGAGCTTATTGCGACCGACTTGCGGACCTGCTCATGGAACCATGAACCGGGTAGGGACGTCGAGCGGCGCCCCCGTTCCGCCCGCTGATGCGCGGGCGGGGACATCGCAGCGCGATGTCCCTACCAACGGATGGTTCAGGGAGAGCCGCCAGGGACACGAGAGGAGGCCTGCGCGGCCAGAACCCGGGCGATCTGCACAAGCTCCAGATCCCGGGTCAGGTCGGCAAACTCGAATCGTGGGGCGCCGCTCTGCAATTGGCCCAGCAACTCGCCCGGCCCGCGCAGCTTTAGATCGGCTTCGGCGATGCGGAACCCGTCGGTGGTTTCCTCGAGGACCCGCAGGCGTTCGCGCGCTTCTGGCGTCCTGGCATCGGAAACCAGAATGCAATGTGACTCATGCGCACCGCGGCCGATGCGTCCGCGCAACTGGTGCAACTGGGCCAGACCGAACTGTTCGGCGTTTTCAACCACCATCACCGTCGCGTTCGGGACATCCACACCCACCTCGACCAGTGACGTTGCCACCAGCGTCTGGATGCGGTTTGCCCGGAAGTCGGTCATGACGGACTCCTTCTCCGCCGATTTGAGTCGCCCGTGCAGCAGCCCGGCTGTGTGGGGAGCCAGCGCGGACTGGATGCGCTCGAATTCCTGCAAGACCGCCTTGGTGGTTCCCCCGGTCGTGTCTTCCACGCGTGGATAGACGACATAAGCCTGTCGTCCCTCGTCCAGTCTGGTTCGTACGAAATCCCATACCTTGGGCAACTTTTCTGCCGGACGCACGAAGGTCCTGAGACGGCCGCGCCCGGCAGGCATTCGGTCGATCACGGACCCATCCAAGTCGCCATAGAGCGTCAGCCCCAGCGTGCGCGGGATGGGGGTGGCGGTCATCACCAGCAGGTGGGGATAGTGGCCCTTGCGGAGCAACTGTTCGCGCTGCGCAACCCCGAACTTGTGCTGTTCGTCCACGATCACCAGGCCCAGGCGCTGGACCGCGAACCCGGACTCGATGAGCGCGTGCGTGCCGATGATGAGGGACCCGTGTTGCGTGTGACGTGGTGCGTGTTGGGGGGCTGTCAGCCATTCGGACTTCGCCGTCTTCCGGCTTCCTGTCTGCAATTCGACCTCCACGCCCAACGGCTCGAACCATCGCTTGAAATTGCGGAAGTGTTGTTCGGCCAGGATTTCCGTTGGCGCCATCAGCACCGCGTTGAAACCGCTCTCCAGCGCCATCAAGGCCGCGCAGGCGGCGACGGCGGTCTTGCCAGAACCCACATCCCCCTGCAACAGGCGGCGCATGGGATGCGCCCCGCCCATGTCCTCGCGAATCTCCCGCAACACGCGTGCTTGGGCCTCCGTCAGTGTGAAGCCAAGTCCGGCCAGGAATGGTTTGATCAGGTGGTTGTCGCCGCGGCACGCCAGCCCACGCGACTTGGCCTCGAACCGGAGTCGTCGCGCCCGGATCTCGCGCTGCAGAACGACGAACTCGTCCAAGGCTAATCGCTGCCGGGCTCGTTCAGTGTCCTCGATCGTTTCGGGACAGTGCAGCAGCCGGACCGCTTCGGCGCGACCCGGGAGCACAAGCGTCCCGCCTGTCATCACTCTTCCCTTTGCGCCTGCTGCCGGATCGACGGCCTCCTGTGGTCCCGGGACGGCTGGTGGGGGGGTTGAAGCCAGGCGGGAGGCCTGTCCGACAGGGAACGGTTCCACGATGTCCCGCTCGTGGCGTTCGAGCGTGCGGCGGATCAGTCCACGGAGCCAGCGCTGCGGAAGGCCCTCGGTCAGCGGATACACCGGCACGATACGATTCATGTGGATCGAGCTTTCCTCGTCCGCCACCACCACCTCGGTCTCGGGATGATCCATCGTGCGCGGCTTCAATTCCCGAAGTTTGCCGTAGGCCAGCACCTGATCGCCCACGGCAAAGTAATTCTCCATGAACGGCAGGTTCCACCAACGGCAATGCAGCCGCGCGTGGCCGTCGTCCAGGACGAGTTCGAACACCGACTTCGTCCGCCGCTTGAACCATTTGACGCCCTGCGCCACGACGGTGCCGCGCACCAGGGCGGCTTGCTCAGGGGTCAATTCGGCGATGGGCTTGAAGTGGCGGCGATCCTCGTAACGACGCGGACGGTGCAGCAGCAGATCCCCGATGGTGTGGATGTGCAACTTCGCCAGTTGCCCCGCGCGTTCCCCGCCCACACCCCAAAGGGCGGTGACCGGCTGATCGAGTCCCTTCCCCACAGGTTGTTCCGTCCGTTCCATGCCGCACCGTTATCCCGTCAGTCCCCGAACCCGCGCCTTCCGGAACTCGGACAGGCGAATCCAGGTAGCACCCTCGTCGACGACCGCTTGAACCAGGTCCGTCGCTGTCAGGATCGGCAAAGCCGGGACTCCCGCACCATGGAAGGACGCTCTCACGCGCGCAGTCTGGGCCCCGGACGGCCTGCCGTCGAGCTGCATCCGGGCGTTCCCCGTCCACGCGCCGTGATGAGGAGGCAGGCCAGCGCGCGAATTCGTCCCTCCCCCAGTTGCAGCGCAGGGTTGTGCTCCGCCTCTCGCACTTCCATGATGGCGGTGTCGGCGGTCCACCGATACGCAATCTCCTCTTTGGTGGACGGCAGATACCATTATGACTGACACGCAATGGCATCAACTTCTGGACGTTGTGCGGGGCGAACCGGTCTGCCCGGCGCCCGTTGGTTTTATCATCGATTCCCCATGGCTGCCGGGCTGGCACGGCGTCACCATTGCCGAGTATCTCTCGAGCGAGAACACTTGGTTCGCCGCCAACCGCCGGGCGGTCGAGACCCTTGCAGATGTCTGGTTTCTGCCGGGGTTCTGGTCCGAGTTCGGCATGTGCACCGAACCGTCCGCGTTCGGCACGCGTTGCCAGTTTCCGCGCGATGAATTTCCCTTCGCCGAACCGGTCATCACGGACGTCGCCCAGGTCCCGCAGGTGAAGGAGCCGGACCCGGAGACCGACGGTTTGCTGCCGTTCGTGCTCAACCGGCTGCGGTGGGCGCGACCACAGATGGAAGACCTCGGACACAAGATCCGCTTCTCCGTGTCACGCGGGCCGTTGAATGTCGCCACGTTCCTGATGGGCACGACCGAGTTCCTCATGGCGATCAAGACGGACGCGGAACGGATGCACGAGCTGCTGCGGAAGATCACCGCCTTTCTGAAGAAATGGCACGCGCTCCAACGTGAGACGTTTCCATCCATCGACGGGATGATGATGCTGGACGATATCGTTGGTTTCATGGGGGAGCAGGACTTTCTGGAATTCGGCCTGCCGTATCTGCGCGAGCTTTACGCCGTGGAAGCGAGTGTGAAGTTCTTTCACAACGACGCGGCCTGCGCCAAGTCGGTCAAGCATTACCCGTCAGCGGGCATCAATCTTTACAACCCGGGAATCCAGAGCACGATCAACGAGATCAAGGCATGGACGGAGGGGCGGCTGGCGTTGCTGGCCGGCATTCCCCCGCGAGACGTGCTCGCCCAAGGCACACCCGAGGACGTCCGGCAGTCGACACGCAAGCTCCTGGCCGAGACGACGGATCATTCGCGGATCATCTGGTCTTGCTGCGGCGGCATGCCGCCGGGGGTCCGTACGGAAAACGTGCTGGCTTTCACGGAAACCGTCCGCGCGTCTCGGAACTCCTTCCCCGCCGGGGGACAGCTCGAGGTTTAAGGAATTTGCCCCAAGCCCAAGAGGGGGTGCGGGAGGGGTGGAAAGTGGGATTACACCTCAACCAGCGTGATTTCCGGACGACACCGGAACCGCGCATTCAGATAGAACCAGCGAGGGTGCGGCGCAGAGCAGTCCGCCGAGCAGCCGGCGGCGTGTCGGGACACGAAATCGGCGAGCGCTGCTGACAACTCCTGATTGGGTGGACGGCGTCAGGGTTCGAGTGAGCCAGGGGGCCGTTCCTGGCTCGTCCGCGTCTGGCGCAGATCCCGCCACATCGAGACGAATCCTGACAACCTCATGCTGGTTGCTGTGGGTGATCTGCTTCTGAGGTCATTTTAGATTCTGTGGATTGAGGGGCTTGAGGTCCTTGGGCAGGAACAGGCCGTCTTTGCGAATCAACTCGCCATCGAACCGCACCTCGCCTCCACCCCAGTCCTTGCGCTGGATCAACACCATGTCCCAGTGGATGGCCGATTTGTTGCCATTGCCGCAATCCGCGTAGGCCTGGCCGGGCGTGAAGTGCAACGAGCCGGCAATCTTCTCGTCGAACAGGATGTCGCACATGGGGTTGAGGATGTAAGGGTTGAACCCCAGCGCGAACTCGCCGATGTAGCGCGCCCCGGGGTCGGTATCCAGGATCTCGTTCAGGCGCCTGGTGTTGTTGGCGGTGGCCTTGATGATCTTCCCGTTCTCCAACTCGAGGCGGACGTTCTCGAACTTCGTGCCGGCATAGAGGGTGGGGGTGTTGAACTGGATCGCGCCGTTGGCCGAGGTCCGGGTCGGACACGAGAACACTTCACCATCGGGAATGTTGCGATCGCCGCGGCACATCTTGGCACCGATGGCCTTGATGCTGAAGGTGAGGTCGGTGCCGGGGCCCTTGAGCTGGACGCGGTCGGCCTTCGCCATGCGCTGCTGCAGCGGCACCATGGCCTTGGCCATCTTCTGGTAGTTCATGGTGCAGACATCGAAGTAGAGGTTCTCGAACGCCTCGGTGCTCATGCCCGCCGCCTGCGCCATGCTGGGCGTGGGCCAGCGCAACACACACCACCGGGTCTTATCCACGCGATAGTTCAAAACCGGACGCAGCATGCGTGAATACAGGGACATCTTGTCGCCGGGGACATCCGAGGTTTCGTTGATATTGGCGCTGCCGCGAATGGCGATGTAGGCCTGCACCTTGCGCATGCGATACAACTCGATGTCCCGGATCAGCCGGGCCTGGGCCTCGCCCGTGCCCCGGAGCACCTCGCGCGTGATCCGCGTGTGCCGCGTTTCAATCAGGGGAATGCCGCCCACGGCGCGCACCGCCCGCATGAGTTGGATAGCGAACTCGTCGGGCACATCGATCATGTCCAGCAGGGCGACGTCTCCCCGCTTGATCTTGGTGGAGTAAGTGACCAGCAGCCTGGCCAGCTTCGGATAACGCGGATCGGTCATACGGTTGCGGCAAAACTAGGGAAAGCCGCCGGTTTGTCGAGCCGGCAGGCAGCGCCGGAACGGAGCGCGGACATTCCTGTTCCGCCCGGCGCGATGCGGCCCCGTGTAACAGACAAGAATGTCGGCGCCCCAGCGGGGGAGGGCGCAAGGGGGTCCGACGTCCAGGCTTACTGGCTCAATTGGTGGAGCAGATGGTGCAGGAAGGCCACGTTGTCGCATTGCGCGTAGCGCATCGTGCCCCCCATGCGGGCGTAGCTTTTGCAGAATCGCAGATAGTAGGCCGGGGTGCTCTTGGGCGGTTCGCCGCGGGACCAGTCCCAGTTGCCCCCATCCTGCAGGTCCACCACGAAAATGGAATGGTCCTGGACGATGGGGCGGCCGTCCTGGAGCCGGAGGTTGTTCACGCAGCTCAGGCTTTTCTCGAACACCTGCGGCCCCATGATGGCTGATCCCACCGACAACACCACCCCGCCGTCCAGCCCCTCCACCGCCCGACTGAACCACCGGAAATCTTCCGCGCCCGCGCGCCCAATTGCTGCACCGCTGAACATCGGATGGGTGGCAATGATGTCATAGCCAATACCCGGATGCACGGTGAAGGGCACACGGCACCCGAACGCGGTGGCGAGGATGGAAGCGGACCGGTGGGGGTGTTTCACTTCCACACGCCCCGCTGCGATCGCGTGGCGTACCATGGCCTGCAACAAGTCGGCCCGAGCCGCAGTGAGGGGATGATCCGGTTCAGCGGTCAACAGGCGCTTCAGTTCCTCCACCGAAGGCAGGACGGTGCCATCCTCGCAGATGAACCGACCCAGGCTGCGTCCATACCCTTCCCCCCGCAGGCCGCCCGCGAGCACCGCGAGGTTGATCGACCGGCCTGTCTCGTCCCAGGTACCAAACTCGCCGTGGGGAATGTTCTCGCGCACGCTCTCCTCGGTTCGGCCAAAAAAGGCCAGTTCCCAGTCATGGATGGTGCCGGCGCCATTGGTGGCCAGGTGGGTGATCCAGCCCTGGCGGATCAAGGCATTCACGATCGCCATCGCGCCGTTCTTCACCAGGTGTGCGCCGTAGATCAGCATCACGCTGGCCCGCCGGTCCCGCGCCCCACGAACTGCTGCCGCACAAGAATTGAGGCAGGCGCGGGCGGACTCCGAACACGCAGGAGGCGGCGTCTCCGGGTTCACCAGGATCCGGTCCAAAGAACTGAGTGTGCGCCTTTGTGAAAGCGGTTTCACTCTCACGCGGCCCAGGTCCAAGGGTGGGGGAAAGTCAGCCATAGGGTCAGGAGTGTCAGGGTCCAATCGCATTCACTCCGGCCATCAGCAGGGGTGACAACACCAGGCTGGGCAGGTAGTCGGCGAGTTCGATGCGTTTCGATTCCAGGATGACCAGGGCCACGGCAAACATCAACACCCCGGCCGTGGTGATGATTGGGCCGACCAACCCGTGGGCCTCGAGCCAAGGCCTGAGAAACAGGTGGACACACAAGGCCAAGGTGCCTTGGAACGCCAGCACCGGAAACGCAGCCACCATCGACGCCCGGCCGAAGATGGACACAAACCCCAGGGTGGCCAGGCCGTCCATGACCGCCTTGACCAGCAGTGGCGCCCAGAGGTGGGCCAGGCCGTCCACCATCGCCCCGATGATGCCGAGCGGGGCTGCGCAGAAGACGATGGTGCAGGCGTTAAACGCTTCGGCGAAGGGCAGCGGCTGACCCGGTCTGGCCGCTTCCATGCGCTCCCGGGCGTAGCGCCCCAAGTGATTGGAGGCGCGCTGCAACCGCAGGAGTCGCCCCAGGACCTTGCCGCAACTCATCGATACCAGCACGATTCCCATGAGCAGCGTCATCCGCGCAAAGCTGAGTCCGGCCAAGCCGCGCCAGATCAGCCAGAAACCGCAGATCACGGTGCCCAACCCAAGCAGGAGCTTCAGCATTCCTTGGGTCGATGCCGACATGGGCGTCTTGCGCAACAGAGCGGTGA
This sequence comes from uncultured Verrucomicrobiae bacterium, assembly GCA_963751435.1. GTDB lineage: Bacteria > Verrucomicrobiota > Verrucomicrobiia > Limisphaerales > DSYF01 > JALOTU01. The sequence continues at coordinate 253,484 of CAVVUP010000029.1, read as the reverse complement.
TGCCCCCGATCAGGATGCCCATGACATTCAGGATTGTTCCGACCACCCCACCACTCAAGCATTCCGGCCCACGGGTTCAAAGCGCAAAATCGGACGCGGCGCGTGTGTGGACGCACCTGACTTTCTTGCAGACCCGCCAAGACCCTCAAGCCGGCATGGGATGGGAGGAGCACGGGCGGGAACATTGCAGCGCGATGTCCTTACCAGTGAACGGTTCATGAGTAACCCGACGCGTCGGGGACGCCTCCCACAGGGAAAGTTCCCGAGACACTTCTCGCGACGTCTCCGACCTTTTGAGGCAGTCAACCGCGGGCCGTTTCCAGGCCGATCCGCAGGATAGCCTGGATGAGTTCGTGGTATTTCAGCCCGGACTTCCATGCGGCGTGGGCGAAGTCCTCGTGCCGGGCCAGCATGGGATTGGGATTTGCCTCGATGAAGACCACCTGCTCGTCCGACGTGATCCGGAGGTCCAGCCGCACGTAGCCATCCAGTTCGAGGAGGCGAAACACCTGCCGGCCGATCCGCTGCACCTTGCGCCTCAACACCGGCCGCAGCCGCGCAAACTGGTTGTCGATCCCCCACTTCCTTCGATACTCGTCATCCCATTTCGCCCGATAGCTGGCAATGCGCGGTTCCCCCTCCGGCACCTCCTGGAAGAGGATTTCGCGCAGGGGGAATACACGCAAGGCGCGGTCGCCGAGCAGACTGACGTAGAGTTCGCGGCCGTGGATGTACTCCTCGGCGATCACGTCGTGGCCGTAGTTGTCGCGCAGGAACCGGACGCGTTTCCGGAACTGGTGATCCGTCTCCACCAGGGACGATTGGGAGATGCCCAGGGACGCCTCTTCATTGAGGGGTTTGACGACCAGCGGGAAGTTCAGATGCTTCGGGCGGACGATGCGGCGGCCGAAGGGAATGGTGACGAACCGGGGCACCCGCAACCCGTTGTGGGCGAGGATTTCCTTGGAGATGCCCTTGTGCTTGGCCAAGGTCAACCCGGTGGCGCCACAACCGGTGAAAGGGATCCCGCACAACTCGAGGTAGGCGGCGATGTTCTGATCGAACGCGCGGTTGTTCCGGAATTGATCGCACAGGTTGAAAATCACGTCCGGCTTGAAATACCGTATCTTCTGCCGCAGCAGGTCGAGGTCGTCGAAGATGGCCACATACTCCGTGCGATGCCCCAGTTTGCGCAAGGCTTTCAGGACATCGGCTTCCGTCCTCCAGTCCTCCGTCCTCAGCTCCTCGCTCAGGTCCTGGTCAATCGTGGTCGGGGCAATCGCGTCAAAGAGCGCAAGGACCTTGAGTTTCTTCATGGTTGGGGCGCGTAGGAATGACTACTTGGTCCGCTTGAATCTCCCGGTGAACAGGTGGTTCATGACCAGCGTGGTGATGAACGCCGCAATCTCCAACAACAGCTTGGGATCCCCCGGCTGCACATGCAGGTCGAGTTCGCGACAGCGCCCGGTGAGATCGGATAACAACTCGTTGACGCGGTACTTCCGGCCATTGGACCAACGACAAATCGATTCCAGGAGGTTCCGCCGATTCTGCCGCAGAAAAGCGGCGGCCTTCATCCGGCCCGGGGCATCCGCCGGCGCCGAGAACAGCTTCTGCAGGTCCTTGTCGTAGAAATCCTTGTAGGCGTCCTCGTAAAGCTCCCGCTTGCGCGCGTAGTGTTTCCGAAGCGTGACGTTGAGGCAGTCGTAATCCCCCACGCGGTACTCGGGCAGGTGCACCGGCGACAGGCCGGCGATGGATGTCATCAACTGGTCCACATATTCGAGCTTCTGCAAAGCCTTCCAACCCTTGTACTCCTCGCGCCAATCCAGCCCCGGGGTGAGCCACACCGCGAAGGTCTCCGCGAAATCCTCGTCGGGATGGCTCTGTGCATACCAGTCATCCAGATGGACGACGAACGAGCGGCTAAAGGGCTTGGGACGGTAGAAATCGCTCTGCTCGGTGGAAGCCAGTCCGAAGGTGTCCTGCCACTTGCGCTTGCGATACAGACGGTAGGCGTAGGAATAGGCGTGGGCCGCCTCGTGCCGCATCAATTGCATGAACCATTCCGGGGTGTCCCCCTCGACCTCCAGGATCATCTTCTGCTCCAGCTCCCGCAGCCGCGGGTGAACCAGGTAGAAGGGAATGAAGATGATCGGAATCCCCTCGGGCACAAACCATTCGTCGCCGACGTGACAGGGCGGATGAAACGCGAGTCGTTTGGCGGACAACTCGTCATAGAGCTGCTGGATCAGCGGTTCCAAGCCGCTGCCCTCGATCCTGAGTTTCAGGCTGCGAATCCGCCGCTCGAGCAATTGCTCGTCACTCAACGACACCCAGTCCGCAGGGTTCATAAAGCCGAAGGCTATCAGTCGGTTCCAGGAGGGGCAAGGAGCCGCAACGCCGCGCGAGGGCACCCTCCCGGGTAACAGTTACTTTTGGCACACGGCGGGCAGACGCATCTCATGTCGGAGAGTTGGCGCGCTGCGCCGACCGCGCCACGTTCAGCAGCGCAACCAAACTCGCGAACGCCAGCCATGGCAACAATGCGTGGCCTCCTGTTGCGGTTGTGCACGGGCCGGGTCTTCGCTGCACGATGCCCCGACCAACATGGCCCATGCGAGTGAATTGGATGCGTTGGCCCTGCGTGCGCCGTGCACTCCCAGGCTCCTGTCCACATTCCATACATCCGACGAGGCTCGAATCCACCGGCTGGGCGGCGGTCCCGGCTCCGGGTCTGCGAGGGGTGGGCAGGCGGCAGGTCGAGCTGGCCAACCGGCAAATCGTACCAGTCGACACGGTGCATTCGAACACCGTCCGCCCCTGTCTCGTTCCGGGGCTTGCGCCGTACAGCGGCATGCGCATTGCTGGCCAAGCCCCGGAGGTCATGCCTAAAGAAATGAAAGAATGCCGTCGCGTCAGGATTTTGGTCGTGGATGACCATCCGGTGGTCCGAAAGGGCATCAGTGTCGCGCTCTCCCGAAATGAAGGTTTTCAAATAGTGGCGGAAGCGGCCGACGGTGACAGCGCCATGCAGGCTGCCCGGGATTACCTGCCGGACGTGGTGCTGCTGGATATTGATTTGCCGGGGCGCAACGGATTGAGCGTCGCTGAAGAACTGCGATCGGAGCTGCCGGACATCAAGGTCGTGATCCTCTCCATGTTCACCTCCGAGGGCTATGTGATGCAGGCGCTCAAGAGCGGGGTGCAGGGCTGCGTCCCCAAGCAGGCTTCCCTCGAGGAAGTTGCCCGGGCGGTGCAATCGGTCTCCGACGGTGACATCTACTTCAGCGAGGGCGTGGCACGGCTGGCGTTGGGGCGCATGGTGCGCAACGGGCACACGGCCCCCAGTCCGGAGGACCTGACACAGCGCGAGCGCGAAGTGCTGGTGCAGATCGCCGAGGGACTGAGCAACAAGGAAATTGCCAACGCACTCAATCTCGGCGTGCGCACCGTGGAAACGCATCGCGACCGGCTCATGCGCAAGCTCGGCATCCACACTGTGGCCGGCTTGACCAAGTTTGCCATCCGCCACGGTCTTTCAGCACTCGGGAACTCCGCGCGACCCTGAGCCTCGAGGGCTGCGCATCGACCGCATTTGCCGCAAGCCTCGCCCCCACCTGATCCGCAAGGCTCCAAGGATGGACAAGAAGAGGCCGGGCAAGGCATGGACGGCAGGTGCCGCCGTACTCCAAGCTAAGAGGCGCCTCACGGTTTCCCAGTCACAGTGATCCGCAATTCGTCGCCATTGCAGCGAATCTCCGGCACATACATGGCGTGGCCGAGCACGGGCAGGGCGTGGAAGGTGCCGGGCACTTCGGCGCGCACATCGTAGCGCATTTCCCACACGCCCTCCGGCAGCTTGTCGATGAACAGCGCCACCTTGCGGTCGCGCAGCTCCTGATAGACCCAGCGGGAACGGCCGGTCTCGTCCAACGCGGAGCGGGAAACGGGGAGCGCGGAATCCGGCGCCACTGCGCTGCGCTTCAGTTCCCGGGCATACAGCGATTCGCCGCTGCGGATTTCCACCGCCTCAAACCCGGCGGGCTTCAGGTCCTCGAACACCAGATACTCGTAGTTGTTCTTCGCCTCGATGGTGATGACGCGTCTCGACGCGCTCGCCGCTCTTGACAGCCTCGCCGTCGCGCAGCGGCTCGTTTGTCATAGACGTAGCCCTTGAGCAGCGTCGGGCGGCCCACGAGTTTGAAGTATTCGCGCTTCACGAAGATCTCGTTGCCCGCGGCGGGATGGGTTCTTCGAGGCTGAAGAACTTCGCCTCGGCGGCGAAGTAAATCGCGTCCCTGGCCGCTTGCGCCGGATGCGGATCTCGTTCTTGCCGTCCCGGACGAGCTCCGGATCAACCGCGAACCGGCTGGGCGCGTTGAACACCTCCGCGCCGCTGACTTTCTTCTTTGCGATGGATTTGCCCGTTCACGAGCAACTCGTATTCGAGGTCCGCCTTCAGCTCGCCGCTCACGCGCAGGTAATCGTTCATCGCCAGCACCACGATGGCGGTGTCGCGCGTGTTGCTCCACTGCGCGCCGCGCCGGTTCTTGATCAGCCAGTTCGTGACCGGCTCGATCAGCTTGTTCTCCGGGTCGATCGCCAGCAGCGCGCGCAGCGCAAACGCCGTCGCCTCCACGCCGCCGTCCGACCAGCGCCAGTAAATGCCGTCCTCGCCCCAGTGGGCCGTGCCCATGAACGATGCCGGTTGCTGGCTGCTGGCTGCTCGATTGATCAGCACCGACGTGTCCGGACGCTCGTCGCGGTTCACGCCGTTCTCCAGGTTGGCGACGAGCGATCTTGGCTGCGTCGTGCGTCCGAAGTGATGGGCGGCCAGCGCGAACAAAGCGCGGGTGTAGGCGTTGAGTTCGTCCCGGTTCGTCCAGAGGTTGTCGAACGCCTTTTGCTGGAACTGCGAAAGTCCGCTCTCCCGCTGGGCGGCCTTCCGAACGGCCAGCGCGTGCAGCATCCACGCCTGCATGTCCGGGTTTTCCTCCTCCTCGACCAGGTCGTTGTCGAGGAAACTCGACGCCGCGATCGAGCACGTCGTCGCTGACCTCCACGCCGGCTCCCGGCCAGCGTCAGCCCCCAGACGACGTAGGCCGTCATCCAGTGATCGCTGTCGCCCTGCTTCCACCAGCCCCAGCCGCCGTCGCCGTGCTGGAAATCGTAGAGCCGTTCGAGCCGGCCTTGGTCATCGCGTCCAGTTCGGCCAGGTCCTTCTTGCCCTTTCGGCTGCGTCGCCGCAGCGATGTTGCGTTTCGATCCCGCCGAAGACGCGGCCCATCACGTCCTCGGGTCTGAGGCCGAGGTCCGTGAGCGTCTTGGCGGTGATGACGGCGGGCAGGAAGCGGCTCATCGTCTGCTCGGTGCAGCCGTAGGGGTAATCGATCAGGTAGGCAACGCATCGAGCATCGTCACCGCCAGGCTGGGCGTGACTTGCACGGTGAGCGTCGTGGAATCCGGCTTGCGCTCCTTGGGCAAATCGAGCTTCACCGTGATGTCGTTGCCGCGCACCTTGCCGGACTTGGCGATGAACTTCTCGATGCCGTGTTCGTAAGCGAGCATAGGTCTTCTCCATCGCGTCGGCGTATTTGCCGCCGCGTCCGGTGACTTTGAGTTTCACCTCGCCCGGTTGCACGACCTTGACATTCCAATCAGCGCGCGCCTCGCCATTGGCGGGAACCTGCAAGCGCAGTACCGGCGTCCCTCCGGTCGCCGGGAGGCCCGAGGCCGACAGCCACTGTGACGTCCACCTTCCACATCCAGGGTCGACCTTCACTTCCATCGGCCGTATCCGTGTTGTTGTTCATCACCGCCGAGATGACGACTGTCATCCCCGACGACAAAGAAGCGCGGCGCCTGCAGGCGGACGATGAGCGGTTGCTTGGTGCGCGTGGTCGCGTCGGCGATGCCGAACTGGTTGCGCCGGTGGCCGCGCGCGCGGTGGCCTTCCAGCCGGTGAGCGAATCGGGTACTTCACCTTCACCGTGGCCTTGCCGTCCATCTCGTCTTCACGTCCGGCTGCCAGAGGATCGTGGAGCGGAAATCGGAGCGCACCACCACCGCCGGCTCGGTTCAGCGGGCGGCAGCGGAGGGTTCCGATCGGGTCATCGAGTCGGCCATGCACCATGCCCGCCGCCGGCATGGCCATGGCCTGCATCGGCGCGCTCGTGGGCACCGGAAGGGCACCCTTGGCGAGGCTTGCGCCTGCGCCTCCCCCCAAGGCGCGTTGTATCGACAACCGCTGCCCTCCCTCGAAAAAGGCCCCGGATTCGTCCTTGCGCTCAATGCCGTCGAATCCGGCCCTTTCCTTGTCGCGTTCATCCCAGACCTCCCCGTCCTCTCCCTCGACCAGCTTCGCGTAGCTCTTCTGGTTCATCGTGGTCTGGGTCTGGATGCGATGCGGGCGCTTGGTGCCGAAGAAGAACTGCCGCGGGTCGCCGGCGTAAGTCGCTCTGGATGTAGAACACCGATTCGTCCACCAGGCTGAGCGCGACCTCGGCGGAGACCGGCTTGCCTTCGTCGTCCTTGCGTCGTCACCGTCAGCGTGCCCTCCTCGCGCGGCTGGTATTGCGCGCGATCAGGCTTCACGTCCACGGTCAGGAAATTCCTCGTCGGCGGCACGATGACCTGTTTGGTGTCCGTGAAGATCTGCCGGTCGCTCACCATCGCTGCGCCGAGGAAGATGTTGGGCACGTGTTTCTCCTCGACGAACAGATCCACCAGCTTCACCGTGCCGGTCAGGTGAACGAGCCGGTAGCTGTGCAAGATCCTCGCCTTCGACGGTGAACAGCACGTAGCGGTCAGGCGAGTTGGCCACCAGCATCACCGGGCGCTTCGCTGCCGACGCGGAACGTGTCCTTGTCCGCGATGATCTCCACGCCGCCGTGGCGGTAGCCGAGTTCGGTGGTCGCGTTGTTGGCGACCCAGACGGTGGTCTCGGCGCGGATCGGCTTGTGAGATCGGACGATTTGAGATTTGAGCATGCGGTCTTCGCTCGACCACGCGATGCGGTAATAGCCTTCGCGCTCCGGCGTGAACTGGAACACGCGCCGTCGCCGTTGGTGTCCGTCTTGACAGCGTGCGCGTGAGGATCTCGTCGTGCTCGTAGCCGCGGAACTTGAGCCGCCAACCCTTCTGATCCGGCCGCTCGGGCGGCGGCGGCCAGATCTTGGACGTCGCGCCTGCAGTCGTCTTCAGTTCGTCCCCCTTCACTTCGCGTGCCGTCGGGCTCGATCCAGATTTCCCACCAGTAATCGCGCGTGACCTTGACCTTGCCCTCGATCTGCGACCGGCTGCTCGTTGGCGTCGAGCGCCTTGAACTCCACGTGCACCTTGTCCTGCGGGCGATACAGGTTGTGCTCGGCCGCGGGCATAGACGTAGTAACGCTGCCGCGTCACGCGCACGTTGCCGCTGCCGGTGATCTCGCGCCGGCTGGCATCGGTCACGCGCGCCTCGATGCGATACTCGAAATCCTGACCCGCATTCGCCGGCGTTTCGAAGCGCGAGCGTGGCCTTGCCAGTGGCGTCGGTCTTGAGCGTCTCGCGCTTGATGATCTGGCCCTGCCGCCGTATCCCCGCCGCCAGCGGCTGACGCGCCTTCATCCATGTCCTCGTAGAACCACGGGAACTCGCGCGGCTGCGGCCAGGCGATGCCAGTAGGGATTCTGGTTCACGATCACCTCGACGCTCGCATTGGCCACCGGGCCGCCGAAGTAATAATCCGCCTGGATCGTCACCTCGACCTTGTCGCCGAGGCGGAACGCCTTCTTCGGGGGGTGGGGGAGACTGGCGGACGCCTTGGCCGCTTTCCTCCGGCGTGCGCACGGTCACTTTGAACTCGGGCAGCTTGTATTCCTCGAGGCGGAACAGCGTGCGCGTGCCGATGCCGATGTTTGCGGCCCTCATCCCAGAACTGGATGCGGTATTCGCCCAGCGGCATCGCCTCGGTGAGTTCGAGCGAACCCCACGCGCTGCCGAAGGTGTTCAGCGTCGCCTTGTCCGCCTTCACCTTGCTCCCGCGCGGATCGGTGATCTCGAACTCCACCGTTTCGCCCGCCGGGGTGGAATAGACCGAGCCGTTGTAACGGCGCGCGATGAATTTCCAGTGCACCGGTTTCCTTGGGGCGATATGCCGGCCGGTCGGTGAAGGCGTAGATCTTCCACCGCTCGCGCTCGGGGCGGTGCCACCAGGCATTCCCGGTTGCGAAGCCCTGTCGCTCGCCCTTGCCGGCGCCGACAAACAATTCCATGCCGCGCGTTTCGCCGGGCAGATCGAACACCAGCAGCCCGTCCTTGTCCGTTTGCCGCTGTTCGCGGTGCGTCTGCCAGCGATCCTGTTCACGCCAGCGCGCCCACAACTGGACGGTGCTGTTGTCCAGCGGCGCGCCAGACAGCGCGTCGCACATGTAAGCCAGCACCTGTTTGCCGGAAATCTTGAGGACCAGCGAGGCATCCGTCACCAGCACGAGTTCGCGCGCCTGCTTGCCGCCGGCAGTGGATGCGAGGACATAGGCGCCCGGAGGCAGTGCCCCCTCCACGCGGACGCTCTGGCTGCCCGGCTGGTGGTCGCCCCGATCCCTGGTGTCCAACGACCATTGCTTCACCTGTTCACGCCCCGCCAGTTCGATCGAGTGCAGCCAGTCGCCTCGTTCCTTGTCATCCGGACTCCCCAGCTTCACATCCTTCGTCAGGTTCACGGAATACAACGCGAAGTCCACCCGCTTGAGGTTGCGCCAGTTCAACTGGAACTGGATTTCGGAACCGGGCAGAAAGATGTTCGCCACCGCCACCGTCAGTTGTTCGTCGGTGATGTTCCGGATCTGCTGCCGGACCTGTTCGACGTAGCGGGATTCGCCCTTGCTGAAGTCCTTGAGCAACCGGCGGTAAAGTTCCAGCGCCTTCACATAATCCGGTTCGTTCCGGTAGCCGCCGCCTTCCAACGGCACGAAACGCCCTTGCTGCTCCATCCATTGCGCGTAATTGAACAGCGCGTCGTCGTACCAGTCGGTCCTTCCGCCCAAGGCCAGCGCGGTTTCGTATTCCTCGGCACGCGCGCCTGCTGCTCCCAACTGCCGCCCTGCTGCTGCAATGTGGAGGCGATCAGGTAGTGCCCGCGCGCCTGGTCGTCATCGGTCCGGGCGATGCGGACCGCGTTCTGGAGCACTGCCAGCGGAAGGTAGTTGCCATGCCAGCCGTAATGGTAGTAAGGCTCGATCTGCGGCGGTTGGGAGCAGCGCCAGACGATGTCCAGGTAGCGTTGCCGGGCCAGATCCAGCTCGCTCTGGCCGGCCCACCAGTCCAAGGCGCGCTCGTAGTACGGCCAGGCCTGACCCCAGTTGCGTGCGTCACGCCGCGTCCACCAGAAATCACCCAAAGACTCCTGAACCCCGACCCACACCCGGTCCCGCTCCTCGTCCCGCTCCACATCGCGCACCATCTGCTCCAGGGCGCTGCGAGCCGACTCCAATTCGGTGTGGTCCGCACGCTGCGTAGCCGCAGCGGAACGCCATTGAGTGTCAGCCGTTCGAAACGCGACCCACCGCTGCTCCGATGGCGTGAGGCTCGTGGTGGTGACCGATCGATATGCCTCGTTGGCCTTGGCGTAGGAGCCGGCCACGATGAACGACTCGGCACGTTCCCGGAGCGCGGGGTAGTCGTCCGCCCCCCGGCTGCTGAGGGCGACAGTGAAACCTGCGATACAGAGGGTGAAGGGAATCCAGTTTTTCATAACAGTCCTCAGCGTTGGACGGAGTCGATGGAACGATGCTCCCGCAAGGCCGGGGTGGCCAGCGAAAAGGCGGGTGCCGGGGTGGCCCCAGCGGGGCGGCCGACAGAATTATTCCGGGCGCGAGTTCTGCCCAGCTCGCGGCGCCCTCGCATCATCAGCACCGCTGCAGATTCGGACAATCCGGAGCTGCACATCCACTGGAACGCCGGATGACTCCGGGGTTCCGAAGGCCGTATGCGATATCGTGCGGCACCAGGCCCCCTTGCGCCAGAAGCAACTGTTACCCGAGAGGGTGATTTGCCGGATGTAAGTTTGGGGTGGCGTCCATTTATCTTTCACCTAGAATCGCGGGCATGGCGGAAATTGCATCGTTTGTGACCCGTGGCGCGGCTTCAATTACTCCGGCAGTCCTGCAGACCGTGGTGCGCCACTTGCCGCAATGGCGACTGGAATTCAGTCAAATCGATGAACCCAAGTATCCGCACTTGGTCGATCAATTGGAGTTGCTGGCCAATGGTGTGGAGGATTCCGTGGATGGCAGCTACAAAGATCTCCCGTATTATGCGATTGCGCAGGCCACTTTTGCCCTGATCTATGCGCATAAGCGGATCGGCATCATTCCCGACGGGATCCTTGATCTTGGCCGGGCGGATGATTCGAGTGTGGTCCGCGCGGTGCTGATCCAGCATGAACGCGCCTTCGCCATCTACGCCGGCAAACAGAACATCGACTGGATGACCATCACAAGCCAGCCGTAACTCGGAGGCCCTGGCTTTCACTGAATGGCGCTTGGGGTCGCGCGAGCAACCGCCAGACGCGGATGGCCTCGGTCACGCCCCACGCTTGGGCGTCGCACCCACGTTGGGTGTGGGGCGCATCTCCGTCGATGATCTCCGGGATCTGGCCAAGGCAACCGGATACCATCAGATGAGACATGCTGGCCAGGTAACCTTGCGCCGCCCGCACCGCACAGGGCTCATACTCCCAAGCCGCCGCCAGCGCCTCGCAAAACATGGGAAAGGTCCAAGTCCAGGCTGTCCCATTGTGATAGGCCGGCTTGCGCCGGCTATCCTCATCGCCTTCGTAGCGGCCCCAGTACCGGATGCTTGGGATCGTTCAGCAAGCCTCCGTGATTGGACCGGATAGGCAAGGGCACGGTCACGGCCAATGGAGCGAGGGAACGAAGCGCGCCCGGCACCACGAGGTGGCGTCGCGCTGCTTCAACGGTCTTTCTGGCCCGATCGCCCCTCACAAGCCCCAGGCCAACCACCGCGAGGCAATTGCTGCGTAGCGCATCGTCCCGAACGGCTTGGGCGGCGGGCTTGCCCTGACCCGCGAGGAGAACATCGGCAAACCAGCCGGACTCCTCCGACCAGAACAAGCGGTTCAAGGATTCCTCTGCCTGTCCGGCCAAGTCGGACCAACGCCGCACCTCGTGATCGGGGCTCAGTCGGGCGAGCTGCCGCAGCAGACGGATCCACAAGGCCTGGATCTCGACCGGATATCCCTCGCGAGGCGTGCCGGCGGGGTAGTTGGTGTCCATCCACGTGAAATGGCTCGGACTCCAGACCAGGGCTGAGCCGGCATCCATGCGGATGTGATTCGGCGTGCCTTGGATATAATTGGATGCGATACTGGTCAACACCTCTCTGACTGTGCGCCGTTTAGGGCCGACTACCGTTTCATAGAATTCCCGGCCCAGCACCTCGCCCAACTCCTCGCAGACCACGCCAAACCAGAGCGGAGCATCCGAGGTGTCGCGGTTGGAGGCGTCACCGCCGTGAATGGTGTTCGGAAGCGTTCCGCGTTCCTCAAAACGCGCAAACACCACGGCCAGATCCCGAACCTCCTGAACGAAGCCGCCTGCGAGCAGACCGCGCGCTGCGATCAACGAGTCCCGGCCCCAATCCAGAAACCACGGGTACCCGGCGATGACAGTCTTGCCGTCATCCCGTCGGGCCACGAATGCCTTGGCTGCCTGGAGGAGTTGCTGTCCAAAGGTGTCTTGACCGCCGAAGACGCAGTGGGTGGACGCGGCCCCAGGGAGCGGCGGACGGAGTGCGCGCTCGGTGTCCCGGACCGGCTCGGTCTCCGCAGACACCACAAGCGATGCATCCGACCCGGCAGCCAGCGGTATCTCGAACCAACCCGGGCTGAAGGCGTCACCCGAGCCGGTCTGTCCACGACTTTGCTCCACCGGATGAGGCAGATTCTGGCTCCACTCGGGCGCAGGATGATAATTGCCCGCGGTGCACCAGACCGTGAGATGCCGGTCTCTGGCGGGTTTGAACAAAAACCCGGCAATTCCTTTTGGCGCGGACAGGTTGGATTGGAAATGGTGTTCCGCACCCGCGTTTCGTTTGGTTTCGCAATGGAAATTGCGGTCCTCGATGTCTACCCTCACGGTCAACCGCACATCCGCCTCCTTCGGCAGGCAGCGCGGGTCGCTCCGCACATCCTTCGGTCGGCTGAACTCGAAGACGGTCGTGTTCCGTTGGTCCAGCATTCCGGCCTGCACGAAAAGGTCGACGCAGTGACCGTCTCCTGCGTGCGCTGCGAAGTGCCAGCGGGCGGGAGGCCCCGCTTCGAACCGTGTCAGGTTGCGAGAATCCAGGGGTGAAATGAACCCGTTGGCGTTCACCCACACCCGAATCCGCTTGGCGAACACGTGTCTATCCACAGGAAACGAGGTATGCAGGTTGGCACCCAACACACAGTCGTACTTCGACATCACGCGCCCCAGATCGATGCAAATCCGGGCCATGCCTCCACGCCCGTTGGTCAGCAGAGCCACCCCATCCTGAAGAGCCTGGCGGGAGGGCTCCAGTGGGGGGCTGCCCCCCGCCAGGAACAGAAGCGCTGCTTCAACCAACCCTTCCTTGGATCCGCGCCGGAGCAGCCGCAGCAAACCCGAGCCTGCGAAATTGCTCGGCCCGACACAGGCAACGTGTCGGCCGCCTGCGGGAATGGATTGCAGGTGGATCGACGGCGTCGACTGCCTGTCAGACGGCGGTTCAAGAGTGGCCCGGAACGGGCGTTCATCTTCTAACAACAGCCAGTGTCCCATCGGGACAGGAGTTACGCGACTTACATCACGAAGGGTCCAAACCACGACATTCGGATAAACAGCGTGCTGGCGTACGGATTCGATCCACCGGCAGACTTCATCCCGCGTTAGGGCGAATGCGGCGGTTTCCGGATCACGCGGGGACAACCGGGAGGCCGCGCTCAGCAGCGCGGCGGGATCCAGCTCCACCTGCGCAGCCAGCCATTCCCAATCGATTGACCCACATTGCTCAGCCGGCACACAGTGGCAAAGCGCCTGCAGCGCCCATGCGGCCCGGGCACGGGCGGACCGATAGGACTCGCCGCTCAGCCCGGCGGGTGAACGTGTGGGCGACAGGCAGTAGGCTGCGCCCGCCTCCAGTTTGAAGTGGACTTCCTGCTTACTGCCGCTCATTCCATGAGGCCGGGATTGCCCGAGCAATTCCTCCCAGGCAGCCAATGGGGATCGATCGAGAAGGTGGCGCAAGGCTTCGGGAATCGCTTTGCTCGTGAGTATCAGCTCCTGCGGATGCTTCTCGTCCACGTTTACCAGGACCAGCAACGCGTCTTGCCTGGACTCCGATTCGCGCCACAAAGCCAGGACTGGGGATGCCGACGGGCTCAATCGGGTCACAATCGCGCCGTCATAAAAACAGGGGTGTTCGGCGAGTAGACGATTCAGCCGCGACAGTTCCAGCACCAGGTTGTCGGGATTGCCCCAGGCGAGGCCGCGGCTGGAATGCACATTGACCTTCTCCGGTGCCAGCCATTCCACACCGCAGGTGAAACCGAACGCGCCCTGGGCGCTGGCCAGCGCACACAGGCGGTTGCGCAGCAGCGACCAGCGGCGTCCCCGCCGTGCGAGCCGATCGTTGTCGTGGGTCTCACTGTAATGCACCAGGGTCCCGACAGTTCCAGTGTGTTGAAGGGCATGCTCCAGATAGCGGCTCACCTGCCCCCCGTCGTAGTTCTGAAAAAGTTCACTGTAGGCCCACTGCATACCGCCATGGGTGAGCAGAGCCTGCGTGGCCTCCCACGCACCCCCCAAGCCCTCCAACAGGAACACCGCATCCGGGAATTCCTGCTGCACCCGGGCAATGATATACTGCCAGGCCGGCACCGGCACCATGTAACCGGCGTCGCAGCGAAAACCATCCACTCCAAGCCGGCACCAAGTGAGCAGAGCCTCGGCAATCTCGTCCCACAGCGGAACGTTTTGATGTCGAAGCTCCACCAGATCCTCCCATGTGTTGCCCCAGGCGCCAGGACTCTTGAATGTGCCGTCGGCATTGCGCAAAAACCATTCGGGATGGCCCTCGTGGAAGGTTGATCCCCACCCAGTGTGGTTGATGACAATGTCGAGGAAGATGCGGGCACCCAGGTCGTGCGTGCCCGCGACCAACTCCCGAAACTGGTCCACCCCGGTCGTCCGGCGGTCAAATTCGACAAGGGCTGGATCGATACCGGCAAGATCCAGGGCAGCGTAGGGGCTGCCAAACCGACCGAAACGGGCATAGGTGGTCGGCACAGGGTTGACGGGCAGCAGGTGGAGAATGCGGCAGCCCAGGGTGTTCACGATATGCGGCAGCTCAGCCATGAGATCCCGCAGCTTGCCGGAGGGGGGAATGACCGTGTAACCAGACTCATCCAATGTTCGGATCGCCCCCTCCAGACCAGGCTCGCCCGTCTGGATCTTGGTCTTGCCCGGGCCAAACATCCGCACAAATGCACAGTAGGTCATGTTGGCGCAGCGGGTATGATCAGGATGCACGCTCAGACCAAAATTTGGCCCCTCGGGCCAATGCTGCCACCCTTGGGCATCGACCAGGTAGGCCTTGGCTTGAAAATAGCCCGTTTCTGGAAGGGCGAGTTCGACAAACCAGCCATCCTCCCCCGCAACCATCGGCACATCGTGCATGGCGGCGCCGGCAGGAGAGGCACCCTCACTGTGCGCCTGGATGATCTCCTGGCGCAGGACCTTCGCCCGCCCGATGTTGGTGCGTAGAAACGCCCGGACATCGAGCGCTGGAGCACCGCCCCGGCCCTCACGCAGTTCAAAGCGAATGCGATCCCCGACAAATTTCACCTGACTTGTCCCCGCGGGGGGAATCATTGTGATCACCTTTTTTTCCATAGCTTAAGCGCTGCAGTTGCGGCCGGTATGATTGGTGAGAGCGTCAACAAACGCAAACCGGCAGCTTAGGAATGAGACACTGCAGCCGGGCGCAACGCCGGGACCGGAACGTTTCGTGGCTTCTACGGATGCTGGCCAGCGGATTGCTAGGGCTTTCAAATGCCCGACCGCTGCCGTCCAGTGGGCGGTCCCGGGTGAAAGAGATTTGGCACGACCATGGCAGACACTCTTACTCAAGACGAAAAGGCCCAGATCCAGCAGACGATTGAGATGTTCGAGGTTATCACTCAATCGCAGCCTCTGGATTACCAATCCCTGGAGATTCTTCGTGAAGCGTACTCGCAGGTCGGTCGCGAGGACGACGTGATCGCCACTTCCAAGCGCATCGCCGAAGCCTATCTTCAGCTTGGGCAAGTTTCCTCAGCCATCCTCGAGTATGAAACGCTCCTCCAACAAAGGCCAGAGGACAGGGAAGCCCAAAAAGTCCTCGGCAAGTTGGTGGAACAGGCGGGTTCCTTGGGGGGCGGCCAGACGGAGGAAACCGGCCACACGGCGATGCTGCGCAAGAAGGGGATCACCGTCTCTTCGGAGAACGTGGATGACGGACGCAAGTCGATGTACAAGGTGTTCGTCGACAGCAAGATCATCACCAAGGATGACTTCGAAACGCACTGGAAAATACCCGATCTCACGCAGGAGCCGGACGATGTCATCGACCCCTTCATCCAACGCCTGGCGGACAAAGCCATTCTGCCGGTGGATCGTTCGTTGAAACTCCTGTCGGACAAGACGCGAATGGCCTATATGCCGATCGAACGCTACGACACGGACATCGATCTGGCCCGATCCTTTCCGGCGGAGGTCTGTCGCCGCTGGTGTGTCCTCCCGTTTGATCGAATGAGCAAGTCCATCCTGGTGGTCACTGCCAATCCCTTCTCCCAGCAAGCCGCCCGAGAAGTGGCGGCATACACCGAAAACCGACTGGTCTGGTTCCTGGCCCAACCCGTCGAAATCACCAAAAACCTCCGCAAAGCCTTCCGTTAATCTCATGCCTCCCGTGAAAACATTTGGCGAACGGATCGCTGACGCCCTCCTGGAGGACGGGCTGCTCAGCTCAAACCAGTTCGAGGAACTCCAGCAGCAGAAGCAGACCGGAGGGGTGCGTTTGCTCAAACTGCTGGTCGAGAAATCCTACGTCAGCGACTACGACCTTTCGGTTTCCATGGGAAGGGTGCTAAGCGTGCCGCCGGTGAATCTGAGCCGCATCTCGATTCCCCTGGAAGTGGCCGACCTGCTCCCACGAGAAATCGCCTTCAATCACAAGGTGATTCCCGTTTCCAAACTGGAGAACAAGATCTACCTGGCGATGGCCGACCCGTTGAACGTCCTGGCTCTGGATGACGTCCGACGGATCACCCGGCATGAAGTCGCCCCGATGATCGCCTCCGAGAAGTCGATTGTCGACAAGCTCAACAGCATGGATGCCGCCCGTAGCGGCAGTCTCGAAGACATCATCAACGATGCGAAAGAGCGGGGCGACGGCACCGAGATGGAGAACGTGGAGTTGACCAAGGAAAGCATGGAGGAGGTCAACCTCGATCAACTAGCCGCCTCCACCGAAGAAGCCCCGGTCATCAAGCTAGCCAACCTCATCCTGGTGCAGGCGATCAAGGACCGCGCCAGCGACATACATTTGGAGCCTTTCGAAAAGTCCATGCGTCTGCGCTACCGACTTGACGGAGCGTTGGTAGATGCGACACCGCCACCCAAGTCCATGCAGCTCGCCTTGGCTTCGCGAATCAAGATCATGAGCAGCCTCGACATCGCTGAACGCCGTCTCCCTCAGGACGGACGCATGCGGGTAAAGGTGGGGGGAAAGGATTACGATATTCGCGTCTCGGTCCTGCCGACAGTGCATGGCGAAAAGATCGTGATGCGCGTGCTCGACAAGGGCAACCTTTCGGCAAGCTTGGACAAGCTCGGTCTCGACCCAGACACCTTCCAACAGGTGCGGGCAGCCGTGGACGCTCCGCATGGACTAATCTTGGTGACGGGTCCGACCGGTTCCGGCAAGACCACCACGCTCTATTCGGCCCTAAACGAACTGAACAACCCAATTTACAACATCGTTACGGTGGAGGATCCCGTCGAATTCCAAGTCCCCGGCATCAATCAGGTGGCCACCAAGAAGGAAATCGGGCTCACCTTTGCCAATGTCTTGCGTTCCATCCTGCGCCAGGATCCGGATATTGTGATGATCGGTGAAATTCGGGATACCGAAACGGCAGAGATCGCTGTCGAAGCTGCGCTCACCGGGCATCAGGTCCTGAGCACAATGCATTGTAACGATGCTCCCGGTGCAATCACACGCCTCGATGACATGGGGATCGCGCCCTTCTTGATTTCTTCGTCCGTGATCCTGGCCTGTGCCCAACGACTGATGCGGCGGATCTGCTCGCACTGCAAAGAGCCCGTGATTTACCCGGCCAAGATGTATCAGGAACTAAACATCGATCCGAGCATGTTCGACGGTGTGACGCTTTATCGCGGACGAGGCTGCGATCGGTGCAAGAACTCCGGCTACGCCGGGCGCTTGGCAATCATCGAGGCGATGACTGTCACGGATGAAATCCGCAGGCTGATCATCTCCAGATCAAGCGCCCGGGACATGGGCAAAGTGGCCCTGGGCCAGGGGATGCGAACCCTCCGGATGGTGGCTCTCGACCGCGTGAGACAGGGCTTGTCCACGCTGGAACAGGTTCTCGTGCTCACCTCTGCTACCTGACCGTGGCACTGGCAGCGACGACAGCCAATAGTTTGGCTAAAACTTCCTTCTGGGGGGCTCGTACAGGGGTTTGCTGACGCTGCCCACTGGCTTTGCGCCAGTGCTCAAGGGACCATCCGGCTCGAACACGTCAAACACCGTCGGCTGGCTGGGACCAACCGGGGCGGTAGGCGCGAACAAGTTTCGATCCACCGGTCGCATAGGCTGCAGCGACCCACGATTCAAGGAGCCGACTTCCGAGCCCCTGACCGGCGGAGGCGGAACAAAAACATTCCCACTGGGCCGATACTTATCGGTTGTTCCATCCACTTGTCCACGATTTGGGCCGGATCCAGAGCCAATCCCAAGCAGTGCACGATAGGCGTCCACATTGAAATCCGATTCACGGTGGCCGGGGTGTCCAAAATCATTGAAGAAACCCCCTTCGGACCTCTGGTCCTTCATTTCGCGAGCCCCCAACGGATCATCAAAGCCTTTGTACCGAGCGACCCGGGATTCGAGCCGGGCATTAGCTAGCTCCGACCTCCTCGGATCAAAGTCGGGCACCTCACGCCGCTTGCCCACTTCCGTAGGAATGGTGCCGCTAGAACCCATTTGCGGTGTCACCGGCATTTCCCAAAGAAGTCTCCCCCATGGTTTCCTTCACCAACCAATCCTCCCTTCTGAGGGAGTCTAACAGGCTTTCCCCTTTCGAAGCGCTTTCCCCGAGCCCGTTGAGCCCCATTGGCAGATCAGAGGCACTCGTGTCGCGGCTCATGGTATGGGGAACACGCCGTTCGTCAATCATGCCCCAGTCTGCCAAGCCCTCCAGCAGGCCGGAAGGCTTCGTGGGTTTGGTGGGAACCGAAACCCACCGCATTGGTTTTGGGGCGGGCAAGCCACTCAATGAATCGTCAAACCGCAAGAAATCGAGGGTCTTGGACGAACGATCCTCTAACCCCTGCAACCGTCGATGCTCAGTTGCAAGGTTCTGAACGTTGGTCACCTGATTGGAGTTATCGCTTGGCTCGGAAAACTCAATCGGCCGGAATTCAACAGTCTGGGAGTGGGCCTGTCGAATAAGACATAGCACCAGCGGAACAACAAGCTGTAAAAGCCTGCTGCGGAGAGTTGAAACCTCAACGGCTATGCTCATGCAGTCTTTGCTGTCTTGATTTAGCTCGATACACTACCAAGCACTTTAGTCCCGGTCAAAGATTGTCCAAGATTCTTTGCAAAGTTCCGTCATGGTCGCATGGTCTAGCCGCCGTCATAAGGAGCAACTCTGCCCTAGCCCTCACAAATCTACCCGGACACTAATCCTAACATATTATTGTAATTAGTAACAATACTTATTCACAAACGTGCGGCCAAAACAGTCAAGAGGCTGATATCGGATGGCGAAACACCAGATATCCGTGCCGCCTGACCAATCGTTCTCGGCCTGATGGCAGTAAGCTTTTCCCGCGCTTCCGAACGCAATCCGAGGATCGATCGGTAGTCTAAAGAGTCAGGCAGGCAGCGGCTTTCGAGAGACTGGATGCGTCTCACAGCGGCATGTTGCCGCTCTAGGTAACCTGCGTACTTAACCTGGATCTCCACCTGCTCAACGACATCTTGCGGTAAAGATGCTGAGGGTCCCGGCAAGTCCGCATAGGCTATTTCGGGTCGCCTGAGAAGCTTTTCCAAGCTATTGGAGTCAACCCTTCCTTTTCGAAGTCGATCCAACTCTTTCGCAATCAAATTGGCCTTCTCTTCCACTTGGCGATACCTATTCAGTGAGAGTAGACCAGCGTCATAACCAATCTTTGACAACCTCAAATCAGCATTATCTTGACGCAGAAGCAATCGGTATTCGGCACGTGATGTAAACATCCGGTAGGGCTCAGATGTTCCTTTGGTGACAAGATCGTCGATAAGAACACCGATGTAGGCTTGATCACGACGCAGTATTAAAGGTGGTCTCGACTTAATCGCCAGCGCAGCATTAATTCCAGCGATCAGCCCCTGAGCTGCAGCCTCTTCATAGCCAGATGTCCCGTTTATCTGTCCAGCCAGATACAAACCAGAGCAGTACTTTGATTCAAGCGTTGGCTTTAGCTGAGTTGGAATCGCATAGTCGTACTCTACAGCGTATGCCGGACGCATGATCTCTGCATTCTCACAGCCAACTATCGTTCTAACCAATTCGACCTGCACATCAAACGGAAGCGATGTTGAGAATCCATTGACATAGATTTCGTCGGTTTCGATTCCCTCTGGCTCAAGGAAAATTTGATGCCGGTCTTTGTCTGGAAACCTAACGATCTTATCTTCAATGGATGGGCAATAGCGAGGGCCAGTTCCTTGTATAACCCCAGAATAGAGCGGAGACCTGTGAAGATTCTTACGTATGACCGCACCCGTTTCGTCAGTGGTCCAAGTGATATGGCACGGCTGCTGACACCCATTCCGCTCAAGGACCGATCCCCGAGGAAAGGAATCTCTGCTGCCGATCCTTGAACCTACAAATTGTTCCACGTGGAACAACTCATTCTTCCAATGGGAAAAATATGAAACCTGCTCGTCCCCAGGCTGTAACTCGGTCCTTGTAAAGTCGATTGTCCGCCGCAACAGTCGAGGAGGAGTTCCAGTTTTGAACCGACCCAACTTCATTCCTAAATCCTTCAACGAATCTGAAATTCCTATGGAAGCAGAATCACCCATTCGGCCGCCACTATGCTTGCTGCCGCCAATGTGCATCAATCCGTGGAGGAATGTTCCTGTGGTGAGAATTACAGCCCGCGATCTGTAGCATACGCCAATACTCGTGTAAACGCCTTGCACAGTCCCATCGGAAAAAATGAGCTTTTCGACATGCCCTTGTCGAAGATCCAGATTCGGCTGCCGCTCACAGACCAATTTCATTCTCGTCTGATAGGCGCGCTTGTCACATTGGGCGCGTGGCCCCTGAACGGCTGGACCCTTACTTCGATTCAGCATCCGAAACTGAAGGCCGGTCAGGTCGGTTGTAATTCCCATCTGTCCCCCTAGAGCATCAATTTCTCGCACGATGTGCCCCTTGGCCAAACCGCCAATCGCCGGATTGCAGGACATCTGGCCTACCGAATCGACATTCATCGTAAGCAGCAATGTTTGACACCCCATTCGAGCGACTGCCAATGCTGCCTCGATTCCGGCGTGGCCAGCGCCGACAACAACTAAATCGTATGCCTTTGGATAAGCGAACATCTAAATGCGAAAGCACGTTCGATCTGGACTGTCCGATGAAACCTGCTTAACTCCGTATTGCGGGTTTAAGGAAAGCCTCTTGCAGATCTTGAAAACAGTTTCAATCGACGCATCTCCCCCAATTTCTGCAGCAACCTCTTGGGCTGCACATGCTCTCCCACCATTGTTCTGTAGGATCTCCAGAATTCTGTTCTTCAATAGGAGAATCTCGGCAGCAGCCTTCTTCCCAGCTTCAACGCCCGGCTGATGATAGGCATTGATGCCGATCAGTGAAGCATAAAGACCTACCGACCGTTCAAACAACGCGATCAATGCTCCGACTGTAAATGGAGAAACTTCCGCGATCGTGATTGTGATGGATTCTCGGCCATTTTCCGTAAGTGCGTACCTCGTTCCAAGCATGAACCCGTGGAGGTAATCGCCGGATGAAAGCCCAGGCTCAACATCAGGGCAATCAAGCTTTCGATCCTTCAGAACCTCAACGAATGTAACGATAAAGTCATTCCTGCCATCGCGCAGTTGTTGGACAAAGCTGTGCTGATCGGTCGATCCCTTGTTTCCAAAAACACTCAATCCTTGATTAACTCTATTGCCTTGTAGATCGAACTGTTTACCAATTGACTCCATTATTAACTGCTGCAGATACCTCGACAGCAACTCCAATCGATCTTTGTATGGTAGAAAAACGAGGTTCTTGTCTCCTTTACCGTTACCGGATGCGTACCAAGCTAGAGCCATCATCATGGCTGGATTGGCTTCCACTTGCATGCTTCTTGTCACCCTGTCCATCTCTTTAGCTCCAGCGATAACGTTATCGATATTGAATCCTTGAATAGCTGCTGGGAGTAGTCCGACTACGGACAACTCGCTAGTTCGACCACCAACCCAATCCCACATTGGGAATCTTTCAATCCATCCATTCTGAAGAGCGAAATTGTCCAACTGGCTGCCTTCTTGGGTGACTGCCACCGCATGTTTGGCAAAATCCAAACCTACACGCTCATAAGCATGCTTTGCTTCCAGCATTCCATTTCGAGTCTCCTTCGTGCCGCCGGACTTGGAGATGACAATGCTCAAAGTCTTGCCAAGCGAATCCCCGATTTCTGCAAACACGCGATCCATTCCGTCCGGGTCGGTGTTGTCCAGCAGGTAGAATGAGAGCAAATCCGTCCCGGGATCGCCCAAGGCCTTTGACACAACAAGGGGGCCTAAAGCAGATCCGCCGATTCCAATAACGATACAGTTTTTGAACTTACCGGCCTGACCGACGATTCTTCCAGAATGAACTGCCTCACTAAAAGTCTTGATCTTTTGAATTGTGGACGAGATGGCGTTGCTGATTTCAGCGGTTGGGGCCAGTTCTGGCGAACGAAGCCAATAATGCCCGACCATGCGATTCTCGTCTGGGTTGGCAATCCCACCGCGCTCGAGTTGGTTCATGTCGCGGAAGGCTGCATCTACTTTGGATTGCATTTGGGAACGGAGGTTTTCAGGCCAATCGACTCGACTGAAATCAATTGCAAAGCCTAGGGTTGGATACTCCCTGTAATAAGTAAGGAATTTTTTCCAGAGATCGGCATTTGAGGTCGTCATATCGGGAGGGCACTGTAACCAATCTATGCCTGCGTGCAAATGCCTATCACATTCTTCTTGAAGCCCTGAACCGTAGTTCCGTGGCCTCAGAAGCGTTTGCTCAACAGGGTTCCAGACGAAGATGCGCAGCCGGGAATGGCAGGTTTCCAAGGCATCCAAATGATTGGGCGCAAGGGATGAACGGGGATCAGGCGGCAGGAAGGGAGACGGTAATAAGCGTTCCGGCACCTGGCTGGGAGCGAACGTGAATGGTGCCGCGATGAGCCTCCACAATACGGCCAACGATGGCCAGCCCAAGTCCAGTGCCACCGGCTTTGGTTGTGTTTAGAAGGCTGGTAAAGGCCTTTTCACGGTCCTCCTGGCGCATGCCTTGACCTGTGTCTTCCACTTCAAACCGGACGAGCCCCGGTGATTCCCCCGCGCTGTTGACCGAGACGAAGGAGGTGCGAATCCTGAGCAGTCCACCTTGAGGCATGGCCTCAACCGCGTTAAGGACAAGGTTCAGTAGCACCTGCTCCACCTGGGTGGGATCCGCCACAATCGGGGGCAAGGCCGGGTCAAGCTGGGGACAGAATTGGATGCCTTGATTCCGCAGCTTGTGGCGAATCAGTAACGCCAATTCCTCCACCAGCGAATTCACGTTGACTTGCGAGAAAGAGGGTTCGGCGCTGCGCGAGAGGTCCAGGACACGCTCAACAATGCGGTTCAAGTGCTCCATCTTCTCCCCGATGATCCGCGCGTCCTTGGCGCGCGCATCATCATTTGGAAATCGCAAGTCGAGCGAGTGATACAGCATCTTCATCACAGTCAACGGGTTGCGGATCTCATGCGCGACCTCCGCAGCCAACAGACCCAAGGCGGAGAGCTTTTCGTTGCGTCGCAACTGCTCCTCGACATCCACCGTCCGCTCATAAAGCCTCGCCTTCTCGATCGCCACCGCTGAGAGTTCGGCCAGAGCAGACAGGATTTGGATTTCCTCGTTCGAGAAATTATAGCGCTCCGCGGTGTAGATCGTCAGGGTGCCGATTGCTTCGCCGACGAACATCAGGGGGACACTGAGAAGGGAGACGAGGCCTTCTTCCACCGCAATTGCCACGTTTTGGTAGCGGCCGGAGGTTTGCACATTGTCGATCTGGAGGGGTCGCCGCCTGCGCACGACGACGCCCAGCAAACTTTCATCGACCTCCAAGGGTGGTTTGTTTCGGTAGGAGGGGCCAGCGCCGTGAGAGGCCCGCAGTTCCAATCGGGTTCGAGACGCGTCGAGGAGCATGAGGGAACACATTTTGGCACGCATCAACGCGCAGGTCTCCCGGACAATGACCGGGAGCGCCTCGTTGACGTTAACCGTCGAGTTGATGACCTGGCCGACGCGGCTCAGCGCCTCAAAGAGGCGCGCTTTGAGTCGCAACTGTTCGTAGAGCCAGGTGTTGTGAATCACCTTGGCTGCCTGGGTGGCCAACTCGACCAACAGCGTCTCATCCTCCTCCGAAAAGGCCGCCAGCCGATCGGAATCCACATTCAATGCTCCACGTGTTTCCTTGTTCACCTCCAGTGGGACCGCAAGTTCGGAGCGGGTATCCGGCCGAATCTGGACGTAACGCGGATCGTTCGACACGTCATCCACCCGGGCGGTGCGGCCGGTGCTGGCGACCCAACCGGTCAAGCCTTCGCCCATTCGAAGCCGGAGATTGGACGCCGATTCTCCGGGCAAGCCGCAAAAGGCATGAATTTCCAAGAGGTTGGTGTTGGGGTTGACCAAGGCAAGAGAACCACTGGAGGCGTTCATGAGCCGGACGGCCTCCGTGACGATCAACTGGAGCGCCTGCTGGGGATCCAGGGTTGAATGGATGACGTTACTGACCTGATAGAGGCGCTCCAACCGCGCGCAGCGGGTTCGCAGCGAATCCAGATCGTTGCAGGAGGACTCGGGGGAGGCCTTCCGTAGGTGTTTCCGGGGGCTCATCGGATTCGGAAGATCATGCCTAACGCAAGGGTCGAAAAGGCCAGATTCGGAAGCCACGCCGCCAGCCAGGGCGGCAGGTGACCGCCCGCACCCAACGCGATGCTGAACTGTTCGGTCACAAGAAATCCAAAGCAGATTCCGATGCTGCTGGCCACGCCAACAAACAGGTTCTTGCGCCCTGTTGCGGCAGCGAATGGGATGGCGATCAACACCACGACCAGACAGGTCCAAGGGGATGCCAGGCGCCCGTGCAGCATGGTCCGAATCCAAGGGGAGATCTTCCGGTCCGGCTCAGGATGCAGCCGCAGGTAATTCAAAATGACAGACAATGGCACATCGGCCTCCTTGGTGTCGGACAGTCGGCTCAGCCGTTTGCTGATCCAAACCTCGCTCCGGATCTGGTCCGGGGTCTCGTTGAGCATCCTCATCTCGATCGCATTGGTCACCACGGTCGGTTGCAGCAAACGATCGCCGTGGCCGATGTCAACATACTCCCGCGCATTGAGAAACAACCACACGCCGTTTGTGAAAACAGCTCGCTCCGCGTAGACAGAGCGCTGGCGGGCGTTCGAGTCGTACCAGTGGACCTGCGGCCGATGCATGACGCTGGTTTCCAGATCATAGCGTTCGATCATCCACCGGCGACCGTCCCTGGCGTTGACAAACCCGAGCTGGTGGGCGCTGCGACTGGTGGTGTCGGCACCACCTTGGTCCTTCCCGGCGGAACGTATCTCCTGGGCGCGATCCGACCACTGTGGAGCCCAGCGTTCGTTGAGGGCAAACAATCCCAGGCTGGATAAGACTCCGACCGCGAGGTAGGGCAGGCAGACTCTCCAGAGGCTGACGCCAGCGGCGCGAATCGCCGTGATCTCATTGTGGCGCGCGTGGCGCGTGAGCGTGTATAGCAGGGCCAACAGCAGGCCCACGGGAAGCACAAGCCTCAGAAAGCTCGGGCTTTGAAGCAGGTAATACCTGGCGATGCGAGCGAACCCGATTCCACGCTCCTGGAAGTCATCCAGTTCGCTGAAGAGATCGAACGAGATCCAGAATAGAAAGAAGCCGCCGAGACAGAAGCTCAACGGCGTCATCAGCTCGCGCAGCAGGTAGCGGTCGAGCAGTCGCATCGTCTGGGAAGCTAACCCCCCCTCCCGCAGCCCGGCAAGCCCATGATCGAATGAGTAGAGTAGGCGGAGCAGACGGGTTGAGAGGCATTGTGGCGTGCCTCGACGGTGGCCCGTGAGGGTGGGCCGCCCCGTCTCAGGGTCGTGCTCCACAATCGGGGCGCGCAGCCAGGCCTGGATGACGCCCAGCATGCGTCCTTCACTCACACGTCGCGCCACCAACCGCAACATCTCCCGGGGCGGAATGCCGTCGAAGAGCCGCTCGCGTCTACATCGGCCATTCTTGCCCGTCCACCCCCGCCGCTGACAGCATGCCGTGTTTCGTGCGGTTCTGCCGGATGAATCCAGCGTTTGCTGTAAGCCAGCAAGGGATCACATCTGCTCCAAGACCTCGATTCCGAGGATATCGAGTCCCTGGCGGAGCACGGAGGCGACCAGACTGCACAGAGCCAATCGGCTGGCCCGCGTTTCGGCCTCGGCTTTCAGCACCGGACAATTCTCGTAGAAGCGCGTGAAGTGCGAAGACAGTTCGTAGAGGTAATTGCAGAGGTAGTTTGGCCGCTGTTCCGCCGCAAGCGCCTCGATCACCAAGCCAAAGTTCAACAGGTGCCGTGCCAGCGCCCGTTCTTCCGCAGTGCCCAGTCCGATCTGCGATCTGCGATCTGCCATCTCCGCACCGTGCCCCGCCTTCCGCAGGATGCTTTGGATCCGGGCATAGGCATACTGGAGGTACGGTGCGGTGTTGCCGATCAGCGCCAGCATCTTATCCCAACTGAACACGTAATCCGTCTGCCGATTCGGCAGCAGATCCGCATACTTCACCGCACCGATACCCACGATCCGTGCGATCTCGTGCCGCTGGGCTTCCGGCAATTCCGGATTCTTCTCCGTCACGATGCGAAAGGCGCGTTCCTCGGCCTCGTCCAGCAACTCGGACAGCCTGACGTTCTCGCCGGAGCGGGTCTTCAAGGGTTTCCCGTCTTCACCCAGAATGGAACCGAACCAGACGTGAATCAGCTCCACGCGGTTGGCAAGCTCCTGGCGCCAACGTCGGAACGTGGTGAACACCTGTTGGAAATGGAGCTGCTGCCGTCCGTCGGTGACGTAGATGATCTGAGATGGCGACCAGGTTTCAAGGCGGTAGGCGAGGGTGGCCAGATCGGTGGTGGCGTAGTTGAATCCGCCGTCGCGCTTTTGGATGAGCTGCGGGTTGTCCTGCCATTGCCCGTCGCGATGGATCAGGAACGGATCCGCCTTGGGCGGCAGGGATCCGTCGCTGAACACGCACTGGGCGCCATCGCTTTCCCGAGCGATACCCCGCGCCACCAGGTCATCCACCACCCCTTGAAGGCGTGGATTGTAAAAGCTCTCGCCCAACATGTGGTCGAACGTCACCCTTAGCCGCCCGTAGATGGCGTCGAACTGCACCTGCGAAAGCCGGATCATCTCGTGCCAGATGTCGAGATTGCCGGCATCGCCGGCCTGGAGTTTTACCAACTCGGCCCGCGCGGCATCGTGGATGGCGGCGTTGTAACCGGGCTTGCCCTCGTCACACTGTGCGTTGACAGCCTTGTAAATGCGTTCCAGTTCCGCGATGGCATCCCGATCGAGCGCAGCCCGGTCGAGCAACGTTTTCCATCCAACCAACAGCATGCCGAACTGCGTGCCCCAGTCTCCGATGTGATTATCGCTGATGACCCGATGGCCCAGAAGCCGGTGGGCCCGGACGAGGCAATCGCCGAGGATGGTGGACCGGATATGGCCCACGTGCATGGGCTTGGCCACGTTGGGGGAACTGAAATCGATGACAATGGTCCGCGAAGGTTCCACCCGGCTATGAAACAGGTGTTCGCCCTGGTGCGCGCCGCGGAGCGTTTGTTCCAATGCGCCCAAGCGAAGTCGGAAGTTGAGGAAGCCCGCCCCGGCAATCTCCATCGACTCGCAGCAATCCCGGACATCCACCTGCTCCAGAACGCGGGCGGCCAGCTCGCGCGGATTGAGCTTGCGCGCTTTGGCCAGGCCCATGAGGGCTGTAGCCTGGTAATCGCCAAACCGCTCTTCCTGACAGGGCCGCACCTGGACAACCGAAACGTCCGCATCCGGAAGCACGCTGGCCACCGCTTGCTGCAGTCGCTGTTGGATCGTCTGGTGAGGAAGCACGGTACCCTGCCTGGGATGTGCCTAGGCGTTGGTTTGCGTCATCCTGCGGCAGGCAGGCGAGCCCTCGAACATTGAACAGTGAGCGCCAAACATCGAATGGTGCGCGCGGGACGGCTCAGCGCGTCGGCTGCCCTTTGATGATGTCCACCATGACCTCCTCATTCGAGGCGCTTTCGAGGGCTTGCCGGAACTCTGCCTTGTGCAGGAGCTTGGCGATGTTGGCCAGGGTGTGCAGATGTTTTTGAAAATGGCCCTGGGGGACGAGGAAGAGCATGACCAGGTTGACGGGCTGATTGTCGAGCGCGTCGAACTGCACGCCGCTCTTGCTGCGCCCAAGCGCACCGACGACTTCGTAGATCAGGTCGGTGGACGTGTGCGGAATCCCGATGCCGAACCCGATGCCGGTGCTCATGGACTTCTCGCGCTTCTTGACGGCGGCGATGATCGCTTCGCGGTGCTCGGCGGCGATCTTGCCATTGGCCACCAGGTGATCGATCAGTTCGTCAATCGCTTCCCAGCGGTCTTTGGCGCGCAGGTCTGGGATGATCAGTTCTTTGCTCAGAATATCGCCGAGTTCCATAGACAGATACACCGTCGCGATTTCGCCGCAAATACGCTGCAATGGCAAGACTGAATTCAACTCAAGAAATCTCGCGCCACATCCCGCACAACAAGAACAGCGTTTCCTGCCAGCACCAAACGAGGGCGGTTGTGACGGCGGGACTGGCGGTCAGCAGCGGAATGGCAAGCACCAGCACGAGCAGGTTGCCCAGCAGAATCATCGCCCCGGAAAAAATGTAGCCGTGCTCGGTGATGTCCGACTGGCGGGTCTTGAGGACGTGCCCGGTCAGGGTGACGTGAAAGGCGTAGGCGGCACCCAGAAGGAGAAGGAACCAGACCTCCAATCGGTTCCAAGGCCATACCAGCCGTGCAAGCAGGCCCCCGACAGCCACCACCGCCCCATAGAAAGGAAAGAAGTAAGGGGCCAGCGCGATGAGAAAATTGGTCTTCGACACCACCACGTGCCCCCCCTTGGAAGTGACCTTCACCTGCCGGACACGCCCCCCAAACAGCCAGACCCAAACCACGTGGGTTAGTTCGTGCCCGGCGACATACAGCCACATAGGACGCGGCAGGAGAAGATAAACCACCGCCCAGCAGACCGCCCCGGCGACCAGCGGCACCCAGAGTGCATCCGCGCCGCCGGAGGCTTTCAAGATTCGCCACAAGGCGGAAGCCCCTCCCCAGCACAGGGGCAGCAGCAGCAGGCCGGCCAGCATCTTGATGAACTTCCGCACCCGGGGATACTCGAATCGCAGCATCATCGCCTCCAGTCTTTTCGGTGCCGGCCACGTCGATGAAAATTGGAGAGTGCAATGGGCCTTGTGGCGATTCCATTGCGACCTGGAATGCGGTGACTTGTCACCCCCTTTCAATGCGGCTGGATCGCGGGAGTCCCTTTCGGTTGCGCGAGCGACCTGAAAAGCGCCGACGGGCCGGCGCACTCCCTGCCTTTTAGGCGCTCACCGGCGAAGCATCCGGCCGCCCGCACCGCGCCCGTTTTTGACTTTGCTGCCGACGGAGCAACTCTACCATGCGCGCATGACATCGGACGAGGTCTTGCGGGTGTTTCATGAGACGGGCGCCCTGTTGGAAGGTCATTTCATTCTGCGAAGCGGATTGCACAGCCGTCAGTTTTTCCAGTGCGCCATCGCTCTCCAGGACATGCCGACGGTCGAGCGGTTGGGCACCGCCCTGGCGGACCGGGTGCGCGCGCTGGCGCCCGCCACGGTCATCGCCCCCGCCATGGGGGGACTGGTGCTTGGACAGGAAGTGGCGCGGCAGTTGAAATGCCGGTTCATTTTTGCGGAGAAGGAGGACGGACGACTCGGTACTGCGACGCGGGTTCAAGATCGCGCAGGGGGAACGCCTGTTGGTGGTTGAAGACGTGGTCACCCAAGGCGGCCGGGTTCAGGAAACCATCGAGATCGTGCGCTCTCACGGCGGCCAGGTGGTGGGAGTGGCAATGGCTGTGGATCGATCCAGCGGCCGGTTGAAACTCGGAATCCCGACCTTCGCCTTGCTTCAGCTTCAAGTCGAAACCTACCCCCCCGACCAACTGCCAACCGATCTCGCCGCCCTCCCCGCCGTCAAACCCGGGAGCAAGTAGCCCCCTGGTTACATGCCCCGGACGGCGGACTCAGTGGACAGCCGGTCCCGCAAGCCGGATGGCTCTTGTGAATCCGGAAACGCGCCCACAATCGAGATGATTCGGAGACCGGTGGGCTTCAAGTTCCGGGGTGGGGCGCGGATCCCATCACCCACTCTCCACGGATTGCGGTGCGCGCCTGCGGGGTCAACGGTGGCAGCCGGGTGGGATCAAGGAAGTTCCTATCAAACGACCAGTTGCGCTTGGGCGGATTGTAGATGCCGATGCTGGAACCTGTCCCGCGCCAGTCACCGGTGGCGATGGCACTCTCGTACATCGCCACCATCGAGCCATTGTAGGTGAGCACCTTGTTGTTCCAGTCCTCGATGAAGCGTGGAAAATTCTCCACCCCGCCGCTATAACCGTTTTCAGTGGAGGTCGGAACAATCCCCGTCAGGAAGGCCGCATTGACCGTGGTGTTGTTGGCGATGCGGGAGCCCAATGCCTTGGTGCTGTTGCCGTCATTCCAGGCTCCGGAGAGCACGGTGATGGCATCGGCGATCAAGGCCGCCGGACGGGTTTGCGAGGTGTCGGCGGTGCCGAGTGCTGATGTCGGCGCATTGTAGTCCCCCTTGACGTACAAGGGCAGCCGCGTGGCCACCGTCAACCCTCCGCTGGGCAGGGTCTGCCCGTTGATCACGCGCAAACCAGGCTCGGAACTGGAGGATTGGGCGCGCACGTCATCCACATAGATGGAGTTGATCCCGGAAACGCGGGTTTGCATGGCCGCCACATCCAGTTGCACCGCTTTCACAGTCTTCTCCTCGCGCTTGTTATAGAAGCTGACGTTCGTGAACTGCATAAAACCCTGCACCACCTGTGGGGACATGCCCAAGGCCTTCTGGCCCGAAATCTGAATCACCGGCGGACTCTGGGCGGAGGAACCATTCTTCACCACGACGACAAGGTCCGCCTGATTGTACAATCGCTGCTGGCCCATAGCAGAGGACGACAGCTCGGTGGACGGAGGGCTTTGGATGATCTGTCTGACATTCTCCGGGCTGTTGTCCGTGCCGATGGGCAGGTTCAGTGAATTCACGCCGGAATCGTGTTCGCCCTCGTAGGTGATGGTCCCAATGCTGCGAATCAAGGGATCCTCTGGCTTCTTGTCGTGCACGATCTCTCCCGCAGCCGTGACATTATCGTTGAACAGCAGCTTGGCTTGGGGTTGGGTGTAGATGTCCCCATTCGAGTGCACCCGACCGGACACGGTCATGTTGGGACCCGGGTTGATTTCCAAGTCCATGTTATAAAAGATGGCAAACTGAAAGATCGGAATGGTCGCGAGCTGGAATTGCTGTTCCACCATGGCGGCAACAGGATTTGCATCTCCCGCTTCACGGGCCACAGCCGAGACCCGGAATTCCGAGGCAAACCCCGAGAGCCCGGCATACTGCGAAATCAACGGTGCACCAGCCGTCCAGGGACGAATCTGCCGCACAGACAGTTGATCCGGTGACCCGGAGAGGTCTTCAAACTGGTAGTGGGCCCAGCGCGGGTGTTCCCACACCTGAGGCGTCAGCGCCGGGTAAGCATTCAACCGCGCGGCGACCGTGCCTGCACCCGACCGTGAGTAATCCCACATGAGTGATGCAAGGGTCTTCTCGGTCGCCGCCTCGGCGGCCGAAACCGCCGCCAGGTAGCGATTGCTGCGATCGTTCAAGGCGCTGTTGGTCGCCGTGCGTCCCATGAGCCCGGCCAGGACGGTGAGGGAAACCGCCGCGGTGAGCATTACAAAGACCAGCGCCTGCCCGCATTCCGGCATCCGCCCCTGTCGTGTCAGTTTCATTGACTTTCCTTTCGCTTTCTCACTCCAGCGCGCGCCGGGTGATCTTGGTTCGTAATTGGTAGAAGTCGTAGAGGGAACCGGGCCCGATTGCCACCGTGGGATGCTGCAGTTGATAGAACTCCAGTTGCACCCCGATGACCCGGTTGTTTTGGTTGTTGGTCAGCACGTTCCCAAAGGCGTCTTCCGCACTGAAGACCGATGCGTTTCGAATCGAGTTGGCAACGATCAGCGCCTCGGTCGCCCCGTCGGTGGTGCGCTTGAGCTTGCCGTCGTCCGAATCCCAATAATACCGCACGAAGGTGCTCGGGTCGCTCTTGCTCGGCTGAATCTGAAGGGCGTTGCCCGCCTGACGCCGGCCATGTGCAATCTGCTGAAATGAGGTCAACCCTCCGGTGCCCACACGCACCACGCCCGCCGTGCGGATTTCCCGGACCATCTGACCGATGGCCGCGCGGGATTCCTCGCTCGCTCCCAGTTTGGACCGTGCCAGTTGATCCATCCGCAAACCCATCGCGTGCACCTGGATCACACCCACCACCAACAGTGAGAAGATGCCCATCGCAACCATCAGCTCCGGCAAGGTGAACCCGCCTGCGGGGCAGTGTTCGAGTCGGCATGGGGACAGAGGTCTCATTGGTCGGGAGCCCGATAAGTCAGGACGGTATTGGTGTAAACCCGGCCGCTGTGATACGCCCAGACGCAGTCCACCTGGATGGCCTTGACCGGAGGGTTGGTGGAAACGGAAGCGATGGTGGTGAAGTTGGTGGCCAGGATGAGGTTGTTTCCGGAGATGGGCACATCGAGCACTTCCACGGCGGGCGGGAAGTTCGCGGGCACCAGACCGTCCACCACCGGCGATGCGAGCGTATCCCATTTGGCCGCCCGCGCCTGTTCCACACGCTGTTGGGCGAGCGAGTTTGCCGCCAGGTTGTAGGCGGCCCATTCGGCACGGTGAAGACTTTGCACGTAGCCGTGGAGGATTCCCCCAAACAGCAAGCCCATCATGCCCATGGACACAGCCACTTCCGCCAAAGTGAACCCTGGCGACAAACGAACGATGAACTGCTGCTGGAACTTCATACGTTACTGCACTCGACGACGGTAACAATCGTCACCAGTGCAGCCGCCATGCCACCCCTTGTAACTCGCCGGACAATTGCAGGTTACTACTGAAGGCAAACCCCACTCGAACCGTAGCTCTACAGAGGTTCATACAAAGGCGCAGGATGAAATCCCGACACCCCCTTGGACACCATTTCCAAAGATCCCTCATCACGACTCGAAGTACAGGGATGTGCCCCACCGCAAAGCTATTGGCCGTGTCAATTCGAGTCCTTCCGCTATGCTGCCGCCGCGTGAAACTGATTTCCTGGAACGTGAACGGCCTGCGCGCGGTGTTGCGCAAGGGTTTCCTGGATTACCTGGACGCGGAGAAGCCGCACATCCTCTGCCTGCAGGAGACCCGCTGCGGCCCCGACGACGTCGAGCAACTCTGGCCAGCCTCCTACACCACTTACTGGAACCTGGCCGAGAAGAAGGGATATTCCGGCACGGCCATCTTCACGCGCCAGCGCCCGCTGAACATCACGCAGGGAATAGGCCGGCCTCAGCACGACCGGGAAGGACGCATTCTCACCGCTGAGCTTGAGGATTTCTTCCTGGTCAATGTCTATGTCCCCAATTCACAGCGGGAACTGACCCGGCTGCCGTATCGCCAGCAGTGGGACAGGGATTTTCTGAGTTACCTCAAGCAACTCGAACAGCGGAAACCCGTCGTCTGGTGCGGTGATCTCAACGTGGCGCACACGGAAATTGACCTGGCCAATCCCAAGGCCAACGTGAAAAACCACGGCTTCACGCCAGAGGAACGCGCCGGATTCAGCGCCTTCCTGAAGGCCGGGTTCCTCGACACGTTCCGCGAATTCCACACCGGCGGCGGGCACTACACCTGGTGGAGCCAGATGCCGGGCGTCCGCCAGCGGAACATCGGGTGGCGCATCGATTACTTCCTGATCTCCAAGGCGCTGCGACCCCGGTTGAAAAACGCGTTCATCCGTCCGGGGGTCATGGGTTCGGACCATTGCCCGGTAGGGATCGAACTGAATTCGCATAAACATTCCTTTGTGCGCGGGACCAACCGGGCGTAGGCTGGACCAGCACAGTGGAAGAAGGGACCCACTCATGAACATTCTCCTGATCAGTCCTCAAACGCCTGACACATTCTGGAGCTTCAAACACGCCTTGCGCTTCGTCTCGAAGCGGGCGTCCATGCCCCCGCTGGGTCTCCTGACTGTGGCGGGCATGCTGCCCAGAGAATGGAACCTCAAGCTGGTCGACCTGGATATCGGACGACTGCACGACCGGGACCTGGCCTGGGCGGATTACGTCCTGATCGGCGCCATGCTGGTCCAGCAGGCTTCGGTGCACGAGGTGGTCGAGCGTTGCGCCCAACTCCAGCGCCCTGTGATCGCCGGCGGACCGCTCTTCACCACAGGCCACGAGTCTTTCCCGGAGATCCAACACTTCGTGCTGGGCGAGGCGGAGGAAGTGATGCCGCAGGTGGTCGAAGACATGCGCTGCGGGACCGTGCAGCGTTTCTACCAGGCCACCCGCCGCCCAGACGTGGCGCTCACGCCAGTCCCGCGCTGGGATCTCATCAACCTTCGCGACTACGTGACCATGTCCGTCCAATTCTCACGCGGCTGCCCGTTCGATTGCGAGTTTTGCGATATCATCGTGATGAACGGCCGGGTGCCGCGCACCAAATCGCCCGCGCAACTGGTGGGCGAACTCGAGGCTCTGCGGAATCGCGGCTGGAAGGACATGGTGTTCATCGTCGATGACAACTTCATCGGCAACAAACGCCGGACGAAGGAACTGCTGCAAGCGATGATCGAGTGGCGGACTCGGACCCGGGCCAAGATGGGTTTCCTGACGGAAGCGTCCGTGAACCTGGCTGATGACTCCGAATTGAGCAGCCTCATGGTCATGGCTGGGTTCAAGAAGGTGTTCGTCGGCATCGAAACACCGTCGGTCGAGGCGTTGACGGAGTGTCGCAAGTTGCAGAACCGCGGCCGGGACCTGGTGGCTGCCGTTCAGACCCTGCAACGGGCCGGATTGGAAGTCATGGGAGGCTTCATCGTAGGGTTCGACAGTGATTCCCAGGACATTTTCAAGCGGCAGTTTGAGTTCATTCAGCGCTCCGGCGTCGCCACCGCCATGGTCGGTTTGCTCACGGCCCTGCCCCAGACACGGCTGTGGAAACGGTTGCAGGGAGAGGGCCGGCTCGAGGGCAGCAGCAGCGGCAACAACACCGACGGCGCGCTGAACTTCCAGCCCAAACTCAACCGGGAATTCCTGACCGCCGGCTATCGCGAGCTCATGAAGCAACTCTATGAGCCGCGCACCTACTATCAGCGCATCCGCACCTTTCTGAAATCACACCGTCCCAACGGACCCCGGTTGCGGGTCTCCCGCGCGGACCTGCTGGCCTTTGTGAAATCCTTCTGGGTGCTGGGGGTGTGGCATCGCGGACGGTTTTCCTACTGGCGCTTGCTGTGGAGCACACTGCTTAAGCGGCCGCGGCAGTTCCCGAAGGCGATGGAGCTGGCCATCCTCGGCTACCATTTCCGCCGGGTGGCCGCACAGTTGTAGCCGATCTTCGCTCTCCCATGAACCGGCGTTTGCGGACCGCGGGTCTGCGAGGCGCAGCGGTTCTATCAAGCCGCACGCCCTCGGGTTATCCGCAACGCCATCGCAAGGTCAGGCCGCTGCGGCTCACGAAGCCGCGGTCCGATCCTGGAGACGGTTTCAGAGCCAGCGAGCACGTCCGAATGGAACACGGGGCTTCATAAGACAGGCCCGGGCTTGCCTTTTGACCGGGCTCCTGTGTCCTGTGCGCGTGCGACACGCCAATCCGAGGCTGGAATTCGCCGAGTTGGGCGCACTGTTCTTCATCCAATGGATGGGAATGGCGGCCTGGATGGTGCCGCTGACGCTGGTGCTCAACGCGCACGGGCTTCAGTCCATCCAGCCGTTCGCCTTCGCCACGGGTGCCTTGGGCGCCATGGTGTCGCCGCTGTTCTTCGGAGCCATGGCGGATCGCGCGGCGGCCCCAACAAGGGTGCTCCGCTGGCTGTCGGTGGCCACAGCGACCGCCATGGCCCTGGCCAGTACGGCTGTCCAGCGGGGCTGGCCGCCCGGGGTGGTGCTGGCGCTAATCCAGTTGCTCGCGCTTTGCGTCGCACCCACCACCAGCATCTCCACCGCCATCGCCATGGCGCGGCTCCCCGACCCCAAACGACAGTTCGGCCCCGTGCGCGCCATGGGAACCATCGGCTGGATGGCCGGATGCTGGCTGGTCAGCGCGCTCGGCGCGGATGATTCGACGCAGTCCGGGTTCGCCGGCGCCGCGCTCTGGCTGGGGATGGCGGCGTTCACGTTCCTCTTGCCGGACGTCGCCCCAACCCGGTCGGCACAGCACCTGACGGTGAAGCAGCGCCTCGGGCTGGATGCGTTATCACTGCTGAAGCAGTCGGATCATCGCGTGGTTTATCTCAGCGCCACCCTGTTCACCATTCCGCTGGCGGCCTTCTATCCCTACACACCTCCGCAGTTGCGCGAGCTCGGCCTGGAGCGCACCTCGGCCTGGATGTCACTCGGCCAGACCACGGAGATCGTGGCCATGTTCACCCTCGGTGCCCTGCTGACCCGCTGGCGGCTGAAATGGATTCTCGGGCTGGGACTGGGCTTCGGCCTGCTGCGCTATCTGTTCTGTGCCACCCACGAGACCGGCTGGTTGCTGACGGGCATCGTCCTGCACGGCGTGACCTACACCCTGTTCTTCACCACCGCCCAGATCTACGTGAACGAACGCGTGGAAGCGGCGTGGCGCACCCGCGCCCAGGCGTTGCTGACCCTGATGCTGTCCGGGTTTGGCAACCTTCTCGGTTACCTGGGCAGCGGTTGGTGGTTCAGTTTCAATACCGACACCGACGGCACCCACTGGCCGGTGTTCTGGGGCGGATTGGCCGCGATGATTGCCCTGGTCACCCTGTATTTCCTCGGTGCTTACCGCGGTCGAGCCGGGGGCGAGATCACCAGGTCATAGCGCTCTCAAGGCTCCGAAGCAGGCTTGCCCGAGGTGGGCTTGGCCGGAACAAAGTTCAGAGCCACCCCGTTGATGCAGTAGCGCAGGTCTGTGGGCGTGTCGAATCCTTCCCCTTTGAAGACATGGCCCAGATGACCACCGCATTTTGCGCACAGGACCTCCGTGCGGACCTGACCCAGCGAAAAATCGTCGCGCGTCTTCACATTCCTGGCGTTCGACGGGTCGTAAAACGAGGGCCAGCCACAGTGCGAATCAAACTTCTCCCTGGATGAAAAAAGTTCTGCTCCACACCCGGCACAATAATAGGTGCCACCCTCCTGCTGCTTGAATTGCTCGTACACCTCTCCGAAAGGCCGCTCGGTGCCGGCCCGGCGCAGCACCCGATATTGTTCCGGGGTCAACTGCTGCTTCCACTCGGCCTCGGTCCTGGTGACGGTGTTGGTGGGTTGTTCGGGAGGGTTGGGCGTGGTTTGCATGGGGGTTGTGTCCCCCGCCTGACAGCCAGCCAGGATGAGGACCATCCCAGAGCAACTGAGCCAGCGGAGGATTCGCTTCATGGCGCACAAATTACGGCCTTGCGGCGGATCTGCAAGCGGACCGCTGAATAAGCGGCACTCAAAGGATGACACCCTTGCAGTCAGGATAGCCGGGGGGTGAGGGCGGTCGTGGCGTTGCACCCGCAACGCGGACGCCGGGATTCATGCGGCTGAAACCTCCGCCGAGCAGGACGGTTCCGGACGATGTTCGGACGCCCTCAAGCAACGAACGGTTCTGCCGACTCAAGTCGGCGTTCCGCCCAGCCACAGCCTCACCCACTGTTCGTCACGCCCGGCAGGCGGTGTATCCCCAAAACAGGGTTGCCATCCGGACCCTCGTCTGAACAATGGGCGTCCGTGAACTGTTTCGGTGCCAACCCCTCAGACGTGGCGTGGGTTGCGTTGGGTGGCGGCTTGGGCAGCGGGCTACGATTCATCGTCTCCGGCCTGGTGGCCCACCACCTGGCCGACCCGCTATCCCGGGTATGCGGCCCGTGGTTTAACGCCGCCTTTCCGTGGGGCACAATGACGGTCAACGCGTCCGGTTCGTTGGTCATTGGCTTCCTCGCCGCGTTGGCGATGCCCGAGGGACGCTTCCTGATCGCCCCCGGGACGCGCCAGTTCCTCATGCTCGGCATCTTGGGCGGCTATACGACCTTCTCATCCTTCAGCCTGCAAACCCTCGAACTGCTGCGCGACGGCGAATGGTTCATGGCCCTGGCCAACGTTTTCCTGTCGGTCGCCCTCTGCTTGATCGCCGTCTGGATTGGATTCACGGCGGCATCGCTTTTCAACCGCTGACCTGACCATGGAACTCCCACACGAAGCCGTCCTCTTGCGAATCCACCTGGGCGAATCCGACCGGTGGCAGTATCAACCATTGTATGAGGCCATCGTGCTCAAGGCGCGCGAACTGCACCTCGCCGGCGCCACCGTCCTGCGCGGCCCGATGGGCTTCGGGCGTTCAAGCCGACTCCACACCGCGAAGGTGCTCCGCCTGTCCCAAGATCTCCCGCTGGTCATCGAAATCGTTGATAGCGAGGACAAGATCAGCGCGTTCCTCCCGGTGCTCGATGCCATGATGCAGGGCGGGCTGGTGACCATGGAGAAGGTGCGGGTGCTCCGGTATCACGGGGAAAATGGAGCCGCATAGCGGCGCCGCTCCCCACCACAAGGCATCGGACGTGGCACAAGCACCGCAGTGCGATGAACCTGCCAAAGGCATGGCTCATGGGTAGCAGAACCCTGCCCACTGCAGATGCGTCAACCCTGAGCCTTGCCCTCCGCCCTCTTGCATACGTGCTTTCGCAGCCTATAGTGCGGAGGAATCCGAGCATATCATGAAGACCGTTCTGACCGTGCTGACGACGGCGCTCGCTCTGTCGGTCACAGTGCTCTTGATGCTGCTGGCTTGGCAGTATCATCAGAACCGGCAGATGAGGTTCGCCTATGTCCAAGTGAGGGAGGAATTGCAGCACTCGCGCGAGATGGCCTCGGCGCTGACGGCGGAGAAGAACGATACCGCGGACAAGTTGACCGCGCTGGCCGCCCGGGAAATCGAGCTGCGCAAGCGGGTGGATTCGCTCGAAACCGCCGCCCAGAGCCTGCCGCGTCCATACCGCGTGCGCACGTTCGTCGGACAGGCCAATGTGGGCGAAGCGTGGATGGTGCCGCACAACGTGACCCGTGACCCGGATTCCGGCCGATACACCTTCGAACCCTTGCTGGTCATCGACGAATCGGCAAAGCACCATTTCACCCAACATCACACCAACGTGGTGGAACGGGAGGTTTACCGGACGGAGATCTACCAAAATGATGTCCCTTATCCCTACTATTACTACGCGACACCCGGTCGACCCAGTCGACCGGGACATCCACCCGGCAGACCGGAGCCTCCCACCGCCCCTGAGCCGTACCAGCCATCGACCACGCCGCAACCCGATGCCCGCGCTCGCTTGTTTGCCCCCCCCATGAGCACGGTCGAATCACGTCCTCAGGTGATCGGCACCCCGGCCACCTCGCCGATCAACCAACGGGTCTTTGCGCCTTAAGCCATGTCCGACCTCCTGCAAGCCGCAGTGAAAACGTTGGGCCTCGACAGCTACCAGCGGCACATTTTCCTGTGCGCGGATCCAACCGACGCCAAGTGTTGTAGGCGTGAAGCGGGGGTGGAATCGTGGAACTTCCTCAAACAACGCCTGAACGAGCTGAACCTGTGCGGACCGCAACCGCTGGTGTTTCGCACGAAGGCCAACTGCCTGCGCGTCTGCACCTGCGGACCCATTGCGGTCGTCTATCCCGAGCGCGTCTGGTATCACTCCTGCACCCCGGCGGTTTTGGAACGCATCGTCCAGGAGCACTTGATGGGCGGAATCGCGGTGAGGGAATTCGTCTTTGCCGGACCGCCGGAATCCACACAAGGCTGATGGGAGACGGATGGGAGACGTCGAGCGGATCCACGAGATACCCAAACAGCGGCCTCCAGACTTTTGTTGTACAGGCCCCGTTCCGTCGTCCGTCGAAGGCAAACCTCAGTAGGTGGCTTTCAGACCGATACCCGCGATGTGACGTGTGTACTCCCGGTTGGACGTGTTGGGAATCAGGCTCAGGGCCCAGGAATAGGAGTACCAGACGCCGGCCGAGAAGTGCTTGTTGAAGGCATAATCCACTCTGGCCTCCGGCACAAACACCCGGTCCCAGCGCGGAGATTCGGCGTCGAAATCATACTCCGTATAACCGAAGGCGAACGCTCCGCGGAGCTTCGGGCTAAACTTGTGTTCCAGGGTGCCTGTCGCCGTGAGGTTTTGATAAACCCCGTTGCCTGCGGACGCGGGCAACAGGTGCTGTCCACCCACCACTTTGAACGTGGTGTTGGCATCGAACTGAATCGTCCCGCTGGCCAGGAAGTACAGGTAGTCCTGCTGGACATGAGTGCCGGGCTTGATCGTCGAACCGTCAAAGAAATGCGCGCTGGGTCCCACCTCGCCCGCGAGCGTGAACCAGGACATGGGTTTGGTCTTCAGCCCGACAGGAAATCGATGATACAGGTTGGCGTAACTGTAGGAGTTCCTGGAGTAAGGCGCCGGCAGCGGGTAGGGCGGCAGGACTCGGGCTTCCTGGTCCTGATGGCCCAGACGATACCCCACAAACATCTCGGCCTTGGGATCCACTTTGATCCCCACGTCCAGCCCTCCGTTGATGTCACTGCGATCGTAGTAGTTCTGAATGGAGAGTTGAGTCGGGTTCGGGGTCTCCGGCGGGAACAGATCCTCGGTCATGAAATCCCAGATGCGCGCGTCGAACACGCCGCGCACGAAGGCCTTGCCCAACTCCTGACGCCCGCTCAGCTTGGAACCGAAGTACATGTTCCGACGTCGGTTCCGCACCTCCGTCGCCCCCAAAGCCGGGGTTGCTCCCGGGGCAGCCGGTGTTCCCCAGGTCGGCGGCTCGGTCGTGCCGTCGGTGTAACTCGCGTTGACGCTGGAGTTCACTGCCAGCCCCTTGTGCTTCACGTCAAAGTCGAAGAGTCCGATATGCCGCAAGTACGACTCCCGGGACAAATCATGGAAGGAAGTGAAGTCCGGCGCGTACTTCAACCCGACCGCGTAGGATGTATCGCCCTGCCCCTTCAAGGCCCCGCCCATGACGGGCATCACGGAAGTCACAAAGGACTCCTGCCCCGCCTGGGCGCCCACGTTCTGGAGCATGACGTTGCTGTCATAACGCTCGCTCAGGTCCAGTGAAAGAATCGGATGGATTTCGTTGGTGGCCGCTCCGGACGGGCGCGGGCCGTGCAGCCCCACCGCGAACAGGAAGCCCAGCCCCCAGACCCTCATGCGCGCCAGGAGAAGCCTCCTCGATTCCTGAATCGCGCTTTGGGACCCTGAACCGGTAGGGCGCCGGTGCCCCGGCGCCCGGGCCGCGCGGCAGCGCAGCCCTACCCTGCAACCCACGGGCTGCCGGTGTGCTGAGGCCTCACTGATTCCTTCGTTCCGGTGCTTCGGAGAGTGGTTCATTATCTGTGTAAGGTCCCGGGCGGTTGAGAACTCATCCGCCGGGGGGGAAACCGGTGTCTGCCTCTAGGCCCTTGCAGGCTCAGGATAGGTACCAATAGCTCGCGCCCGCACAACGTGAATTGTCATTTGATGGGCCTTTCTTGTCATTGGGTCGACTCGACCCTCCTGGTCTGAAGGGAGAGACGATTTCCAAACGCAGCATGAACTTCGGTGTCGAAAATCTGTTGAAAACCGGCATCCTGACCGCATGAATCGACGATTCCAGGTCCTCGCGCTGTGGATGGCGGTGGGAGCGGCCCAGGCCGCCAACACCACCGCCCGGCTCGCGTTGCCTGTGGAAACGGCGCGTCCGGGTGCGACCGTGACGGCGGGCGTGGTCCTTGAAATGGCTCCCGGCTGGCACACCTATTGGCGCAACCCGGGGGAATCGGGCATGGCCACGGAGATTGAATGGAACCTGCCCGAGGGCGTCACGGCCGGCGAAATCCTGTGGCCGGTCCCGGAGTTGTACAGCGAGGACGACCTCGTGACCTACGTCCATCACGGCACGTCCGTGCTGCTGGTGCCGCTGAAACTTTCCGACGTCCTTCCCCCCGGCCCCTTGTCGATCCGGGCAAAAGTTTCCTGGCTCGAATGTCAGGTGCAGTGCGTGCCCGGCAGCGCCACAATCGAAGCCACCCTCAAGATCGGCACCCAAACCACACCGTCCCAGGATTCGAACCTTATTGCGCAGGCGCAGGCGCTACTGCCGCGACGTGACGCGGACCCCGGCGCCAAAGCGTCGTGGGAAGGGCCTGCGACAAACGATCAACGCGCGCTCATCGTCGAATGGCCCGCGACGGAAGGGCTGCGCAGCGCCCGATTCTTTCCCTACCCGGCCAAGGACTATGAGATCAGCCCACAGATGGAACGACTCCCGGTCGACCAAAGCCGGGTGGCGCTGCGGACGACGGCGCGGAAGTTCAGCGGCGAATGGCCCGGAACCTTGGACGGCGTGATCGCGTCACGAGAGGGGGACAGCTCGCAGGCCTTCGAGATTCAGGTAACCATTGCGGGTGGTGAAGTGGCGCCGGTGGAATCGGCTCCGGCTTCGTCAAGCAGCGCCGGTGAGGGACGCGGGCTTGTGTTCTTTCTGCTTCTGGCGCTGGGGGGGGGGTTGATTTTGAACCTGATGCCCTGCGTGTTGCCAATCCTGTCGTTGAAGGTGTTGTCCATGGTGCGGCTGGGCGGCAGTTCATCCGCCGAGCGTCGGAAGCACGGGGTTGTTTACACCTTGGGCGTGTTGCTCTCCTTCTGGACCATTGGCGCACTGGTCATGGCGGGGAGCCTCGCCAGTTGGGGGGCACAATTCCAGGATCCGCGTTTTGTGGTGGCGGTGACCATCCTGATGACACTGGTGGCGTTGAATCTGTTTGGCGTCTTCGAGGTGATCCTGCCTGGATCGGCAGTGACCCGCGCGACGGAACTCTCCACCCGCGAGGGTGCGGGCGGTGCTTTTTTCAACGGTGTGCTCGCGGTCATCCTGGGCGCTTCGTGCGTGGCACCGCTGCTGGCTACAGCCATTGGCTGGGCGATCTCGCAGCCACCGCTGGTGATCTTCCTCATTTTCACCTTGATCGGCCTGGGCTTGGCTTTGCCCTTCCTCCTGCTCAGCTTCTTCCCCGCGTTGCAACACTTGTTGCCCAAGCCTGGTCCGTGGATGGAGAAGTTCAAGGTGGCGATGGGCTTTCCCATGCTGGCGACTGCCGCATGGTTGCTGTCGCAGACCGCGGATCACTTCGGGACAGCCGGTCCGTTATGGGTCGGCCTTTTCCTGGTTCTGCTCGCGCTGGCCGCGTGGATCTACGGTGAATTCATCCAGCGCGGTCGCCAACACAAGACCCTGGCAGCGGTTTTTGCGGCCCTGTTCGCGGTGGGCGGGTATGTGTATGCCCTGGAACGTGAGCTGGATTGGCGACATCCACCCGAAATCCCGGCTGGGGTCGATGCAGTGACAGCCGGTTCCCAGGGGGACGGTATACCTTGGAAGCCTTGGAGCTCCCAAGCGGTGGAGCAGGCACGCGGAGAGGGTCGACCGGTGCTCGTAGATTTCACCGCCAATTGGTGCCTGACCTGCAAGCTCAACAAGAAAACCAGCCTGGAAATCCCTGAGGTGAAACAGAAGCTGGCTGCCATCGACGCGGTCGCGCTGCTGGGGGATTACACCCGCAAGAACCCGGAGATCACCACCGAGCTGCAGCGTTTCGAACGCGCCGGCGTGCCGCTGGTCCTGGTTTATCCCAAGGATGCCTCCAAACCTCCAACAGTTCTGCCCACGCTCCTGACCCCCGAGATCGTCCTGAATGCCCTGGATGCGGCGGTTCGATGAACTCTGCGCACGCGCCTCAATCCGGGTGTGCAAGTGTGCTGAGGTGACACCGGGTGTTTGAGGTCGCGACATGCGCTCGAAGAATCCGCCAGCCCCCATCCTGAGCGGGATAGCAGAGCGGGATAGGGTCACATCTGCGTGGCCTTGGTTAAGGTTTAATATCTTTTTGCTGAGGGGCTTGCGGCGTGGAGGCTGGAATCCAGCGGCGGGCCCGGGGGATGAACAGGGCGTTCGAGGCGTGGGGCCGGTGATGGACTTCCCACCGAAGGCCGGCCTGCCACGCGGGTTCTGCAATCATGAGCAGCGCCTCCAGATGCCCCTGCACGCGGATCTCATGGCGCGCCACCTGGTCGGCCCGACGTCGCGCGTGTTCGGCGCGGGCGGCGGCGATCCGTTCGGCGGTTTTCTGCTTCGCGCTCTCGCTGCCGGTGCGCGCCGCGCGGCCTGCCAGTTCGTGTCCGTAGTGTTCGAAATAATCGTCCACGCGGTCCAGCTCGCGTCGCAGATGATTCGATTGACGCTGGCGAATGGAGGCGAGGTCCGACGTCAAATCGGCTTCGAGCGCCGCGCCCAGCAGGGCTCTCCAACGGTCCGGGTCGGGGGATGGCCAGACCGGGGCGCTGACGACGCCGTCCGCAAGCCCGGTGAAATCGAGTGCCCGGGCCAGCGACTCGTCGGGCGCGCCATCGGGCAATGAGACGGCCAGACGCCGCAGGGACCAATGCTGGTCGATGGCCTGGATCTCGCAGCGGGCCAACGCCAGCAACGAGAAGTGGTGGGCGGCGACAAACGCGGAGGCAATCTGCCAGCGATTTGTCTCCGGAAACTGCGAGCGCCAAAGCTTTTCCGCCACCTCGGCGCCGGGAGGATGCGCGCCGTGTTCGCCGCTCAGGACCAGCCGTTCGAGTTCCAAGGGTGCTGGCCGCAAGGACTCGGCCAGTC
Source organism: uncultured Verrucomicrobiae bacterium (assembly GCA_963751435.1). Taxonomy (GTDB): domain Bacteria; phylum Verrucomicrobiota; class Verrucomicrobiia; order Limisphaerales; family DSYF01; genus JALOTU01. The sequence continues at coordinate 208,763 of CAVVUP010000029.1, read as the reverse complement.
GAAAGGTGAGAGGACAGCCCGGAAACACCTCCCTGGCCGCCTCGCGCGGGCTGGTGTCCTCGGGGGGCGGGAACCAGAGTTCGACTTCTTGCAGCGCGCCGGTTTCGTTCCACAACCGGGCGCTTCGAGCTTCGGCCACGACATGCAGGCGGTCATGCCAGGTCCGTTCGCACAATGCGCCGAGCGCCGTGAGGGCTTCCTCGTAAAAGTCGGCCGCGACGCCCGGTGCAGGGGGGATGCGTTCGAGTTTCATTCGAGAAACCGGTCGATGAACTGCGGATACCCCTGCCGTCCGCCGCTGCGCGTGTGTCGCTCGACGGACTTGGCGAGCTTGTGCAGACAGGCCCGCAGGTTTCGATCAAAGGCCAATACCAGGTCTTGCAAGAGGTCCAGGCTGTCTTCGTGCCATTTCATAACGATTCGTAGTCCTTGGCGAACAGGGTCTTGTCGAGTTGTTTCACCTCGTTGTAGGTGTCGCGCGCGGCGGCCAGCTCGTCGCCCAGGCTGGCAAACGCCTCGGCCACCCGGCCTTCGCTCTCGCGCCAGCGCCGCAGGACTTCGTCGGCAAATTCGTCGCTGGCGAACTTTTCCCCGAGCACCAGGCCGGTTTCGCCGACGACCAGTTCAAACAGGTTCAACTTGTCCTGCAACACGTCGAGCAGGTGCTCCTGAAGGGTGCCGGCCTGGACGAAATTGTAGATGCGCACCGGATGCCGCTGGCCCAGGCGGTGCAAGCGTCCAATGCGCTGCTCGATCTCCATCGGGTTCCAGGGCAGGTCGAAGTTGGCCAGTTGATGGCAGAACTGGAGGTTGCGGCCCTCGGTGCCGCTGTGGGTGAGCAGGAGGGCGCCGCCCCACTTTTGGAACTGTTCGGTGATGGGCTGCCGTTCGGGCGGCGGTGTGGCCCCGTTGATCACGAATGTCTCCACACCCGCCCCCCGGAGAAAGCCGGCGAGCGCCGACTGGGTTTCGAGGAACTGAGTGAAAATGACCATGCCTCCCTCGGCCTTGGTCAGCGGGACGATCAAGTCGCACTTGCGCTGCCAACTGGCGTCCAGCGGCGCTTGGGCACACCAGACGCTGGCGGCCTCGCGGGCGGGGAATTTCTGCAATGCGCCACGCCAGGCCGCCGGGCTGCTGCCCGCCGCCTGCAACAGGAGGCGGCCCCACAGGCTGGCCTGACCGGGGCTGAATCCTGCCAGTTGCGCGCGGAAGGTGCTTTCCCATTCCTGCCAGAAGGCGCGCTCGGGCGCGTCCGGTTCAAACACCACGGTCTCCGCCCGTCGGGGCGGGAGCTTCAGTCCCGCATTGGCGCGCGTGTTGCGGATCATCACCTGCCCCAGGAGGCGGCGCAATTCCTCGGGCTCGCGCGGCCGGCGCGGGCGCTTCGGGTCCATGAACCGGGCCCGGAACTCTTTGGGGGAGGGCAACTGGCCGGGTTGGAGCAGCGTGACCAGGTTGTAGAGTTCCTCGAGCGAGTTCTGCACGGGGGTGGCGGTCAGCAGCAACAAGAACTGGCGCGGCAGCGCATTGACCGCCCGCCAGGCCTGCGACTCGCGGTTGCGCAGGTAATGCGCCTCGTCCACCACCAGCAGGTCCCAGCGGGTTTGACGGGCGATATCGAGGTGCGCGGGTTGCTTGAGGGTGTGCAGGCTGGCCACCAAACCAGCTTGATCACTCCAAAACGCCCGGGGATCGGCGCGCGCAACGTCGTCGTTGGTGGTCACGGTCTTGAGCCCGAACTTGTCGCTGAGTTCCTCCGCCCACTGATCGACGAGCGACGGCACGGTCAGCACCAGAAACTTCTTCACCAGGCCGCGCGTGAGCAGTTCCTTGAGCACCAGTCCCGCCTCGATGGTCTTGCCCAGGCCAACCTCGTCCGAGAGCAGGGCGCGGCCCCGCAGGGGTCCAAGCACCCGCAGGGCCGTGCGCAACTGGTGGTCGAGCCGTTCGATGCGGCAGTGCGGCAGGCACAGCAGGTCATCCGACTGGTTGGAAACCCACCAGAGCGCGGCGCGCTCGCGCAGAAAATAGCCACGCAGATCGGTCAACGGAAACGTGGTCTCCTCTGGAAGACCGGTTCCGGAAACTCGATGCGCACGGGCAGGGGCGGCAACGGTCGCTCAGCAGACTTGACAGACGCATCCGCCCGGGTCGCGTGGGCCGAGTGGGCGGGTTTGGACACTTTGACGGCTTTGCGTTCCGCCGCCTGGCGTTGCTCCCGGGCACGGCGCTCTGCGGCCAACCGGGCCATCGTCTCCTGCCGACGCTGTTCCTCCTCAGTCCGCTTGCGTTCCTTGCGCAGGAGCCGGCGTTCGTGGCTCTCGAAATCCCACGCTTCCGAAGGCAGATGAGACATCATCCGGCCCAGCGGCGTGTCATCGAATCGCAATGCCTCGGCCATGGCCTCAAGATTATTCTCGATCCAAGCGACGGAGGATTCCGGTGGGGCAAAGGGAGGTTCCTCGAAGTGCTCGGGATTCCTGATACCCGGCTGGAGTCGGACCCACGCGCCCGTGAACGCGTTGCGATTGGTGCGGAACCGCTTGAGCCACTGACCCAGTTGAACCCGGATTGCCTGCCGACGATGCGTGCTGACCACAACCTCCTGCGCCCCAGATGCCGACTCGGTTTCCCAAGCGAGCTGGTCCACACCCGTGACACGGACGCACCCCGTCGCCACGAGAGCGCCGTCCGTTGGGCGGGTCCAGACAAACTCGCAGAAGCCCTTCACCTGGTTGAACGTCACCCGCAGACTCAGCAGGCCGGCCACCGGCTCGTACAGGGCGCCCTGCGGGAGCAGATCCTCGAGCTTCGGTGTGACACCCAGTCGGGCGCCTGCCAGCAGGCGGAGCGCGACCCGGCCCCGCAGGCCAGGGTCGCCGTCAGCCGCGAGTCGGCTAGCGATCATGCGGGCAAACTCGAGCACCTCGCGGCCCAGCCATTTCCAAAAGTCTTCATCGGGGGGCACCTCCAACGGGAACCATTCACCGGACCGCGCCGGCCCCAAGTCCAAGTCGGAGAGCAGCCCGATTCGAGGCCGCTCGTCGCACAGCGGCCGGAGGTTCTGGATCCGCCGGAGCAAAGCCCGAACGGAAGAGGAATGCGCACTACAGGAGTCTGGGCAGCCGAGATTCTCCGACTCCATCTGCCACCGGAGCACCACCCATCCAAAACCGGAAGCGTCCGACACGAGACGCCCCCGAGCCGCTACTGACCCGTCCCCCTGCACCCATTCGAACGTCATCCCTCCCGCCGCAAGGTCGAAGGTCACCCGCAAGCGGCTCGGCAGGGCGGGAAACAGGTCGGCGCCGTTCGCAGCCGGCGCGGTGATCTCGAAATGGCGGTTGGACTCTGACACCACGGGCAGGGTGTGGAAACCGGACGCATGACGGCAAACGAAATTCGCATCGAGAACAGTATCCAACCCGCATCCCGGCAATGGACGTTTGTCGTTCTGAGCCCGCGTAGGGTTTCAGTGAGTCGCTCTACGGGGGTGAGAACCTCGAAACCCGTGCCATGCCATTCGCCGAACCAGCGGTCTTCCTCAGTGCAAGCGCACACGACACACGTCCTTAAGTGACGAAGGCAACCACGCTGCATGCCCCCGGGCCGGATGTGGCGTCGGGCTTTTTCCTCGCCTCCGAAACCGCCCGCAGTAGCCTGCAGGCATGCTCAATTACATCTGGCTGGGGCTGTTGCTGCTCGCCGTGATCCTCGGCGGGATCAACGGGTCCCTGGACCAGGTGACCCAGGCCGGACTCGAGCGGGCGGAGTATGCGGTCATGAAACTGGCGCTGCCTCTGGGCGGCATCATGGTGCTGTGGCTGGGCCTGATGCGGTTGGCGGAACGGGCCGGACTGGTTCAAGCCCTGGCCAAACTGCTGCGCCCGGCCTTGCGCCGACTGTTCCCTGACGTGCCCGCGGATCATCCCGCCATGGGCAGCATGGTCATGAACATGGCGGCCAACATGCTCGGCCTGGCCAACGCCGCCACGCCGCTTGGGCTGCGCGCGATGAAGGATCTCGAGACGCTGAATCCGCATCCCGGCACCGCCTCGAACGCCATGTGCACCTTCCTGGCCATCAACACCAGCTCGATTCAACTGCTGCCCCTGACGGCCATTGGCGTGCTGGCGGTCAACGGGGCCGCACATCCAACGACCATTGTCGGGCCGGCACTGCTGGCCACCTGCTGTTCCACCCTGGCGGGCATCGCGGCGGTGAAATGGATGGAGCGCTGGCCGATTTATCGGCTGCCCGCCCCCCCCACTTCCGGCAGAGTCCCCGCGCTCCCGGTAGGCGATCAACCGCAGACCCCTGAGGCACCGCCCGCGGAGGAGTCCGTCCAGCCCATGGCACTCGGGGGCAGGCTGCTCATGGGTCTCTTTGTGGGGTTCTTCGTCTGGCTGTTCATTCGCCAGGTTTCAACCGGGGAAGAGGCAGGGCTCTTTATTCGTTCGGTGAAAGCCGCCTCGCTCCTCGCGGTGCCGTTCCTGGTCACGCTGTTCCCCCTGGTGGCTGCACTCAAGGGTGTGAAGGTTTATGAGGAATTTGTCGAAGGCGGAAAAGAAGGGATCCAGGTTGCGCTGCGCATCATCCCGTTCCTGGTCGCCATCCTGGTCGCTGTGGGCATGTTCCGCGCCGCCGGCGGCATCGAACTCATCACCACCCGGCTGCAGCCCGTCCTGCAATTCGTCGGGTTCCCTCCCGAGCTGCTGCCCATGTGCCTGATGCGTCCCTTGAGCGGCAGCGGCACGCTGGGCTGTACACCGATCTGGTGGAGACGCAGGGTGCCGACAGCCTCCTCGCCACCATGGGCGGCGCCATCTTCGGCAGCACGGAGACCACCCTCTACGTGGTGGCGGTCTACTTCGGATCGGTGGCGGTTCGCCGGACGCGGCAGGCGGTGCCGGCTGGCTTGGTGGCCGATGGAGTCGGGATGATCGCCTCGGTGCTTGTTTGCCGTTGGATGTTTGGATGACCTGACGTGATTGCCCGGGTCACACTGGAAATCGCGTTGCGACGCGAGTTCGATTACCTGATTCCCGCCGAGTGGGAGCGGCAGGTCGAGGTGGGCTCCCGGGTCCAGGTCCCGTTCGGCCCTCGCAAGGTGCTGGGCGTCGTCACCGCCCTGGCCGAGGAATCGGATTACAGCAACCTCAAACCCATCACCAAAGTCATCGGGACCCAATCTCTGGTGACCCCCAAGGTGCTGCAACTGGCGCGCTGGATGGCGGACTATTATTGCTGCGCACCGGAAATCGCGCTGAAGAGCGTGTTGCCGGAGGCGGTGCGGCGCGAGCAAGCGGGCTGGCGGGAACGACTTTACGTCCGGGCGCTGCCCCTGACCGGCGATTTTCCGAAGCTCACGCGCCGCCAGCAGGAGGTTTGGAATCTCATTGAGGAACGCCGGGAACTGCCCTTGCAAGAGTTGCTGGACCTGACGGAAACCACGGCCTCGACGGTGCGCCGGCTGGAGGACAAGGGTCTGATCTGCCTGAGCAGCGAAGTGTCCGAACGCGATCCCTACGCGCGCGAGCACATCGTGCCCACCCAGCCGCTGCCGTTGAACGCGGCGCAGGCGAAGGCGTTGGAGGCGATCAAAGAGGCAATGGGTGGAACCTGCGTCCCGCGGGCCCCGTCGGGCGTCGCGCCCGAAGAGCATCCCCACCTCGGGACGCCCTCCCCAGTTCGGCGGGAGACCGAACTGAACCCGCCGGAGGCGGGTGCGACCCGGAAGCAATCGCACACCTTCCTCCTGCACGGCGTCACCGGCAGCGGCAAAACGGAGGTGTACCTCCAAGCCATTGCGCACGCCCTCGACCAGGGCAAAGGCGCCATCGTGCTGGTGCCGGAAATCTCGCTGACGCCACAAACCGTGGAACGGTTCAAGGCCCGATTCTGTTCCGGGAAACTCCAGACGCTGGTGGCCGTGTTGCACAGTCACCTGTCAGCAGGAGAGCGCCATGACGAATGGCACAAGATCCGGCAGGGCAGGGCGCGGATCGTGGTGGGCGCCCGGTCAGCGGTGTTCGCCCCGGTCGAGCCGCTGGGCCTGATCATCGTGGATGAGGAGCACGAGCACAGCTACAAACAGGAGGAGGCCCCGCGTTACCACGCACGCGATCTCGCCGTGGTCCGAGGGCAACGGGAGCAGGCGGTGGTGGTCCTGGGCTCGGCCACGCCGTCGCTGGAGACCTACCACAACTGTGTCCGCCACAAGTACCGGTTGCTCGAATTGCCGGAGCGTGCCGACGACAAGAAGATGCCGCTGGTGCGCGTGGTCGACATGCGGCAGGCCGCCCGCAAGGAAAAGGGCATCCCCATCTTCTCGCCTCAGCTCCGCGAAGCCATTCTGCAACGGGTGGAACGGCAGGAGCAGACCATTCTATTCCTCAACCGCCGCGGCTACTCGACCTCGCTGCAGTGTCCGTTGTGCGGTTATGTGGCCGAATGCCCCAACTGCAGCGTTTCGCTGACCTATCATCGAAAGGCCTCCAAGCTTCTGTGCCACATCTGCGGCTGCGAACAACAGGTGCCCGCCCGTTGTCCGAACGGGAAATGTGGCAACCCCGGCATCCGCTACGCCGGCCTCGGGACCGAGCGCGTCGAGCACACCTTGCACAAGCTCTTCCCACACGCGCGCGTGGTGCGGATGGACTCGGACGCCCTGAAGCGCAAGGAGGATTACCGCCGGATCCTGGGCGATTTCCGGACCGGGAAGATCGACATTCTGGTGGGGACCCAAATGATCGCCAAGGGGCTGCATTTCCCGAACGTCACCTTGGTGGGCATCATTTACGCCGACATGGCGCTGCACCAACCGGACTTCCGGGCCGGCGAACGCACGTTTCAACTGTTGACCCAGGTGGCGGGGCGCGCGGGGCGCGGGGATGTCGAGGGCGAGGTGTTTGTGCAGGCGTTCACCCCATTTCATCCGGCGATCCAATACGCGCGGCGCCATGACTATGCGGGATTCTATGAACAGGAAGTGGCGTTCAGGAAGGAGCTCGCGTATCCGCCCTTTTCGCGCATAGCCCTGCTCACGCTCAAGGGGCGCAACGAAGACAAAGTGAAGTTCTCCGCGGACCATCTGCGGCGCGATCTCGAGAAGGCTACGAAACCCCTCGAGGGAACCATCATCAAGGGGCCGGCGCCCGCCCCATTGCTGCGCGCCGAGACGTTCTACCGGTATCAGCTCACGTTGCACACGCGCCAGATGACCGAACTCAGCCGGCGCCTGGCGGTGGTGACGACGCAGTTTCCGCTCCCGGAGGAAGTGACCCTGGCGGTGGACATCGATCCGGTGAACTTGATGTGAAGGGTTCCGGGGCGGACGTAGCCCATGCGGATAGGGTGGGCGCGCTGCGGGGACCGGCGCCGCGGCCGGCGACGCAACCGACCCCGGGAAGGCGGGGCTTTGTAGTAGTGCGCGGCATGCTTTTCCGGCCCCGACCCGGCCGGGGTCATCGCCGCGCGATGACCCTACCAGCGGGGCTTGCATCCTTCAGGGAGTTTTCGAGTCTGCGGCGGCCGCCCGCACCACTTCGCGCTCCAAAGATGCCACGTCCCACTCGTTGCCGATGAGGTTGGTGCGGATGAGACCCCGGGCATCCACCACCACGGTGCGGAGGTTGTGACTGACCGTGCCGCCCTCGGTCCAGAACAGGAGCCCGAACTGCTCGGCCAGCGCGGTGATGTCGATGAGTTCACCGGTCAGGAAGGTCCAATGCTCCGGCTGGTATCCGTGCGCCTCGCCGAACTGCTTCAAGCGTTCAGGCGCGTCGAAGGCGGGATCAATGGTGATGGCCAGGATGTGCCAGTTGGTGGGACCGCCGGGGCGGGCGGCCAACCGACCCTGCAACTCCGCCAGTTTCTTCGCTGTGAGCGGACAGAAGTTCGGCAACGGACAACGAGTGAACAGAAACGAGAGCACCAAGGCGTTTCCGCGGAATTGGCCAAGGCGTGTGGTCTGTCCCATCTCGTTGACGAAGGGATAATCGGGCAGTGGATCCCCGATTTCGAGCGGCTCGACCTCGCGTGCAATCCGGATCCCGGCACCCGCCGGCAGAAGGTTCTCCGCCTTGCCCGTTTTCTGGATGTTCTCGATCCAGGCGTCGTCCCCGGTGACGATCATGGTGAAGGTGATTTCCTGACCGGGGATCAGGCCGGTCAGTTCGTTGGTGTCCTGCACCTGGAACGGCATGGTCATGGCCATCATGTAGCCGGGGATCTTTTCGTGTTTCACGACCACCTGCTTCTCGATCGGCTGGAGCGACACCACCATGCCCGTCACAGAGTAGGACTGCCAGGACGGCGCGGGGACATCCGGTGGTAGCGCCGGCTTTCTGCAAGAGACGGTCCAAAACAGGGGAATCAGCGGGACCAGGAGGACCAGACGCATACGCATGGCGGGGGCATGATTGCCCCGTCCGGGCGCGAAGGCAAGAGGACGGCGTGCTTCATGAAGGGCAAACGCAGCCCAAGCGGGTAGGGTTCGTGCGCCGCGCCGACCGGCGCCGCGTTCAGCGGCGCAACCGAACTTGGGAAGGCGAGCACTCGGAACAATGCCTGGCGTTCTGTTCCGGCCCTGCCCGGGCTGGGGTCATCGCAGCGCGATGACCCTACCCGCACGGGCAATACCAGGGGTATTGCGGGTGCCCCGTGCGCCAAAAGCAACTGTTACCCGGGAGGGTGATTCACAAGGCGAATTCAAACTCGCACCGCCCCGGCTTGGAGCCTATGCTGCCCGGGTGTCAACGCCGGCGGTCATCTGCTTCGAGGAGGTGCTGTGTGAACGGGCCTGACGCGCCGTCGTCGGATTGGTTGCGGCTGCGACACTGGGCGGAGCAGGAGGTGGAGGCGACGTTTGACGATCTACCACCGCCCTTGCGGGAACAGGCTCAGCGGTTGCCCGTCACATTCGAGCCGACGCCCAATGCCGGACTTCAGGCCGATGGCATTGCGCCCGACACACTCGGATTGTTCACCGGCGCGGATTACGTCGAGGAAGGGCACACGCCCATGCCACCTCAAATCATCCTGTTCCTGGACAACCTCTGGGACTTTTCGGACTACCACGAAGCCGTCTTTCGACAGGAGATTCGCACGACCCTGTTGCACGAACTCGGTCACTACCTTGGTCTGGACGAGGACGACCTGAGCGAACGCGGATTGGAGTGAGGGGGCAACGGGCTGTCAGACTTGGAAGAATTGGTGAATGACTTCAGACACGCGCTCGATCTGGGCATCCGTCATTTCGGGATAAATGGGCAGGCTGAGACACTGGCGCGCCGCCCGTTCCGCCACCGGGAAATCGCCCGCCTTGTAGCCGAGTGACGCGTAGCACTTCTGCAGGTGCAGGGGCAGGGGATAATGCAGGGCACAGCCGACCTGGCTGGACTGCAGGTGTTTCATCAACTCGTCCCGCTTCGGGTGTCGCACCACATAAAGATGATAGGCGCTTTCCGCCCAGTCGGCCTCCCGCGGCAGTTGCAGGGGCGTGTCCGCCAGCAATTGGTGGTAACGTCGCGCGACCCGCTGACGCCCGGCGGTCCATTGGGCCAGGTGCTTGAGCTTGATGCCCAAGGCGGCGCCCTGGATGCCCTCCATGCGGTAGTTGTAGCCGACCTCCTCGTGGTAGTACCGGACGGTGGACCCGTGTTCGCGCAAGGCCCGCGCGCGTTTCGCCAAACCCTCGTCGTGGGTGAGCAAAGCCCCGCCTTCACCACATGCGCCCAAGTTCTTGCCCGGATAGAAGCTGTAGCAGGAAATCTCTCCGAAGGTGCCGACCGTCTTGCCCTTGTATTTGGCCGCGTGCGCCTGGGCGGTGTCTTCGACGACCGGCAGGTTGTGCTTTCGCGCCACGGCCAGGATCCGGTCCAGGTCGCAGGGGTGCCCATACAGGTGCACCGGCAGAATGGCCCGGGTCTTTGCGCTGATCGCGGCTTCGAGGCGCTCCGGGTCCAGATTGAACGTGGCATCATCGACATCCACGTACACCGGCTTGGCGCCCACATAGGAGATGGCCCAACTGGTCGCGACAAAGGTGAATGGCGTGGTGACCACCTCGTCGCCCGGCCCCACGTTCAGCAGCAGCAACGCGATGTGCAACGCCGAGGTGCCGCTGTTCACGCCGACACAGTGCGGCGCGCCGATGAATGCGGCAAAATCCTTCTCGAACTGAGCCACATCCGGCCCGAGGCAGAAGGAGCAATGGTCGAGGGTGCGGGCGAACGCGGCTTCCAGCTCTGCCCGCAAAGGCTGAAGCTGCGCCTTCAGATCAAGGTATGGAACGGGTTCCGGCATGACATTTATTGGTTGATGACTCCCAAGCGCCCGGGGAGTTAAGCAGGGGTGGTCGAAAAATTCAATTCTTTCGTCGGCTCCACACCGCCCCCTGAACCTCCACCGTAGCGCAGCCGTCCCGGCTGCCCTCCCAACCCGGCAGGCGGGACGCCTGCGCTACTCTGCTTGGCCTTCGGTTCAAGGGTTCAAAGCGCAAACTTGGGTTGGGAGAAATCTCCCCACGACCCGACCGGACCGCCGGCGCTTCAAAGCGTGCCTTGCGCCAGGCTCAAGATCAGGCGCACGCCGTGCCAGGCCGCCAGGATCAGCAAAGCCACCCCGGACGAACGTTCGAGCAGGAGCAGGGTGCGTTCGCTGAGCCTTGCATGACCCAGGGATGCGACCCAGCTCAGGCCCAGAAACCAGCCGCCCACGCCCAGCGTCACGCCTCCGACGCATCCCAACCGGTCCATCAGGCCGGGCCCGACCCAGCCGCGCGAAATGAAGTTGGCGGCCAGAACGATCCAGAACAACAGCACGCCGGGGTTGGCCATGACCTGAACAAAGCCGGTCATGAATGCGGAATGCGGATGCAGTCGCTCCTCGATGCGCGCTTCGATCCGATCTGTCACCCGCGTCAGATGGGTCGGCGCCTCCACGGTCCGCGCCACGAGGAACTTGAATCCCAGGAAGAGCAGAAAGACGAAGCTGACCAGCTCCATGGCCGCCTTGATGATCCCCTTCTCGAACAAGGAAGCGAAACCCGTGAAGGCAATCAGGCAATAGAGGACTTCCATCGAAACAGCCCCCAGGCTGATCAAAGCCGCATACAAAAAACCCCGTTGCGCACCTTCATTCACGATCGTGAGGTTGACCGGCCCCACCGGGATGGAGATCAGAAAACCGCTGAAGCATCCCACCAGGCCGGCGAACAGGATGGGCTCCAGTTCAGACATCAGGGGAGCACGCCCGTCCGGTCGCGGTTGCATTCCTCGTGACCCTCGTCGTCCTCGTCCTCGTCCTCTTCCTCCTCAATCCCCTGGCGTGTCCGCTTGGGCAGCCAGGGCCGGACAAACCCGTAGGCCAGGTAGGTGGAGAAGATGACCGGCGCCGCGATGGGCAGCACATTTTCCCAGAGAATCACAAAGAACGCGATGATCAACACGATGGCCAGCATCTTGGTGAACGTTCGCTTCGCGCGGAAGTCGAGGGATTTGAAGCTGGGATACCGGACTTCGCTGACCATCATGGCGGAGAGGAAGAGCAGGAGCACCGGCAGGACATAACGCCAGCGGCTTTCCGGAAAACCTTTCTCCTCCACCCAAAGCAGCAGCAGGGTCAGCGAGGCAACCAGACCGGCCGCCGCCGGGATCGGGAAGCCGTGGAACTCCTTGCTGGTGGACCGTTCCCGCCGGGCCAGGCAATTGAAGCGGGCCAGCCGAAACGCACCACAGATCAAGTAAATGGACGCTATCAGCCAGCCGACCTGCGGACGCTCGGGCCACATGTCGGCCAGGACGATCCGATGCACCAGGAACGCGGGCGCGGCGCCAAAGGAAATGATGTCTGCCAGCGAATCGAACTCCTGTCCGAAGGGGCTTTCCTTGCCGGCCATCCGCGCCACGCGCCCGTCCAGCAGATCGAAAATCGTGGCCAGCAGGATGAGGAACAACGCACCGTGGATGGACCGGACAAAATGATCCGAGCCCGGGTTGGCCTCCACGATCTTGGTCAGGGCCAAGAAACCACAGAACAGGTTCCCGGCTGTCATCAAGTTCGGCCAGAAATAGATCCGGAGTTTTTCCGGTTCAGGTGAAGGCGATGCTCCAGGGTTCATGGGCTCAGTCAAACGAGGCAATCACCGTGTGTCCACCCACCACCTTCTGGCCGAGCATGACCCGCACCCGGGCCTCCCGCGGCAGATACAGGTCCACCCGTGAACCGAACTGGATCAGGCTGATGCGATCGCCCCGCTGCACGGTGTCCCCCAGCGTCACCCAGGGCACGATGCGCCGGGCGATCAAACCCGCGATCAACCGCACACCCACCTTGACCTGCGACGGATCGGAGGATTCGAAGCCGATGAGCGCATTCTCGTTGTGCGCGGCGGAGTCGGCCTTCATGGCGTTGAGGAACTTGCCCTCGGTGTATTTGTAATAGTCCACCCTCCCCGCCACGGGCGCGTTCTGGACGTGCACATCGAAAACGGAGAGAAAGATCGAGACCCGCTGGCAGGAGCCGCCCATGAAACGCGTCTCTTCCGTGGTATCGATCAGGTCCACCTTGCCATGTCCGGGCGCGACCACCAGCTTCGCACCTGCCGGGACCTGCGGCGTGGGGTCGCGGAAAAAGTAGAGGCAAAAGACAGCGAACAAGACCCACAGGCCAATCAACGCCCACGAGAAGACCAGGATAAGCCCCCCCGCCACCGTGGCCACGAAAGCGGCCGCAAACATCACCACCATCAAGATCAGCGTCCAAAGGATCATCCGAAACGCCGAGGACCTGGCTTTGCCTGCATTCTTCATCCGAAGAGAGCTTAGGGCCGCCACAGCGCCGCTTCAATGCGCAAATCGGCCCCGCAAATTGACTCGCCCCCTCCGCCCGTTTGTTGCACAAGACGGCATGCGCGTGCGCTTTCTGTTCGGACCCGCCGGCAGCGGCAAGACGTTTCGCTGCCTGTCGGAGATTCGCGAGGAACTGCGGCGCGCTCCGGACGGACCGACCCTGATCCTGCTGGCGCCGAGGCAGGCCACGTTTCAGCTCGAACGCCAGTTGCTTGCGGACGGTTCCCTGGGTGGTTACAGCCGTCTCCAGATTCTTGCGTTCGAGCGGCTGGCGGCCGAGGTGTTGACCCGGTTGGGACGACGGTTGCCCGAACTGCTGAGCGAGGAAGGCCGGGTGATGGTGCTGCGCGCCCTCATCGAGGCGAACCATGACCGGTTGAAGGTGTTCCGGGCCAGCGCGCGGTTGGCGGGGTTCGCCCGGCAGTTGAGCGGGTTGTTGCTGGACCTGCAACAGCACCGCGTGGGACCGTGTCGGCTTGAGGAACTGGCAGCCATGAAGGACATCACGCCCCGACTGGCGGCCAAGCTGTCCGACCTGGCCCTGTTGTTCCGCGCTTACCTGAACTGGGACGGCGGTTTCGGTCCAGGGCGATTGGGCGACGCATCCCATCTGCTGGATGAGGCGGTGGACACCCTGCGGGCTTCGCAGGATGGGCTTGGTTTTGGTGGACTTTGGCTGGATGGCTTTGCGGCATTGACGCCGCAGGAACAGGCCCTGTTGACGGCGGTGTTGCCGCATTGCGAACACGCCACCCTGGCCTTCTGCCTCCCGCAGGCTCCCGCCCAGCAGGAATCCTGGCTGTCGCCCTGGGCGCTGGTTTCCGAGACAGCGCGCGAATGTCACCTGCGCGTGCAGGATCTTCCGGGTGTGAAGGTGGAGGTGGAGGCCTTGGAACGCGATCCGGCCAGGAGCCGCTTTGCCCAGAGTCCGCTGCTCGCCCAGATCGAGCGCGTGCTTGCGGGCCAAAGCGGGCCAGTGGGCTGCAACACGGGCCAAGGGGACGCGGCGCAAGCCCCAGGGGATCCTGACGGGGCACCCAATGGGAACGCCGACTTGAGTCGGCCGTACACTTCGCCTTCTCGCCGCCCGTCTGAACTTCAGACTCCTTCCGCCTTAGGCAGCCCGCTGGCGGATGAATCCGGCGTTCCGGGGGCAGTGCCTGGATACAGGCACCAGGAATTGGTTTTAAGCCCCGGCCTGGATCCCGCCCTTCGGCTGGCGGAGTGTTCCGACGTTCAAGCCGAAGCGACACTGGCGGCGCGGGAGGTTCTGTGCTTTGTGCAACAAGGCGGCCGCTTCCGTGATTGCGCCGTGCTGGTGCGCAGTCTCGAGGGATACCAGGACGTCCTGCGGCGGGTGCTCACCCGCTACGGCATTCCCTTCTTCCTCGATCGCCGTGAAGTGGTTGCGCATCACCCGCTGGCCGAGCTGACGCGGTTTGCGTTGCGCACGGTGGCCTTTGACTGGCGGCAAGCTGACTGGTTGGGTCTTCTGAAGACAGGGTTGGGGGGGCTTTCTGACGAAGAAGTCGATTGTCTGGAGAACGCCGCGCTCGCACGCGGATGGGAAGGCGCAGGGTTCTGGCTGCAATCGATCCCGGCGGATGCGGATCTGGCCGCTCGGGAATGGATCGAGGAGCGGCGTGCCCGGGTCACCCTGCCGTTCGCCGATCTCCAACAACAGATGAGCCAGTCCGGCTGGGCGCCCTCCGGTTCAGCCCTGGCCGGGCAGCTTCGCGTGCTGTGGACCTCGTTGAACGCGGAAGCGCGCCTGGAACAATGGGCGTGTTCGACGGTCGGCGGCGCGGTCCACACCACCGTCTGGGAGCAAATGAACGATTGGCTCGACAACCTGGAGCGCGCCTTTGCCGATGTGCCGCTCCCGCTCGCCGAATGGCTCTCGATCATCGAAGCCGGCCTGAGCGGCTTGAGTGTCGGGGTGGTTCCTCCATCGCTGGACCAGGTCTTGGTGGGAGGGGTGGATCGATCCCGCAACCCTGATCTCAAGTTTGCCCTGGTGCTCGGGATGAATGAATCGGTCTTTCCCGCGCCGCCCCCCGCCGCCCCGTTGCTCAGTGAAACCGACGTGGCGGACATGGAATCCAACGGCATCCGGGTCGGACCCGGACGACGTCAGTTTGGTCACGAACGCTATCTGGGTTACATCGCCCTGACCCGGGCACGACAGCGCGTGCTGGTCAGTTGGTCGGTGACCGATGCGAAGGGCAACGCACGTAATCCGTCGCGGTTCGTGGACGAACTCCGGCGGGCGTTCCCCCGGCTGGAGGTGGAACCGTTTGACGGCCGGGTGGCGTGGAGCGAAAGCCGGCATCCAATCGAACTGGTGGGCGCGGCGCTGCAGGAAGACGCGCCGGAAGGCCTCGATTCGCTGCGCGAGTTGCCCACCGTCCAACCGCTGTTCAAGCGCGGGCAACAGGTGTTGGTCGCGCTCGGCAAGCAACAGTTATCCCCCAAAGTCGCCCGGGTGCTTTATGGCGATGAACTCCGGTTGTCCGTGAGCGCCTTGGAACAGTTCGCGGCCTGCCCGTTCCAGTTCTTTGTCGCGCGCGGCTTGAAAGCGCAGGAGCGCGATGAGTTCAGGGTGGATATTCGGCGGACGGGCGAGTTCCAGCATGAAATACTGGCCGCGTTCCATCGACGGCTGAGGGAATCCGGCAAACGCTGGCGCGAGTTGACGCCGGACCAGGCGGTCGGGTGGGTGCGGGAAATCGGTGCGCAACAACTGCGCGATTACCAGCATGGACTGCTTCGGGCCAATCCGGCAAACCAGTTCCAAGCTGGGGCCTTGATTCGCAATCTCGAACAAGCGGTCGCCACACTCACCTTGTGGTCCCGTCAGAATGACTTTGAGCCGGAAGCGGTTGAGGTGAGTTTCGGGCTGGAGGAAGACGGTTGGCCCGGTTGGAAAGTGGATCTGGACGGCGGACGTTGCATCCTGGTCCGTGGCCGGGTGGATCGCCTGGACCTGTGCCGGCAGCCGGATGGATCGGCGGCGGTGGCCATTCTGGATTACAAATCGGGCGGGCGACTCTTCGAGGATCTCAAGTTTGCCAACGGCCTTCAGCTTCAGATGCCGGCCTACCTGAGTGCCATTTGTCACAACCCCAAGGCCCGGCAGGACTTCGGTGCGGTGGATTTGCGTCCTGCGGGGGTATTCTATGTCGGGCTGCGGACCCGACCAGGCTCCGGCCGATCCCGCGCGGACGCGATCGAGGCCGGCGAGCAGGCCTTTGCCGCGGCGTTTCAGCACCGCGGTCGTTTCGATGAGGCCAGCTTGAAGTCACTGGATACCCGGGGCGCGTCCAGCGGCGATCAGTTCAAGTACCGCTACACGAAGGGCGGCCAACTCTACAAGTCCGGCAATGACGCGCTGCCGTCCTCGGCGTTCGCGCAACTGATGGAGAATACCGCGCAGCAAATACGGAATCTTGGGGAGCGCATCTTCGAGGGCGAAGCCAGGGTATGGCCTTATCAGAAAGGGCAAGAGGTCGCCTGCGGCTGGTGCAAGTTCCGTCCGATCTGCCGGTTTGATTCCTGGACCCAGCCGTATCGGATGTTGCAGCGCACCGACATCGACTCGAAGACGGTTGAGGAGAAATGAGAAACCGCATGCCATTGACCCGCAGTCAGACCAGAGCCGTGGCCGCCCGTGGAAATGTGATCGTCGTGGCCGGGGCGGGAACGGGCAAGACCAGTACGCTGGTCGAGCGCTGCCTGGATTTGCTTCGCGGCCAGGCCTCGCTGGATCGCATTCTGATGGTGACCTTCACCGAGGCCGCCGCCGCCGAGATGCGCCATCGGTTGCGCGCCCGGTTGCAGGACCTGGCCGACAGCAGCTCTGACACGTCGGAGCGCGAACGGTTTGCCGAACAACTCGCGCTGGTGGAATCCGCCCGCATCTCCACATTGCACAGTTTCTGCCTGAGCTTGGTTCGATCCCACTTCCATGAGCTGGGGATTGATCCGGAGCCGATCGTGTTGGACGAGCATCAATGTCGGGTGCTGGCCGAGGAAACGCTCGATCGATTGTTCCAGGAGTGCTACGCCGGAACTCAGGCATTTCATGAAGGCGTGCGAAGGCTGGTCGCCGCTTATGCGCCGGATCGGGATCGGCTGGTGCGCGAGATGGTCCTCCAGTTGCATCGCTACTCGCAATCGATGCCGAATGCACAAGGCTGGCTGCGGGCGCAGACGGTCGCGTGGGGTTCCGAACCGGCTGGGTTGCGGGAAGGCTCCAACTCCGGAATAACGGGCGCCCATCGGACTCCTGAACCTGGTCGGGCACCGGGGTGCGCCGCCCTACCGCACGGGTCATGGGAAGCGTGGCTGGTTCAGGGCTTCACAGACTGGCATCAACGCTGGCTGCCCTTGATCGAACCGCAAGCGGGTATCAAGAATATCGACGACTGTCTGGAGGCGATGGAGTCGGTCACCCGGGAGATCACGCGTGCCCAAGTGGCCCAGGTGGCTGGCGCGGTGGCGGCGGCGGGAGCTGCATCATGGCCCAAGGGCACGGCCGGACGTGTACGCGATCCGCTGAATTCATGCTTTGACGAAGCGCGATTCCTGGCCTCGGTCGCCGAGCCGGGAGCCTTGGAAGCGGACTGGCAGGCGGTGCATGGACACATGCAGGCTCTGCTGGCGCTGACCGCAGAGTTCACCGCTCGGTTTACTCGTGCCAAAGGTGACTTGGGAGGGGTTGACTTCCCCGACCTTGAACAACTGGCGTTGCAGTTGTTGCGGGACGATCGAGGGCAACCCACCTCCGCAGCGGAGGCGGTGCAGAAGCAGTTCGACTACGTCTTTGTGGATGAGTATCAGGACATCAACGCCGCCCAGGACGCCATCCTGTCTGCCATCAGCCGAACGGGCGCCGATGCCAACCGGTTCCTCGTGGGCGACGTGAAGCAGAGTATTTACCAGTTTCGTCTGGCGGATCCTCAGATTTTTCGGCGTTACGAGAAGGATTGGGGAGGTGGACAGGCGGCTGAGGTCCCGAACTCGACTGGGTTGGCTCTGGCGTCGCCCGAGGCGGGCCAGCGCATCGCGCTGACGGAGAACTTTCGCAGCCGGCCCGCCCTCATCGAGTTTGTGAACGCTTTGTTCAATGGCTTGATGCGCGAATCCTTTGGCGGCGTGTCTTACGAACCCCTGCAGGCGGGCATTGAGAGCCACAGGGCCAGCCTCGGTGACGCTCCGTGCGTTGAGCTGCACCTGCTCCGCAAGGAATCACGGGGTGAATCCGGCGATGTGGATGTGGGGGGAAGCATGGAGGAACCGCTTTCGGTCACGGAACAGGAGGCCCGACTGGTGGCAACGCGTTTGCGTGAGCTGAAGGAGTCCGGCTTCATGATTGGGGACAAGAAGAGCGAGGGCCTCCGACCGGTCGAGTGGGGGGACATGGCCGTGCTGCTGCGATCTCCCGGAACGCGAGCCGAGGCGTTTGCCAAAGAGTTTCATCGGGCCGGCATTCCGCTGGCCGCCGCGCGGGCCGGGTTTCTCGATGCGATCGAGGTCAGCGACTTGATCAACCTTCTGAGGCTGCTCGACAACCCGCTCCAAGACATCCCGTTGCTGGCTGTGTTACGCTCGCCACTGGTGGGGTTGGCGTTGGATGAGCTGGCCGCCATCCGGGCCTACAGCGACGTCAGACCGCTTTGGTGGGCACTCAGGAGGTTTGTTGACAGCCTGCGGCGTGAACCAGACACGGCTGCGATCAGGGAGCCAGTGGACGCCGCCGCCCGCACAGCGCTTCGTGATCGTCTAGACTCGTTTCTCACCCAGTTCGATCTCTGGCGGGAACTGGCGCGCCAGGTGGGGCCTTCGCTTAGCTTGGAACGGGTGCTTGCAGATACGAGCTACGACGTCCTGCTCAGCGTCAACGATCGCAGGCAGGAACAGATGGCCAATGTCGGTCTCTTGCTGGATTACGCCCGTCAATTCGATCCCTATCATCGGCAGGGGCTGTTTCGGTTCCTGCGCTTCATGGAGTCGCTTGAGACAACGAACGGGGCGCCAGAACCGGCGCCTGTCATGAGCCGTAACGCTGTGCAGTTGATGAGCGTCCATCGCAGCAAGGGACTGGAGTTTCCAGTGGTGGCTCTGGCTGCATTGGGTGGGCGGTTCAACCTTCAGGAATTGAATTCCGTCCTGCTGCTCGATCCGCATTATGGTCTTGCCCCCAAGGCCCTGACGCCCTCGGGCACGGCGCGTTACCCCACACTGCCCTTCTGGCTGGCTGAACGACGTCAGCGCACCCAACGGCTGGGCGAGGAATTACGATTGTTGTATGTGGCCACCACACGCGCGCGCGACCGGTTGATCCTCACGGGCTCGCTGCTTCGAAAGGATCAAGACCCTGAGACTTCACCGAGCCTGTCCGATCAGGACCTGATGACAGCCCGAACCCCCCTGGACTGGCTGACGGCATGGCTACCCTCCGTGACGCAGGCGTCGGATCAAACAGACGACGACCAGGGGGCAACCAGACTTCTGACATGGGAATGCTGGAAACCGAACGACCAGCGCCTGACCCCGCCGGCTGACCTGCGCGATGCAGGCCGACGCCCTAGGGCAGATCGGCCCATCGACAGAAGGTCCTTGGAGGCAGTCGCGGGACGGTTGTCATGGTTCTACAAGCATCCGTCTGCCACCACAGCGGCCGCAAAAAGTTCCGTATCCGCCCTCCGACACCGTGCGCTGGAACGGTTCGACGACGAGGCGGTCCACCGTTTTGCCTGGCATCGACATCCAACCGGACCTCGTCTGCCGCAAAGCCCTCCATCAGCCGCCGAGCGCGGGACCTTGCATCATCGTTTCCTGCAGCACATTCAGATCGCAAGAGCCGCTGATGTGGGGGAGTTGGCGGAACAACTGAAGGTCTTTGTCGATCAAAGGCTCTTCTCACCGTCGGAAGCTGAGCTTCTCGATTTGGAGAAGGTGGCTTCGTTTTGGACCTCCGCCGTGGGCCGGAGAATTTGCGAGGTGACTCCCCGGGTCAGACGTGAACTGCCGTTCACCGTTCGGTTGGAAGATGCCGAGGTGCGTTCCATTCTCGGGCAGGAACCAGAGGTGTCCCTCCATGGGGAGTTCGTGGTGGTTCAGGGAATCGTGGATCTCGCCGTCGTGCTCGAGAACGAGTTTTGGCTCCTGGACTACAAGACCGATGAGGTCCAAGGAGAGGCATTGAGGCAGAGGGCCAGGGAATACCAGCCGCAACTCCGGCTCTATGCGGCTGCTTTGGAACGAATATTCAGAAAGCCTGTTGGTCATCAGTGGCTGCATTTCCTGGCTGCAGTTGAAACGGTGGAACTGGGAGGGGGGTAGACCCGTTACTCCAAGCCCGGCGCTGTCCGGTCCTGTCTCAAGTCCCGTCGTGAGCCGGCAGCGTCAATGCGGCGGCGGCCTGCCGTGTGAGGTTCACAACCGGGGCTAAGCATTGCCAGGGTTGTCCTGATCAGAATCCTGCGCCGGCGTTGTACCTGCGCCCTCCAGGGCCACGACTGCAGGTCGAATCATCTGTCCTCGGAAGGTGAACCCCGTGGCCACGGTTTCGGCAATGCGCGATTCTGCTACAACCTCGCCGCCCCCAACCAGTTGGTGCTGCTGCGGGTCAAAGGGCGCACCCGGTTCCGCTTCGAAGGGGGTCAAACCGACGCGGCGTGCGGTGTCGCGGCACGCGAGCTGAAACTGGGTGAGCTGATCCACCACTTTTTGCTGGCCGGAGCGGCGCGCGGCGGAGTGGATGGCAAAGACGTGGTCCAGGATGCGAACCAGCACACCCAGCCAGTCCGATTCAGCCCGCTTGAGCTTGTCCACTTCGAGCCGGAGGTGTTGGCGCTCAGAATCATTGGCTTTTTCAAGGAATTCCATGAACGACGTCATCTGCTCGCTCATCTTCTCGGAAACCTGCCGCGCGGCGTTGATCGCCTGTGTGGCATGTTCGTGCACGCCCTGCCACCGGCCGGTGGCGCTTTGCACAGCCGCCGCGATGGTTTCAAGCCCTCGAATCCGATCGACCGTGGAGGCCAAGCCATTGGATTCCGCGATCTTGACCTCTGCCTGATGATCCAGAATGAACGGGGTGATGCCCAGAACGGCGCCAATGGCGAAACAGGCCACGCAGGCGACGAGTGTGGGGCCGTTCATAGGCAGCTTCGCCTGCGTGTAGAACAACCAGGCCAGTCCAAGCAGCAACCCGTCTCCAACGAAGAAAGGCCACTTGGCGGCTCTCGGAATCGTGAGCAACGACATGCGGGCATGTTACCGGTCAACCTGTCCCTGGCAATCGCGGAAGCGGGTGATTAATACCGGGACGCAGAAACGCAGGGGCACACAGAAGTGGGTCAGCGAGTTTCCAATCCCCAGCGGGGACCTGTAAGTGCTTGCCGTCTGCGTCACTCTGTTCTCTGCGCCTCTGTGTTGAATCCGTATGCCGTTTTCTGAATGGCATGGTTGCGGCCGAGGTCGCGTTACGAAAGTCGAACCGGCTATGCACTTTGAGGCTGTTCCTCCAGACACTCGCGGATGGTATCCATCAGGTCCTTGAGCTTGATCGGCTTCTGAAAGACCGCCACGGCCCCGGCGGCCAGGGCCTGGGTCCGATGCTGCTCCACGTCATCCGAGGTGATGATGATGGCCGGAGCCGTGCCGGCGGCGCCGGTCGTCCGCATCCACTGGATGATCTGGAATCCATCCCAAGTGACACCGCCCTGGCTGATGTCCGGGGGAAAGTTGATGTCCATGATGACGAGGTCCGGATGAAACCGGCCCGCCTGTGCCAGCGCTTCGCTGCCGTCCACGGCCGTGGCCGTCTCGTAGCCGGCGGATTGCAGCTTGATTTCAAAAGCCTTCAATACCGTCAGACTGTCATCGGCAATCAGGATTCGCTTCCTGCTCATGTGTTCCATATTCGTGTGAGGCCTGGGTTCCCCGGGAGTGAGAGAGCACGACTTGATCCAGACCGGCTGGCTCCAGTGAGTCTTCTGGCACGGATTCAGCGAACCAGCCCGTTCGGCGAGTGGGATGCGGGCAGGAGTACGGACACGTTGACCGTGAAAATTCTCAGGGCCGCGATTGGCTTGAGGATGAGAGTCACAACTCCCTGTCCTTGGTGTGGACAACTCTGAACACGGCTCGGACAAAACCGGACGTCGGGAACGAGGCAAAGGGTGGGTGGTTCTCAGAGGCCTGAAAAATCAGGCCGTTCGCAGGGTGGCACATCCTATGCCCTTGGAGGAGCAGAGACAGCAGAACAACACACGGCAGACGTATTGCAAATGAAGTTTTCAGGTCGCATCGGCAGCAGTCATCGCAGGAACGAACAGGCGTTCACCCTTCCGGAGGTGATCATGGCCAGCACCATCCTGAGCATCTGTGCGGCCGGGATCATGATGGCTTTTGCCAGCGGATTCCGGATCGTGGCCATGACGCAGGAGAATCAACGCGCGACCCAGGTGCTGATCGAGGCGACCGAGATCGTCCGGCTCTATAGCTGGGACCAACTGCACACCCCCGGGTTTGTTCCGACAAATTTTACGGAATACTACGACCCCAGCACGCGGGGTGGAGTCATCTACACGGGCACCATCGCCATCGCCTCGGCCCCCACGGAAATGCCGGCCAGCTACCGCGGCAACATCAATTTTCTCACCGTGACGCTCAACTGGAGCACCGCGGGCGTACCCCGGCATCGTTCGCTCACCACAATGATCGCCAAGGATGGAGTGCAAAATTATGTCTATTAAGCCTCAGCTCGCATCCCGCGGGTGGACCTTGATCGAGATGATGATTGCCATCGCGGTGTTTTCCATCGGGGCGGCGGCGCTTGGGAGCACCTTCCTGTTCAGCATTCGCAGCATGGCGGCGCTCTCAAACTACACGGCGCTCGATCGCATGAACCAGCAGGCGATGGATCAGCTCACACGCGAAATTCGGCAGGCTAAAATGGTCGCCAATTACACAACCAACCTGCTCCAGATCGTGAATGGAGACGGGGATACGGTCTATTATTACTTCATCGGCAACGGCGTGGACCGCCTCTATCGTCTGGTGGAAAAGCCCAGCGGGGCTTGGGACTACAGCGTCCTGCTGGAGAATTGTCAGCTCATCAATTTCCACGTCGGCCAGCGCAACTTGAAGTCGAATTCCTGGAATTATTTCCCTCCCACCCAAGGTGAATTTCAGTCCACCGCCAAAGTCATCGACCTCAGTTGGAAAACGCGACGCACCCTGCCGAACGGTCTGGCGAACAGCGAGGATGTTCAAACAGCCAAGATTGTGATCCGCAAGAAATAAGAAGGCTTAGCATGAGAATCCCACCAAGTCCCCGATCCGGCGAGCAGGGAACCGCTTTGATGGTAACCCTGTTCCTCTGCACGTTTCTGCTCATCAGCATCGTGGGCTATCTGATGAATGCCCGGCACCAACAATTCATCGGACACCGGGCGCAGGTGTGGAATATGTCCATCTCGGTGGCGGAAGCCGGGATCGAGGAAGGGCTCCAACACCTGAACTCGAACAGTCCCGACCTGGAACAGGGCGGCTGGACCCGCAACGGCAGCTCCTACCAGCGTGCCCAGTCCATCTCGGCGGATTCCCATTACGTCGTCACCATTGAAGCGTTCGACATCAACAACCCCATCGTCAAGTCCGTGGGGTATCACGATGCCCCGGTTTTTGGCGATTTGAACGCCGGGGGCACGCTCGCTGTGGCGGGTACCACGGTCGGGCAGGACTCGACCTCCCGGTCAGCGGTGGCGCAACGGATCAGTCGGACGATTGAGGTGCGGGCCACCCGTCAGGGCGGACTGTTCTTAGGTGCCCTGATCGCCAAAGAGGGAGTGGACATGAACGGCAACGGGGTCCTCACCGACAGCTTCGACTCCAACAATCCACTCTACAGCAATAAGGGGCTCTATCCGGCGGGAAACCTGGCCAAGCTGCGAAGCAATGGCGATGTCTATGTCAATTCCAGCCTCGTTGGCGCCGCCGCTGTTGATAACGCGGAGATCTACGGCCATTTGGTGGTTGGGCCGGGAGGGGTGCCCAACCTGGGGCCGAATGGCGGCGTAGGCACCTACGCCTGGCGTCAGGCCGGCAACAAAGGGATCCAGTCGGGCCACTTCCGAGACGACAGCAATTTCACCTTCCCAGATGTCGAACTGCCCCACACTTTCGGTGCCACGCCCACCTCGGGCACCGTTTCCACCACCAACATCTCCGTAAGTAGCGGCACCACCACGACCGCCAATTATCCCAATCCAGCTCCCGCTTCCGGTGTCATCACCAACATCAGCTATGCAACCACCTCCGTGCGGCCGAGCCCGGAACCCTCCGGGATGGTCGCTAATACCCTGACCACCTACACGTCGAGCAAGAGCTACCCCGCCGCAGGCACTTACGTGGGGGAGGTGACGAAGCAAGGATCGAAATATTATTACAACAAGATCACCGGCTACAGCTACACCTACCCCGTTTATAGCTACAGTTACAACATTTACACGACCAATTACGTGGTGACGACGCAATCCTACGATTACATCCTCAATGGAGGTAATCCCGGGTTGTCGCCAGTGAATTACCATGTGGATGAGATCAACGGCAGCGTGTTCGTGCGGGGCAACGCCCGCTTGGTGGCCCGAGACGGCTTTAATGGTGAAATCTTCATCAACTCCGATGGCAAGCTCGAACTCTTCGCCGGCGGCTCCTCCATCGATCTTGCCGGAAACGGCGTCATCAACAAGAGCGGTTATGCCGCCAACTGCATGATCTGGTGCACGCCCAGCGTCCAGGATATCAACTTCAGCGGGAACGCGGAGATCACCGCGGTGCTCTACGCCTCCAACGCCGACCTCAAGCTCAACGGCGGCGGAAACGACCAGTTGGATTTCATCGGTTCGATCGTCGTCCGATCCGCAACACTCAACGGCCACTTCAGCTTCCATTACGACGAAGCTTTGAAGAGTTACAATTCTAACGCCCGCTACCTGGTGACTTCCTGGAACGAACTTTGAGGAGCCGGCACTGCTCCGTTCTCAAAATTGAAACCGAGCCAACCTCAGAACCCGGCTCCTGGCTTCCTTGTTTCCGTACCGTCAAGTCCCGTGATCTTCAATGAGTTGCGGAAATGGGCGGCTTTAGAACGAATGGGGTTGGGAATCCTCTTGGCATGGCCAATGCGATCTATTGTCTGAGTAATAACACGGAGAACGGATGATTTCGGGAAACAATAAGTCGTAGCCATGAGGATTTTGAGTTGTGCCAAACCTGTCCGACGCCCGCCCCGGCAAGCCGGCTTCACCCTGGCCGAGGTCGTCATTGCTGTGGGGATTCTCGGGGTCAGTTTTGTTTCGCTTTATGCGGGCATGTCGGCTGGGTTTGCCATGACGCAGGTATCGCGGGAGAACCTGCGGGCCACCCAGATCATGGTCGAGAGAATGGAGGGGATCCGCCTGTTCAACTGGAACCAGGTGGTGGCTAGCAACATGGTCCCCAGCACATTCAGCACGCGCTACTACCCGAAAGTGGGTGGCTCAACCGCCAACGGCATCGCCTACACCGGCACGCTCAGCGTGACCAATGCGGTCTTGAATCCGGCGCCGTCGTACGTGAACAACCTCCGTTTCGTGACTGTGGGGGTGCAATGGCAGTCCGGGAATGTACCTCGGCACCGATCCATGACCACCATGGTCTCCAGGAACGGGCTACAGAATTATGTCTATGATCGCTGAGGGAGCATTCATCAGGGGGCGGGTGTATCGCTGGCGAGCCAGCGGCGCGAGGTTGGCCCGTTCAGGCGCATTCACCCTCGTCGAGATGATGGTGGCGATGGGGTTGGGTGTGTTCGTGCTGGCCATTGTGGCCACCTTGACCATGTTCACCGTGCGCAGCTTCGTTGCGATGGGCAACTACAACGATCTCGAACGCGCCAGCACCCGGGCGCTGGATACGATGAGCCGGGAGGTGCGACAGGCAGCGTCCGTGGTGAGTTTCACCACCAATCGGGTTCAGTTGCGCATGCTCAACGGAACCATGCTGGCTTACGAATATGATCCCCAAGCGGAGACGCTGACCCAGCTTAAGGGCGGTGCCCGCCAGGTGTTGCTGGAACAGTGCGATTACTTGTCCTTCAACATCTCCCAGCGAAACCCCTCCAACGATTTCAACTTCTATCCGGCATCCACAGTGGCCCAAGCCAAACTCCTGGATGTGAGCTGGCGCTGCTCACGCAAGATTCTGGGAAGCAAGCTGAACACGGAAAGTGTGCAAACCGCAAAGATCGTCATCCGCAATTAGTCCAAAGGAGAACGTCGTATGAGAATCCCCACGCCCAAGTCGCAGTCCGAGGCCGGCAGTGTGCTGGCCACCACCATGGTCATCACCTTTGTGATCGGCGCTACGCTCGCCAGCTTCCTGTTGCTGACCCAACACCAAACCTTCAGCAATGCCCGGTCTCAGTCCTGGAACCAGTCCATTGCAGTTGCTGAAGCGGGTGTCGAGGATGCGTTGCAAATGATCAACAAGTTCAATTACGACAACTCCAAGCTCCTGGATTGGAGCACGTCCGCCTCCCTTGGACAGGATCAATGGACCCCGTACGGTCCGGATTCGTTCTACACCATCCGCTGGTTGGGCAATGATTACCGGGCGCTTTACTTTGTCATCATTTCCAACAGCGTCCCGACCGCCCCGACCATCACGGCCTATGGGTATCTGCGTTATGATTACGAGTATAAGCATGTTCCCGTCAGTACTGCGGCGGCAGGGACTGCGTTCGGTGGCTTCCAGAGCCGCTACCTCCGGCGCCAGGTGCATGTGCACACACGGCGGGACGCCCTTTGGTCACTGGCCATGCTGGCCGACAAGCAGATCGATTTTAAGGGCAACAACATCGCCACCGACAGCTTCAACTCGGCGGATCCGAATGCCAGTTATTGGGCTCCGGGGGCCACGTTTGGCATCTATGATCCCAGCAAGCGCAATGACAACGGGGACGTGGCCAGCAATTATGACATCATCGATTCCGTGAGTCTCGGGAACGCAGACATCATGGGCCATGTGAGCACGGGACCCGGAGGGACCATCTCCATTGGACCTAACGGATCCGCGGGCTCGGAAGCGTGGGTGTCGACCGGAAAAGGTGGGATTCAGCCGGGCTATTCCAGCGATGACATGAACGTGCGATTGGATGATGTGAATATCCCCGAGACCACGTGGTTTGCCTTGCCAGATGCAGGCAAGAAGGGCGTGGTGATCAACGGGGTGACCTACCGGCATGTCATCACCTCGAGCGGGAGACTACAAGGCGTCCACCTTGAGCGGCAGCGTCTATGTGGGTTCCGGCGTCAACGCACGCGTCTATTTCACTGGCAATGTCAGCCTGACGGGCAAGGATGAGATTCGCATCAGCTCCAGTGCGCAAAGGTTGACGGTGTACATGGGCGGCAGCCAGTTCAAGGTCGGGGGGAACGGCGTCGTGAATGAAAGTGGCAACGCGGCGAGCTTTCTTTACTTTGGCCTGCCCAGCAACACGGAGATTGTCTTTGGCGGAAACGCAGCCTTCACCGGCGCGATCTATGCCAACCACGCGGACTTCACGCTGGGTGGCGGAGGGAACAATACCTACGACTTCGTCGGAGCCAGTGTGACCCGAAGTGTGAAGATGAACGGTCACTTCAACTTCCACTACGACGAAAACCTGGCCAACGTTGGTCCCAGCCGGGGCTTCATCCCCACGAGTTGGGCTGAACTTTGATTTCTTCTGGGTTGCTGGTTTGGTTGGGCAGGCGCCGCTTCCGAGCGGCGCCTGCTTTTTGTCCGCGAGCCCCTGTGCTTGGCCGCCAGGAACGCCGACCTCAAGCCGCACCGTCCCCACTCTGGGTCTCATTGCCCCGCCTCAGCCAGTCCGGCAGACAACGATGTCTACGTTGAGAGACCACGCTGACGGTGACGTGGCGGCACTGAAGATGCTGAAACAGGGTATTGGTTTCGTGGGATGCCCCGGAATGAGGCAAGTTAACGCCGATTCCCTGCCAACTAGTGCAAAGTTCATGAATAGACAGAAGATACTCGTGGTGGACGATGACAAGGTGATCCTTCACCTGCTCCGGTACAAGCTGAAGGCTGCCGGCTATGAGGTGTTTACGGCGGTGGATCCCTCGGAGGCGGTGACGGTCGCGCGCAGCGCCGCTCCGGACTTGTTCATCCTGGACATCAGCTTTCCGCCGGACCCGACCTTCAATTGGGATGGATTCGGCGTTGCGGACTGGCTTCGACACATCGGGCTTGCGTGGGACAAGCCGGTGCTCTTCATCACGGCCGACAGCATTCAAAAGCACCAGGCTCACGCGGATCGTTTTCAACCTTCGATGCTGTTCCAGAAGCCCCTGAACATCGAACAACTCTTGGCCACCATCGCCGAGTGTCTGCCTGCGGTGAATCAACCGGTTGAGTGAGTCGAGGGTTGCTTCTAGCCAAGGGTCTTTCTCTTGTTGGTTGGCTTGAAGCGTCCCACTAGCCTGCCAAGGCAATCATGAAGAGCCTACACGCTTTCAAAATCGCGCCCGGCGACCATGAACCCGGTGGGGCGCCGGTGCTCCGGCGCCCGGGCCGCGCACAGCGCGGCCCCACCCTGTGGCTCAGGGGAAGCGGAATCTGTCCCTTCGCAATGATCGGGTGGGTCGCGTGGCTGACCATTTCCACAGCCAGCGGCGCGACCCTGGGCACTTACACATTTCCCGGTCCCGACCCGGCCGGGGACACCAATACACCGGCGGCGGCCAATTTGACGTTCACGCCTTTCAGTCGCGTGAATGTGAGTGCTCTCAGCGTGTCGGAGCTTTTCGAGAGCGCGAACTGGACGCTCGCCGCCGCACAGGATCTCGGGGAATACTTTCAGTTCACGATCACTCCGGCCGCCGGCTACTCCTTGAATCTGACGACTCTATCGTTTGATGTGCAGCGCAGCGTGGACAAGCGAACGGCGGGAGAGAAAGACGGCCCCCTGAACGGCCAAGTGCGCATCTATAATGGGGTCAGCCTGACGTTGGCGGATTCGCAGAACTTCAGTCCGGTCGGCGTCTGGCAGAACGTGGGGGTGAACTTCACCAACGTCACAACAGCGGACGGCGAAACTGTCACGATTCGTTTTTATGGGTGGGGCTCAGCCCACCAGAACGGTTGGTTGGCGTTTGACAATGTCACCTTCGAAGGGGCCGTCTCGCCGGTGCCGGAGCCCTCGCCCATCGTCTTGGTGTCGGGTGGTTTCCTCCTGTTTCTCGCTCGGTGCGTCGTCCGCCGTCGGTGAACAGTGCCGGATAGCACCACGGAGAACGGAGAGCACGAAGTGAACTTTGGTGTGGGCGATCCGCCCGGGTTCTCTGGGAGCCGCCGACTTTTGGTGATCTCCGAGTCCTTCGTTGTTCATCCTAGTCCGCTCGCGGAAATTCTTGCCATTCGCGTCAGGCGTTGTGCTCTCGTTTCCCGTCGCCTTTCGACTCGACGGTGTGCACCCAACCCGTGAATCATTTTGCGCGTGCGTCCCTGTGTTATTTTCAATCCAGCCGCCAAGGGTGAAAAGGCCCGGAAATTCCGGGCGGAGCTGGATCCCATCGCGGCAGCCTCGGTGTTCAAACTCACAGGCGCTCCGGGTCACGCACGCCGGTTGGCGGCTGAGGCCGTTCGGGAAGGGCACGACACGGTGGTGGCGGCGGGAGGTGATGGGACGCTCAACGAGGTTTTGAACGGGATTGGGGACGTCCCTGGGGGCTTTGAGCGAACGCGACTGGGCTTCATCCCCTTGGGCACGGTGAACGTGTTTGCGCGCGAGTTGGGCATTCCGCTGAAGCCGCATGCCGCCTGGGAGGTGGTGGCGAAGGGCCGGGAGATTCAGGTGGACCTGCCCTGGATCGAGCGGGTGAGCCAGGGCAAAACGGTTCGCCACTTTTTCACCCAACTGGCGGGCGCTGGTCTGGATGCGCGTGCCATTGAATTGGTGGATTGGCAGACCAAGAAGCAGGTGGGTCCGTTCGCATACGTCCTGGCCGGGTTCCGCGCATTGGCGGAGCGCCCGCCCTCGATCTCGGTCACGGCCAATGAGGTGGTGACGCCGGGCCAGATGATCTTGATCGGCAACGGACGGCTTTATGGCGGGAATTTTCACATCTTCCCGGACGGGGATCTGCGCAGTGGATTCCTGGAAGTGTGCGTTTTCCCCCGAGTCAACTTGCTGACGCTGCTCCGCTGCGGTCCGCCGCTGCTCCTGACCGGTCGGATTCCGGCAGGGATGGTCCAACGGCTGCGGGGCAAGACGGTTCGTTTGGAGAGCAGCGAGTTGGTGTCCGTGGAGGTCGATGGCGAGTGGGCGGGTCATCTGCCGGTCACCTTTGGGGTGGAACCGCACGGATTGCGGGTGCTGGTGCCGTCGGCGCTGAAGGAGATTAGAACGCCGACTTGAGTCCTATGCGGCGCATCTGGGCCGAAACGCTGGATTTATCCGGCAGCGGGCGTCTCGGCGTGGACAGCTTTCGAGCTTGCAGGAGACGCATCGACAGGCGTGGGGTGCAGCCGGAAGTTGGCGTTCCTGGTCGCGCCCCGTGTTTACACAGGGCGGGCGCGCTGATAAAACATCCGGGTGCCAGTTGCCAGCGCCAGTCTTTGGAAGCAATACACCTCGCCGCGGGGCTTGTTTGTCATTGCCGGTCCGTGCGTGATTGAAAGCGAGTCCTTGTGCTTGCGGGTGGCGGAGTCGTTGTTGAAGACGTGCAGCAAGCTGGGGTTGTCCTTCACCTTCAAAGCCAGTTTCGATAAAGCCAACCGCACCTCCGCAAAATCTTACCGCGGCCCGGGGATCGAGTCCGGGCTCAAGGTGTTGAGCCGTGTGCAGCGCGAGTTTGGTGTTCCGGTGCTGACGGACGTCCATACAGAGGCCCAGGTGGCCGTCGCGGCGACGGTGGTGGATGTTCTGCAAATCCCCGCTTTCCTCTGTCGGCAGACCGATTTAATCGAAGCCGCTGCTGCCACGGGCCGGATTCTGAACATCAAGAAAGGTCAGTTCCTGGCGCCCGGCGACATGGGGCGCGTCGTGGAAAAGGCGCGGGCTGCTGGTGCTGAACGGATTCTGGTGACCGAGCGGGGGACCACATTTGGCTACCACAACCTGGTGGCGGACATGCGGTCCATTCCCATCCTGCAGCGGTTGGGTCTGCCGGTGGTGTTCGACGTGACGCACTCGGTACAACTGCCGGGTGGGGCGGGTGACCGCTCGGGGGGCGAGCGGGAGTTTGCGCCGGTGCTGGCCCGGGCGGCCGTAGCGGCAGGGGCTTCAGGCGTGTTCATCGAGACACATCCCGACCCAGAGAAAGCCTTGAGTGACGGCCCGAACATGATTCCCTTGCGGAAGATGAGCCGGCTCCTCCGGCAACTGCTCCAGGTGCGGCAGGCCCTTAACTGATATGCCCCGCCTTTCCCTCAAGAGCCGTCTCGGCCGGGTGCAGTTGCTGCTGTGCGACGTGGACGGAGTCATGACCGATGGATCCGTCTTCATGGGACCCGGTGGTGAATTCAAGCAGTACAACGTTCCCGATGGTCTGGGCCTGCTGTTTCTCCGCAAGTGCGGGATCCGGGTCGGCTGGGTGTCCGCCCGTCCCTCAGCGGCCACCCGGGTTCGGGCCCGCGATCTGAAGATTGATTTTCTCCTTCAACCGACGGAGGGGAAGGTGCCTGCCACGGAGGCGCTGCTGCGCAAACTGGGTTTGAAGTGGGAATGCGTCTGCTACGTCGGAGATGATGTCCTGGATCTGGGGATGATCCGCCGGGCCGGAGTGGCCATTGCGCCGGCCAACGGGGTGCGGGAAGTGAAAGCGCAGGTTGACCTTGTCACACGTGCGCGAGGGGGGCAGGGCGCCGTGCGCGAAGTGTGCGAGCTGATTCTCAAGGCTCAGGGAAAGTGGGCTGCCATTCTTGCGGAGCATGCCAACTGAAGATCACAATACGGTTGCTGGGCCAAACGGCAGAACCCGATGGTTGATCGGCAGCCTGTTGGTTTCCCTCGGCTGTCTGGCTCAACCGCTGCCTCTGGGCCAGTTCCGGGACTTCAGCCTGCCCTCCTACTACGGGGTGCCGCACGAAACCCGGATGAAGTCCTTGCTGGAGGGGCGCGAAGCCGTTCCGCAAGGCGGCGGCAGGATCCTGATCCGGAAGCTCAAGCTGCAGACCTTTCGCGAGGATGGAGTGGGGCAGTTTATTCTGCGCGCGGACGACTGCCTCTACGATCCGGATCGGCGAAGCGCGGCGTCCTCGGGACCTCTGGAGATGAGCACGGCTGACGGTCGCTTCTTCACCGACGGCGAGGGTTTCCTCTGGCGGGAAACCGAGGCCATTCTCACCATTTCCAACCGGGTCCACACCGTGATCCGTCCTGTTCCACTCCTGTCTCCTCAACCATGAGAGTCTGCCTTCCTCCCATCTTGGTCCTGGCTTGTTCTGCCATGGCCGTGGCACAACCCCTCGACCGGCCGGCAAACCCACAGCCCGACGCGCCGCCGGCTGAACCGGTGATGTCGGCTAGGGACGCCTCCGCTTCAACGCCTGCGACTGTTTCCGCCTCCACGCGACCGGAGACCCACATCTATTCGGACACGGTGGAGCTGGGGATCAAGACCCGGTCCGCCCTGTACCGGGGCAACGTCCGGCTGGAGGATCCGCGCATTCACCTGACCTGCGAACAATTGTCCGCCGACGTGCCGCAGGAAGGCAACCGCGTCGAGCGGGTGGTGGCGCAGACCAATGTGGTCGTGCTGCTGATCGACGAGCAGGGCCGGACCAACCGTGCCTACGCTGACCAGGCCGTGTACACCTACAGCGTCAGCGGATCGGTCACCAATGAGCAGGTGGAGCTCACCGGGCATCCCAGCCCAAGAATCGAGCGCCAGGAAGGCACGCTCTACGGCGACGTGATCATTTGGGACCGGATCCGCAACCAGATCCGGGCCACCAACCAGCGCATGATTTACCGGACTGACGCGGTGACGGGGACCAACAGCGTTCCGGAGGCCACCACAAGACCGCCGACTGCAGACAATCCCGGTGCCATTTCCCGTCCCGCAACGGCGGAGGGTCCGGCAGCCGACAGCGCCATTCCTGATGAATGAGACTCAACCAATCGGGGACTCAGCGACCGAACAAAACGGCAGTCTGTTGGCGACGGAAGGGTTGGTGAAGGAATACCGCAGCCGGCGGGTTGTCAACGGTGTGTCCATCCGGGTGGCCCCGGGTGAGATTGTCGGTCTGATGGGGCCGAACGGGGCGGGCAAGACGACGACCTTCAACATGGTGGTCGGTGTGGTGCGACCGGATGAGGGGGGGGTGCTCTTTGACGGACAGGAGATCACGCGACTCCCGATGCACCTGCGTGCCCGCCGGGGCATGGGCTACCTGACCCAGGAACCGTCGGTCTTTCGCAAGCTCACAGTCGAGCAGAACATCCTGGCCATCCTCGAAACGTGCAAGGTGGGGCGGTTGGAACAGGGCATCCGGCTGAGGAGCTTGTTGGACGAACTGGAATTGGGCGGACTGGCCGGCAGTATGGCCTACACGCTCAGCGGCGGCGAGAAGCGTCGGCTCGAGATCACGCGCGCGCTCGTGACCAGCCCACGCCTGTTGCTCCTGGATGAACCCTTCGCCGGGATTGATCCGATCGCCGTCTATGAGGTGCAAAAAATTGTCCGCCGGTTGCGCGAGCGCGGGTTGGGAATTCTGATCACGGATCACAACGTGCGGGAAATGCTCAAGCTGATCGATCGCGGCTACATCATCCACAAGGGCGAGGTGCTTTGCGAGGGCACGGCAGAGTTCCTGGCCAATGATCCGAAGGCGCGCGAAATCTATCTGGGCCCGGACTTCAACATGTGAGCGGCAGCCACTGCGCGCGACGATGAAAGAGCCTCAACATGCCACACTTTAAACACGATCGGGTCACGGTGGAATCGTTCCACACCCTCCATGGAGAGGAATTGCAACTCAAATTGTTGAAGGACTCCGGCGGGATGGACCGCATCATTCGTGAGCCCACCGTCAACCGGCCTGGTCTTGGGCTGACGGGTTTCACCAAGTATTTCGCTTACAAGCGCATTCAGGTCATCGGCAACGCGGAGGCGTTTTATCTCAAGTCGTTGCCTTCCGAGGAGTTGCCCCGCCATCTGGAGTCCTTCTTTTCCTTTCGAATCCCCTGTGTCGTGTTCAGCCGCGGGCTGTATCCGTCCCCGGAGTTCCTGGAAGCGGCCCAGCGGGCTCAGGTGCCGG
Source organism: uncultured Verrucomicrobiae bacterium (assembly GCA_963751435.1). Lineage (GTDB taxonomy): Bacteria > Verrucomicrobiota > Verrucomicrobiia > Limisphaerales > DSYF01 > JALOTU01. The sequence goes on along the minus strand of CAVVUP010000029.1, from coordinate 174,585 downwards.
TATTCCAATGCCCCTTGATCACGATGAAGTTTATCAACCAGGCCACGCTGGCCCTGGAGTCCATGTTCGCACCCCGCGCCACCGAGATGGGCAGCATGGTGGACATCCTGGGCGTGGGCGTGGTCATCAAAGGGGAGAGTGGCATCGGAAAGAGTGAAAGCGTCCTGGCGCTGATCGAGCGAGGCTACAGCCTGGTGGCCGACGATGTCACCAAGGTCAGCCTGATAGACGGCAAGGATGTGATGGGGACCAGTTCGGAAATCACCCGGGATCACATGGAGGTGCGGGGCATCGGCATCATCAATGTCGCCTCCATGTTTGGCGTCCGCAGCATCCGCCGACAGAAACGGGTGGATCTGGTGGTCACCCTCACGGCTTGGGATCAGGTCGATGACATCGACCGGGTGGGCATGGATCAGCAATTCACGCAGATTCTCGGTCAGGACATCCCCCACATGACCATCCCGGTGCGACCGGGGCGCGACCTGGCCCGCCTGATCGAGGTGGCGGCCCTCCACATCAAACTGAAAAGCTCCGGCTACAACGCCGCCCGCGATCTGAACGAACGCCTGCTTCGGCACATGAACCGGGGCGAGAACTAGCACCCTGTTCGAGAACCGGCTTGCAAGTGGTTTGAGCCGTTTGCCCTGGGCCTGACCACCTCCGGCGTTGCCTTTCCAAGCCTTCCTCCGCAGTCTGTCGCCATGGCAGACGCCCACATGGACGTGACCTACGTGGCTCACCTGGCTCGGATCCGCCTCACCCCGGAGGAGGAACAGAAGCTGGGCCGGCAGTTGGACCAGATTCTGGATTACATCGAGCAACTGGCGAAGGTGGATGTATCGGGTGTCGAACCCACTGCCCACCCCTTCCCGCTGGTCAATGTGATGCGTGCTGACAGGACGCGTCCCTCCCTGCCCCAAGAGGAAGCCCTGAAGAACGCGCCGTCCCAGGCAAACGGTCTGTTCATGGTGCCGAAGATTGTGGAGTAGCGATCCATGGATCAGACGACTTTCTGATGTTGAACACCCTGACCATCGCTGAAACAACCGCCCGCCTCCAGCGCGGGGAGGTGAGCGCCCGGGAAGTGCTGACGGCCTGCCTGGATCAGATCCAACGCGTGGACGGACGCCTCCGCGCGTTCCTGGCTTTGGACGAACAGGATGCCCTGGCACAGGCCGATGCGGCCGACAAACGCATCGCGAACGGGGACCGGAGTCCCCTGCTGGGTGTGCCGATCGCGTTCAAGGATGTCATCGCCGTGCGACACCAGCGCCTGTCCTGCGGCTCGCGGATCCTGGAGAATTTCGTTTCCCCCTACGACGCCACCGTCACCGAAAGGCTCCGGGCGACCGGGGCGGTCGTCTTTGGGCGTCTGAACATGGATGAGTTTGCCATGGGCAGTTCGACCGAGAATTCCGCCTTCAGTCCTTCGCGGAATCCATGGGATCTGGACCGTATCCCGGGCGGTTCTTCGGGGGGCTCCGCGGTGGCGGTGGTGGCGGACGAATGTATTGCCTCTCTCGGCTCGGACACCGGCGGATCGATCCGGCAGCCGGCGGCCTTGTGTGGGTGTGTGGGGCTCAAGCCGACCTACGGGCGGGTGTCCCGCTATGGCTTGGTGGCCTATGCTTCCTCCCTGGACCAGATCGGTCCCTTTACCAAGCAGGTGCGCGATGCCGCCACACTGCTGGGCGCGATCAGCGGTCAGGATCCGCGCGACTCCACGAGCGTTTCCCAACCGGTGCCGGACTACACCGCAGCCCTCTCGGGTGAGCTGCGTGGACTGAAGCTCGGGCTGCCCAAGGAATACTTTGACGCCGGCGGGCTGGATCCCCAGGTCAAGGCGGCGGTGGATGCGGCAGTGAAGCAATTGCAGGACTTGGGGGCTGAACCGGTCGAGATTTCGCTCCCGCACACCGATTACGCGGTGGCCACCTATTACATCATCGCCACCGCCGAGGCGTCCGCCAACCTGGCCCGATTCGACGGGGTCCGATACGGCCGGCGCGTGGATGGAAGGGATCCCATTGAACTCTACGCCAACACGCGCGGACAGGGGTTCGGCGACGAGGTCAAGCGCCGCATCATCCTGGGGACCTATGTGCTGAGCAGCGGCTACTACGATGCCTACTATCTGCGGGCGCAGAAGGTTCGCACCCTCATCCGGCGGGATTTCCTGAGGGCGTTTGAAACCGTGGATGCCATCGTCACGCCCGTAACCCCCACCGCCGCGTTTCGAATCGGCGAGAAGTCCCAGGACCCGCTCCAGATGTATCTCTCGGATATTTTCACCCTGTCCTGCAACCTGGCCGGCATCTGCGGCTTGAGTCTGCCCTGCGGATTCGCTGAATCGCCGAGGCTGCCGATCGGGTTGCAGTTGCTTGGCAAACCGTTCGGCGAGGAAAGCATTCTCCGGGTGGCCCATGCTTACGAGCAATCAACGCCCTGGCACGCCGAGAAGCCCTCATTGGCTTGAGAATCGGTCGGGTTGCCGACGGCAGGCCAAACCGGTATTCTTTCGGCGGATTTGAACCACGTCATGAAGATCACCGACGACTACAGGGCCAAGTATCGCCTGTGGGCCGGCAATCCGAGCATCATGCCCGCCCCGGAGCCCGTGAGGCTGTCCGAATTCAAGAGCCAGCGGTTCTCTCCACATGTTGCGATGAACGACTGGAAGCGGTCGTTGCTCCGACAGTGGGCGGAACAGGCCACCCGGAAATGACCGAATTGCTCCAACGACTGAACGCGGCACACGTTCGTTATCTGCTCATCGGCGGACAAGCCATGCGCCTGCTGGGCATGCCGCGCTACTCGATGGACTGGGACCTGTTCATCCGTGATTAAACTTCCCCCGCCGTTATGGAATACGAAGCCGTCATTGGCCTGGAAACACACGTCCAGCTTAAGACCCAGTCGAAGATGTGGTGCGGCTGCGCCAACGCCTTCGGGTCGCCACCCAACACCCACGTCTGCCCGGTCTGTCTGGGCATGCCGGGCGTGTTGCCGGTGGCCAACGAGGAGGCACTCAGGCTGACGGTGCTCACCGGACTGCTTCTGAACTGCGAGATCCCCGCCCGCGCCAAGTTCGACCGCAAGAACTACTTCTATCCCGACGTCGCCAAGAATTACCAGATCACCCAATACGACCAGCCCAGCACGCGCAACGGCCATCTGGACTTCGAGTTCCAGGGCGGGATTGCGCGCGTCCGGATCACCCGCGCCCACCTCGAAGAGGATGTCGGCAAGAACAGCCATTTCGAGCGTCAGAGCGGCGTCGACTTCAACCGCGCCGGCGTGCCGCTGTTGGAAATCGTGTCCGAACCGGACCTGACCAGCGCGGACATGGCCTACGAATACTTGAACGCGCTCAAGGATCTCCTCGTTTACGGCGGCATCAGCGATTGCGACATGGAGAAGGGCATGGTGCGGTGCGACGTGAATGTCAGTGTGCGGCCCAAGGGTGCGACCGAACTCGGGGCCAAGATCGAGATCAAGAACATGAACAGTTTCTCGGGGGTTCGCCGGGCGCTGGGTTACGAGATCCCGCGCCAGATCAAGGTGCTCCAGAGCGGTGGAACCCTGATTCAATCCACGCGGCGCTGGGATGATGCGGGGGGGATCACCGAGGAGATGCGCACCAAGGAGCATGCGCACGATTACCGCTATTTCCCCGAACCCGATCTCATGCCCTTCGAACCCAGCCCGGAATGGCTGGCGGAGGTGCGGTCACGCATGGTCGAGTTGCCCCTGGCCCGCAAGCAGCGGTTCATGCGGGCGTACGAGCTGCCGGCTGGCGATGCCGAGGTGTTCAAGAACGACGTGGGGTTGGGCGAATATTTTGAAACCCTGGCGAAGCAGGCGAAGAATCCCAAGGCGGTGGCCAACTGGGTCATCAACAATCTCCAGGCCAAGCTGGCTGAGAGTAGCGCAGGCGTCTCGCCTGCTGAGGCCGTTGACGAAGATGCAGGCGGGAGGCCTGCGCTACGTTCCAGGCTGGCAAGCCTGAAGTTCACCCCCGCCCAACTGCTCGAACTCATCGGCTTGGTGGAGAACAAGGCCATCAGCAGTTCGTCCGCGCAGCAGGTGTTCGCCGAGATGTTCGACACCGGCCAGGCCCCCGCTGCCATCGTCGAGGCGCGGGGCTTGGCCCAAGTCAGCGATGTCGGCACCCTCGAGGCCCTGTGCGACAAGGCCATCGCCGCCAACCCGGGGCCGGCGGCGGATTACCGGGCGGGCAAGGTGGCTGCGCTCAACCGCATCAAGGGGCAGGTCATGAAGCTCAGCCAGGGCAAGGCCAACCCGGCGTTGGTGGGGGAGATTCTCCAGCAGAAGCTGAAGGTGTGAGCACAGAGGGTCAACCGGAGCTTGCCAGCGGGCTGGCGAACGCTAACCTAGGCTCCGGCTGCACGCTTAGCTCAGCGGTAGAGCACTTCCTTCACACGGAAGGGGTCGCAGGTTCGAACCCTGCAGCGTGCACCATTTGTGGCCTCAGAACTGGTCTTCCTTTTCCCGGAACAGCACGTTGAAGGTGGTCAGGGAACCGTAGCTGCGGGTGATGTATTGCTGCATCTCCACCTTGTCGGCATCGGAAAGTTGTTCGTGGGCGTTGATTTTCTGTTCGAGCACACGGAGGTTGTTCCGGACCATGACGACCTTGTGGAAGAAGGTTTCGAGGGGGACCTCCTTGGCTTGCAGGGTCGGGTCGGACGGGTGCATCACGAGCTTGCCCCGATGCCATCGGGCGCCCAGTTGGGCGTCCACGGATTCAGGACGCTCCAAGCCCAGCGCCCGGACGGTGGCCGTCGAGGTCTCAGCGATGAGATCCTTGAGAGGCAGCGACAGACCCGAGAGATGCGCCCGGGCCTCCGCCGGTTCCAGGCCGGCCGGTTCGGGAGCCAGCAAGCGCGTGCCGTCCGTGAACTCGATCTCCGCGGCGGTGGGGTTGATGGATTTGACGGTGCCGAGGCCGTATTGAGGATGGCGCACCTGCATGCCGAGATGGAGGGACTCGATTTTCATGGGCACACGGTAGCCGATCGCCCCGAAGCTGAAAACCTCGGAAAAGCGCGCGGGAGGCGGACTGGAAAGGGGCCGGAATTCGGCCTTGCCAGCGGGCCGGCCCGTTGGGCAGCATAACGCTCCCCGTTGTGCGCGGTTAGCTCAGTGGTAGAGCACTTCCTTGACACGGAAGGGGTCAGAGGTTCGAACCCTCTATCGCGCACCATTTCCCTGCTGATGAACACATCGGACAGTCGGTACAAGCTGGCCCTGGCGGTGGGGGCGCTGGGGGTGGTCTATGGTGACATCGGCACCAGTCCGCTCTACGCCCTGCGTGAGTGTTTCACGGGCCGGCATGGGGTTCCGGCTTCGCCGGAAAACGTGCTGGGGATTGTCTCGCTGGTCCTCTGGTCGCTGACGTTGATTGTCTCGCTGAAGTATCTCGGGCTGATCCTGCGGGCGGACAACAAGGGGGAGGGCGGCATTCTGGCGTTGCTTTCGCTTGGGATGCGAGGCAGGGAAGGCGCGTCGGATCGGGTTGTGCGGGCGTTGGTGGTGGCGGGGTTGTTCGGAGCGGCGCTGTTGTACGGGGACAGCATGCTCACCCCGGCGCTGACCGTGCTGGGGGCGATGGAGGGGCTGGAAGTGGCGACTCCGCTGTTCAAGCCCTACGTGGTCCCGCTGGCCATTGTGGTCTTGCTGGTGTTGTTCAGTATTCAGCGGTTCGGCACGGGGCGTGTGGGGGGCATCTTTGGCCCGGTGATGCTGGTGTGGTTTGCAACCCTGGCGGTGTTGGGCGTGCGCGGCATCCTGCTGGCGCCGGAGATTCTTGCCGCCGTGAGCCCACATTATGCCCTGCTTTTCCTGGCCCAGCACGGATCCGCTGCGTTCGTGGTCTTGGGCGCCGTCTTCCTGTCCGTGACCGGGGCCGAGGCGCTGTATGCGGACATGGGGCATTTCGGGGCGCGCCCGATCCGGCAAGCCTGGTTTGCCTTGGTGTTTCCCGGATTGGGTCTGAATTATCTGGGGGAAGGCGCGCTGTTGCTGTCCAATCCCGAGGCGGCCCGGAATCCCTTCTTTCTGCTGGCACCGCCGTGGGCCGTGCTGCCATTGGTGGGGCTCTCGACCCTGGCGGCTGTGATCGCGTCGCAGGCGATGATTTCGGGAGCCTACTCGCTGACCATGCAGGCGATCCAAATGGGATACCTGCCGCGGATGCATATCGAACACACCTCGCACGCGGAGCGCGGACAGATCTACATGCCGCAGGTGAACGCGTTCCTCCTGCTGGCCTGCATGGGGCTGGTGCTGGGGTTCCAGTCCTCGAGTGGATTGGCCGGCGCGTATGGAATCGCGGTTTCTCTCACGATGGTGATCACCAGCCTGTTGTTCTATGCGGTGGCGCGGCGGGTCTGGCACTGGGGTGCGGCGCGGGCGGGCGTGGTGTGCGGGGGTTTCCTGGTGGTGGAACTGGCCTTCGCCACCGCCAATGGCTTGAAGCTCTTGCAGGGCGGCTGGTTCCCGCTGTGCGTCGGGTTCGGCGTGTTTGCCCTGATGACAACCTGGTGGAGGGGACGGCAGGCTCTGCGGGCACTCCTGGCGGACAGCTATCTGCCCTTTGATCTATTCCTAAAGGAATTGGTCCGTGGGGATCTGCCGCGGGTTCCGGGGACGGCGGTGTTCCTGTCCGGCAACCCAACCGGCACGCCCATTGCCTTGTTGCACAGCCTCAAGCATTACCGGGTGTTGCACGAGCGTGTCGTGATTCTGACCATCCTGACGCGGGACCGGCCGTTCGTGCCGGAAGCGGAACGGTTCCAGGTGGAGGAGTTGAGCGCCGACATCCACCGGGTCACGGGCCATTACGGTTTCATGGAACAGCCGGATGTACCGCGGTTGATCGAGGCGTGTCGGGAGCGCGGGCTGGACCTGCAGCCCGAGCGCATCACCTATTTCCTCAGCCGGGAAACGGTTTTGGCGCGGAAAGGGCCCGGCTTGGCGCGATGGCGCCGGGGGCTGTTCGCCGCCATGGCGCGCAACGCCCAATCGGCCGCCGCCTTCTTCCAACTGCCGCCCAATCGCGTGGTGGAGCTGGGAATGCAGGTCGAGGTGTGAAGGCCCACGCGAGCATTCCGCAAACCGGTGGTCCAGCCCGATAGGAGGGCGAACAACCCTGTCCGTGAGAACCCGCAAATCCTGACTTCGGCGGAATGATCCCTCCCTGCCCAACGCGCGGACTCAGCGGTCCGCGCTCCGCCGACGAATCCGCTTGCGCCGCCCCGGCGATCCGGCCATCCATCGCCCTGCGAGAACACACCCGACATGAACCCCGCCGTCATTGAGTTCCACGTCAAGCAGGTCCTGATTCAGTGGATGGTGATCGTGCTGGCCGCATGGGCGTTTGGCTGGCTGGCGCGGCGGCTGCATCAACCGCGGGCCGTGGGGGAGATTCTGGCTGGGGTTCTGCTTGGGCCGTCGGCGCTGGGGCTGGTGTGGCCGTCGGACTGGCCGGTCCTCTTCCCGCCGGAGACCCAGCAATCGCTTCAGTTACTGGGCAAGATCGGTCTGATCTTCCTGCTGTTCCAAGTGGGGATGGAGTTCGATTTCGGGCATCTCCGCACCCGTTCCCGCACGGTGCTGGCGGTGTCTGTGTTGGGCATTGCAGCTCCGTTCGCCGTCGGGTTGGCGGTCGGGCCGTGGCTTCACCGGACGTTCGCGCCGGACCTGCCCTCGCTCGGATTCGTCCTGTTCTTTTGCATCGCGCTGTCGATCTCGGCCTTGCCGATCATGGGGCGGATGCTGCTGGAGTGGGGATTGGAGCGGACACCTTTGGCGGCGATGGCGATCAGTGCCGCGGCCATGGACGATGTGACGGGTTGGGTGCTGCTGGCGGTGGCCAGCGCGGTGGTGACGGCCGGGTTCGACACCACCGCATTGCTGCTGCAAATCGGCGGGCTGCTGCTCTTCGTGCTGGCGCTGCAGAAGGTCGTTGGCCCCTGGCTGCGCCGGGGCTGGCGCAAGGTCACCGCGGGCCAGGCCGAGCCGGTCCTGTCCCCCGGTTACATGGTGCTCTTGCTGGTGGCGTTGTTCTGCTGCTGTCTGGTCACCAACCGGCTGGGCGTGTTCAGCATCTTTGGCGCGTTTCTCTTGGGCGTGGCCCTGCATGCCGAGGTCAGCCTGGTCCGGGCCTGGCGGAATCGGTTCTCCGATTTCGTCTTGGTGGCCCTGGTGCCGATCTTCTTCACCAACACCGGCCTGAACACGGAGATCGGAACACTGCGCGGTGGCTGGGCCTGGATCGGCTGCGGGGTGGTTCTCCTCGTGGCGGTGGCAGGCAAACTGGGCGGGTGCTTCGTCGCCGCCCGGCTCACCGGTCAAGGCGCGCGCGAGGCCGGTTGCATTGCGGCGCTGATGAATACCCGCGCCCTGATGGCCCTGGTCGCCATCAATGTCGGGCTCGATCTCAAGCTGCTGAACCGCGAGCTGTTCACCATGCTGGTGATCATGGCCCTGCTCACCACAGCCATGACAGCACCGCTGATCAAGTGGTGGCTGCCGGAGGATCTGCGTTCCAGGTTTCGACCCGGCTAGGCTGATCCTTGGAGGTCGCCACATTCCACCAACCTGTCGCCGTGAGTCCCCGCACGATTTCAGGTCGTTGGGGATCAGCGCCGACCCGCGTCAGGCGGCTACGAGGGTTTCGCCTCAACAACACCGTCGGACGCCGTTGAACCGGTGCTCCGTCACTTCGAGGTAGAGCTGTTCGGCGGACTTGGCGCCGGCACCCGGGACGGGACAGGTGCAAACGCCGGCCTGCTCGTGCCGGGCCCGCTCGAAATGCGCTTCGCCGGACAACTCGCGCGCGAGGGCAACCGTCAGCGCCGCCGTTCCGGCCACGCCGCTGAACCTGCGTCCCCCCTCGATCACCGCGTAGTCCGCCAACCAGACAGGCTCGCTTTCGCGGAGCACTGCGGGTTTGCGTCGAGCCAGGAGCAACACCCATTCGCGCACGCTCAGGACCACGATCACTGAGACGAGGCCGAGGAACGCGGCGGCAACGACCGCGTCCAGACGGTTGTTGAACCCAAGGGTGCGGTTCGTGCGCAGCGCCTTCTCCGCCGCCCCGATGGCTGCCGAGTCTCCGGCCGTCCGCGCCTCTGCAACCGCTTGCTCCAGCGCCGGCAACTCCTTGTTCAGGTTGTCCGCCTGCGCCAGGAAACCGATGCGCGGATCGGCATGCAAGATCTTCTGCACGCCCGCGGTGAAGGTCACCGCCACCAGCCAGACCAGCGGCACGAAGGTCACCAGCGCGAACCAGGGACTGCGACGGCGTGTTGGGGCGCCAGGATCGGACGGCGGCCCCGGCTGACTCTCGCGAGCTGAGTTCTTCAGGATGATCGTCGTGGCCAGGCAGAGCGCGATGGCGGCCAGCATCTGGTTGGCGATGCCGAAGAGCGGCCAGAGCGAGTTGATGCCGCCGAGCGGGTCGCGCACGCCCTGGATCAGGAAGTAGCCCCAGCCGCTCACCATCAGTCCGCTGGCCAGCAGGTTGGCGCCCGAGGTTGCGTGGTGTCGCCCAGCGGCTTCCAGAGGTTGCCCAGGAAGTCCTGCAGGATGTAGCGCCCCACCCGCGTGCCGGCGTCGAGGGTGGTCAGGATGAACAGCGCCTCGAACATGATGGCGAAGTGGTACCAGAGATCGAGCCAGCGCTGCGCCGACCGACCTTCGAGAAGATCTGGCCATGCCCACCGCCAGCGTGGCGGCGCCGCCCGTGCGGCCGAACAGCGTTTTCTCGCCGACCTCGCTTGCGCCAGCTCGTCCATCTGCTCGACGGTCACCGGGAAACCCAGCGACGGTCACCGTCGGCCACGGTGGCGGCCGGGTCGCCCTTGACGTTCATGCTGAGGTAAACGCCCGGGTCCAGGGTGCAGGCGGCGATCATGGCCATGATGGCCACCAGCGATTCCAGGCACATCGCCCCGTAGCCGATCGGGCGGGCGTAGCTCTCGCGCGTGATCAGCTTGGGGTGGTGCCGCTGGCGATCAGCGTGTGGAAGCCGGAGATGGCGCCGCAGGCGATGGTGATGAAGCAGAACGGAAACACCTTGCCCGCCACCACCAGGCCCGAGCCGTCCACGAACCGGGTCAGCGCCGGCATCTGCGAGGTCGGGCAGCACCAGGAAGATGCCCAGCGCCAGGGCGAAGATCGTGCCCAGCTTCATGAAGGTGCTCAGGTAATCGCGCGGCGCCAGCAGCAGCCAGACCGGCAGCACGCTCGCCGCCAGGCCGTAGACGATGATCGCCCAGGCCAGCGGTTCGTCGCCGAGCGTGAACACCTGCGACCAGCGGCGCGTATTCATAGACACAGCTTGCCGCCCCACACCGCCAGCAGCAGCAGCACCACGCCGATGGCCGACGCTTCCAGCACCTTGCCGATCGCGCCAGAACCGCAGGTAGCCGCCCATGAACATGGCGATGGGGATGGTCGCGCCCACGGTGAACACGCCCCAGGGGCTTTCCGCCAGCGCCTTCACCACCACCAGCGCCAGCACCGCCAGCAGGATGACCATGATGGCCAGGATGGCCACCAGCGCGATGTAGCCCGCCGGCGTGTTCAGCTCCTCCTTCACCATCTGGCCCAGCGATTTGCCGTCGCGCCGCATCGAGGCGAACAGAATCACGAAATCCTGCACCGCGCCGCCCAGCACCACGCCGATCAGAATCCAGAGCGTGCCGGGCAGATAGCCGAACTGGGCCGCCAGCACCGGGCCCACCAGCGGCCCGGGCCCGGAGATGGCGGCGAAATGGTGGCCGAAGACGATCCACTTGTTCGTCTTGACGAAATCCTTGCCGTCGTCGTGCACCTCGCACGGCGTGGCGCGGCGGTCGTTCGAGCACCAGCACCCGCGCGGCGATCCACTTGGAGTAGAACCGGTAGCCGATGGCGTAGGTGCACAGCGCGGCCAGCAGGATGTAGGCCGAGTTGATGGGCTCTCCCCGATGCAGCGCCAAGGTCACATAGGCCAGGGCACCGAGCAAGGCCACGGCCAGCCAGATCAGGTTCGAGGCGATGCGTTTCACAGAGTCAAATCAAGCGATTCAACAGGCGGCTTTGGCAAGTTCCTTGTTCAGCCAGGCGCGAAGCAGGTCGGGCTTGTCCGTGATGATGTTGTCCGCGCCGGCCTCGGTCATCTGCCCCATCGCTGCCGGTTCATTGACCGTCCACACGTGCACCGCTTTGCCGGCGCGGTGCGCGGTCCGGATGAAACCCGGCGTCACCTCCGATGCGGCAACACTTAGAAAATCCGCCTCGACCTCCAACACGCCTGCGTTCGCTTCCGTCGCAATCAAGCCGATTCTCGCCGCAGGTTCAACCGCCCTGACTTCCTGGAGGGCGGCGACGTTGAACGACGTGAGCACGCATTGATTCAGGAACTGTTCCTTGTGCAGCAGGCCCAGCACAGCGGGCACCAGTGTTGGGTCGGGCCGGTGATACTTCAGTTCGATGTTGAGCCGGGTTCTTCCGCGGACGAACTGGATGACTTCAGCCAGGGTGGGAACACGTTCGCCGACATACCGTTCGGAAAACCGCCGGCCCACATCGATCTGCTTCAATTCATCAAGGGTCAGGACTTCCACGTGGCGCGGATCCCCCCCCATGCGCCCGAGGTCGCGGTCATGCGCCACCACCACGGTGCCGTCAGCGCAGGTCTGCACATCCAGTTCGATGTAATCGCACCCGTCGGCGATGGCTTGTCGAAAAGCCGCGAGCGTGTTTTCAGGGGCCTTGGCGGAACTGCCCCGGTGGGCGGTGACCTCTACGGATGTCACGGGCTTCAGATGCTACACCTCACAGGTTTCACCATACTGCGGCAGCGTGCAGTCCAGTCCATGCGTCTCCTGGATGCCCTGGCACAGCGCCTGACGCCCCCTGGCTTCGCCGTGAGTGAGGATCACGCGCGGGCGTGTCGCGGCCAGGGGTTCGAACCAGCGCAAGAGATCCGTCCGGCCCGCATGGGCGCTGAACCCGCCCAGTGAATGCACCTTGGCTTTGACCGCGATCTGTTCGCCAAAGATTTTCACGCGTTTCTCCCCTTCCACCAGCAGCCGGCCCAGGGAACCCTCGGCCTGGAAGCCCACGATGATCACGACGGTTTCCGGCCTCCACAGGTTCTGTTTGAGGTGATGCAGGATGCGACCGGCGTTGCACATGCCTGCCCCGGCCAGCACCATGCAGGGACCTTCGCAGTCGTTGATCTTCATGGAATCCTGCGCGGTGGGTGTGGCTCTCAGGGTTGGCAAATCCGCCGCCAAAGGGCGCTCGCGCCGCAGCCGCGCATGAAATTCCTCATCAAACAACTCCAGATGATTCATGTAAATGCGGGTCGCCTCGATCGCCATCGGACTGTCGAGATAGACCGGGAAAGGCGGCACGGTCTTTTCCCGAAACATGGTGGCCAGCAGGTAGATCAGCAACTGGGCGCGTCCGACCGCGAAGGTGGGGATGAGGATCTTGCCGCGGTGCTCGACAGCGGCCTTCACCAGGGATTCAAATTCCTGGATGGTGGCGTCGATGGGGCGATGATCCCGGTCGCCGTAGGTGGATTCCAGGATCACGGCGTGTGCCCGATGGAATCCTTCCGGGTCTTTGAGGATGGGCGCATTCCAGGGTCCGATGTCCCCCGAAAACACCAGACGCTTCTCCTCGCCGCCGTCCTGGATGAACAACTGGATGCTCGCGCTGCCCAGAATGTGGCCGGCCTCCACATATTTGGCCCTCATCCCCGGCGCGACCGGCACCGGCTGGTTGTAAGGCACCTCCCGCAGCAAACGGACCAGGTCCTCGACATCCGCGGCGCCATACAACGGCGACACCGGGCCCAGACCGGCGCGCTCGCGTTTGCGATTGGCGCGCGTCACGTCCTGCTCCTGCACCTTGGCGGAATCTCTCAGGATCAGGGCGCTGACCTCAGCGGTCGCCGGCGTGCAATAGATCGGGCCGCTGAACCCATCCTTGCAGAGCAACGGGAGCCGGCCGGTGTGATCGAGATGAGCGTGGGTGACCAGCACGGCATCCAGTTCCCGCGGGTTGAGCGCGCGCGGCACACGGTTGCGATCCTCCGCCTGCTTGATCCCCTGGAACATTCCAAAATCCAGCAGCACACTGGCCTGTGCGGTCTGGATATGATACGCCGAGCCGGTCACGTCGCCGGCGGCCCCGTGAAAGGTGATGCGGATGGCCATGGTTTGTGCGATGAACTCGCGCCACAGCTAATGCCGCTTCAGCAGGCGTGTCGATGGAATTGTGCGGGCTCCCGGCCAAGGCCGGCATTCGGCCGTAGTGGTCAGGCGGCTCGCCGTTTTTCGCGTTGGCGAAGCTTGGCTTCCCCTTCGCCGCGCACCATCTCGGCGGTGATGGTGACATGGCTGATGTCATCCCGCCCGGGCAGGTCGTACATGAGGTCGAGCATCAGCTTCTCCAACAGGCTGCGCAGGGCGCGGGTGCCGGTGCCTTTCTTGATCGCCTGGGAAGCGAGTTCCCGCAGGGCTTGGGCCTGGAACTCGAGGTCCACGCCTTCCATGCCCAGCAGTTTGGCATACTGCCGGGTGAGGGCGTTGCGCGGTTCGGTCAGCACCTGGACCAATTGTGCCTCCGTCAGCGCCGCCAGGGTGGTGATCATGGGCAACCGGCCCACAAACTCGGGGATGAAGCCGAAACTGAGCAGATCTTCCGGTTCAACCAGGGTCAGCAACCGGTCCCGCTCGATATCCCGGACCTTGTGCTGGCGTTCCACAGTGCCAAACCCCATCACATCGCGCCCGAGGCGGCGTTCCACCAGTCGCTCCAAGCCACCAAAGGCTCCCCCGCATATGAACAGGATGTCCGTGGTGTCCACCTTGATGTATTCCTGTTGGGGATGCTTCCGTCCGCCTTGCGGCGGCACGTTGCAAATCGTGCCTTCGAGGATTTTCAGCAATGCCTGCTGCACGCCTTCGCCCGACACGTCACGGGTAATCGACGGCCCCTCTTGCTTGCGTGCAATCTTGTCGATCTCGTCGATGTAAACAATCCCTCGCTGCGCCCGGCTGACATCGTAATCGGCAGCCTGGAGTAGTCTCAGGACGATGTTTTCGACGTCCTCCCCGACGTAACCGGCTTCGGTCAACGTGGTGGCGTCGGCGATGGCAAACGGCACGTCAAGGACCTGGGCCAGCGTGCGCGCCATCAAGGTCTTGCCCGAGCCGGTCGGCCCGATCATGAGGATGTTGCTTTTCTCAAGGGTGACCTCTGCATGCGGTTCAGGCGGGGCATCGTCGGCTCTGGCGTCCCCCTTGGCCGCCTCGCTTTCCAGCTTGTGATGGACGCGCTTGTAATGGTTGTGCACCGCTACCGAGAGGGTTTTCTTGGCGTGATCCTGCCCGATGCAATTCCGTTCCAGCTCGGCACGGATGTCAGCGGGTTTGGGGACCTTGAGCTTCTTTTTTTGGCTTCGGGCCTGGGCAGCCAGCTCCACATCCAGGAGGTTCTTGCAGAGGATGACGCAGTTGTCGCAAATGTAAACGCCCGGGCCGGAAAGCAGCTTGCGCACTTCTGCGTGGGATTTCCCGCAGAAGCTGCACATGGTCAGATTGGTCGGACGCGCCATCTGGATCTCAACTTTCCAATTTCACGGTTCTGATCGTCCAAGGACTGCCAGCATACGAAAGACCAAGGGGCGCCGGGTCTAGCTCTTGGCGGCGTCAGCGGGGATTTCCTTGCGTGAAGCCACCACCTGATCGACCAGCCCATAGTCGCGGGCCTCTTCTGCCGACAGAAATCGGTCCCGGTCGGTATCCTTGGCAATTTCCTCGACGGTTTTCCCGGTGTGATGGGCGAGGATTTCGTTAAGACGATCCTTGAGGCGAAGGATTTCACGGGCCTGGATGCTGATATCGGTCGCCTGCCCCTGAACGCCGCCCCAGGGTTGATGGATCATGATGCGGGCATTGGGCAGGGCAAACCGCTTCCCCTTGGTGCCCGCCGCCAGCAACACGGCCCCCATGCTGGCCGCCTGTCCGATGCAGTAGGTGTTCACGTCGCAGGTCAGGTATTGGATGGTGTCGTAAATCGCCAGCCCGGCCGTGACGCTGCCGCCAGGCGAGTTCAAATAGAGGTGAATGTCCTTCTTGGGGTCGGTCATCTGCAGAAACAGGAGCTGCGCAATGATGAGGTTGGAAACCATGTCGTCCACAGGCGTGCCGAGAAACACAATCCGGTCCACCAGCAGGCGCGAATAGATGTCATAACCCCGTTCGCCACGGCCGGTCTGCTCGACCACCATCGGCACCAGAAAACTTTGTTCGTTCATCATGTCAAAAGACTGCGCGCGAACCTATGTCACGGTGTGGGGCGGGTCAAGCGTTACACCGGGGCGTTACACCGGGCCGGGGCGGGCGCTTCTTCCGGCTGCTGCCGCGCTTCCCGGCAGGACAGCTACAAGGTTCAGGCGGAGATTTCGCCGAAAGGGTCCGCGCCTTGCGCCCTTGAACCGGAGCCGACATGAGTCGGCCCTGATCATCGAGGGCCGAGGCGTGCGCGGACTCAGGTCGAGACCATCGCCCTGTCGCGGTGCCCGATTCGGTTCGGGGTGCCAACGCGCGCTTGCGCAAAATTTGTTTCATCCCACGAACGGGTTTCTTTTCGAGCCCGGACCGCTACACTGGCGGGGATGACGGAAACGCTGGTGATCAACGAGATCTACCTGAGCCTGCAAGGCGAAAGCACTTTCGCCGGCCTGCCCTGCGTGTTCATTCGCCTGACCGCCTGCAATCTCCGCTGTTCCTATTGCGACACGGCGTATGCGTTCACCGAGGGGCGACGCTGGCCGATGGCGGAGGTCCTGCGCGAGGTGCGCCGCCTGGCGGAGCCGTTCCGATCTCCCATCCCCGATCTCCCATCTGCCCATCTGCCGCTCGTCGAGCTCACCGGGGGCGAGCCGCTGTTACAACCGGCGGTGCTGCCGTTGATGGCGCGGCTCTGTGATGACGGGTTCACTGTGCTGCTGGAGACCGGTGGGGCGCACGATATCTCGACCGTGGACCCGCGTGTGCATCGGATCATGGACCTGAAATGTCCCAGCAGCGGGGAATCGGACCGCAACCGCTGGGCGAACCTCGATCATCTGAAGTCCGTGGACGAGATCAAGTTCGTGGTGGGCACGGAGCAGGATTACGGCTGGATGAAGGAGCAGATTGCGGCCCGCCGACTGGTTGGGCGGTGTCCCCTGCTGGTCTCTTGGGTGCAGCCCCTGAACCCCGAGCAGCAGGATCGTTCCTTGAAATCGGTGCCGCCAGGGCACACGCCCCTCGCGCGCCAGGCATTGGTCGAGCGCATCCTCGCCGATGCCCTGCCCGTCCGATTCCAACTCCAGATGCACAAGGTGATCTGGCCGCCGCAACAACGAGGCGTCTGAGATGAACACCCGCCAAGTCCTTGACCTGCTCCGCCGCTATGAATCGCGGAACGTGACGTTCGTCGATCCGGACGGGACCTGGCCCATGGTCTGGAAGCGCGCTGGCGGTGTGCACGTTTGGGATGCGGCAGGACGAAGGTACCTGGACCTGACCGCGGCGTTCGGCGTCGCGGCGGCGGGCCATGCCAATCGGCGCGTCGTGCGCGCCGGCCAGCGGCAAATGGCCACTCTGTTGCATGCGATGGGCGACGTGCACCCGCATGCCCTGAAGGCACAGTTGGCACGTGAGCTGAGCCGTCTGACTTTTGAGCGGTGGACAGCGGGCAGTCCGAAGTCCGAAGTCCGAAGTCCGAAGCGGGGAAAGAGCATCTTCTGCAATTCCGGGTTTGAGGCGGTCGAGGCGGCGCTCAAGACGGCCCGGCTGGCGACCGGCAACCCGGGGATCCTGGCGTTCGAGGGGGCTTACCACGGACTGGGCTACGGGGCACTGAATGTGACCCATCGGGAACATTTCCGCGGACCGTTTCAAGACCAGTTAAAAAGATTCGGTCACTTCCTCCCCTACCCGGTCGCTGCCGATGCGAATCCGTGCCATGCTGAAATGCGCACCTCGGAGGCCACCCTGCGCCAGTTGCAGTCCGCTGCGTCGTCCCTCTTCCGCAAACACAAGATCGGGGCCGTCCTGGTCGAGCCTGTCCAGGCGCGCGGAGGCATCCGCGTACCCCCGCAGGATTTCCTGCCAACACTCCGCCAACTCTGCGATCAGCATGGAGCGCTGCTCATTTTGGACGAGGTTTACACCGGGTTCGGCCGGACCGGGCGCTGGTTTGCCTGCGAGCACAGCGGAACCGTTCCCGACCTCATCTGCCTCGGCAAGGCGCTGGCGGGCGGCTTCCCGCTGTCGGCCTGTGTCGGACGGGCGGACCTCATGGACGCCGCTTGGCCCAAGTCCGCCGGCGAGGCGATTCACACGAGCACATTCCTCGGCCATCCGGTGGGTTGCGCGATGGCGTTGGCGCAGGTCGCGGAGATCAAGCGGCTCAAGCTGGTGCACCGGAGCGCCCGCCTCGGCCGCACCCTCCTCCGCCTCCTCGATGCACCACGCACCACGCACCACGTCCGAGGGCTTGGCTTGATGGTCGGCCTCGAGCTGTGCCATCCCGATGGTACCCGGCAACCACGGAAACCTTCGCAATCATCAAGCGCATGCTCCGTCGGGGATTCATCCTCCTGCCGGAAGGCGAGCACGGCAACGTGATCAGTTTCACACCGCCGCTGACCATCACGGAGAACCAGATCGAGTGGACAGTGCGCGAGCTGGCGCGGCTCCTGGAGTGCGGTCACCCGGCACCGCTTTCCAAACCGGTAATGCCTCCCCCAACCCCTCACGCCCCGCCAAGGCGGGATATGGCCAGAACACGATGACCCTCTCGGAAATGAGACAGCGGCTGGATCAAGGAGGGATTCAACTCACGAAGTCCATGGGGCAGAACTTCCTTCATGACGTCCATCATCTTGAGCGAATCGTCGCCGCGGCAGACCTCGGCCCGGGGGATGCCGTGCTTGAGATTGGCCCGGGGCTGGGTCCTTTGACCGAACACCTGCTGAAGCGAGCGGGCATGGTGGTCGCGATCGAGAAGGACGCGCGCTTGGTGAAGGCCCTGGAGGAACGGTTCCGGGTCGCGCACACCACCAGCCTGCCTGCGAATCTCGAAACCCGCCAGACCGGCGAGACGCCTACTCTAAGGCTGGTCCATGCGGACGCCCTGGACCTCCTGAGACAGCGCAAGCTGGATTGGTCGGGTTGGAAGATGGTGTCCAACCTGCCTTACTCGGTGGCCTCGCCGATTCTGGTGGAACTTTGCCAAGGCAACCGCTCGCCCCGGACCATGGTCGCCACGTTGCAGGCCGAAGTGGCACAACGGCTGGCGTCGGGCCCCAGCCATAAGATCTACGGCATTTTGACCGTTCTGATTCAACTGGATTTCGAGCCGGGCCCGTGGTTCAAGATTCCGCCAGGCTGCTTCTTTCCGGAGCCGGACGTGGAGTCCGCGTGTGTCGTCTTGAATCGGCGACCGGCCCTGCTGCTGCCGGAGGCATTGCGTCCAGCCTACGCCCGGATTGTGAAGCGCGCATTCAGCCAGCGCCGCAAGATGATGCACAAACTGCTGAAACAGGACTGGAACCCGGAGCTTTTGGACGCGGCTTATCGGCACGCCGGCTTGTCGCTACAAGTCCGGGCCGAGGCAGTGAGTTTGGAACAGTTCGTCAAACTGACCCGGCAGGTGACAGATTGGCCATGACGGAAGAAATCTTTGATGTCGTCGACGAGCGCGATGAAGTGGTCGGCCGCGCGCCCCGGAGCGAGGTGCATGCCCGAGGGCTCCTCCATCGCGCGGTCCACGTTCTGGTGTTCAGTTCGCGCGGAGATGTGTTCCTCCAGAAACGCTCCATGACCAAGGACAAGTCGCCCGGGCTTTGGGACTCGTCGGCCTCCGGCCACGTGGACAGCGGTGAAACCTACGACGCCTGCGCGGTGCGCGAGTTGTATGAGGAACTCGGCTTCACGCCACCGCACCCCCCGAAGCGCCTCTTCAAGCTCGCCGCCTGCCCGGCGACCGATCAGGAACACGTCTGGGTTTACCGATGCGAGACTGACGGACCTTTCAATCTCAATCCAGAGGAGATCCAGCGCGGGGAATGGGTGCAACCCCACGAGATTGGCCAACGGATCCACTCACGACCTGAGGAATACGCAAGCGCGTTTATACACCTGTGGACACACGGGGGTTTTTAACCCAACTCCCGTGCGCCGTAGTCACAGTCTACGGCTTCCTCTCAACGTTCGAAGTTCTCAAAAAAAGTCGGCTCCACGGTGTGTCAACCCGGTGTGACAAACCACAGGCAATATGCGCCACAATGACTCCTTCAGGGGGACAACCTGCTGCATAACAACCTTATTGAGTAGCGTGTAAGCTGCTTATTACATGAGATTTATGCAAACTATGACCGTGGTGGTATTGCCACTGCTTTAATGATCTCGTTGTTCTTAAGGAATCCAAAGCATGGCAAAGATTTTAGGAATTGATTTGGGCACTACCAATTCGTGCATGGCTGTAATGGATGGCGGCGATCCGGTGGTGTTGGAAAACAGCGAGGGCAAAGCGTACGACTCCGTCAGTGGTGGCATTTACCAAGACTGGAGAGCGGGTGGTTGGGGATGCAGCCAAGCGTCAGGCTGTGACCAACCCAAGCAATACGGTCTACTCGATCAAACGCTTCATGGGGCGAAAATACGACGAAATCCCCGAGGAAACCAAGCGTGTCCCTTACAAGGTAGTCAAGACCGCCAATGGCGATGCGCATGTAGAAGTGGAAGTCGAGGGCAAGCGAAAGACTTTCAGTCCGCCGGAAATCTCGGCGATGATTCTGGCCAAACTCAAGTCGGACGCGGAAACCCGCTTGGGGGAGAAGATTACGCAGGCGGTCATCACCGTTCCGGCTTACTTCAACGATTCCCAGCGCCAGGCCACCAAGGATGCGGGGCGCATCGCCGGACTGGAAGTCCTGCGCATCATTAATGAACCCACAGCAGCGTCGCTGGCTTACGGGCTCGACAAGAAGAAGGACGAGAAGATTGCTGTTTACGATCTCGGAGGTGGAACCTTCGACATCTCGGTGCTGGAAATCGGAGACGGTGTGTTCGAGGTCAAAGCCACCAACGGGGACACCCACTTGGGCGGCGACGACTGGGACAACAAGATCATGGACTGGATCCTGGATGAGTTCAAAAAGGACCAGGGCATGGACCTGCGCAAACAGCCGGACGCATTGCAACGGATCAAGGAGGAAGCGGAGAAGGCCAAGATTGCTCTTTCCAGCAGCCAGCAATACGACATCAACCTGCCCTTCATCACTGCCGATGCCAGCGGGCCCAAGCACATTTCTCTCAAGCTCACGCGGGCGAAGATGGAGCAGCTTTGCGATTCACTCTTCGAGCGAACCATTGGCCCCGTCCGCTCCTGTTTGAAGGATGCCGATGTCGATTCCAGCAAGATCGACGAGCTGGTGTTGGTCGGAGGCATGACGCGCATGCCGAAGGTGGTCGAGACGGCACACTCGCTGGTAAACAAAGCGCCGCATCAGGGTGTGAACCCGGACGAAGTGGTGGCGGTGGGTGCGGCGATCCAAGCAGGGGTGCTCAAGGGCGAGGTGAAGGATGTGTTGCTGCTGGACGTCACCCCGTTGTCCCTGGGCATCGAGACGCTCGGGGGCGTTTTTACGCGCCTGATCGAACGCAACACCACCATTCCCACAAAGAAATCGGAAATTTTCTCGACCGCGTCGGACAACCAGCCGGGCGTGGAGATTCACGTCCTCCAGGGCGAGCGGCAGTTTGCCCGGGACAACAAGTCGTTGGGCAAGTTCCACCTCACCGACATCCCGCCGGCACCGCGAGGGGTGCCGCAAATCGAGGTCACATTTGACATTGACGCCAATGGCATTTTGCATGTCACGGCCAAGGATTTGGGCACCAACAAGGAACAGAAGATCCGCATTGAAGCGGGCAGCGGGCTTTCCAAGGATGAGATCGAGCGCATGCGCAAGGATGCCGAAGCCCATGCGGAGGAGGACAAGAAACACCGCGAGGAAGTGGAGCTTCGCAACAGCGCCGACAGCGCCATCTATCGCTCCGAAAAGATGGTCAAGGACAACGCAGACAAGATGTCCGGCGATGACAAGAGCAAGGTGGAATCCGCAGTCGCCAGCCTGAAGGAAGCTCTCAAGGGGAGCGACTCGGAGGCAATCCGTTCGGCTAGCGACAAGTTGAACGAAGCCTGGCAGGCAGTTTCCGACGGAACTATACAAGCATGCGCAGAAGCAGACCAAGTCGGGCGGCGGCCCACCTGCGGACACACCGCCCGGATCCGGAGAACCTTCGCGGCGAGCAGAAGTCGGACGAGGGTCCGATCATCGACGCGGAAGTGGTGGACGACACCAAGAAGTAGCTCTGCCTGCCGTGGGTGCGGCGAGGCGTTGATTCAGTCCGAACAAACCAAAGAAACAAACAAGAAACCAAAACTATGGCAATCAAGCTAAAACCCCTCGGCGACCGGGTTCTCGTGGAACCGGTCGAAGAGAAGGAAGTCAAGAAGGGCGGCATCATCATTCCCGATACCGCCAAGGAAAAACCCACGGAATCCGTCGTGCGCGCCCTGGGCACCGGCAAGACCGATGACAACGGCAAGAAAATTCCGTTTGAAGTGAAGGTCGGCGACCGCGTTCTGACGAGCAAATACGGCGGAACCGAAATCAAACTGGACGGCAAGGAATACAAGATCCTGAGCTCCGACGACATCCTCGGAGTGATTGAGTAACCCGCATTCTATTTAAGAAAGGAAGAAACAAGATTATGGCAGCAAAACAACTGATATTTGATGAAGCCGCGCGCCAGGCCCTGCTGCGCGGCGTGAGCAAGCTCTCCAAGGCCGTCGTCGCCACGCTCGGGCCCAAGGGCCGCAACGTGGTGCTGGACAAGAAATTCGGCTCTCCCACCGTCACCAAGGACGGCGTCACGGTCGCCAAGGAGATCGAGCTGGAGGATCCCTACGAAAACATGGGCGCCCAGATGGTGCGCGAAGTCGCCAGCAAGACCAGCGACGCGGCCGGCGACGGCACCACCACCGCCACCGTGCTGGCCGAGGCCATCTACCGCGAAGGCCTCAAGTACGTCACCAGCGGCGCCAACCCGATCAGCATCCAGCGCGGCATCCAGAAGGCCGTCGAGGCCGCGGTGGCGCAGCTGGACAAGATCGCCAAGAAGGTCAAGGACAAGGAAGAAATCAAGCAGGTCGCCACCGTGTCCGCCAACTGGGACACCACCATCGGCGAGATCATCGCCGACGCCATGGACAAGGTCGGCAAGGACGGCACCATCACCGTCGAGGAAGCCAAGTCCATCGAAACCACGCTGGAAGTGGTCGAAGGCATGCAGTTCGACAAGGGCTACCTCTCCCCCTACTTCGTGACCAACGCCGAGACGATGGAAGTGCAAGCTCGAAGACGCCTACATCCTGATCTACGAGAAGAAGATCAGCAGCCTGAAGGACCTGCTGCCGATCCTGGAGAAGATCGCCAAGGTCGGCAAGCCGCTGCTGATCATCGCCGAGGAAGTCGAAGGCGAAGCCCTGGCCACCCTGGTGGTGAACAAGCTGCGCGGCACGCTGAACGTCTGCGCCGTCAAGGCCCCGGGCTTCGGCGACCGCCGCAAGGCCATGTGCGAAGACATCGCCATCCTCACCGGCGGCAAGTTCATCACCGAAGACCTCGGCATCAAGCTCGAGAGCCTCGAGCTCGACGACCTGGGCCGCGCCAAGAGCATCGTGGTCGACAAGGAAAACACCACCATCGTGGAAGGCGACGGCAAGCTCCAAGGACATCCAGGGCCGGGTCAACCAGATCCGCCGTCAGATCGAGGAAACCACCTCCGATTACGACCGCGAGAAACTGCAGGAACGCCTGGCCAAGCTGGCCGGCGGCGTGGCCGTCATCAATGTCGGCGCCGCCACCGAGACCGAAATGAAGGAAAAGAAAGCCCGCGTCGAAGACGCCCTGCACGCCACCCGCGCGGCCGTGGAAGAAGGCATCGTCGCCGGCGGCGGCGTGGCCCTGCTCCGCTGCCATGCCGGCCATCGACGCCGTCAAGGCTCGAACGACGACGAACAGATCGGCGTCGACATCGTCAAGCGCGCCGTCGAATCGCCGCTCCGCGCCCTGGCCGCCAACGCCGGCGTGGAAGGCTCCGTGATCGTCGAGGAAGTCAAGAAGCGCAAGGGCAACGAGGGCTACAACGTCGCCACCGGCGAGTATGAAGACCTCGTCAAGGCCGGCGTGGTGGATCCCAAGAAGGTCACCCGCACCGCGCTGCAGAACGCCGCCTCCATCGCCGGCCTGCTGCTCACCACCGAATGCCTGATCACCGAGATTCCGGAGAAGGAAAAACCGGCTCCGGCCGGCGGTCACGGCGGCGGCATGGGCGGCATGGATTACTAAACCATTCCCGGGTCGGAGGAACCAAGATCACGAGCGGGGCGGACGAATGTCCGCCTCGCTTCTTTTTGGCTGATTCACAGTTCCATCGGGGCAAATCCAAACTTGCTGCCGGCGGCCATCCCCGGCGACGATGACGGCATGTTCAAACCGGACGATCTGTTTGATCTGGCGCAGACGGAGCATGCCGCGATTTTCGAGGGTTGCGAATACGCCTGGCAGGCGCTGGCACGCATCGGTGATTACATCCAGACTCACTTGAAACCCGGACTGCACAATCAGTGCACGGGTGTGGCCTGGGTGGGTGAAAAAGTGTTCATTGGCGAAGGCACGGTGCTGGAGGACGGTGTGATGATCAAGGGCCCGGCGATCATCGGCCGCCACTGCCGGTTCCGCCACAACGCCTATTTGCGGGAGAATGTGATCGTGGGCGACCACTGCGTCGTGGGAAACTCCAGTGAACTCAAGAACGCCCTCCTCTTCAACCACTGCGAGGCGCCTCATTACAACTACGTGGGCGATTCCATTCTTGGCTTCAAAGCGCACTTGGGAGCTGGTGTGAAAATCTCCAACCTCAAGGTCACACGCAGCAAGGTGGTAATCGAACATGAAGGGCGCCGCATCGAAACAGGCCTGCGCAAATTTGGAGCCCTCATCGGGGACCGCACGGAGGTCGGCTGCAACGCGGTCCTGAATCCAGGAAGCATCCTCGGGCGCGACTGCCTGATCTATCCGAACGTGAATTGGCGCGGCGTGTTGCCCGCGGCCCACATCGCCAAGAACCGTGCCGCCGTGGAGGTGGCCCCGCGCAAAGCTTGACCCTATCTGCACCGCCCCCCTTCAGAGCTGTGGGGGGATCTCCAACAGGTGGGGCGCTGCTTTGAGCGCGGTGGATACAAGGGTCTCCCTAGCAAGCCGGGCTGGAAGGGCAGCCGCCCTTGCCTTACCGTCCGGGGGTGCGAACGGTTTATCTGGATTACAATGCCACCACGC
Source organism: uncultured Verrucomicrobiae bacterium (assembly GCA_963751435.1). Taxonomy (GTDB): domain Bacteria; phylum Verrucomicrobiota; class Verrucomicrobiia; order Limisphaerales; family DSYF01; genus JALOTU01. Next base: position 150,086 of record CAVVUP010000029.1, on the reverse strand, counting down.
CTCTGGACCCCGGCGTCCGCGAGGCAATGGTTCCTTTCCTGGAGAAAATCTGGGGGAATCCGTCCAGTGTGCACCATGTGGGCCGGCGTGCGCGCGTTTTCCTTGATGAGTTCCGGGAACGGTTGTCCGCCGTTTTCCGCTGCAAACCCAATGAAGTGGTGTTCACCAGCGGGGGCACCGAGAGCAACAACCTCGCAATCCTCGGCATGGCGCGCCTGTTCCGTGACCGGGGACGTCACCTGATCACCAGCGCCGTGGAACACCACTCTGTCCTCGCACTGTTTCGATGATCTGGAGCGCTACGAAGGCTTCAAGGTTACTTACTTGCCAGTGGACCAAGAGGGGCGGGTCTCCCCCGACTCCCTGAAGTCAGCCCTCCGCCCGGATACGGTGTTGGTCTCCATCATGGCCGCCAACAACGAGATCGGTACACTGCAGCCGGTTTCAGAGCTGGGATGCCTTTGCCGCGCCGCCGGCGTTGCATTCCACACAGATGCGGTTCAATGGCTTGGAAAAGAAGATTTTCAAGAAATCACCCAGTTCAATGCAGACCTTGTTTCCATCTGCGCCCACAAGTTTCATGGACCCAAGGGTGCCGGTGCACTCTACATCCGCTCGCCGCTGCAACCCCGGGCGGTGATGCTGGGTGGGGCTCATGAAAACGAACGACGGGCAGGGACTGAAAACCTTCCTTCCATCTGCGGCTTGGTTTGTGCCGCTGAAAAATTCCTTGCCCACCCTGTTTTTGACCGCGCTCTCCTTGCTCCGCTCTCCCAGCGGCTGGAATCCATTTGGAAGTCTCTACCCCGGTGCCGCTTGGTGAGCCCGCTTTCGGGCCGGCTATGCAATACGGTGGCGGCTGTTGTGGAGGGGGCTGATGGCATCACAGTGCTTGCAAACCTGGACCTGGAAGGCATTTGCGCCTCCAGCGGGGCCGCTTGCGCGGCGGGCTCCCTGAAACCTTCCCATGTGATTCGCGCCCTGCCCCTGCCCCACGACTTTTCCAAATCTCTCGTCCGCTTTTCCATCGGGCACCTAACAACAGCCGCGGACATCGAGTATGTTGCTTCTATCCTTCCGAAGGTCATAAAGCGATCAACAACCCCCCGATAAGAGACGGACTGCGTTTGAATAGCTTGTCAACAACCCCAATAAAGCGAGCCTCCCGGACCTGCCAGATTCAATTCTCCCAGTTATTCACACGAGTAAACGACATTAAAAAGCCCGCCATTCTTGACACTCCAAGTTGTTTGTCTTATTCACAGCCCTTAATAAGAAGACGTTGATGTAGTTAAGGTACCATCATTACTAACCGCGCATGAACCTGACCATTACCAAGGACGACCTCATTAACGGGTTGCAAGCTGTCCAAAACGTCGTGAGCACCCGCACCACGCTTCCAATTCTTTCCAATGTCTTGCTGCGTGCGGAGATCGGGCGGTTGGAGCTCACCGCCACCGATCTCGATGTCACTGTGACCTGCTCCGTGGAAGCCCAGGTTCGCAAGCCGGGACAGACCACCGTTCCCGTGAAACGCCTGTTTGGAATCGTCCGTGAGCTTTCCAACAGTGATGTGGACATGGAGGTCGATGAAAGGAACACGTGCAGCATTCGCTGTGGCCCTTCCTTCTTCAAGGTCAACGGACTCAGTGCCGAGGAGTTTCCGCCGGCGCCGAAGTTCAAGGAAGACAAGAAAGTGGTCCTGAAACAGGACTCGGTGAGATCCATGATGAAAAAGACATCATACGCAATCTCCACGGATGAAGCGCGCTATGTGTTGAACGGCATCTTTTTCAGCCTGAGGGATCACAAACTCACCATGGTTGCCACCGATGGCCGCCGCCTGGCCATGGTGGATGAGGAAGTGGATGTGGCCGACAAGAGCGAGGGCGAGTTTATTGTGCCCGCCAAGGCGGTCAATGAACTGAACCGATTGCTGCAGGAGAGTGGTGATTTGGAGATCAAGTATAGCGATAACCAGGCATCCTTCGAGTTGAGGGCTGAAAAGGGCTTTCCAGTGGTCGTTGTGACGAAACTGATCGAAGGAAATTACCCAAACTACCGGCAGGTCATCCCGGGCGAGGCCAAGGAGCGTGTCTCGCTCGTTCGCGAAGAATTGCTTCACGCGCTCAGGCGTGCGGATATCATGACCAGTGACAAGGCCAATTCCGTGAAGATGGCCTTCACCAAGAATAACCTCTCCATCACGGCCAACTCCCCGGATGTCGGCGAAGCCCGCGAAAGTCTGGCCATCAATTACAAGGGCCCCGACATTGCCGTGGCGTTCAATCCCAAATACCTGATTGATCCGTTGAACGCTTTGGTCGAAGACGAGGTTTACATGGAGTTGATCGATGAACTCAGCCCCGGCGTGCTTAAGATCAACGGGCCGTTTCTCTATGTTGTCATGCCGATGAGACTGAGCTAAGACTTAGTCGCCGAGCAGCTTTTTCAGACGGGCCTTGGCTTGGTCTTCACGACTGTAGCGGTCCTGGACAGGAGTGTATTCTCGGCGGGCCATGTCAAAGTATTCACAGAAATTGGACCGGTCCTTCTGGGCAATTTCCTCAGCGCGTCGATCACGACATTCATACGCCACCGTCCGGTCATAACTCACACAATTCAGGCAGACCTTCAGGTCTGATCCGCAGCGCTCGCACGTGTCGTTTCGGCCCGGAAGCCGGTTGAAGGGCCATTCAGCTCCACATTTCCAGCAGTGACGCGTTGATGCCATATCTCCAGACTAATGGAAACCACTTTGGATGGGGATAAAAAGACGCAGGTTTTCTTCAATTCTCAATGCCTCAATACGACTGTTCTTGCACGCTTCTCGTTGTTGAGGAATACCTGGTCCGGTGGCCAGGTTCTTGCTGCGCAGCAGTTGGCCGGTTTGGCTGACTCAAATCAAGAAGGGCTGCGCACTGGCAGCTTTGACCACATGAAGAGGCACGGTACAAAACGCTGTTGTTCCCTGAAGTCGCGGTCAGAAACTCCAGACCAGCCTTCCCATACGCCCACCTTCCGGGTGCTGGCAGCGATCTTGTTTCTCCTGTTTGCGGTCGCTGGACTCTTGAAAGCCGGCTTCCTCTCATCCTCCACCCTGACTCGGTGGGGTGTGCGAACGGAAAAAGCCGGCCAGAACCCAGTTCATGACCATCTCCCCATAGTCCTTGCCAGTAGAGAACGCACCCCTTGGAAGGACTCCCCGAGCCCATTGGAGGAGGTTCAGTGCCACCAGGAGCCACGAGAACCTGGATCTGGCAATGCGACTCGGGCTCTTAAGCGGCTGGATGACGTCCTTTCACGGGTCGACTCCCGAGGACAGACCACAGTGGCCGCACTGAGGCGATTTGCCGCCAGCGGAGCGATGTCCGAACTCAGGAAAATTGACAGGAGCGATCTGGAGGCCTTGGCAGATTGCTTGGCTCAGGAACTCACGCCTGCCGAGGCAGGTGCCATTCTCCATCAATTCGTTGGATTGTCGCGCGAAGCCGTGTCCACGCCCGAAGCCGTGAGGTCCACGCTGGTCGGTCTATATGAGTCTCTGGCGGGCCAGGCACGGAAGGAGGTCCGACCCTCAGTCTTGACCGTCACCGATGGGGCTGCGCCGGACGGACGCATCACGGGGCAGGTGGGCTCCTTGCCGGCCGGGTCCCGGCGGGTGTATGCGATATTCGAGAACGACTTCACGCTGAAAGGCTTGGATCAGGTCATGGCAGTTTGGCGAAACCCTGAAGAAGATCGGATGGTGTTCACCGAGTTTGAGCCCGTTCGGCGCGGGTCGGCCTACAATTATGTCTGGCTGGACGTCAAGGAAGGCTGGCCGGCCGGGCGCTATCAGGTCGAGTTGTTCCATCCAGAGGCACAATCGCTGCTCCTTGCCTCCGAGAGTTTTAGCGTTCGCTGAGATCATGGAGACACAAATGAAGACAAAATTGGCGGTTTTGGCCGGTTTTGCGGCCATTGTATTGGCGTTGGTCATTGGCTGTGATACCGAGGGGGGCAGCAGTGGACAATCGGCGGGGGGTCCACAAACAAGCCAGCCATTGTCCAAGTATCCTTTGGCGTGCCCACCTGTTCCTCCGCGGCGTGCGGGTCCCTCAGACGGCCCTGTGTTCAACGGCCCCGCCGGCTATCTTTACGTTTCTCCGATCTGTGACAATACCAATGACCCACTGTTCGTTTGGATCAAGCGGTGGCCGATGTCGATTTCATCGGCTATCGACCATTACACTTGGACGATTAGAGATTGGACCAATTCAACCCCCAACGGCGTGTTTGACAATTATAACAAACTCTCGAGACGAACGGCATATTCAGGTTCAGACCACACAAAACCAGGTTCGCTACGTCAGCGCCAGCGTCGTGCAAATCGAAGCACTGAATGAGCTTTTCGAGCAGCAGATTGATGTGACGGTGGTGACCAAGGACGGCCAAGTGGCCAGCGCCTATCTGTCGCTCTAATTCACAATGGCGCGGCCATCGGCGACTCCTTGACGTTGGAGACTTGAACGCCCTGGACGCGCCCTCTCGAACCCGCGCTGGCAGCTTCGCCGATTACTATCTGCTCACCAGTGTGGCCTCGAACAATGTGCTAACCATCAACGGCGATTTCGACACCTTCCTCGGCCTCTACGACACCAACCTCACCGGCATCGCCACCAATGATGACATCATAAGCCGGACTTCAACTCAATTCACAGCTTACCAACGGATTCACCGCGGGAGACGGACTACTTATGTGGAGGCCACCTCGTCTTCCAACAGCGCAACCGGGAATTACTCCATCTCGAACAGCACCGCTGCGTTGATGCCGGTCCCCAGCCCCTTTGTTTCGCCTGGCACCTTGCGAAGACGTGGCGGGAACTACAGCGTCACGGAGGTCAATCCGTCATCTCACCTTCAAGGGCAGACCTATTCTTCACCAATGGTGAACAGAGCGCGACCATCGTGCAGCAGGGCTGCGATTTCTGGTATCAGGTGAATGATCCCGCCGGATTGATCCCCCCGCTGCTGCGCTTGGGACGACGCAATTTCAACGACATCGAGATCTACGGCGACGCTTACGTGCCCCAGAGTCTGGATTTGGTCTTGGAGTCCACCTCCATCACCGGGACTGGCCAGACTTACTCCAGCGGACTGACTAACTATTGCACTGGGACCTTCACGGGCAAATTCCTAGGGTTTCCCTTTGCGGTGACTTACTCGATCCGCGCGACCTTCACCAAGTAGCGCCGGGCTGAACGCTCAGGGTTGCGCGGGAAGCCGCAGTCCGTAAGCTGCCGGGCAACCGATGAACATCGTTGTCCTCGATGGCTGCACCCTGAACCCGGGCGATCTTCAATGGGACGCCCTCCGCACCTTGGGGCGCTGCACCATTCATGATCGGACCCCCGCGGAGCAGGTCCTTGAACGGGCGAGTGGTCATGAGATTGTGCTGACCAACAAGGTGGTGTTGGGGGCTTCCCATTTCGACTCCCTGCCTGACCTGAGATACATCGGTGTGCTCGCCACAGGCACGAACGTTGTGGATCTGGCGGCCGCCGCGCGGTGCGGAATTGTCGTCACCAATGTCCCCGACTACAGCACCGCCTCAGTGGCTCAATTGACCTTCGCCCTGCTCCTGGAGCTGGCCTTGCACGTGGGCGCCCATTCCGACGGCGTTCGCGCCGGGCGGTGGAGTGCGTCCAAAGATTTCAGCTATGCCGATTATCCACTCCTGGAACTCGAAGGATTCACCCTTGGCATTGTCGGCTTCGGTCGGATTGGTCGACGCGTCGCAGTCCTCGGTCAGGCTTTCGGGATGAACGTCCTGGTGCACTCCCGCACACCGCTGCCGAGGGACGAGACCGGGATGCGCTTTGTCTCGCTGGAGACGCTGTTTCAGGAGTCGGACGCCGTCACACTGCATTGCCCGTTGACTGGGCAGACCAGAGGATTGGTCAACGCGCAAAGGCTGGCCTCCATGAAACCCTCCGCATTCCTGATCAATACCAGCCGCGGCCCGTTGGTCGATGAACCGGCGCTGGCCGGCGCTTTGGAGGCCGGGACCCTTGCGGGCGCGGCGTTGGATGTCCTATCTGCCGAGCCGCCGCCGCCGGACCATCCGCTGCTGAGTGCGCCGCACTGCATCCTCACCCCGCACATCGGGTGGGCCACCACCGCCGCCCGCCGGCGTCTGATGGAGATCGTGGTGACCAATGTCCGACGGTTCCTGGAGGGGCATCCGCAGAATGTGGTTTCCGCAGCGTAGAGCCTCGCTTCCGGTGCTGGCCTTCCCGTGCCGAATCCGTTAAGCCATGCGCATGCGATTCATACGCGACATCTACGCGGCGTGTCGGGCCGAAGGGCGGCCGGTGATTTCCATGGAGTTTTTTCCTCCCAAGACCGAGGAGGGAGAGCGCCGGTTTTTTGAGGAAACCGTCCCTGCCTTGAAGGCCCTGAAGCCGGATTACTGCTCGGTGACCTACGGTGCCGGAGGGGGCACGCGGCACAAGACGATCGAGATAGTGGCCCGCATCCAGCGGGACCATCATCTCACGGCCCTCGCGCACCTGACCTGTGTGGAATCCACCCGAGCGCAGATCGGACAGATCCTGGAGGAAGCTCGCGCGGCCGGGGTGCGGAACATCCTCGCCCTGCGCGGGGATCCGCCGCCCGGAACTGCGTTTGCCAGGCCGGAGGGGGGGTTTGAATATGCTGCGGAGCTGGTGCGGTTCATTCGTGCGGCGGAAGGCTTCGGGATTGGCGTGGCGGGATTCCCCGAGGGACACCCGGCTTGTCGCGCGGGCAGGCAAGCCGATTGGGGCCACCTCAAGGCCAAGATCGACGCCGGGGCGGATTTTGTGATCACCCAACTATTCTTTGACAATCGTGATTTCTTCGCGTTGCGCGACTATCTGACTGGCCGGGGTGTGAAGGTCCCCTTGGTGCCCGGGATCATCTCCATCCTCAGCGCTTCGCAGATCCGCAAGTTCGTTTCCCTCTGCGGTGCCAGTCTACCCGGGGATCTGCAGCGGGAACTGGACCGGCGGGCTGACGACGACGCGGCGGCTGCCGAGTTCGGCATCGAATACGCCACGCGCCAGTGCGAAGAGCTTCTGAAAGCCGGCGTGCCGGGTTTGCATTTCTACACCCTGAACAAGACGCAGTCCACCACCCGCATCCTTCAGAACCTGGGCCTGGTGTGATAACCGAAAGTCGGCAGTTGTCTCCGGGCGGACGATCGGTTTGAATCAGGCGACGACGATGACCCTTGACGAAAACCAAAAGCAACAAGTCGCTGCCTGGATTGAGGCGGGATTGAAACTTTCCGAGATCCAGAGCCGGCTGGCATCCGAACTGGGACTCAAGATGACTTACATGGAGGTGCGGCTGCTCGTGGATGACCTGCATCTGACTCTCAAGGATGCAGAACCCCGCACGTCCGGCGATGTGACTCAAAGGAGTTTGGGATCCGTCGGCCCGGCGAAACCGGCCGCGTCGGCCCCCCCTGCGGGATCCCCAGCTGCTCAGCCCAAGGGAGGGGTCTCGGTCTCCGTCGACGCCATCACCAAACCCGGCGCGCTGGTGAGCGGCAAAGTCACCTTCAGCGATGGCAACCTGGCGGATTGGTATCTCGACCAGATGGGCCGGCTGGGGTTGGCGCCGAAGAAAGAAGGGTATCGGCCTTCCGCCGCCGATCTGCAGGAATTCCAGATGGCGTTGGAGCGGGAGATCACCCGGGCCGGCTATTGAGCCCCGCGGGTGGTCCGCCGTGGTGTTGCAAGTGGCCGGCCCACCTGGATCTGGTGTCTCAAGCAATATGCCGCATTGGCCACGTACTTGTCCGCCCAGTGCTTCAGTTCCTGCCGCTCGATGGCGCTGAGCGGTCGGATGACCTTCGCGGGTGCGCCCAGGACCAATGACCCCTCCGGCACCCGGGTGCCTTGCGTGACCAAGGCCTTGGCACCGATGATGGATTGGGCTCCAATCACAGCTCCATCCAGGATCACGGCACCCATCCCGACCAGCACCTCGTCCTCAACGGTGCAGGCATGGACAACGGCGGCATGTCCCACCGTCACAAAATCCCCAAGCAGACACGGATAATCATCGGCCAGATGGAGCACCGCGTTGTCCTGGATGTTGGTGCCCCGCCCAATCACAATGCGGTTGATGTCGCCCCGTACCACCGCGTTGTACCAGACGCTGGACTGGTCGCCCAGGGTGACATCCCCAATCACCACCGCCCCCTTGGCAATGTAAACCTCCCGACCGAGGCGGGGCCTCTTTCGAAGAAACCGTTGCAATTGGACTTCAAGCGACTGCATGCCCCAGCATGGTCTCCTTCTGCTCTCGTTGGCGAGAGCGTTTGTCGAAGAGGATGGGCGGCGTCATGAGGACCGGATCAGCCGGATGGAACGTCACTCAGATATCGGACTGAGAGAGTTTGCAGCATCGACAAGTTTGAACTTTATGCCCGCGGGGCGTATCAATACTGGCAGCAGGCGATGGAACGACGTCCGATCACAGTGAAGCGCACACGGAGGAAGCGGCATATCCCGCGTTCATTGAAGGACCTGACCCCTTCGCGGCATTTTGCCCCGGCCACGTTCTTCCGCGAACTCGTCTGGAAGGCTTTGTTGACCCGGCGCCGGGGCGAGCACAAGCCGCCCAGTTTTCCCACCCTCAAGCGCGGGGAGGTGGCGGTCACGTGGATCGGACATGCCTCCTTCCTCATCCAGTTCACCGACCTGAACGTCCTGGTGGACCCCAATTTTGCCAACTGGCTGTTCCTGCTGAAGCGGATCAAGAGGGCCGGCTTGAAGATCAGCGACCTGCCTCCCATCGATGTGGTCTTGCTGACCCACGCACACTTCGATCACTTTCACAAGCCAACCCTCCGGCAATTGCCGCATCCCAAAATCGGCGTGTTGCCCTGGGGGGTGGGGGACCTGGCCTTCGATCTGGGTTTCTCTCGAGTGATCGAACTGGAGTGGTGGGAAAGTTTCAGCCACGCGGATTGGTGTGTAACCTTCACCCCCTCCAATCACTGGGGCGCGCGTGCCATCACCGATGCCCATCGCGGTTACGGCGGGTTTGTGATCGAACACCAAGGACGCCGCATCTACCACGCCGGGGACAGCGCGTACTTCGACGGATTCAAGGAGATCGGCCGGCGGCTGGCGCCCGAGATTGCACTGTTGCCCATCGGGGCCTACCACCCGGAGTCCTTCCGCCACGTGCATATGGGACCGGATGAGGCGGTTCGCGCCTTCAGCGATTTGCGGGCGTCCTGGCTCGTTCCCATGCACTACGGCACGTTCCGGCTGTCGTTTGAGGATATGGACGAACCCCCCCGATGGCTCCGCCGCCTGGCTCAAGAGAATGGCGTGACCCATCAGCTTCGGATCCTTGACGAAGGTGTGCCCGTGGTCTTCTGAGTGGGCCGCCCACACTAATGCGTGACCCGTTTATGAGGGAACGGAGATAACCCGAAGCGCAGCGGGGGCTATTCTCCGATACCATTCCAGGACAGGATCCGTGATCTCGTGCAGCCCGCGTCCGTGGGTGCGCCGTTCGAGTTCTTCAAACGCCTGCCGCATCGTCCAGCTCACTTCTCGGCACGCCGATCCAGCAGTTGCTCCATCTCCGTGCTCCGCGGATGGCCCGACGCCAGGGCCTTCTGATAGTGCCACCGGGCCAGCTCCGTCAGGGGCGGATCCTGCAGAGCATAGACGAGTGCCAGATTAAAGTGCGCGTCGCTGAAGCCAGGCTGGAGCTGAATGGCGCGGCGCAGCGCCGTCTCTGCCGGACCGCGCATCCCCTGTTCGCTCAGCGCCATGCCCAGGTAATTGTGGATCAAGGCGCTGCTGGGATTGTATTGCGCGGCCAGTCCGAGGTAATCAAGGGCGTCCTCGTACTGTTCCTGCCGGAACTTGAGAATGCCCATGGTCGCCAGCGTGAAAGGATCCCGAGGCGCATTGGCCAACGCCTTGCGCAAGTGCACTTCGGCCTCCGCATCCCGCCCCTGCTCCATCTGGGTGGCCGCCAGGTTGGCCAGCGTGAAGGCATTCGAGCCGTCCGCCTTCAACATTTCCTTCAAGGTGGATTCGGCCTTGGAAAACTCGCCCTGCTGGAACTGGCGTTCCGCCTGAGCCACGAGCGGACCCACCCCTGGCGGGGGCGCGGGCTTCGCAGCGTCCGAGGATTCCACTCCCTGGCTCATCCGAAAGAGGACCAGTTCCTCGACGGAATAGGGAACCTTCTGGGCTTCGTAGACCGCCAGACGCGCCTTGAGTCGATCCGCCTCCGCCTGGGCCAGGCCGTTGGGCTCGCCCACGCTCGCAATGCTGCGTTCCACCAGCTCGCGGTTGGCCTGGTTCAACTGGGCCTGCAACTGGGCAAGCTGACGCTCCAGCTCGCCCACCTGCTGCCGGCTGTTGGCCAGCTCCGCGGCGGCAGTCGCCGTGGGTGTCGCCGAGCGACTCTGCCACGATTTCATCCGTTGTTCCAAGCCGGTCTTTTCTAGGCGCAGGATGTCCGCCTCGCTCCGCAGCAAGGCCAGTTCCGTCAGTGCCTGGTTGAGCCGGTCCGCCGCCTCCGCTGGCTGCTTCGCGGCTGCGGACTTGAGATCGGAAACCTGTTGCTTGAGCAGGGCGTTTTCCTGGCGCAAAGCCTCGTCGGCTTCGACGACCTGGGTGAGCGCTGCCACCTGCGAGGCCATCGCCGCCCCTTCCTCGGACAATCGATCGGCCCGGCGTGTTTCGGCCTCCAGCGCCTGTCGGGCCTCCTTCAAAGACGCGGCGTCTGGTGCGGCGTTGGTGCGTGACCGGGCTTCGTTTAGCTGCACTTGCAACAGTTGGACCTCCTTGGTCAATGCGCGATTCCGTTCCTCGGACTTCTGAAGCTCCAGGGGATCAGCAGCGGCGGGGCGGACCGCCAGAGCCTCCTTCAGTTTCGCTTGCAACACACTGTTGTCCGACTGCAACCGCTCCAGGTCCTGCTTCAACGCGATCGTTTGGTCCGTCACGGTTTGGGCGGACGCGCTCGAGGGGGCCGGGAGACCCGCTGCGGCGGGCGGTGGCACGGGTGTGGATGCGACCGGAGGCGGGGGTGTGAGGGCGTTGATGCGGGTTTGCAAGTGACGCAAACGGAACTCGACGACCTTGGGATTCCAGTCGGGGTTCGCGCGCTTGATCCTGGACAGGCCCTTCTCGGCGTCCAAGTAAGCGGCCAGGGCTTCGGCGGTTCGCCCCGATTTCTCCAGCATTTCGCCCTGTTGCAGGAGTGAATAGACCCGCACGTAATCCTCACCCGGCCCGCCCCCCCACGCCCCGGCGGCACACAACAGCAGCACAAGCAGGGGAGCCCACATTCGTTTCATCCGTGCAGCATAGGGCAATGGGAAATACCACGCAATGCCGCCCGCAGGTCGTCCCGGTCGGTCGGTCTAACGAAACTGTTGGCCTTCCGGCATCTCGGGCTCGGGTTGCGGACGAGGGTCGGTGCGGAAGTCCTGGAACACGCGCGTCATCTCCTGGATCAGGTCTGGAAAAGAGCCGGCAAGATTGTTGGTCTCACCTGGATCCACCCCCAAATCGTAAAGCTCGATCGCGGCATCCCTGTGATTGCGGATCCCTTTCCATTTCCCCATGCGCACCGCTTGAGCCGTGCTCCCGGGTTCAACAATGCCGCCCCGCGCCGACTGCACCGCGGTGTGTTCCCAGTAGAGCGCATCGTGAAGGATCTGCAGCTTGGGCCGATTGCACAATGCGGGCACGAAGCTGACGCCGTCCAGGTTCGAGGGCAATCCCGCTTGCACCCCCGCCAGTTCCACCAGGGTCGGCAGGATATCGGGGAAGTAAACCGGCAGCGGACAGTTTTGAGCGGGACGGATCACGCCCGGCCAGCGAACGATCAGCGGCACGCGAATCCCGCCTTCATAAAGCGACCGCTTGAAGCCGCGGCAGGGAGCGGCGGAATCGAGATCACCTTCGTAACGGTCATCCGGGCCGTTGTCCGAGCAGAAGAAAACCACGGTATTGTCATCGATCTGAAGTTCCCGCAGAAGGGCGAACAACTCGCCCATGTCGCGGTCAAGCATGAGGGTGAAGGCGGCATGCCCCTTGGCTTTGTCACTCCAGGGCCGGTCCTTCACAGCCTGCCAGGCCGGGTGGGAGGCAGGCATCTCGAAGTTGGCGTGAGGCAACGTCCACGGCGCATAGCAAAAGAGTGGTTTGTCCTTGTTTGCCCGGATCCACTCAAACATGGCCTGCTTGATGAGGGAGTGGGCAAACTGCGCAGGTTGACCCTGATTCAGGTCCGGCAGGCCGCTCTGACCCGGGTGGCTCTTCCTGAAACCCTGGTTTCCCGGCAGAGACACCTTCTTGCCGGTGTCGATGAGGTAGTCGGGATAGTACGTGTGCGCATGAATTTGGTGGTAGTAGCCGAAGAACCGATCGAATCCCTGCTTCTCGGGAACACCGTCCGTCCCCAGATCGCCCAACCCCCACTTGCCAAAGCCGCCGGTCGCGTATCCGGACCGTTTCAACACCTCCGCCACCGTTACATCCCCGTCCAGCAACGGCACGCCGCCGGTGTTGGAACGCACAGAGGTGTGCCCCATGTGCTGGCCCGTCATCAGGGTGCTCCGGGCAGGGGCGCACACGGTGCAACCCGAGTAGGCCTGCGTGAAACGCATCCCTTCAGCCGCCATCAAGTCCAGGTTGGGCGTCCGAAACGCCTTTTGTCCGTAACAACTCAGATCGGCATACCCAAGGTCATCGGCCATCACAAAAATGATGTTCGGCTGCGCCCAACTGCTGGCGACGAAAAGCGAACCTGCGACCAGCAGGGGGACAATGCGTTTGATCCAATTCATGACGTTGTCCGGAGGATGCTAAAGGGTGGCCCAGCCCGTGGGAAGCTCCCAATCCCGGAAAATCGGACGCGAGGCGGATCTCAGTCTCCCGCATCCGGAACGCCGGCTTCAGCCGGCTGCAGCAGCCCGACTGCGCAGGGGGGATGTTCAGCGGAGCAGCCGGCCTCGGGAAACGTGCGTGGTCGCAGCACCTGCCGGCACGGTTGCATCGCGGCCGCAAGTCCGTCACGCTGGGTGGGCGATGAGAGAGCTGCCTCACACCCGCTCGTGCTTTGTCTGTGGCGAATCCAATCCCCTCGGACTCAAGCTCCGCTTCCACACGGACGGTGAACAGGTCCGCGCGATGTTCACCCCTCAAACGGAACACATCGGGTTCAGGGCCGTGACCCATGGCGGTCTGCTGTCCACGGTGCTGGATGAAGTCATGGTGTGGGCCTGCGCGGTGCGGACCAAGCGTTTTGCCTACTGTGCGGAGATGACCGTGCGATTCCTTCGTCATGCCAGCCCTGGTGTGGTGCTGACCGCCGTGGGGAGGCTGGTCGAAGACCGTCGGGGCCGGCTGTTCCAGGCCAGCGGGGAATTGCTGGACCCCGCCGGGAGGGTCATTGCCACCTCCACCGGCAAGTATCTCCCCATCCCGGACGAGGAAGCCCAGGGGATGGCGGAGGATTTTATTGGCGGTTCACCCATCCTCTGACCGACGCTGACATTGGAAATAATCCGCGCTCCATCGCTTTGGCCACAGCCCTGCGGAGGCATCCCCTGCGTCTCTCGGACCCGACGTCCGGCCTACTTCTTCAACAGTTCGGCCACCATGCCCTTTTCCTCCTTCAACTCGGCCTCGGTGGCGGCGATCTTGGCGCGGCTAAACTCGTTCAGGGGCAGTCCCTGCACGATGGACCAGCTCTTCCCGTCGCTGGTGATCGGGTAGCTGAAGAGGAGGCCCTTCTGGATGCCATAGCTGCCATCCGAGCACACGGCTACGCTGAACCAATCGCCCGATTTGGTGGGGGTGGTGAGGTTGCGCACGGTGTCCACGACGGCGTTGGCCGCGCTGGCCGCGCTGCTCAGGCCGCGCGCCTTGATGATGGCGGCCCCGCGCTGCTGGACGGTGGTGATGAAATCCTTCTCGAGCCATTCCCGGTGGCCAATGACATCGGTCACCGGCCGGGTGGCGATCTTCGCGTTGAAGAAGTCCGGATACATCGTGGCACTGTGGTTGCCCCAGATGGCGAGGTTGCTCACGGCGGTGACGTCCACCCCGGCCTTCTTGGCGAGTTGGGTCTTGGCGCGGTTCTCATCGAGCATGGTCATGGCGAAGAACTGGTTCGCCGGCACTCCTTTGGCGTTGCTCATGGCGATCAGCGCATTGGTGTTGCACGGATTGCCGACCACCAGGGTGCGGACGTCGCTGGCCGCGTTACGGGCGATGGCCTCGCCCTGACTGGTAAAGATCTTGCCGTTGATGCCCAGCAGGTCCTTGCGTTCCATGCCCGCTTTGCGCGGCACGGCGCCCACGAGGAGCGCCCAGTTGGCATTCTTGAACCCTTCGTTCAGATCCGACGTGGGGAGGATGCCCTTGAGCAGCGGAAAGGCGCAGTCCTCCAGCTCCATGCACACGCCGTTCAGCGCGCTCATCGCTTTCTCGTCGGGAATCTCGATCAACTGCAGGACGACCGGCTGGCTGGGTCCGAACATCGCGCCCGAGGCGATGCGGAACAGGAGGGAATAACCGATCTGGCCGGCGGCGCCGGTGACAGCAACTCGAATGGGTGCGCTCATGGTTCAGTAATTCGTATTCAAAGTGATGGTTTCAAAAGGGTCGGCAGCTTACCGGTTGGTCAAGGTCCCGTGCAAGCCCGGCGACAGACCGGTTCAGGGACTGATCTTGAGCCGTTCGGATGCCTCGCCCATCTCCATGAGGACACCCTGTTCCTTGAAGGTCTTGAGCATGAAATGGGTGGCGGTGGCGTTGACGCCCTGGATGGTAGCCAGCTTTTCGGCCACGAATTGCGCCACCTGCCGCAGGGACCGGCCCTCGACAAAGATCAACAGGTCGTAGCCGCCGCTCATCAGGAACAGGGACGTGACCTCGTCAAACTTGGCGATCCGATCCGCGATGCGGTCGAATCCACCCTCCCGTTCCGGCTGGACCTTGACTTCGATGACGGCTTTGACCAGGTCGGTGTCGAGTTTGTCATCGTTGATCACGGCTTTGTAGCCGAGGATGACCTTGTCGTCCTCGTAGGCCTTGATGCGGCGCTGGACCTCCTCGACGCTGAGGTCGAGCATCTTGGCCAGATCTTCGTTCGAGTGCAGGGCGTGTTCTTCGAGCAGTTTCAGCAGCGGATCCATAATGATCCACAGGGTAGGCCGTGCGGCCGGGCTGGCAAGCTTGGCTTGCTCTGGACCGGGTCGCTGCTACGCTCCCGCACGCTGTGTCGAAGGCATCCCAAACAAAGCGTGACTACATCGCCGACCACGTGCGCACCATCCCGCGCTCGGGGATCCGCGACTTCTTCGACATCGTCCAGTCGATGGACAATGTCATTTCGTTGGGGGTGGGGGAACCGGGATTCGTCACCCCGTGGCACATTCGCGAGGCGGGCATTTATGCCCTGGAACGGGGGCGGACCAGCTACACCTCCAATTACGGCCTGCTCAAATTGCGTCGGGCCATTGCGCGTTACCTGTCGAGTGATTACGGCCTCACCTACGATCCCGCCTCCGAGATCCTGGTGACCGTGGGCGTCAGCGAGGCCATGGACATCGCCCTGCGGGCGATCATCAATCCCGGAGACGAAATCCTTTACCACGAACCGTGCTACGTGAGCTACCATCCGAGCATCGCCCTCTGCCAGGGGGTGCCGCGATCGATTGCCACCCGGCCGGAAAACCATTTCTCGCTGACCGCGGATGCCGTCCGCGCGGCCCTGACTGATCGCACCCGGGCGATGATCCTGAGTTTTCCCACCAATCCGACCGGTGCCACCCTGGGCGCGCAGGAGGTGGCGCGGATTGCGCGCCTGTGCGTCGAGCGCGACTTGGTGGTGATCACCGACGAGATCTACAGCGAGTTGACCTACGACGGGGTGCGGCATGTGTCGATCGCGGCGCAGCCGGGCATGAAGGAGCGCACCATCTTCCTGCACGGATTTTCGAAGGCGTTTGCCATGACCGGGTTCCGCATCGGCTACGCCTGCGCGCCGCCCGACATTTTGGAAGGGATGTTGCGTGTGCATCAGTATGCGATGATGTGCGCGCCCATCGTGAGCCAGGACGCGGCCATCGAGGCGCTGCAGCATGGGGCCGAGGACATCGCCTACATGCGCGAGCAGTACCGGCTTCGACGCAACTTCATCGTGAAGTCCTTCAATGAGCTCGGGCTCGACTGCCACCTGCCCCAGGGGGCTTTCTACGCGTTTCCCTCGATCCGCAAGACCGGGCTGAACGCCCGCGAGTTCGCGGTCCGGCTGCTGGAACAGGAGCGGGTCGCCATGGTGCCGGGGACCGCGTTCGGACCCGGCGGCGAGGGCTACATGCGGGCCAGCTATTGCGCCACGCTGGAGGACCTGGAGCGGGCCGTTGAACGCATTGCACGGTTCTTAAAAGCCCTCTGATGCGTCGTCGAAGTCCGTCCTCCCCCGCCGGCAGTTGCACTTTTCCGAAACCGGTGGATAGTTGCGCCCGTTCGGGGCGGAGCCAGGGGCAATGGACCCGGGCTCGTTGCTCCACAATCTGAATAGCATTCATGTTGGGCGTGACAAAACCTGTGACGGACCCGGATGGGTTTGCGCGCGTGGCCGTGCTGTTGCCCCGGTGGTCGGAAGTTCCTCTTTACCGCGGCCGCCTGCCGCGGCTGGCGTCCATCGCGCAAGCCGCCTGTCCTCGCTGTGCCTTCGAGGATCTGCCCTTCGTGACCAAGGGGGAAATGCGGGAGCGGTTCCCTCACAATTTTCTACGGCCAGGCCAGGCCCTGGACCATTTGCTGGATCGCAACCTGGTCGAACTGGAATACACCTCCGGCACTTCCGAGGAGCGCGTGCCGGTCCTGCTGGGGCGCGACTGGTGGTCCACCCAGGAACGCGCCGCCCTGCGGCTCAATCGCACCGTGGCCCATGTCCTCGACGAGTTTCCTGAAGCCCGGCGGGCCACCCTCACCACGCCGACCTGCAATGGGTTGGTGTGCGATTCCGCGGCACGCCAGCGCTCCGAACGCACGCACGGGTCCACGCTTTACGTGAACCGTTCCCGCATCCCATTCCTCCAACCCGAGGCGGAACTGGCCCGGATGGCCGCCGAGATCTCGGAATGGGCACCGCAATTTCTGGATCTCGATCCCGTTCACGGTGCCTGGTTCGCCCTCTATTGCGAACGCCAGGGAATCCGCTTCCCCTCCGTGCAGTTCATCCTGGCCAGCTACGAATTTGTCAGCGTCGTGCATCGGCGCATCCTCGATCGCGTTTTCCGGCTGCCGGTGTTCAATCTCTACGGCTCAACCGAGACCGGACACCTGCTGATGGAGGACGAGCGGGGTCGGATGCAGCCCAGCCGCGAGCATGCCTACCTCGAAGTTGTGGATGTAGATGCGCGCGGTGTGGGAGACCTGGTGGTGACCACACTGACCAGTGAATACATGCCGCTGCTGCGCTACCGCATCGGAGACCTCGTGGGACGCAATCGAGACGGTTACGTCGTCCATGGCCGGCGGCGCGACGCGCTGCAACACGCCGACGGTCATCGCGTGACCACACGGGACGTGGATGAATGCTTCGCCGGGTTGGAAGGATTCGTGCACTACCAGGTCCGGCAAAATGCGCAGGGCGGGTGTAGCCTGAGATTCGTGCCGGACGGGTCTGGACCGGGCCGAAGTGCGTTGGAATCGCTATCCGCGAGGTTACAGGCGCTGCTGGGGGGCGCCGTTCCGCCCGACGTGGCCGCTGCGGACATGCTGCTGCCCACACCTTCAGGGAAATTCCGACTCACGTGGTGTGCCGACACCGCAGGGAATCTTGAACCATCGATGGGACGGGGAGCGCGGACCTCACCCTGACGCCCGGGGTGGGCTGCCGAAAAGCAGCCGATCCAGCAACGCCGCCATCAGGCGGTTGGCATCGTGGAAGTGTTGGTGTGCGGTCTGCATGGCTTGGGAATCCTGAACAAACCGGCCCGGCGCGAGGTCGCCGGGACAGTTCTGAATCAAGGCTTCGACACTCTCCGGCGTGCATTCCAGGTGAAACTGCAGGCCCAGGACGTGGGGGCCGATGGAGAATGCCTGGTGGGCGCATCCTTCGCTTTGAGCCAGCCAGGTCGCACCCGCCGGCAGGTCGAAGGTTTCACCGTGCCAATGGAACGCGGCAAAGGTGCGGGGCAGGCGGCTGAATACCGGGTGCCCCCGGGCTTCCGGGGTTTGGCGCACGGGCCACCAGCCGATCTCGCGTTCTGCATTGGCGCGCACAGTCGCGCCCATGGCCTTGGCGATCAGTTGCGCCCCCAGGCAAATGCCCAGCACCCTTTTGCCGCGTTTGATCGCCTGCTGCACAAACCGCAGCTCAGGCCCGAGCCAGTCGAAGCGCTTCTCATCGTTCACGCTCATGGGACCACCCAGAATCACCAAAAGGTCGAACGTGTCGCGCCCGGGAAGCGGTTCGTTGGCAAACAGCCGAACCACCGGGATCGGACAGCCCCGGCGGGCCGCCCAGGCGCCAATCGACGCCGGGCCTTCGAACGAGACATGCTGGAGGCAGACCATCCTCATGGCCGCAGGAACTCCTCGATATCCTTCTGCAGTTTCTTCAGGTCCGGCTGGTTCACATACATCATGTGGCCGGATTCGTATTCGGCCCAAGTGATGTTCCGACGCAGCGAGGGATCGATCTGCAGGTGATCCAGACTGTAGCGCATGCCGTCCATGGGGGTGGCCAGATCGCGCAAACCCACCAACACCAGCACCCGCAGGTAGGGGTTCTGACTCATCACCGACGCGAGCTTGTCCGACACGCTTGGGTAGCTGTCCCGCGTCTCGAAGTCCCAGGGTTTGACGCCGGCAATGATTTCATACGGCAGATCGTTCGTGAACTGGAGTGCCTCGCGGACATAGGCATTCATCGCCGCCGAAAACGGTCCGTAGGCCGACGCATAAGAGGGGTCAAAGCGCGGTCCCGGCGATCGCTTGTCGGCATCGCGCCCCGTGATGCGCGCATCGAATCGCCCGAGGATCAGTCCCTGCTCGCGCAGGAGATACTCCCGGAAGACAGACGCACTGACCTGCAAATCATGGTCCTCAATCAAGGTTTGGGGCAGGCCAGTCAGGCGGGCCAATCGGGCGGCCAGGTCGGTCCGCTCGGCCGCCGACAGCGTTCCCCCGCGCAGCAGCGCCAACGCGTAGTCGCCCCGGGCAAATTCGCGGGCCTCCCGCATCGCGCGGCCCAAATCCGCCTGCAGATCCCCGGGCAGCTTGCCATGGTAGTGGGCGGCCGCAGTCAGCGCAGGCAGGAACATGATGGAAGACAGCTCATTGCCGGACCCTTCCCGCAACGTGGCGAAGTCCAGGACTCCGGAAAGCAACACAATGCCGTTAAGGTACAGTCCATAGCGCGAATGCAGGTGCTCCGCCAGGCCGGCAGCTCGGAACGCCCCGTAACTTTCGCCGCACAAATACTTCGGTGAACGCCACCGCTCGTTGCGCGTGGTCCAGAGCCGGATGAACTCGCCGACACTTTCCACGTCCGGCGACTGTCCGAAAAACTGGTCCGGCTTCTCGTCCTTGGCCGGACGGCTGAAACCCGTGGCCACCGGATCAATGAAGACCAGGTCCGTGGCATTCAGGATGGAATACTCATTGTCCTGGAGGCGGAACGGCGGAGCGGGCATGGCGCCGTCGTCGTTCAACTGCACCCGGCGCGGTCCCAGCCCGCCCAGGTGCAGCCAGACCGAGGAGGAGCCCGGTCCGCCATTGAAGCAGAACATCACCGGCCGCCCTGCCGGGTCCGAAACGTCCAGCCGGGTATAGGCCACATAAAAGACCGAGGCGCGGGCGTCGCCGTCCTGCTTGAGCAGCGGCAGCATACCCGTTTCCGCCGCATACGATATGGGGCGACCACTGACCGAGACGGTGTTGGTCACGCGCACCGGTGTCGATGAAGCGTCGGGGATGATCGCCACCTTGGATCGGGCGTCCCCGGGAGGTTTGGTGGCGGACGGCGGTTCTGCCTTTGAAGCGCCCTTCTGAGGGGCCGGTTCATCTGCTTGGGCGAACGGCCCAACCAAGGCCAGCGCCAAGGCACCGAGGCTCACGACAAGAGAGGTTCGTTTCATTGCGTTCCCCAGCAATACACCGAGTGCCGCGCTGGCTCCATCAGAAGTTTTCCCCGACCGATGCAGCGCCGTCGTTTGCGCTTTCCGCTGAGGCGCGGATCCGATCTTGTGCTAAGCTAAGGACTGGAAAGGGCTCCCGAGCAGGGAGCCGAACCAACACCTAGAAAGGAAAACAGGCCATGAATACCATTGTGGAGAAGGAGGATGTCTGGATCGCCAGCCTGGAGGACAAGCCGGGTGCGCTCGCTCAGAAACTGACGGCACTGGCGGAGGTCGGGGCGGATCTGGGTTTTGTCATTGCCCGGCGTGCGCCGGACAAGCCGGGCACCGGTGTGGTGTTCGTCACCCCGCTGCAGGGCGACCAGGAGATCGAGGCGGCTGCCGAGCTTGGATTCACCTCGAGCCACAGCCTTCACTCGGTGCGTGTGCAGGGAGACAACGAGCCCGGTGCGGGGGCCCGCCTGACCATGAAACTCGGCAAGGCCGGGATCAACCTGCGTGGGTTGTCCGCCGCAGCCTTGGGCACGCAGTACGTCGCGCATTTTGCGTTCGACACCGAGGAAGACGCTCTCAAAGCGATGGCGTTGCTCCAGCAGCCGGGTTGAGTTGTCGTTCGCCTTGGGTTGAATGGACACCCGCGCCCTGGTCGATGGCGGAGGGTTGGCGGATGCGTTGAACAACAGGTGCCCGCTTGGATTCCGCTCGGATGTTCACCGGCAGTCGGAACAGCGGCCGGGAGTACAACCTTTTGTTCCACCTGAGACAGAAGGTTGCACAGAGGGTGGGCGGCTGTCGGGGGCTCAATGTCGGCTTGGACCGAAGCAATACACGGTGCCGTCCTCGCTGCCGACGATGATTCGTTCCTGGGCCACCGCCGGGGAGGCGGTCACGGGTTGGCCGATTTCGTAACTCCACAGCTCTGTGCCCTCGACAAGGGCGACCAGGTAAAGCCGTCCATCCTCTGAACCGACGACCACGACCTCGCCGCAAACGACGGGGGAGCTGTCGATTTTGCCGCGCGTGGCAAATGTCCAGACTTCCTGGCCTGTCGCGCGATCCACGCAGTGCAGCCGTTTGTCGCGTCCGCCGAACACCACCTGACGGTCGGTCACCGCAGGGGAGGAGAAGTATGGGAAATTGCGCTGGCGATAGATCCACACGTTGGTGGCGCCGTCCAGGTCCACGCACCGATACTCATTTTCGTAGTGGCCATAGTAGGCGCGACCCCCGGTCACCGCCACCGAGCCGGCCACATAAGCTCCTGCGTCTAGTCGCTTCAGTTCGCTGCCGTTGGTGGCCGAGACGACATGCAGAATTGCATCGCACCCGCCAAAGACCACTGCCCCATCCGCGATGGCGGGGGTGCCGTTGATGTAGTTCCCGGTTTCATAAACCCAGTTGCTGGCGCCGGTGGCCGCGTCGATCGAGTAGAGACAGAAATCGTGACTGCCCACCAGCAAATTGGTCCGTCCGCCGTGAACAAACCAGTTGGCCGCGCCGATGATCTTGTCGCCGGTTGCAAAGCTCCAGAGCACCTGCCCGGTGTTGGCGTCAAAGGCCCGCAGAAATCCGCCGGTGTCTCCCACATACACCCGCCCGTCCAACACCAGGGGTGATGCTTCAATGCCTTCCCCGGCGTCAAAGGTCCACAAAGGCGTGCCATCATCGAGGCGGAAGGCGTGCAGGCGACCGTCGTCCGAACCCACAAACACACGGCTGTCCGCGACGACCGCCGAGGATCTGACGGGGCCTTGGGTCCGATAGGTCCAGAGAAGCTGTGGCGGGACGGCCAAACGACCTGGAGCCAACCCCGTCAGGCCTGGGCTGCCCCGGAACTGGTGCCAATCAGCGATGGTATTGGGTCCCGGGCGTGTGAGTTCCAGCGCCGTATCCGCCTGCTGGGCCGGGTCTTGCGAACATCCCGCCAGGAGCAGGAGTGGAACAGTGATCAGACAAAGACACCGAGAGGATCGATTCATTCCGGAGGGCAATATTCGCCCCTCGACCCTGGAAGGCAATCGCTTTGGCAGAGGCCCGCGTCAGGTGGTGAGCTTTTCGAGCTTCCGGAAAGCCTTGTCCCAGACGCCGGCGTAGGGCTGAACCGTTTCGCAGCGCACTGCCTGACTGGCCAGCTTGCGCCCGGCTTCGAGCGATTCGATGTGCTTCAAGGCGATGGCCTGAACCAGGATGTTGCCGGCAGCCGTGGTCTCTTCCGGACAGAGGATCACCGGGACTTGGAGCGCATTGGCAATGAAGTTGTTGAGCAGCGGGTGCTTGGCCCCCTGATTGCCGGAGAGCAGGTATAGCCGCTCCATCTTCCGGCCCGTCACGGTCTCGATCTCCTGCATGGCCTTGCGGTAGTAGAGGGCAATGCTTTCGAGAACACAGCGGATGATCGTGCCCGGCTTGCGCGGAACGGGTTGTCCGGAGTCCCGGCAGAACGCCTTGATCTTCTGTGGCATGTCGCCTGGAGTCAGGAAGATCGGCGCGGTGGGATTGATGAGGCATTCGAACGGATCGGCCACGCCCGCCAAGTGCATCATCATTTCCAGATCCAGATCCTCACCCCGCTGCGCCCAGTCGCGTCGGCACTCCTGAAGGATCCAGAAGCCCACGGTGGGTTTCCAGAACCGGGTTGTGCCTCCGTAACCGGCATCATTGGTGAAGCCCGCTTTCAGGGCGGTATCCGTGAGCAACGGCTGCTGCAGTTCGGTGCCGATGACCGAATGGGTGCCCATCTGGAGAAACGCCCAGTTCACCCCGGATTCCACCGGAATCCCGGCCAGCATGGCGGCCATCTCGTTGGAACAGGACGTGACCACATCCACGTCCTCGATCCGGGTCTGGTCCGCAATCTCCCGGCGCAGCGGTCCCAGGACGGTGCCGGCGGGCACGACTTGGGGAAAGATCTTGGCCGGTAGGCCGGTCTCGTAGAGCAGACGCGCGGACCAAGCCTTGTGGGTGGGATTGTAGAGCTGCGTGGTGCTGGCGGACGAAGCCTCCACGCGGGCCTCGCCGGAGAGAAGGTAATTGAAGCCATCCGCGATGGGCAGGAGCTGGCTGGCTTTGGACAGTCGACGCGACTTCTCGGCGATCAACTGCACCAAGGTGCTGTAAGGGGTGGGCTGAACGCCGGTTTCCTCGTAAATCATTTGAGGAGACAGTTTGGAGAGCAAATGATCCATGCCCTTGGCCATGAGTTTCGAGGGCGGCGATCCCACCGGTGTCATCAACGCGCCGTCGGAGTCGAACAACAGGTAATCCTCCCCCCAGGAGCTGCAACTGACCCCATTCACGGTTTCCTGCGAACGGGCCACCTCGGTCAGGGAATCGGTCACCTGTTCGAACAGACCGGGAATATTCCACTGCACCCCGTCCCCGTCCCGCTGCGGGTGATTGGCAAAGCGGCGAAGCGTCGAAATGTTTAGGCGCCCCTTGTCCAGGGTCCCCAGTGAAACCCGACCCCGTTCTGTCCCAAGATCGCAAGCAAGATAGGAAGTGAACATAACGCTGCTCAGGAAGCGTCAAGTGTGCCACAGGACAGTGCGTGGACCCGGGAGGCGAAGAGGTTGGGAAGCGCTTCGGAAAGGCCGGGCCCCCGCCGGGACGGCAATCTCTGCCTGCCCTTGTCCAACCCGGGAGGCGGGTGTGTCCAAGAACCGTGCAATCACGCCGGCTGCCCTTTTCTCTTCGACCCCATCACCGGCCCCTGTTATCGTCCGCCCGCTCGATGGCCGCTGAGACCCAACTCACCCCAATGATGGCGCAATATCGCCGGATCAAGGGCGAATTGCCAAAGGACGCCCTGTTGCTGTTCCGGTTGGGGGATTTCTACGAGATGTTCTTCGAGGACGCGCAACAGGGGGCGCAAATCCTCAACGTTGCCCTCACCCAACGCAACGGCGTCCCCATGTGCGGCATCCCACACCACGCGGCCCAGGGATACATGGCCCGGCTCCTCAAGGCCGGGCGCAAAGTGGCCATCTGCGATCAGGTCGAAGAGGCCCGCCCCGGCAAGCTGGTGCAGCGCGAGGTCACCCAGATCCTCAGCCCAGGCACCCACTTCGACGAACGAATGCTGGCGGCCGAGCGGAACAACTACCTCGCTTCAGTCTGTGCCGGTGGCCGCCGCCGCGAGTCCGCTGACCCTCCAACGAGTCCAGGCAGCCACAGCCCGATCAGCGTGACCACATTTGGACTGGCGGTGGTGGATCTGACCACTGGCGGTTTCCAAGTCGCCGAATTGGAAGGCGACACCGCACTGCTCACGGAGCTGGAACGGCTTCGACCCGCGGAGATCATTCATCCAGCCGCCGACATTGCCCTGCGCGACCTGTTGCGCGCCGGATTCTCCATCTGCAGCGGCTACGAGGATTGGACGTTCGCCCCGGAAACCGCGGTGTTCACGGTCCGCGAGCATTTCCGGGTGGCCTCGTTGGACGGATTTGGATTGAAGGACCGGGCGGCGGCTGTGGGGGCGGCGGGCGCGGTCTTGCATTACCTGAGTCAGCATCTGCGGCGGGACGTGGCCAATCTGACCACACTGACATTTTATCAGCGCTCGGACTTTCTCACGCTCGATTCGACCACCTTGCGGCACCTGGAAGTGTTGGAACCGTTGCACCCGGGGGCGCCGCGCAGTTCCACGCTCTACGCCGCGCTCAATCGCACGGTCACCCCCATGGGGGCGCGGCGCTTGCGGGACTGGATTTCCCAGCCGATGGCCTCGGTGGAGGCAATCCATCGACGTCAGGACGCGGTGCAGGCGTGGATCGCCAACCCGTCCGTTCTCGAGTCCTTCCGCGCCCAACTCGGGCAGGTCCGCGACTTGGAGCGGACCGTCAACCGCCTGACCACCGGCAGTGGGGGGGCACGGGACCTCGTCGCCCTGCGCATCGCTCTGGAACAGGTCCCGGGGCTGAGGACGTTGGTGGACCAGGTTGCTCAGGTGCCGCCACGCGCACTCTCCCAACGGGAGTCCCGCCCGGGTTCGGACTCCTTCCGCGAGTTGGCGGGAGAAGCGCGCGGGGCGTCTGGGCCCGTGGGGCTGCTCGTCGACCTGGCTGTGCGGTTGGTCAATTTGCCGGAAGTCATTGACCGGATCCAGCGCGCCATCGTGGACGATCCCCCCCTGGCTTTGAAGGAGGGGGGGCTGATTCGGGACGGTTTTGATGTTGCGCTGGACGAGTTGAGGGAGGCGCAGCGGGGCGGGAAGGATTGGATTGCGAAGCTGCAGCAGCAGGAGATCGAACGCACCGGGATCCCCTCGCTCAAGGTGCGGTTCAATTCCGTGTTCGGGTATTACATCGAGGTGACCAAGTCGCACCTGGACAAGGTGCCGGCCGAATACACCCGCAAGCAGACCATCGCCAACGGTGAACGTTACATCACCCCCGAGTTGAAGGAAATGGAGGGCAAGATCCTCGGTGCCGAGGAACGGGGCGTGAAGCTGGAGTACGAGCTTTTCCAGCGGGTGCGGGAGGAGGTGCTGGGCCGGCTGCGGGAAATCCAGACCATCGCCTCCGCCTTGGCCCAACTGGACGTGCTGGCTGCATTTGCGGAGACGGCGCGCCTGCACGATTATTGCCGGCCCGAGGTGCGGGCGGCCGGCGTGATCCACATCCGCGACGGGCGCCACCCGGTGCTGGAACAAAGCCTGATCGAGGAACGCTTCGTTCCCAATGACGTGGGGCTTCAGAGTGGGACGGACATCCCGCTTGCCAGCGCTCTTGCTGTCGCGTCAATTGACGAATCGAGTTCTCGATCGCGTCCGAAGCCTGGTGGCGCCGGGAGTGAGGATCGCCGGGATGCCTCTCCTGCCCGGCCCCAGATTGCGCTGATCACCGGGCCGAACATGGCGGGCAAGAGCACTTACATCCGTCAGGTGGCATTGCTCACGTTGCTGGCGCACACCGGTTCCTTCATCCCGGCCGCCGAGGCGCGGATTGACCTGGTGGACCGCATCTTCACCCGCATCGGGGCCAGCGACGATCTCTCGCGCGGTCAGTCCACGTTCATGGTCGAGATGACTGAAACCGCGAACATCCTCAACAACGCCACCACTCGCAGCCTGATCGTTCTGGACGAAATCGGGCGAGGCACGAGCACGTTCGACGGCCTGAGTCTGGCCTGGAGCATTGTCGAGCACCTGCACAACCAGGTGGGAGCCAAGACGCTGTTCGCCACGCATTACCACGAGTTGACAGAGTTGGCCGGACGCCTGCCGCGCATCCGCAACTTCAACGTGGCGGTGCGCGAGTGGAATGATCAGATCGTGTTCCTGCGCAAGATCGTCGAGGGCGGCACGGACAAAAGCTATGGCATCCACGTCGCCCGTCTGGCGGGAGTGCCCAGGGCAGTGATCGAACGCGCCAAGGTGATCCTGGGCAACCTGGAGCAAAGCGAGCTGACCCCCGAGGGCAACGTCCGCCGAAGTTCCCGCCGCCAGCAAGACCGCGAGAAACTCAAGACCCTCGAGCCCTCTCCGCAGATGGATTTGTTCGGCTGATCCGCCGCGTCAAACCGCCGCCGCACCCGCCTTCACATCAATCACGGCAATCGACGCCCCGTCCTTGTCGTTGTAATCAAAGGACAGGGTGGCGCCCCTGTCCAGCAGTTGCTTCAAGAATGACATCTCGCGGGCTTGTTGCTGCACCATCGGGGTCAGGGCGGCCCGGGTGGCTTCCAAGTCCAGATCCGCCGCGACGGCGTTGAGCAAAGTATAGTGTAACACCAGCCGATCGCTGCCTGCTGTGACGGCATCGAGGCGCGTGGCGGAATCCACCATCATTGGATAGTGCCCACTCAGTTCCGCCTCGGTCCGTTGCAGCAAAGATTGCAGGCTCTCTTCACCCGCCGCCTGGAACTGTCCTTCCCCGCCATCCTCGCCGACCAGCCGGCCCTCGTGATCGGACTGTCGAATTGTCATGGGGCGCACGCTACCCCGCAGCAAGGTGGAACACGAGCGCGCATTTGAGTCGTCTGACACCCTTCAGCCGTTCAACAACACGATGGCCTGATCGTTGTTCGCGGATCCGAATGCGATGAGGATCCGATTCTGGTCATCCGGGGCTGTGGCGTAGAGGTGGTGCAGGTCGATGTTCTTTTCCGCCAGCTTCTCGGTGATGTGCCGGAGCATGCCGGGCTTGTGCGCGGCTTCCATCAACACCACGTTGCTCTCCCGCGGGTTGAAATGCTTTTCCCGGAGCGCATCCATCACGCGCAGATTGTCATTGGTGATCATCCGAACGACCGCGTCCGATCCTTCCACCCAGGCAGAGACCGCCAGGATGTTGATGCCCTTGTCCGCGACGAGCCTCGACACTTGAGCCAGCACGCCGATCTCGTTACGCACCCGAACCATGATTTCCTTGCCAGTTCGCGCTTTCATGTTCTCACCTCCTTTCGTCGTGCGGCATCCTGAAAGGGGCTTCAGTCTGGTTCTCGATGCAGAATAGCACGAACCGCCTGGAACAGCGAGCGGGGTCTGGCCGACGGTTGCTTCGTTCGGGGTGCCAGGCGCAGAAGGCGGTGATCAGGCCCGGGGCAACTGCGCATCCACCATCTCACACAGGACGTGGTAGAGCAGCTTGTGCGCTTCCTGGATGCGGGCGGTGTTGGTGCCGGGCGCCATCAGGTCCACCGTGGCCACGCCCTTTGTGAACCCGCCGTCGCGGCCGAGAAAGCAAATGCTCTCCATGCCCAACCGCTGGGCCTCCTGCAAGGCCCGGAGCACATTCTTCGACTTGCCGCTCGTGGTCAGCGCGATCAACACGTCGCCCTCCCTGCCCACCCCCCACACCTGACGGGCAAAAACCTCGTCGAAGTGATAGTCGTTGCCAATGGCCGTCATTAGCTCACCGTTGGCCGTCAGGGAAATGGCCGGGTAAGGTCGGCGGTCCTCCATGAACCGGCAGCCGAATTCGGTGGCCAAATGGGTGGCGTCGGACGCGCTGCCTCCGTTGCCGCAGACCAGCAGCTTGTGGCCGGAGGTCAGGCAGTGCAGCACCATGCCGGCGGCCTTGCCCAAGGGCGCTTCCAGTTCGTGCAAAGCCTTCAATGTGGCGTTGGACTCTTCAATGGCGCGTTCGAGCGGGGTCATACAGGAGAGGTCGGCAATCCGGCTGCCGGAGGTCACTTCACCAGTTCCCAGGAGTAGGGGTAACGGAAATCCTCGCCGTTGTTGGCCTTGATGCCAGCGATGACCGCAAAGACCATGGCCGCCAGAGGCAGCAAGCCCACGACGGGGATCAGGAGGAATCCAATGCAGATGAACGACAGGGCAACCGCCAGCGCCCCGGCAACCAGCGTCAGGATCAAGGCGGTGAGCTGAAAGTTCAGCGATGCTTTCCCATGGGGTTCCACCGCAGGCATTTGGTTCTTCTTGATCTGCCAGACGAGCAGTGGCCCCAGCACGTTGCCAAAGGGAACGACCAATCCAGCCAGGGCGCTGAGGTGACAGGCCATGCACCAGGTCCGCACGTCACCCTGGCTGGGGGGGGCGTCTGCACGGGGAAAGGTTGCGGTTCTGACATGGCGCCACAGTAGGCGCTCTCTCCCGGCCTCGCCAAGCGCAAACATGGCATTGTAATGTGTGCTGCATGACGCGTGTTGCGCCCCCGCCAGCCACCGGTCGCCGACCGCTATTGACGCATTGCGCAACACGTAACAGCCCTTTATGACGATTGTCCAACTGACCCCCGGCACGGGAGGCATGTATTGCGGAAATTGCTTTCGCGACAACGCCCTGGTGGCGGAGTTGCGTCGCTTGGGACATCAGGCCCTCATGGTGCCCCTTTACCTGCCGCTCAAGCTGGAGGAAGCGGATCAGAGCGTGGGGACGCCCATCTTCTTCGGGGGCATCAACGTTTACCTGGACCAGAACGTTCCTCTATTCCGTGCCGCACCTCATTGGCTTCGATCGCTGCTGTCCTCGCCCGGGCTCTTGGCGAAGGCCGCCGGGCATTCCGCCAAGACTCGGGCGGAGGATGTTGGCGATATCCTGATTTCGATGCTCCGCGGGGAAACGGGCAGACAAGCCCGCGAAATCGAGGATCTCGTGGCTTGGTTGGCGAGGCAGCCCCGGCCGGATGCGATCTGCCTTTCCAACGCGCTCCTGTTGGGCATGGCTCAGCCGCTCAAACGGCGGTTGGGCACGCGCCTGCTTTGCTTCCTGCAGGGCGAGGACAGTTACCTCGATTCGCTGGCCCCCCTCACTCGCGAGTCTGCCTGGCAACTGCTCCGGGAGAAGGCGGCCGACGCGGATCTGTTCATCGCCCCCAACCGCTATTTTGCGGAACTCATGGAAAACCGGCTCAGGCTGCCGCACGGCAAGGTGCGAGTGATTCCGGATGGCATCCGTCTGGAAGGATACCTCGGAACGCAGACGGCAGACGGCAGACGGCAGACGGAGGGAGGGACAGCCGTCACGCAGTCCCAAACCCCGTCTCCAATCTCCGGTCCGCGATCTCCGACGGTGGGCTACTTCGCCCGGATGTGTCCGGAGAAGGGGTTGCACGTGTTGGTGGAGGCGTTCGTGGAGTTGCGCCGGCGCGGACGGGTACCGGAGGCTCGGTTGAAGGTGGGCGGGGGCTGTGGACCCTCGGATGAGGCCTACGTCGCGGAACTCAAGTCGCGTCTGGCGCAGGAAGGCCTGGCTGAATCGGTGTCGTTCCATCCCAACCTCGACCGCGAACAGAAAATTGCCTTCCTGCGATCCCTCGATGTGTTTTCGGTGCCTGCCACCTATCCAGAGGCGTTTGGCATGTATCTGGTGGAGGCGTTGGCCGCCGGGGTGCCGGTGGTTCAACCGCGGTTTGCGTCCTTTCCTGAGTTCGTGGAAACCACCGGCGGGGGTGTGCTCTATGACCCCGCCGACAAGTATGGGTTGGCGGACGCACTGGAGCGCCTGCTGCTGAACCCCGGGGAGATCAGCCGGCTGGGTGCAACCGGACAACGGGCCGCGCACGAAAGCTTCAGCGCGGCGAGAATGGCCCAGGAAGTCGCTGAGGCCATCCTGTCAGCTATTGCATAAAACGTCCGCGCTCGATTCGGCGCAGTTACACGCTCGCTGGGGGCCATCCCTACCCGGGCTTTGCAACCTTTTGTTCCAGGTGGAACAAAAGTTCGTAGTGGCTGAAAGAAAGCAACCTGCAGAGACGCAGCGTGCGAACCGGCTCTACTCCTTGCTTTTCTTGAAAAGATCCAGAACGCCGCGGGCGGCTTTGGCGGCATCTTGGTTGCCGGACTCCTCGAGTTGTTTGAAGGCGGACTCGCCGATCTTGTTGAGGTCGCCCCCCGATTGCATGACCACCTTGAGGGTTTCCGTCACAACCTTGTTGAGAACAATCTTGGTCAGCTCCTTCGAGGTGATGCCCTCGGGGCCGGTGCCGAGGTTGGTCAGCTTGATGTCCGGCAGAACCAAGGTTTTGGCATCGCCGCCCAGCTCCTTGATCTTGACGTTCACCCGGGCCCCCGTGAGCGAGAACTCGTCCACTTGCAGCTTGCGGGATCCTGCGTCTTCCGCGGGTTTCTCTTCCGTTGAGGGCGGGGCTTGATCGGGTTTGGTCTGGCCGCTCTGCATGCCTTTGAGGAGGTCATTCAGGTTGTTGCCCTTGAGACCGCCTTCGAAGGTGATGACCGGCGCCTCCAAGCGAACGTGGCGGATCACCACTTTGTCGGCCAGGAGGGTGGACGGTTGGAGCGACAGGCTGGCGAGATCGAACTGGATGCTGGTGGGCGAGGTGTAGCCCTGGGGGTTGCCCAAGGCGAAGCCGTGGAGGGAACCCTCTCCATCGAGCAGCGACAGCCGCACCTGATCCAGTTTCACATCCACTTTGGTAATGGCCGGACCGGCGGTTTCCACCGCCTGCTTGATGAGCTTGTCCAACGACAGACCCATCACCACCCCTGCCACCACGACCAGCAGGACCAACGCTATCCCAATTCCAATCAGTTTCTTCTTCATAATTCGGTCACGATTGTGTCTGGTGAAAGTGTGGTCCCACATCGCCCAGATCGCAAGTGCGCGACGGCTGACAATCCGCGGGTCCGGAAATTCCATTGCGCGCCGCAGAACCCGCACCTACTCTCGCTGCGCCAGAACAGCGTGCGGGTTTGCCCCGGCGTTGACTTGCCATGAAGCCAGCAAAGCGGTCCTCCATTCGCAAGGCGGCCGGCTCCCAACGCACGGGGACTGTCCGGAAGCCAGGCTTGGCGCCCCAACCCGTTCTGGGTCGATCGACCGCCCCCGGCTCCACACCCGGCAAGGCCCGATCCCTCACACGGGTCGCCCCCCGATCCGTCCCGGGACTGAAGCGCGCGATGCGGATCCGGATCCCTCCCATTCTGTTGGAGGGCGATGCGCCACAGACGGCCTCCCCGTTGAAGCGGATTCCGGCCAGCGAACCAATCGTTGGCGCCAGTGTCGAACCGGTGCGGACGACGGGAACGCTCCCCGAAACCTACGGCACACAGCAGCTCAAGCTGACCCCACGCGATCCGCATTGGATCCTCGCCCACTGGGATTTTTCCCGACCGCAACTGCAGGCCGCCGCCGCCCGCTCGTCCGAGGGCGGGCTGGTGCTCCGGCTGTTCCAACACTCGACGCGGGGATCCCTGATGTCCGAAACACCTGTCCCCGCGGAATCCAGCCGGTGGATGGTGCACGCGCCTCAGCCGGGCGCGCCGTATGTGGCTGAGATCGGCTATTACGATGCTGACCGGCAATGGTCCGTGCTGGCGGCGGCTGAACCGGTTCGCACCCCGCCGGCCGGGCCATGCGCCGATCTGGGGTTTGAGATGGCGACATTGACCCCTGAGGGCGCGTTGTTGCGGCAAGAGACCCGCGGCCTGCCGTGGGCGGCTGTGCAAATGCCGGCTGGGGCGGGTCTACCGGGCGAGCTTGGTCAGCCTTCCGTGGCCCTGGGTGGGATCGGAATCTCCAGCTTGGGCGGGCCGGCGGAATCCGCGCCCACCTCGATCGGGGTCACCTCCTGGGGCCCCAGCATCGAGGCGTGGAGCAGTGCAGGCAGCCCCGCAGGGGGCGTGCCTCAGCGCCCCTTCCGTCTTGAAGTCAACGCGGAGTTGATCGTGTACGGCGCCACGGAACCCGATGCCATGTTGAGGATCGGAGACCGTTTCCTGCCACTCGAGGCCGATGGTACGTTCCGTTTGCGCTTCAGCCTGCCCGACGGAACGCATCCCTTGACGTTGAAGGCAACGGCGGCGGGCACCGGCGAGCAGCGCGTGGTCGAGTTGTGTTTCGTCCGCCGGACCGACATCAGCGGTCAGGTTGACTCGGCGCCGATCGCTGGTGGGTTGAAGCCGCCAGCGGCGGAAAATCTTTGACAGAGGCAGGTCAGGTTCCTGCAACTGGAGGCATGACCTCTTTGCGCAGTGCGGTGGCCTCGGTGATCCGGCTGGTGGCGGTGGGATTTCTGCTGCTGGGCGTGGTCCTGCTCGTGCTGGCTTATGCGGCGAGCCGGCAGGGCGAGGGCGGTGTGTGGCAATGGCTCGTCGGCGGTGGCGGCTTCCTCCTGGGCGTGCTGTTGCTGAGCTTCAGTTCCCCGCTGGCCCGCGCACTGACGCAGGATTACGAGTGAGGAACTTTCCGGTTCATGCAAGGTTACCTGTCACTTCTGCTTCATGCGCACCTGCCGTTTGTCCGGCATCCCGAGCACGAGCGCTTTCTGGAGGAGAGCTGGCTGTTTGAGGCCATGCTGGAAACCTACCTGCCGCTGCTCGAGCTGCTCGAGGGATGGCATCGGGACCAACTGCCGACCGCCCTCACGCTGACGCTGAGCCCCACCCTCTGCAGCATGTTGCGGGATCCCCTGCTCCAGGAGCGATTCAGCGCCCGACTCGACAACCTCATCGCATTGGCGGAGTCCGAGACCGTTCGGACCTTGTTCGATCCCAAACGACAGGCACTGGCTGTCGGCTATCACGAGCGTTTCTTGCGGTTGCGGCAGCTCTGGACCGGGAGTGCCCGCGATCTGGTGCGCGCCTTCGGCCGATTGCAGCAGTGGGGGCGGGTGGAACTCATCACCTGCGCCGCCACCCACGCCCTGGCGCCGCTGCTGGCGCCGCACGAGCCCTCGTTGCGCGCTCAAATACTCACCGCCTGCCACCATTACCGCGAGTGCTTCGGGCGTGAACCGCGCGGAATCTGGTTGCCGGAGTGCGCTTATGTCGAGGCCGTCGAGCCGTGCTGAAGGAAGCCGGCCTGCGCTGGTTCGTGTTGGAAAGTCACGGAGTCGCTGCACGCCACCCCGCAGCCGCGCTTCGGCACCTACGCTCCGATCCTCACACCGCATGGTCTGGCGGCGTTCGGGCGCGACCGGGAATCGGCCCGGCAGGTGTGGAGCCGGACCGAAGGCTATCCGGGCGACGCGCGCTACCGGGATTTCTACCGCGACATCGGCTACGACCTGGAGTTTGAATACATCCGGCCGCACCTGCCGTCCCCTGATCATCGCGGATTCACCGGGCTGAAGTATCACCGCATCACAGGCCAGACGGATCAGAAGGAGATCTATGAACGCGGTCCGGCCCTCGCCGCGGCCGCATCCCACGCCCGGCATTTTCTGGCGGCCCGCCGGCGCCAGGTGCGCGAGGCCGGCGGGATGCTGGGCCGGCCGCCGGTGCTGTTGATGCCCTATGACGCCGAGTTGTTCGGCCACTGGTGGCATGAAGGGTTGGATTTCCTGGACGCGTTTGTCCGGGGCGCCATCCAGTTTCCAGGCGAGTTACGGCTGGTCACACCCGGCGATTATCTGTTGACGCATCCCACGCACCAACTGGCGACCCCGGCGTCGTCCAGTTGGGGGAACAGGGCTACTTTGAAGTCTGGTTGAACGAAACCAACGACTGGATCCTGCCGCATCTTGATGGCGCGCAGCATCGCATGACGGCATTGGCGCGGCGGTTCGATGCGCCGGGCGCGCTGGAGGAGCGTGCGCTCAAGCAGGCGGCGCGCGAGTTGATGCTCGCCCAGGCCAGTGACTGGCCTTTCATCCTGCGTGCCGGGACCAGTCCGGACTATGCCCGGCGGCGGGTGATGGGCCATCTGCATCGGTTCAACGAGCTTCACGACCAGCTTATCGGGGGGCATGTGGATGAGATGCTGCTCACCCGCTGGGAGCTGCAGGACAACCTGTTTCCCGACGTGGACTTCCGGCATTTCCGGTAGCCGCGCGCGGAGGCGCCCGGCGCTGGATCAGGACGAACGCCGGGATTGCGGGGGGCGGGCGCAGTCCCTAGAGTGCCCGCATGGCACTGTCACCCGTGCGGGCCGGGCAGAGCCACGTGTGGGTCAGGACCATGAATCGCTCCTGGCTCTGAGTTGTCGAATGAATCATTATGAAACGCCGCCAATTCCTTCAATCGGTTGCTGTCGCGTCGGCCGGTACGCTGATTCTCCCGAAGGCGAAGCTGTTTGGGGCTGAGGCTGCCGGCAACAAACTAAACATCGCACTGATCGGCGCGCATGGCCGCGGGGAGGCTCACTGGAATGCCTTGGCCTCCGAGAATGTCGTGGCGCTGTGTGATGTGGATCAGAACCACCTGGCGCTGGCCGCCCAGAAGTTCCCGGGCGCAAAGCAATATGCAGACTGGCGCCAGTGCCTCGAGCAAAAGGATCTGGATGCGGTGGTGATTTGCACACCCGATTTCAGTCACGCGTTCATTGCCGTTTGGGCGATGAATCGAGGGCTTCACGTTTATTGTGAGAAACCGCTGGGCATGACGGTCGAGGAAGTTCGCCTGGTTCGGCAGGTTTACCTGAAGAACAAGGACAAGCTGGCAACCCAGGTGGGCACGCAACGCCACTCGAACCCCAACTTCAACCGGGTGCGGGAACTGGTCCAGGACGGGGCGATCGGCGAACTGGAATCCGCCTGCGCGTGGGGCAACCGCGAGCTGCGCCGGAACGGCTACCTGCCCGCCGCCGGCGAGCCGCCTTCGCATCTGAACTACGACCTCTGGTTGGGCCCGGCCCCCTTTCATCCTTACCACCCCGATTACTTCTCGGGCCAGGCCGGCATGAATTGTCTTCAATGGAACATGTTCTGGGACTTCGGCACCGGCCAGGTCGGCGACATGGGCAGTCACACCATGGATCTGGTCTGGAACGCCATCGACGCCGGCTCACCGACCTCCGCGGAGGCCCGGGGGGAACCCTTCCATCCCGAGGTCACACCGGTCAAACTCGAGACCCATTTTGAGGTTCCGTCCAACCATTGGCGGCCGGGCCTGAAGGTTTCGTGGTATCAGGGCGGCGCCATGCCCGAGTCGCCGTCTCCGTGGGTGGATCTCAGGAAAG
Organism: uncultured Verrucomicrobiae bacterium; assembly: GCA_963751435.1. Lineage (GTDB taxonomy): Bacteria > Verrucomicrobiota > Verrucomicrobiia > Limisphaerales > DSYF01 > JALOTU01. Next base: position 114,582 of record CAVVUP010000029.1, on the reverse strand, counting down.
TCGGTCACGGCGCCCTGTTCACCGGATCGCAGGGCCACCTGGTCTGTGACTTCGACAAGCGGTTGGTCATCCCGCTGGGCAACCGGGCGGACATGACCTACTACAAGCGCCGGTCGGAGGCGGACGTCCTCCCTTCGATGCGCGGGTTTCAGCAGGAGTGGTTTGAGGCCTGCAAAGGCAATCGGAAGACCTCCTGCAACTTTGATTATGCCGGCCAGTTGATTGAAATGATGCTGCTGGGACTGGTGGCCTACCGGGCGGGATCCAGGATTGAATACGACGGCGCCTCCGGCCGTGTGACCAACAACCCCGCGGCCAACGAGTTCCTGGGCCGCCGGTATCGGGAGGGTTGGACGCTCAACGGGTAGTCGGGCCCGTAGCAGGGCATTGCATGCCGCGCATCCTCTTTGTCGTCAACAATCCCGATCGTTGGCCGCTGAACCTGCCGGAGGTCGAGGTGGTGTCCGCGCGCACCTATCTGACCGATCCCCACTACTCTGCGTTGCGGAACTGCAAGGTGTATAACCTGCTCCGGTCGTTCCGCTACCAGACGCTGGGTTACTATGTCTCGCTGCTGGCCGAGGCGCGCGGGCACAAGCCGATGCCCCGCATCTCCACCATGCAGGACATCCGGTTCCAGTCGTTGACGCGCACGGTGTCCAGCGACTTGAACGAGCTGATCCAGAAGACCCTGCAGCATGTGCCGCACGACGAGTTCACGCTGTCGATCTACTTCTCACGGAATGTGGCCAAGCGCTACGACCGCGTTGGCGCGGCAGTTGTTCAACCTCTTCCCCGTGCCCTTGCTGCGGGCGCAGTTCCAGCGCACGGCGGAAGGCTGGGGCGTCCAGAGCCTCAACGCCATCTCCACCTACGACATCCCCGAGTCGCACCGTCCCTGGGTGGTGGGACTGGCGCGGGATTATCTTTCCAAAGGGCGCGCCCATCCCGCCCGCAAGTCCCCCCCGCGCCACTCCCTGGCCATCCTGGTGGACCCGGAGGATCCCACCCCGCCCTCCGATGCCAAGGCGCTCGAGAAGTTCGCCGATGCGGCGCAGCAACACTCCTTTTCCGTCGAGTTCATCGACAAGGACGATTACGGGCGGGTGGCGGAGTTCGACGCCCTGTTCATCCGGGCGACGACGGCGGTGGACAACTACACCTACCGCTTCGCGCGCCGGGCCGAGGCGGAAGGGTTGGTGGTCATTGATGATCCGGAATCCATCGTCAAGTGCACCAACAAGGTGTTCCTTGCCGAGCTGCTGGCGCGGCACCGGATGCCCACGCCCCGCACGGAAATCATTCACCGGGACAACGTCGAGGAGATCCCCGGGCGGCTGGGCTTCCCCCTCATCCTCAAGCAGCCGGACTCCTCCTTCTCGCAGGGCGTGGTCAAGGTCGAGGACAGGAGCGGTTATATCGAGACGGTGGAGGACCTGCTCAAGGAATCGGATCTGCTCATCGCCCAGGAGTTCCTGCGGACCGACTTCGATTGGCGGATCGGGATTCTGGATCACAAGCCCGCTCTACGCCTGCCAGTATTTCATGGCGCGGGGTCACTGGCAGATCTACAACAACCAGACCGACCGGCGAGGACCACAGCGGCGACTTCAAGACCCTCCCCATCGAGATGGCCCCGCAGCGCGTCGTCCAAACCGCCCTGCGCGCCGCCAACCTGATCGGCAACGGCCTGTATGGCGTGGACCTCAAGGAGGTCAAGGGCCGCTGTCAGCGTCATCGAGATCAACGACAATCCCAGCATCGAGTGCGGCGTCGAGGACAAGATGCTCCGGCGACTTTCTTTACGACCGCGTCATGGAGGTCTTTCGAGCGCCGCGTCGAGGCCCTGCACGAGGGACGGACCCTCGCATGAGCCGGCCCGCCTTCGGCCTGTTCGAGCGGTTCGGCGTCGAGCTCGAATACATGATCGTGGACGCCGAATCACTGGCCATCCGGCCGGAGTCGGACCGACTTGATCCAGCGGGTAAGCGGCAGCTTCGACGGCGATGTTTCCCGGGGCTCCCTGGAATGGTCCAATGAACTGGCGCTGCATCTCATCGAACTGAAAACCGGTCGTCCGGCCCGACGCCTGCGCGGGCTGGCGGAAGATTTCCAGTCCGAGGTGCGCTTTATCAACCGGATCCTGGCCCGCAGCGGGGCGCGGCTTCTGCCCACCGCCATGCATCCCTGGATGCGGCCGCACAGGGAAAGCCGCCTGTGGCCGCACAGCTACGGGCACGTGTATGCCGCCTTCGACCGCATCTTCAATTGCGCGGGCCACGGCTGGACCAATCTGCAGTCCACCCACCTGAACCTGCCCTTCCGCACGCCCAGCGAGTTTCGACGCCTGCACACGGCCATCCGGCTGCTGCTCCCCATCCTGCCCGCGCTGGCTGCCAGTTCACCGTTCGTCGAGGGCCGTCGCGCCCCGTTCCTCGACATGCGGCTGGAAACCTACCGGCACAACTGCCGCCGGATCCCCTCCATGACCGGACGCGTGATCCCCGAACCCATTCAATCGCCAACCGAATACCGCCGCCGCATCCTCCAGCGCATCTACCGCGACCTGGCGGTGCACGATCCGGACAACCTCCTCCAACATGAATGGGCCAATGCGCGCGGCGCCATCGCCCGGTTCGAGCGCAACACCATCGAGGTCCGCGTGCTGGACATCCAGGAATGTCCACAGGCGGATCTGGCGATCCTTCAGTTGATCGTGACGGTCCTGCGGCGGCTGACAGACGAGACGTGGTCCAGCGTCGCTGACCAACTGCGTCCCACCACCGCCGGCCTCGAACGCCTCCTGCTCGAATGCGCCCGCGAGGGACGCGCAGCATCGATTCCCCCCGGCGCCTTCCTGCGCGCCTTCGGCCAGCGCACCCGGCAGCCCATGACGGTTGGGAAGCTCTGGCAGGTCCTGTTCGAGGAGTGCGTGCCCCGACGCGCAGGCTGGCGGGATGTGATCGAAGTGCTCTTGAAGGAGGGCTGCCTGAGTGAGCGCATCCTCCTGGCCACCGGGCGCCGCGCGGGACGCAAACGCCTGGGCGCGGTCTACGGGCAACTGGCCGAATGCTTGCAGCGCGGTGAACTGTTCCATGCCTGATGCGCCGCTCAGCCGGCTGTCTGACGCCATTGAACCAAATCTGCCACCTATCAAATGTCGAAATGTGCCCCGACAGAGCTCGCGGATCAGCTTGATCTGAGGTTTGAGATAAACGCGCCAGCGGCAATGGCGCGAACGGCTCCGCTCGAGCATCAGTTGCTCGCGTTCCGTGAATTCGGCACCACCACCCGGCTGCTGGCAACCCAAGCGACCACTTTTGCCGGCACAGCCGTCGAGGTGCCCACCTTCGTCAATGAGTTCTGGACGTCCCGCCAACGCCAGGCCTCCAGCCTCCACGAGGTGTCCTATCGGGCCTGCTTCAAGCCGCAGCTCCCGCGCTTTTTCATCGAGCGTCTGACGGCGCCAGGCGATCACGTGCATGATCCGTTCATGGGCCGCGGGACAACCGTCCTGGAAGCCGCGCTCCTCGGACGGGTGCCGTTCGGCTGCGACATCAATCCGCTCAGCCGCTTCCTGGTCCGGCCGCGGCTCAATCCGCCGCGGCTCGAGGCGATCGCGCAGCGGCTGGCGGACATTCCGCTCGACGGCGACCATCCACACGCGGACGACTTGCTGGTGTTCTACCATCCACACACCTTGCAGCAACTCTGTTCGCTGCGTTCGTATCTGCTCGAACGCCAGGCGGCGGGGACGCTCGATGCGGTGGATGAATGGATCTGGATGGTGGCGCTGAACCGGTTGACGGGACATTCCAACGGGTTTTTCTCCGTGTACACTCTCCCCCCAACCAGGCCACCAGCGCCCGCGCCCAGCGCAAGATCAATGCAAAGCGCCACCAAACACCGCCTCCGCGCGATGTTGCCCGGCTGATCCTCAAGAAGTCCAAACAACTCCTGTCGGACTGCGACGCCGGCGCGCGGGCCATCCTGTCGAGGGCTGGCTCGAATGCCCGGTTGTTGACCCAGGCAGCGTCGGCCACTCCGGACATTGCCGACGGTTCGGTGGTCTTGGCGGTGACGTCGCCCCCGTTTCTGGACGTGGTGGACTATGCCGGCGACAACTGGCTGCGATGCTGGTTCATCGGTGTGGATCCGCGCACGGTGCCGATTTCCATTCACAAGGAGGTGGGCCAGTGGCAGGAAAGCATGACTGGGGCGTTCCGCGAATTGCAGCGCGTCTTGCGCCCGGGCGGGCATGTGGCGTTCGAAGTCGGCGAGGTGCGTGGCGGTCTGGTGAAGCTCGAGGAGGTCGTGTTGCCGTGCGGTATCAGGGCGGGCTTGGAGCCCCGCTTGGTTTTGATCAACGACCAGGAGTTTACCAAGACCGCGAATTGCTGGGGAGTGGACAACAACGCCAAGGGCACAAACACCAACCGGATCGTGCTGTTCCGAAAGCCTTGATCGAGCGTGCGCTCTGGAGCGGAAACGGTGCCGGGTGAATCGTGCTTCGCGAATCCTGAAGGGGCCTGCGTGGCTCAGGAACCGTTCTCGGCAGCCTTTTTGGCGGCAGTGATGAACGCCCGCACCTTGGCCGGGTCCTTTCGCCCCGGCGCGGCCTCGACGCCGCCGGACACATCCACCCCGTAGGGACGCACCGTTCGGACGGCTTCCGCCACGTTGTCCGGGGTGAGGCCCCCGGCCAGGAACACCGGGGTGCCCAGTTGCGCGGCTCTGGCCGCCAGTCCCCAGTCAAAGGTTTGACCGGTCCCGCCGAATTGTCCCTCGACATGCGCGTCCAGCAGCCACGCGTCCGTGTCGTACTGCCGGAGCGTTCGCAGGGTTTCGGGGCCTCTCATTCGAAACGCCTTCATCGTCGGCAGCTGGAATTGCCGGCAAAACTCGGCGGATTCCTCACCGTGGAACTGCAGCCATTGCAGTCCGCAGCGGGTGATGGCTTCGGCGACCTGGCGCGGATCGGGATTGACGAAGAGGCCCACGCGCAGGACGGCAGCGGGGATCGCCTGAACAATCGACGTCGCGGCCTCGATCGTGACGCACCGGGGACTCTTGTCGTAGAAGACCAACCCGACCAGGTCCGCGCCGACCTGGACTGCCACGCCGGCATCCACCGCGTTTGTGATCCCGCAAATTTTGACCTTCAGGCTCATGGCTTGGACCGCCGCAGGCTGGCACAGGCTGCGGGGTTGGACAATGTCAATTTGGGGTCAGTTCTTATGATTGACTATCAGAGAGCGGCTTCTAACCTGCCGCATATGGCGCGCAAGCTGAGGGTTGAGTATCCTGGGGCGATCTACCATGTGATGAATCGAGGGGATCGGCGTGAACCGATTTTCCGGGATGACGAGGATCGGCAACGTTTTGTGCGGACGCTGGGGGAGGCCTGTGAGCGCAGCGGTTGGCAGGTGCACGCCTATTGTCTGATGACCAATCATTTTCATCTGGTCGTCGAAACGCCCCAACCCACTCTGGTGGCCGGCATGAAATGGTTGCTGGCTACCTTCACGGCGCGGTTCAACCGACGGCACACGCTGTGCGGACATCTCTTCAGTGGTCGCTACAAGTCGCTGATCGTGGATGGATCAGGCAACGGGTATCTGCGCACAGTCTGCGAGTATGTCCATCTGAATCCGGTTCGGGCCAGGCTGATCGGGCCGGAACAAGCGTTGCGGCAGTATCGGTGGAGCAGTTGGCCGGAGTATCTTCTGGAGCCACGGAAACGACCGCGATGGTTGCGGGTGGACCGGGTGATGGGCGAGATGGGCGTGTCCAAGGACCGCCGGGCCGATCGGCGGGATCTGGAACGGGTGATGGAAGCCCGCCGTGGGGCGGAGGTCGACGCGAACTACAAAGCGATTCGGCGAGGGTGGTTCCTGGGCGAAAAGGCGTTGAAGCAAGAACTACTTTGGTGGATGAGCGAGCGGATGGGGCCGGAGCACTTTGGGGAAGAACGGCTTGAGAGTCAGCAGGAGCGGGCTGAGCGGGTGGTGGCTGAGGAGATGCGGCGGCGACGATGGAAGGAGGTGGATTTGGGCCTGACAATGAAAGGAGATCCCGAGAAGGTGAAGATTGCCCTGCGGTTGAGAAAGGAGACACTGGTGACCGTCGCTTGGATCGCACAACGATTGCAGATGGGCAGCGTGGCCAACGTGAACACGCTCCTGTATCACGCGCGCCAAGGCCAACAAGCAAAGTAGCTGTTCATGAGAACTGACCCCTTTGTGGCGCCCTTGTGGCTCCTGCTGCGGGTGAACCTGACGCAGGGATGGCGGCGCTTACTGGCGCTGCGGGAGCGGTCGCGCTTGATGGTATCGGTGATTGCCGTCTTTGTGTGCGGTTACCTGGTGTTGGCGTTTTTCCTGTTCCAGCGCGGGTTGCAATTTGTGTCGGAGTTTCCGGGGCTGGGGGTGGTGCTGACGGAGCGGTTGCTCTACCTGTTGTTTGCCTTTCTGTTTGGGCTGTTGCTGCTCAGCAGTCTGGTCCTCTGTTACAGCAACTTTTTCCGGAACCGAGAAACGCTGTTCCTGCTGACCTTGCCGGTGCCGATCGAGACCGTGTTTCAATGGAAGTTCATTGAGTCCGCGTTGCTGGCGTCCTGGGCCTTTGTCTTTCTCACCGCTCCATTGCTGGCGGCCTTCGGGATGGTGCGCGGCGTGGCCTGGCATTTCTACCTGGTGACCATCCTGTTGACGGTGATGCTGATTGTTCTGCCGGGCGTGGCGGGGGCCTGGGGGGCGTTGCACCTGGCTCGTTACCTGGATCGCCGCAGCTTCCAGGTCCTCGTGATCCTGGGCGCCTTGGGGCTGCTGCTGATGGTGGCGTTTGTCTGGAAATCGCCGGTGGCCAGCGATGAGATGCTCGAATCGCGGATGCTGGTGGTGTTGGATCAACTGCTGGGCCGGACGCGGTTTGCACTGTTCCCCTTCCTGCCCAGCTACCAGCTCACCACCGCCGTTCTGCACTGGGCCGAAGGGCTCTTCCGTCCGGCTGCATTCTACATGCTGGCCCTGCTGAGCAGCACGTTGTTCTTTGGAACGGTCGCTCTCACCCGGTTTGGGCGTTTGTTCGCCGAGAGCGTCTCGATCGCCCAAGGACGGTCGGGGTTCTGGGACAGCTGGACCTGGCTGAAGCCGTGGGGGCGGAAGGGATCGTCCCCCGTGGTTGCGGGTTTGCTGGAGCGCTTGCTGGAACGAGTGCCCGGGCTTTCTGTGGGGACGGCGGCGCTGCTGCACAAGGACATCGTGCTGTTTTGGCGGGACACGACCCAGTGGGGGCAAACGGTGGTGTTGTTCGGGTTGCTGGGCGCCTACATCCTGAACCTGCGCCACTTCACGCATCAACTGACCAGCCCGTTCTGGATCAACCTGATTGCCTACCTGAATCTGGGGACCTGCTCGCTGACCCTGGCCACGTTGACCACGCGTTTTGTGTTCCCGCAGTTCTCGCTGGAAGGGCAACGCCTGTGGATCATCGGCCTGGCTCCGATGGGGTTGGAGCGTGTGGTGCGGGTGAAATACTGGCTGGCCAGTGCCACTTCGCTGGCGGTCACGCTCGCCCTCATCACGGTTTCGTGCGCCCTGCTCAAGATGGAATGGGACCGGATTGTCTTCTTCGGCATGGTTATCACGCTGATGACCCTGTCTCTGAACGGCCTGGCCACGGGTCTGGGCGTGCTCTACCCGAACTTCAAGGATCCGAACGCGAGTCGGATTGTGAGCGGTTTCGGCGGCACCTTGTGCCTGGTTCTGAGTTTTGTTTATATCCTGCTTTCCGTGCTGTTGCTGGTCGTGGCGTCCGGAGGGTTTCATTCCAACTCGGTGGTGGCGGTCGCCGCCGTGCTGGTCTTTGGCGCGGTCTCCCTGATCACCGGAATGCTGCCGCTGCGGATGGCCCGGACGCGGCTCAACCGGCTGGAGATGGTGGACACGTAAGGCCGGAACCGATTCCTGGTCCCGAGGCGCGTCCGTCGCTGGAAGGGGAGGCTTCCCGCGGGCGGTTGGTTAGATCGAGCAGGGCCTGGAAGAGCCGGACAGGGTCCTCGAGATGGAGCGGCTGCCCGCGCTCGGATACCAGGCCGAAGCCGGAGCCATAGGCGGGACCATTGGCCACGCAGACGTTGGTCCGACACCGGCGAATCTGCTCCAACGCCGCCGCCAGCAGATCGTCCCGGTTCCCGTCCACCTCGTATTTCCATCCCACAAGGTGGGCGTTCGGGAAGAGATCGCGCAGTTCCTCGATGAGTTTCGGGGTGGGCACCAATTCGGCCAACAACGCCCCCTCGCGTGTGGAGATCTTGCCTCCCTCAACCGCCACCCGGCCGCCCCGTTCGTCCTCACGCCAGACCCGGCCGAAGGCGAAATCGCAGACGGCCGCCGCGTGGAACACTGCGTCCACCTTCCGCTGGCTGGCCTGAACCAATGCCTGGCGCAGGCTGGCCGTGCTGGTGAAGGGAAGGACCTCCGCCCCCGGCACGGTCCGGTGATACACGGCCTGCCGGCTCAGCAGGAGGCTCACCCGGTGTCCTTGTTCGACCAGGCAAGCCGCCAAGTCCACCCCCAATCGTCCGGTCGAGAAGTTGGTCAGGCGCCGAACCTGGTCGAGCGGTTCGATGGTGGGACCGGCTGTGACAACGCAGTGCATCCGGCGATGATCAGGGTTGAAGTTCGCTGGCCAGAATGCGGCTGAGATCGCCCAGTGCATCGCTCAGGGTGGCGACCGCGCCCGCCGGGTCGGCTTGCGGCGCGGGGCCGTTCTTGCGGATGGTCCGCTGGCCGTCCCCCGTCCGCGTCCCGCCCCATTGCCACTGAGCCTCGAGCACCACCTGGCCTTGTTCATTCGCGTCGAATTGCTGGATGGTCAGCCGCAGCTCGACATCCACAGAGTCCTTGCGCCACGGATTGAGGTAGACGCTGACGTCGGGGCCCAGCCACCGGCCAAGGTTCTCCGCCAGCACACGCTGGATTCCCTGATCAGGATGCTCGCCCCACTTGTGGTAATCCGAATAGCGGATCTCCGTCGGGCCGGTCCGCACCACCATCCACGGGCGGGACAGGTAGGAAGGCACGGTGACGCGCTCGATCCCCACAGCGAGCCGGTTCTGGGGAGCGGATTCCGCCGATGCCGGTGCTTCGACCGGCGTGAGCAGGAAGTAGCGGACCGGATCCTCGACGGGTTTGAGTTTCAAGCAACCGCTGGCGGCCAGGCTGATCAGCAGGCCGGCCAGGGCGAGGGTCGGTGGAGTGCGATGCGTCATGGGGCGGTCTCCGGAGATTTTCGGCCCGAGAGCAGGGCGTTGGGGTTGCGGGAGAGGTAATCGGCCAGGTCGCCGACCGAGCGGGCGGCGATGCTGATCTGGTCGAGGGCCAGGGCCAGTTCCCGTTTGAGCGGAGCCTCGGGGGCCAGGAGGCCGCGCAGATCCTCGATGGCCGATCGGAGGTCGGTCATGGTTTGCCGGGCGTCGGCCAGGGTCTGTTCGGCTCCCCCGGCCAGGGGATCGACGCGCGACCGCAGGCTTTCGGCCAGCAGCCGAGTCTCCTCGAGTGTCCGGTCCAGCGATGCCAGGACGTTGGTGAGATGGGGGACATCCACCACCTGGTTCAGCGACTCGATGAGGTTGGTCAGTCCATCGTTGATCTGGCGCATCTGCAGTTGACCGAGGTTCTGCTCGATGTTGATCAGGACCCGATCGAGCCGTTCGGACAAGCCCTTGATATCCAGGCTGGCCAGGTTTTCCATGAGCATCTGGATGTCGTTGGGCGCAGACGGGATTTCCTGGTAGATCGGTTTGACCTGATGATACACCGCCGGGGGGGGATCGGTCAGGAGGGACAAATCCACGTAGAGCAGTCCGGTCACCAGACTTTCGGCCTGAAGGCGGGCGCGCAGACCTTTGTCCACGAGACTCCGCACAACCTCCGGATCGTCGAGCCGATAACGTTTATCCGTCTTGCTCTGCAGCAACTGGTTGTCGATCTCGATGATCACCGGCATGAAGGCGTCGAGGTCCCTCTGGTTGAAGTGAATGAGCACCTCCTTGACCGTGCCGACTTTGACGCCCGATACCATGACCGCCGAACCGGCGTTGAGACCGCGCACGGAACTGTCGAAGTAAAGGATGAACGTTTCCGTCTGCTTGAACCATTTGCCGGAGCCGAACGCGACCAGGCCGGCGACCGCCAGCGTCACGCCGATGACCACAAACAGGCCGATGGTCGTGGGATTGGCTTTCTTGCTCATGATCTCGAGGGAGGGTAAAGGGGGAAGGCCGGGTTCAGGAAGTCGCGATTGAGGAATCCGCGCGTTGTTCACCCCGGGTGAGGAACTCCCGCAGGCCGGGGTCGGTGGTGGTCTCCAGCAGTTTCCTAGGATTGCCGCGGGCCGTCATGGTGCGCGTGACGGGATCCAGATAGGCCGAGTTGTCCGCGATGGCAAAAATGCTCTGCAGCTCGTGTGTCACCACGACAATCGTGGCGCCGAGGCTGTCGCGCAGTTCCAGGATCAGATCGTCCAACCGCCGCGAGCTGACCGGGTCCAGCCCGGCGGAGGGTTCGTCGAAGAATAACACCTCGGGATCCAGCGCCATGGCCCGGGCCAGGGCGGCGCGCTTGCGCATGCCGCCCGAGATCTCCGAGGGATAGTAATCCTCGAACCCTGTCAGCCCCACCAGGGCCAGCTTGACCCGTGCGAGTTCGGCGATGTCGTGGCGGTTGAACCCGGTGTATTGCGCCAGCGGCAGGCTGACGTTCTCGGCCAGGGTCATCGAACTCCACAACGCCCCGTTTTGAAACAGCACGCCGAACCGACGCAGCGTCGCCTGGCGCTCGGCCTCGCTGGACTGCCAGAAACTCCGGCCGTCATAGAGCACGTCGCCTTGCGCCGGGGATTTCAGTCCGATCATGTGCTTCAGCAAGGTGCTCTTGCCGCAGCCGGAGCCGCCCATGATGACGAACACCTCGCCGCGCCGCACCCGCGCGTTCACGCCCCGCATCAGGACGAAGGACCCGTAAGCCATCGTCAGGTCGCGCACCTCGATCTTGATGTCCGTTTCCAGATCCATGGGGGAAGGACGAATTCAGATCTTCAGCGCATTGCAGATCACCGCGAAGATTCCGTCGGCGGCCACAATGCCGGCGATGCCCACGACGACCGCCGAGGTGGTGGCCTCGCCCACGGCGGCGGCGTTGCTGCCACAGCGCATGCCCCGCCAGCAGCCCACCACCGCCACCAGCAACCCAAAAAAGCCACCCTTGAAGATCCCCAGCAGGAAACTGTTCAGCGTGACGGCCTCGAGGGTCCGGTTCAGGTATTCCGTGGACGACACATCCAGCATCAGCGTCGCCACCGTGAACCCGCCCAGGATGGCGATCAGGTCGGCAAACACACACAGCAGCGGCATCATCACCAACAGCGCAATCAGCCGCGGCAGGACCAGGAACTCGACGGGCGGGAACCCGAACGTGGTGAAGGCGTCGATCTCCTCGTTGACCTTCATCGTGCCCAAATGCGCGGCAAACGCCGCGCCCGTGCGTCCACAAATGATGATGCCCGTCATGATGCACCCCATCTCGCGCACCGTGCCGATGGCCACCAGGTCGGCCACATAAATCGCCGCGCCAAACTGCATCAACTGCACCGCCCCCACAAAGGCGAGGATCAACCCGACCAGGAAGTTGATCAGCGCCACGATCCCCAGGGCCTGCGGACCGGTTTGTTCCATGACCAAAAACACGTCCGACCACCGGAACCGCGCCCGGCCTCGAACCCATTGACCCAGGGCCACCAGGCTCTCGCCGATGAACGTGACCAGGTCCCGGGCCGTCGCGCCCAGGGACAGGGTGATCTCCCCGAGCCGGTGCAGGAAACCCGGCGCGACTTCGGTCCGGCGCGCATCGGACTTCTCCGGCACCGCCAGGGACAGTCGGATCAATCGCTGCAACCCGGCGGGAAGCTCTCCCGGGTCGAACCGGATGTTCCGCTGCGCACACATCTCGCGACAGCGCAGAACAAAGGCCAGCAGGCCGGTGTTCCATCCGGTCAGTTGGGAACCATCGAACTGCAGGACGCTGGGAGCTGGCCCGCGGGAAAGCGCCTTTCCCACCGGTTCCAGGGCGGGCAGAGATTCAGCAGTCCTCCAATCGCCCGCCAGTCGAACTCGGGCGACCGGGCCGTCGCTGGAATCGACAGCAATGCGGGGCGCGTTTTCCGGAGTATCCGTCATGGTGGCCTTGCCGCTGCGGATTGAACCAACCGCCCGTCCGCGATTCCATCCCGTCGTCAGCTCAGGGTTCTGCGCCTGGCGTGTTTGTGTTGGCCCCGATGGGAATCGGCGCCCAACCGCGCGTGTAATCCTCACCCTCCTTGCTCCACCTGGCTTGCAGTCCGGCGTCCATCAGTGCGGGCATGAACAACGCCCCGACCACCGGTCGTGCCTGGAACCCTTTGCGCCGTGCGGTATCGGCGAAATACCAGTCGGACATCGGCACGCGATCGAAGGTTTCGTTGAGGAACTTGAACGCGGGGTTCAACAGCCGGTCCATGTCCTGGCGTTCGCCGGTCAGGCAGGCGGTCCAGAAGATCCAGTCCAGCTTGGCGAAGGTGGCGCGTGAGTCCAGGGGCAGGCCGTACTTGAGCTGCACTTTCAGGTAATGATCCATCTCCTCGCGGATCACGTTGCTGGGGAACAGGTCCAGGCCCAGGAACCGGTCCCAGACCAGGTTGTATTTCTGGCTCCAGGTGCCGGGCTGGTCAAAGGCCAGGCGGTAATGACCCCGGTCGTAGGCGGCGTCCACCCACCGATCCACCCAGCCGCGCGCCAGTTCGTGCCACCGCCGCGCCGCGTCCGGGTCACCCCGTCGCTCGCACAATTGGCCGAAGGCGCCCAGGGCGCAGATGGCTTTGGCGGACAGGTTGGCGTTGTGCGCCATGGGGCCGGTGAAATCGTCCGTGCACAACTGTTCGGCCGGATCCCAACCGGCGTCCTTGAGGTAACCGGCCCACTTCTCGAGCAGCGGCCAATAGGTGTCCGCGAACGCGGCATTCCCCTCCACCTTCGCGAGGGCCGCGACCATCAGCAGCAGATTGGCGGTCTCCTCGATGGGCATCTGCCCCTCGACGCTCTTTTCGCCGCCGCCGTAAGCCTGGCCGGTGGCGTGCGGGTAGGTGCCGAGGTCATGCGGTGCGAAAGGGAAGGGCCAGCGGCTGGACTGCGCATAGTCCAGCACCGGCACCAGCGCGGCCTTGGCCAGTGCGGGACTAAACAGCAGGCAGAACGGGAACATGGGATAGATCACGTCCGCGGTGCCGATGCAGCCGTTGCTGCTGTTCTCCTTCGGAAAGAACAGCGGGGCGCCCTTGGCGTCGGCGACCAGCTTGCATCCCGCCAGGGTCTGGCGATAGGCCAGCGCCGTCATGAGGGCATATTGAGGTCCGCCCACCCGCGTCATGTCCTTCATGAACTGTTCGTCAAACTTCTCGCAGCGGCGAAGGATTTCGGTCAGGGCGCCTTCGGCGTTTTCCAGCAACAGCGGCGCTGCCATCCCCTCGCGCCGCCAGTAGGGAACCAGGTCCTGATCGAAGTAGCGGATGGATTTGAGGTCGTCGTAGGCGAGCAGGAGGTGGCAGGTGCCGCGGCTGTTGAGCATGCCCACGTTGCCCAACGGCATCACGGCCGCGAGGACCGGCGCCCCGCCGGAGGTTGACTTGGGTTTGAAATCAGGCTCGCCGAGTGGCAGCCGGCCATGGGCGGCAAAGGTCCGGCGGGCGCGGTCACCCGGGAAGGGGGCCAGATGGAAGGCCGGGCTCGATCGAATGCCCACATGGGCGTAACCCCAATCGATGCGAACGCGATCGCCCTTCTTCTCCAAGACCGGTTGCGCGGTGGTGCCCATGCGCAACACCTGCAGCCCCGGCACTTCCACCGGTGACACCTCCACCGCCTGTTCCATCGTGTTGACCGCCATCTCCGGGCCGCAATCGAAATACACCTCCACCTGGTGCTTGGCGCCGTCCACACTCACCGCGTCCCAGAGCAGGTAGGTGATCGGGCAGCTCAACACGTGGAGGTCCGACGGCAGTGCAGGGGTGAGGAAGGTCATGGTCACGCGCACCTTGGTGTTGGCGAACTCGTAAACCGTGCGCGTCGGCCACACCCGAACGCTGGTCTGGGGAAAAGGCTTCACGTCCTCGGGTTGGGTGCCCATGAGGCGATAGGCTTCCCCGTTAACCCGCACCATGCAGTTCATCGACTGGATGGTGCGGGTCCAGTGGGCGGTCTCAACACCGTGAAGCGTGTCGGCACAGGACCAAACGCTCAGGTAGGGGTCATGAGCCACCAGCGGCACGGCGGGCGGACGGAATCCGAGGGTCGGTTGCGCAGCGACCGACCAAGTGGCGGCGAGGAACAGCAGGGTCAACAGTTTGGAAGTCGGTTTCATAACAATGGAAACTGGAGGAGTCGTGGTCCACAGACCCCCTCGCGGCCCTTCCGCAAGGTTCGGTCTGCTACCAGCCCCGTGCCTTGTTCTACCTGTTCGCCGGCCCCATCACAAGAACACAAACGGCACCCGGCGGAGTGGGGTGCATCCATGAATTGTCGGCTCGACGTGGATGGGAAAGCGGGGAGCACCGGCTTCAGCCGGCTGCACGATCCGCCTTTCTTGTCTGTTTCCTTCTCTTTCTCTTCCTCCTGTTCGTGGAGCGAATGAGCGATCAGGAGAAGGGGTTCCGCGTCCCGGAAGCGGCTCCCCGCATTATGCGCGTGAAACCGGACGCGCGCTCCCCTAGTCTTTACCCATGATTTGCGACACCGCCATCATCGCCCGGGGCGCCGAAGTGGACCCGTCGGCCAGCGTCGGCCCGTACACCGTGATCGAGGAGGGCGTGGTGATCGGGCCGGGATGCGTCATCGGACCGCACTGCCATTTCACCGGGCGGACGCGGGTGGGAGCGGGCAACCGGTTTCACGCCGGGTGCGTGATCGGGGATGCGCCCCAGGACCTGAAGTACAAGGGCGCGCCCACCGGGCTGACGATTGGGGAGGACAACGTCTTTCGTGAGCACGTGACGGTGCATCGATCCAACAAACCCGAGGAACAGACCGTGATCGGATCCCGCAACTATTTCATGGCCAACGCCCATGTCGGACACAACTCGGTGGTGGGCGATGAGGTTATCCTGGGCAACGGCGTGTTGTTGGCTGGGCATGTCCTGGTGCAGGACCGGGCCTTCCTTTCCGGCAATTGCCTGGTGCATCAGTTTGTCCGGGTGGGCCGGCTGGCGCTGATGCAGGGAGGTTCAGCCATCAGCAAGGATCTGCCGCCCTTCACCATCGCGCGCAGGGACAACAGCATCTGCGGATTGAACGTGGTTGGCCTGCGCCGGGCCGGGATCACGTCCGAACAGCGGCTCGAACTCAAGCGGTTCTACCGCCTGCTGTTCCGCAGCGGGCTGCGGCTGAAAGAGGCCCTGCAACGGGCGGGTCAACCTGCGGCGTCGCCGGCCGCGCAACTGGTCGAGTTCGTCGCCACATCGACCCGGGGCGTGTGCTCGGATACCGTGTCGTCGGCACCGGACAATGAAGAGGCCCCATGACGGTCAGCGCAACATCCGAATCCGATCGCAAGGCCCTGAGCTTTGCGATGAACCTCTCGCTCGGGGTCGGTCTGCTCATGTTCGTGATGAAGATGGGGGCCTACCTGCTGACCGGCTCCGCCGCCATCCTGAGTGACGCCGCCGAGTCGGTGGTCCACGTGGCCGCCGTGGTCTTTGCCGCCTACAGCCTGCGGCTTTCCTATCGGCCGGCAGACGCGGACCATCTGTACGGACACGCGAAGATCTCGTTCTTCTCGGCTGGGTTCGAGGGGGCGATGATCATTCTTGCGGCGCTCTACATCCTCTACGAATCCATCCACAAATGGCTGGGCGGCCTGGAACTGGACAACCTCGGGGCCGGCACGGCGCTGACGGCGGCGGCGGCGGCCATCAACGGGGGCCTCGGCGGCTACCTTGTTTGGGTGGGACGCCGCAAGAACTCGCTCATTCTGGAGGCGAACGGCAAACACGTGCTGACGGATTGTTGGACCAGCATCGCAGTGTTGATCGGGCTGGGGTTGGTGCTGACGACAAAATGGCTGCCGTTCGACCCCATCTGCGGCATCCTCATGGCCTGCAACATCCTGCGGTCGGGGGGCGGATTGATGAAGTCGGCTTTCTCCGGGCTGATGGACACCGCTGATCCCGCGGCCCAGGCCAGGCTTACGGAAATCCTGGATCGGGAGACGCGCCAGCACGGCTTGAGCTATCACCACTTGCGGCATCGGAACCTGGGCGACGCGCACTGGGTCGAGGTGCACTTGTTGTTCCCCGGCGACATCTCTCTCACCAGCGCGCACCGGATGGCCACCGAAATCGAGCAGGTGATCGAGCGGTCGCTCGAACCGCGGGCCTGCGTCACCACCCACCTGGAATCCGCCTCCGACCACGCGGTGCTGCATCCGCACGAAGAAGTGGAACAAGCCGGGGACAAGGCCTGAGCCAACGATTCAGTTGGAATTCAAGGACAATGCTCCCGTCGGGCAATGTTCCACGCATTCGGCAGCCGTCTTGCGCAACCCGGCCTCGATGGACTGGTTGAATGGCGCAGCCACGCGCACATCAAAACCGCGCCCAACGAAGGTCAGTCCCAGCTCCTCCTGCGCCTGTTCGCACAGCCGGACGCAGATGCCGCACAGGATGCACTTGCCCGGCTCGAACAAGATTCTGCCCGATTGCCGCTGCTGCTCGAACGGGCGGCGTTCGGCGCGAAAGCGGTTGGCGTTGGCGGCGTAGACGTTCGCCCAGTGCTGCAAGGCGCATTGGCCGGACGATCGGCAATCGCAGTGCATGCACCGTTCGGCTTCGTGAACCGCCTCGCGTCGGTTGAAACCCGCACAGGCGTCGCACGGGGAGACCCGTCGGGACTGGCCTTCACCGCGAAGGAACTGCTTGAGTTCGCCGGGTGTGAGCCGGCCAAGCACGCTCGAGAACGGCTTCTCGGGCCGGCGCGGTGGCTGCCCGCGCAGGAACAGGTCCATGCACTCAGCCACGGCGCGCCCTTCGGCCATGGCGCGGATGAGCTGCTTCACAGGTTTGACCGCCGCCCCGGCGGCAAACACGTCAGGCAGGTCGGTCCGGCCAGTGTTGGGATCGGCCTTGAGACCGGCAGTGGTGGCCGCCAACCCCAACCGCGCGGCGGCGTCCCCGCCGAGCTCGCCGATCGCCAGCAAAATGACGTCGAAACCCCGTCGCAGGCCCTCGAGGGTCAGGCCGTTGCCCAGTTGCACGCCCAGTTTGAAGTGGATGCCGAGCCGCTCCAGTTGCGCGATCTCCGCGTCGAGAACCTCGCGCGGCAACTGGTTTTCCGGGACCGCCCGCAGGGTGCCGCCCGGGCGAGCGTTGCGGTCCGCCACCGTGACCGCGTGGCCCTGGCGCGCCAGGTGCCAGGCGGCGGACAACCCGGCGGGCCCCGCACCGATGATCGCAACCGATTTTCCGGTCGGGGGTTTGCACGGGGGAAGGTGCGACAAGCCTGGTTCGCCAACGGAAGCACCATCCTGTGCCGCTTCCTCAGCCGTGGCACCCGCCGCGAGTCGGCTCGGGCGAGTTCGGACTTCGGACTTCGGACCTCGGACTTCAGAGGAATCGGCCTCATGTCCGCCTCCAACCGCCGCGTCGAGCCCCAAATCCCAATCCGCGACAAACCGTTCCATGTCGCGAATGGCGGCGGGATCGTCCCAGTTGCCGCGCCGGCAGCCCTGTTCGCAGGGATGATGACAGAGCCGTCCGAGAACCGCCGGCAGGGGCAGCGCCTGGCGCACGGTCTGGATGGCTTCGTTGAACCGCTCGTGCTCGATCTGCCGGATCATCACCGGGATGTTCAGGTGCAGCGGGCACAATCGATGGCAGGGTGAGAGGCAATCTCCGACGTGATCGCTGAACAACAGCTCGAGGGCGGTTCGACGCGCCTCATGCACCTCCTCGGTTTCGCTCTCGACCACCATGCCCGGCTCAGCTTTCGTGCCGCAGGAGGGGACGAGCCGGCCGTTGACCTTCACCAGGCAGACCTGGCAGGTGTTGAGCGCGCCGCATTGATCGAGGTAACAGAGCGTGGGGATGTCGAGACCGGCTCGCCGCGCGCTTTGAAGCAGGGTTTCGCCGACGGTCGCGGTTACGGGTTGGCCGTCCAGGGTCAGGGTGAAGGTGTTCATCGCGGCGAGAAGTGCGAAGTCCGAAGGCCGAAGGCCGAAGTGCGGAGTCCGAAGTGCGGAGTCCGAAGTCCGAAGTGCGAAGTGCGAAGTCCGAAGTGCGAAGTCCGAAGTGCGGAGTCCGAAGTCCGAAGTCCGAAAAGCACTCCGGCTTGCGAGGTGTGACGAACGAGTTTCATGGTTTCATTTTCTCCAGATGGCGCCGAAGATGCGGTTCAGTTCACGAGCCTCGCGCCAGAGAAGCCTGGCTTCACCGGCGAGCGACGGCTCTGCTGCAGCCACCAGACGCAGGAAGAACATGGTTTCCTTGGATTCCTTGCGGCTCGTGCCGACCCGGTTCTTGAAATCCTTGCGCGAGACGCCGTCCCTGGCCTCCAGGTGGTTTGCGCCCAGGCTGGTCCCGGCACCCACCAGTTGGTCAATGAGTCGGTCGTTGGCCGGTCCGCGAGGAATTCTCTTCACGAACCGGACAATTGCTTCACCGAACTCGGCAACACGCTCCTCCAGATCCTGGGTGGGACCCGCCTGCCCTGAGCCTTCGTGCAGGGCAAGATCAAGCGTCATCTCATGCCCCCAATTCCAGAATGCCGAGTGGTCCTCCGACCCGGCAGCCGCCCCAGCTCCCTTCCACTTCGGACTTCGGACTTCGGACTTCGGACTTTTCATCTCACCTCCACCGCTCGCTCCGGACACGCCTGTCGGCACGAGTCACACCGCGTGCATTTCTCATCAATCACCTGGTGCCGGGCGTAGGGCGTCATGGGAATGGCATCCACCGGACACGCCTGGGCGCAGAGGGTGCAGCCGGTGCATTGATCGGTGATCTGGTAATGGATCAACGCGGTGCACTTGCCGGCCGGGCAGCATCCCGCGATGTGCGCTTCGTATTCCGAACGGAAGTAGCGCAGGGTGCTGAGGACCGGGTTCGGCGCCGTCTTGCCCAGGCCGCACAGGCTGCCGGCGCCCACCTGATGCGCCAGGGTCTCCAGGGTTTCCAAGTCCGACGGGTTTCCCTTGCCGGTGCAAAACCGATCCAGCAGGTCGAGCATCCGCTTGGTGCCCACCCGGCAGAAGGTGCATTTGCCGCAGGACTGGCTCTGGGTGAACCGCAGGAAGTAGCGCGCGATATCGACCATGCACGCCGTGTCGTCGAGCACCACCAGTCCGCCCGACCCCATGATGGCGCCCACCTCACGCAGGGACTCGAAGTCGACAGGGGTGTCCGCCAGTCGCGCCGGCACGCACCCGCCGCTGGGACCGCCGATCTGCACCGCCTTGAACCGCCGGCCCGGCTTCACCCCGCCCCCGATCCCCTCGACAATCTCGCGGATCGTGGTGCCCATCGGAATCTCGATCAACCCGGCGCGGCGGATCTTGCCCGCCAGGGCGAACACCTTGGTGCCCTTGCTGGTCTTCGTGCCGTACGCGGCAAAGCGGTCGGGACCGTTGCGCAGAATCCAGGGGACCACCGCGAGTGTCTCGACGTTGTTGATCAACGTCGGTTTCCCCCAGAGACCTTCTTGAGCGGGAAAGGGCGGACGCAACCGCGGCATGCCGCGGTTGCCCTCGACGGACGCGATGAGCGCGGTTTCCTCGCCGCAGACGAACGCGCCCGCGCCTTCCACGATTCGGAGTCGCAACGGGCGGTTGGAGCCCATCAGGGTGTCGCCGAGCCAGCCGCGGGCGGTCATCAACTTCAGGGCCGCGCGGATGCGCTTCACGGCGAGGGGATATTCGTGACGGATGTAGAAAAGGCCTTCCTGTGCCCCGACCGCCACCGCGGCGATGGCCAGGCCCTCGATCACCCGGAACGGGAACGACTCGAGGATCATGCGGTCCATGAAGGCACCGGGATCGCCCTCGTCCCCGTTGCAGATCACATACTTGGTGTTCCCGGGTTGATCCGCCACCACGCGCCATTTCCGGCCGGTCGGAAACCCGGCGCCGCCGCGCCCCCGCAACCCGGACTGTTCGATGGCCGCAATGACGTTCTCGCGTTCCGCGCTCCCCGCTCCCCGCTCGGCGTCGGGCAGGCTCCTGGCCAGCGCCTCGAATCCGCCGCTCGCCCGGTACTCATCGAGGTCGAGCGGGTCCGCTTTGCCGAAGCCCTCGGTGGCGATGTGCACCTGCCGGTCCAGGAAGGCGCTCACTTCCGGTTGCCCGCGATCCAGCGCGACGCCGCAGGTGGGCGCCTCCGCCACGGAATCCACGAGCACAAGGTCCAAGGCCCGGCTCCAGGCTCGTTTCACACGGTGCAGCATTCCCGGTCGGCCAAACCGCTCGCGCACCAGAGCCATCGCACCCTCGGGATCCAATCCTTCATAAAGCACCCCCTTTTGTCCCGCAGCCGCAACCTCCACCAAGGGGGTGCGGTGGCACATGCCCACGCAACCCACGCGCTTGACCGCAACGTCCGCCCCGCTGCGTTCGACGCTCTCGCGCAGGGCGTGATAGATCCGATCACTGCCCTTGGCCATGCAGCAGGAGCCCAGGCCGATGCGGATTTCAGCGGGGGCGGTTCTGTGTCGCGCCGGGTCCTCCGTGGAGGCCGGGCCCCCCTTGCCGGTGCGGGCGCGGTATTCGCGCAGCATGGAAGGCACTTTCTCCGCCGTGAGGTGTCCAAAGGTGTGATCACCGGCTTTCACCACCGGCGCGAGCGTGCAGCAACCCAGGCAGGCCACGGGTTCGATGGTGAACTCGCGATCGGGATCGGTGTCATCCCCCGCGGGGATGCGCAGTTGACGTCGCAAGGCGTCCTCGACGCGTTCCGTCCCGGCGACGTGACAGGCGGTGCCGCGACAGATGCGGATGAGGTGTTTGCCGGCGGGCCGCAGCCGGAACATGTCGTAGAACGACGACACTCCGGTCAGCGCGGCGGGCGTGATGCGGGTGAGTTCGCAGACCCGGCGCAGCCCCGCCTCGGGCAGGTAGCCATAATGTTCCTGCAACGCCTGCAGGAGCGGGATGGCCGCATCGGGCGTGTCTCCGATGCGTCTCACCGCTTCATCCACGTATGACAGGTCAGCAGACATGCGGGGAAAGTCCGAAGTCCGAAGTCCGAAGTCCGAAGCAACGCCGAAATCCGAAACCCGCCCCCCGACAACGCAAGGACCGGTCCTGGAGACGGATACCCTTCAAGAACGAACGCCAGTAGATCCACTGAGCTTTGGGGATTCGACCATTATGTGGCACGTGCACGCAAAGCCCACGCGGGGGGGGTGGGAAATGCCAGTAGGCGCTTAGGCCCTTGATTCGGTTTTCGGACTTCGGACTTCGGACTTCGGACTTCGGACTTCTTGTCATCATGGCCGCGCCACCTCCTTCGGTCCGGTGCCAAGGCACCACACCTGCCTGGCTCCGCGCAGATACATCCGGCCGTTGGCAAACGCGGGGCTCGCGTGGAATTGATCCTCCAACTTCATCCGCCAGAGTTCATGGAACTCGCGCTCCGAACCCACGGCGATGAGGTCGCCGGCGGTCGAGAGCAGCAGCAACGTATCGCCCGCGAGACTGGGCGAGGACTGGATCTCCACGTCCAGTTCGTGCTTCCAGAGGGCCTTGCCCGTCGGGGCGTCAAAGCAGGTCAGCGTGCCACCGGTGGCCGCGACAAACACCCGTTCCCCGTCAGAGACCGGGCTGCTGATGTCCGGCATGTCGCCGTCCACCCGCCAGATCACATGGGTGCCGGTCACGTCCCCCAGGCCGTCGGGGCGAAGCGCCAGGAGTTGATACTGTCCGGGATCCACCACGAAAAGCCGTCCGGCGGCAAAGACTGGCGAAGGCGTGATCTCGCCTTCCAACAGCTTGGCGCGCCAGAGTTCCGCACCCTCGTCGGCCTGATAGGCCATCACCCAGGGCAACCCCAGCGTGATCACCTGCGCTTTGCCTGCCGCCTCGATGACGATGGGCGTGGCCCAGGAGGCGCCGACCGTACGCGTCTTCTCCCAGCGCACTTCACCGGTGCGCCCGTCGAAGGTCATGATCTTGGACTTGCGGGAATCCTCCTGGCCCTGGTCAAGCTGGACGATGACGCATTCCTGCCAGGTGACCAACGAGGTCGCATGGCCATAGGGGTTTTGAGGCGGCCCGAGGTGACGGGTCCAGACGGGCTTGCCGTCCAGGGTGAACGCCGCCAGTTCGCCCGTGCCGAACAGGGCGTAGAGCCGCTCGCCATCAGTCGCCGCCGTCGAGGCGGCGTGACCCGTCATGTCCGGAATCTCAGGAGCCGCCTCCGCGGACGGCGGCGGGGGAATGTCCACGCGCTGCCGCCATTGCAGGGCGCCCGACACGGCGTCGAGGCAGAACACCTCGCGCAGTTTCGCATCGCCACCCGTGAAGAACACGCGCCCTCCCCAGACCAACGGTGAGTTGAATCCGGGCGCCGGCGTTGGCACCTGCCAACCTACGACGGGAATGG
Organism: uncultured Verrucomicrobiae bacterium; assembly: GCA_963751435.1. Lineage (GTDB taxonomy): Bacteria > Verrucomicrobiota > Verrucomicrobiia > Limisphaerales > DSYF01 > JALOTU01. The sequence continues at coordinate 91,905 of CAVVUP010000029.1, read as the reverse complement.
CGGCCAGGGACAAACCGCCCCCGGCCACTCCGGCCCCTTGGTAGCCGCGGAACCGGGGCCAATGGGTTCGAAGCGCCTCGACCGGCACCGAAGGGGTTGACGCGGCGCGGGTCTGACTCTTCCCAAGTTGCGCCGAAAGAAGTTCCAGGTCGGCCCGGGGTGAGTGCGCGCTGCTGAAGGCCAGCAGGGAGAACCCGGCCAGGGCCAGCAGACTGCAGGCGGCCACCGCGTTTCGGGACAACCGCGCGTGACGGCTCAAGCGATCCGACTTGTCCGGGTCGGGTTGCGGCAGGGGCGGCAGCCGGTGGAGCTGGTGCACTCGATTGCCCGCATAGACCAGGACCAAGGTCCCACCCAACAGCAGGTAAACCCCGGTGGCCTTGAGGTTCAACAGGTGGAAATAGCGTTCACGCAACTGAAGATCCAGGGCGCGGATCTGCTGCCTGATCGCTTCGTTCCTCGGCTGCGCGCGCAGTTGTTCCTTCTGATTCAACAGGACGGGGGATCGCCAGGGATCGCTGCTCTTGAATTGCAGATGGGCACCGAGCATGCCGAGACCGACCAGGAAGGTGAACCCGCCGGCAATCCAGGCGGTGCTTCGCCAGGACCGGGCGGCTTGCCGGTTCTGGAGCGTCCCTGGTGGAGGGGTGGTGTGTTCCAAGAAGGCCTTGTTCATGGGGTGCCTCCCCCGGGCAAAGCAGATGCATTGGCTGGACTCACGCCGCGCCGCACCCGTTCCTGCGGGCAATACTCGAAGCAACGGGCGCAGGCATAACAGGAGCCCGGATCCGGTTCGTAGTCCAGCCGGGTGCGTCGCAACGAGAGGCTGACGAGCTTGACTCCGAGCAGCAGGCCCATCCAGCCGCCAAAGATCCAACCGCCCATCTCGATCCGGCGCCGCAACGCCAGGCCCGACTCCAGGATCGGTTCAGGGGCCGCTTGCGCCCGCCGCAGCGCCAGTTCCTCCGGCGTGAGCGGCCCCGGTTTGCGCTCGGATTCCGGGTGGAGTGCGTAGGTTTCGGCCAGGGCCACCTGCGGATGAATGCGGGCCGCCGCCCGGCCCAGCGGGCCGCCCACGAGCGCACCCACCAGGATGAGCAGGGGCAGGCACAGCAGGGTCCAACCCAGTCGACGCCGGTCGCGCGCGTGATTGGCTTGGGGAGCCTCGACCGGCTCCGGCTCGCGCAGGGCGCCGAAAGGGCACGAGTGTTCGCAGAGCCGGCACTGGGTGCAGCGGTCGGGGGTCACCCGCACCCGCCGCCGCGAAACCGTGGCTGCCATCCTCAACATCGCGCCGTAGGGACAGAGGAATCGGCAATAGGGACGCCCCACCACGGTGGCGAGCAGGAGGAGGGACACCCCGGCGATCACCATCAGGGTGCGGCCATTCAAGCGGAAGACCGGCACAATGGGATCATAATGGCAGAACAGAAAGATTGCGCCGCTGGCCGCCAGCCAGACACCCGCCCCGAGGAAAACAAACGGCAGGAGGCCCAGACCCTGTTCAAGCCAGGCCGGCACTTTCAGCGGTTTGAGAAGCAGCAGGTCCTGCAACGCGCCGTGCGGACAGACGCCCGAACAGAAGGTGCGCCCGAAGAACAAGGTGAACCCGAGCGGCAGCGCGAAGAAAGCCAGCACCCCCACCGGCACGGCATAGGTCGGGTCGAACAACCCAAGCGCGATGTTCTGGGGCGACCCGATGGCGCACACGCAGCCCTTGCGCCAGAACCCGAAGTAACCGATCGAGAACAGACCCAGCCAGAACAGGCCACGGCGGGAGCGGCGGCCATGAACCAGCCAGGTGGCCACACCCAGCGCGCCGGTCAGCACCACGATGTCCAGGTGCTGAACCCATGCGATGCGCGGGCCCGGCGTGGTGGTTTCGGGCAACGGGTGGTTGGTCTCGACGAAGTCAGGCGGCGGAAAGCGCTGTTCAGCCGGCGCCGGGCAAAGGAACGTCAGAAGCAGCAGCAGGCCAGCCCAAAGGATCAGGCGCGGGTGCCAAGTCCGAGGCCCGGGGGAAGTCCGAAACCGGTGGAAAGTCCGAAGTCCGAAGTGCGAAGTGCGAAGACACCTTGAAACCCGTCCAGGCGCAAGGCGGTGGAGCGCCGACCAATGGTCGGCTTCAGGCGCTCCCGGTAGCACAGGGCTTTCTGGATGTGAACGACTGTCGGCAGACGATGGTCCAAAGCCGGCTGCAAGCCGGCGCTCCGGATGTTCGGGCCTCGCCTCCCTCGCACTTCGGACTTCGGACTTCGGACTTCGGACTTCCATACTCAGTGCACGGTCTTGAGCAGATACGGCGTGCTCGACGGCACGCGCACAAAGGCGTCGCCGGGGCACACGCGGGCGATGGCGCAGACGTTGCAGTTCACGCAACGATCGTGTCGCACTTGGAGGAACAGCGATCCATTGCCGAAACGGCTGCAACCCTCGACACACTTGGCGCAGCCGATGCAAAGGTTCTCGTCGATGTCGTATTGGAAGTAGGGATCCTCGATGAAGGTGCGCTTGATGGCCGCGGTGGGACACCCCTGGTTTTCGGCACCGGTGTTGAGCGCGTTGGGTTCGGGCTCGAAGTAGCCGGTGCACAGGTTGCAATAGCCGCACATCGCATAGGCATGGACGCATTTGACGGCGGACTGCTCGAGCACGCACTCGGTGGCGCAGCGACCGCAGCGCAGACACTTCTGCGGGTCGATCTGCCACACGGTGCCCTCGCCCCGGCTCCGTGTCGCCAACACGCCCAGCAACCCGCCCATGCCGGCCACGCTCGCAGCGCGGGCCCCATCGCGCAGAAACTGGCGTCGGGACAAAGGCTGCTGCGTATTGCGCGTCGTGTTCATGTGCGCTCCGGCTTCCGCTCCATCACACGCACTTTGCCGGTGACAACATCCAGGATCAGCACGCGTCCCGTGTCGTCCACGACGCCGTCCATCCCGCCCAGCGTGCACTCGTTTGGACCGCAAACCCTGGCGTTCTCCGCGAATGATTCCGGGCCGGCAACGACACACTCAAACCCGCCTGTCGCGGAATAGACCTTCACCCGCGGAATCCCCTTCTCAAACGTCACGGTTCGACCGTCAGGCAAGATCGCCAGGTCAATGGGATTGCAGCAGCCGCAGAAGTTCTCGATGGCGGCGCCGGGCTGGCCCCACGAGAGTTCGAGGTGGCCTTCCGGAGTGTAGAGTTCCACGCGATGCCGGCCGGTGTTGGTGGCCCGCACCAAGCCGTCCGCGCCCAGCGCCACCGAGAAAAACGGGCTGGGAACGATGAAGCCCGGAACATCCCGTTCCTTGTCTTTCCGCCCGATGAGATTCAACGGTTTGCCCGAGCGATCGTGGCGTCGCACGACCCGGTTGCCTGCGTCGGCCAGGAACACGTCGTTGTCCCCGACTGCAATCCCGGTGAGATAGGCCTTGCCACCGACAACATCCCAGCAGGCCACAGGCGCCCCCCGGGCGTCGTAGACCTCGACGTGATCCTTGAGCGCGGCGTAGAGCAGGCCGTCTCGGACGGCGATGCTGCGGACCTCGCCTGGGAGCTTCCAATGGAACTCTGCAGCTCCCGATTCACCCACCTTGGCCACCCGACTGCCGGCGCCAAGGTATAGTTGTCCGGTCTCATCCCGGGTGAGGCAGCGGGTGTCGGGCAAAGACGATTCGAACACGCTGTGCTGGACATAGCGAACGAACGCGGGATCCGTGGTCAGGTAACGGCTCACATCGTACGCCCAAGGGTTGGTGTCGCCGGCCTTGGCGGACGCGCACTTGATCGAGAGGGCTGTCAGCACGCCGGTCGCCCCGGCGGCCTTGGCGCGGTTGAAGAAGCCCCGTCGCGACAGGAACCGGTTTTGCAGGAACGGAATCATGGTGATGGCGGGCGGGTGGATGGGTCGGGTGCCGCGGGCGCGTTTGTCTGCACTTTCGATGGCAGCGAGCAATGGGTGAACGCCGGGCAGCCAGCGCACAGAGTGTCTGCCGGACAGGACTGCGGCGGGCGCGAGCGGGAGGCGAGCCAGGCCAGGGCGCCGCCCAAGGCGACGAGCCACCCGTAGCGCGCCGAAGCGCGCAGAAACTCACGGCGGCTGGCGGTTGGATTCTGCGGCTGCATGACCGGCAATCCGGATTATTTCAAGCCCACTCTCGACCCAAAGGCGGGGTGGGGCTACAACGATTTTGGCCACACCTAACCGCTTCTTGGCCTGAGGCCCCAACAGATGTTGAACCCGATGAGGGTCAGCAGCCAGATCGTGCCCGGGGATGGATGCGGGGTGTTCAACGGACTGGTTTCAACTGGAATGGCGCCCTGGTCCGAAAACCCTCATCGCGAGCCGACGTCCAGACAGGCCATCCGGGTGAAGTCGCGGACGATCAACCGACCGCCTGCCAGCGCCATCGGACCCCACGATTCGCGTCCGTCCAGCACCTTCGCCTCGGCCAGCCGCTTGTATTGGCTGGGCGTGGCCTCGACCAACCGCAGCAGTCCGGAATCGTTCATGGCGTAAATCAATCCGTCCGCCATCAGCAACGGCCCCAACCCGAAGGTGTCCGCTCCGACGCTTTCCCAGACCACCTGGCCGTCGAGCGACAGGCAAACCAGCTTGCCATCGGCCCGGATGCCATACAGGTGGCCTTGGTGAAGAATGGGGGTGTGCTGCGTGGCGCCGAATGTTGTGGCATCGAGCCGGAACAGGGGTTCGGCGGACCAGCGGCCTTCGTCCCTCTTGACCTGAAGCAGCAAGGAGCCGGCATTGTAACCGCCCGTGAGGAAGATGCGGCCTTGGTCCAGGATGCAGGGGGACGGAACGGTGGCGATGCTGATCTTCCAGTCGGTCGTTTCCCAGACCCGGCCGCCGTCGGCCGCTGCCACGCCGACCACACCCTTGTTCGCGCAATAGACGTAATGCCGCGCCCCGTCGAAATCCAGCGACATGACCGACGAATGAGTCATCTTCCAGTCGTTGGGGTTCGGCGTTCTCCAGAGGACCGAGCCGTCGAGGAGGGAAACCGCCATCAGCAGCGCGTCGGGTCCGCCCGGGGCCAGGATCACGCGATCCCCATCAATCAACGGGCACTGGCCGGCATACCATTCGGGCACGGCGGCGCCGAAATCGCGAACAAGATCCAGCGCCCAACGCAGCGTCCCAGTCGCCGCGTCGCAGCAGACGACGTGGCATTTGGGGCCGATGGCCACCACGTTGGTGCCGGAAATGGACGGCACGGTGCGGGTCATGCCGTGATTGCGTTTGGTGGAAACGGGATAACTGTAGCGCCAGATTTCGCGGCCATCCGCCAGCGAAAGGCAGCGCAGCACGTCTTGCTTGCCTTCGCGATCATAGTCCATCAGGTAGACGCAGCCATTCGCGATGGCCGGCCCGGCGTAACCTTCGCCCACCTCGACCGACCAAAGCTCAGGCGGCTTTCCCGTCGGCCAGGACCTTGCCAGCTTGACTGCGGCGTCAACGTGGCCGGTGCGCTTGGGGCCGCGGAACTGCGGCCAATCTCCCGGAAGATCGGAGGCCACGCCCGTTCCCTGGACCACCTTGCCCAGCAAAGCGGGGTTGGCGGACGGCGCGCCAGCCGCGGACGGCGCCTCATCTGCTCCGGGGAGCCGCGGACGGACCGGTTTGTCCGAACCGCCCAAAAGCCACGCCAAGAGGGCCGCCAACGCGGCGCATCCAGTCAGGATGGGCCACACGCTTGTCAGGGGGCGCTGCCGGTCAGAATCCATCAGTGAAATCAAAATAGACGCCCGGACCCCGCCGGAACAAGGTGGAACGCGGGTGCGGGATCACACCCCGTTGAAACAATGGGTGGTCTGCTTGAACTGGTCCACGCCCTGACCGAAATCCACACCGCCTCATCGAGGCCGGCTACGATGCCTCTGCCACCGCCTCGCGGATCATCTGCCGGAACCGGTCCAGCCCCTGGTCGAAGGCGGCGCTGATGGGCAGCACGGGCGTCTTGCGAATCTTGCGCTTGAACTTCTTGAGGTTCTCCTCCGCGACCCGTTCGTCCATCTTGTTGGCCACCACCAGGCGGGGCCGCTCCAGGAGCGTGGGATCGTAGAGTTCCAGTTCCTCGAGCAGATGGTTATGGTCGTCCCACGGCTCGCGGTTGTCCGTGCCGGCCATGTCGAGCAACAGCACCAGGATCTTGCACCGTTGAATGTGGCGCAGAAAGGCGTGGCCCAAACCGACATCCTGATGCGCGCCTTGGATCAGTCCGGGCACATCACAGACCGTGAGGCGTTTGAAGTCCGGATATTCCAGAATCCCAATCTGCGGATGCAGGGTGGTGAACGGGTAGGGGGCGATCTTGGGCCGGGCGGCCGAGATGGCGGTCAGCAGGGTGGACTTGCCGGCGTTGGGATATCCGACCAGCCCGATGTCGGCCATGATGCGCAGCTCGAAGAGGAAGTCGCCTTCCTCGCCGGGTTCGCCCGGCTGGGCGAAGCGCGGGGTCTGGCGCCGGGCCGTGGCGAAGTTGCGATTCCCCAGTCCGCCCCGCCCCCCTTTGCACAACACAAAGCGCTGCCCGTGCTCCGTCAGATCAGCCACCCGGTCAAGGTCCGAGGCCGCCAAAGCGCTCGCATCGGAGCGGTCCGCAGCCAGATCAATCTCGACAGCCTGGCCGGAACCCGCAGTGCGAAGGAGGGGCCGTCCGGCCACGCTGCTGGGAATCCGGCCCGGGATCTCAGAGCGGTCCTCCTCGGAGGATGAGTCTGAACCCGGAGCCGGAATCGACGGCAGTCTCCACACCAGCGTGCCGCAGGGCACCTTGACAATGAGATCCTTGCCGGCCTTTCCGTCCATGCCCTTGCCCAAGCCCGCCTCCCCTTTCTCGGCGATCAAGCGGGGTTGGTAGTATTGCCCGATGAGATTGTTGAGGTCATGGCTGGCCTCCAGGATCACGTCGCCGCCGCGACCGCCGTTGCCGCCGGACGGCCCGCCCTTGGGCCGGAACGTTTCACGCAGGAACGCCACGCAACCCTTGCCGCCGTGACCGGCACGGGCAAACACCTTGATTTCATCTATGAACATGCGGGGAAGGCGGATGGATGGCTGGAGTCATGGAGTGGTGAAGTCGGCGGAGGCCGTTCCCCGTAACCGCAGGCCAAACACAAACCATTCAAAAACAAAAGCGGCGAGGTGTGGTGGCCTCGCCGCCTTCATGAAATTCGTTGTCTAGTTGGCCGCGGCAGGCGCGACTGCAGCCACGATGTGGACCCGGCGCCCGGCCTTGTCGAACTGCACCCGGCCGTCCTTGAGGGCGTACAAGGTCCAATCGCGACCCGTGCCGACGTTTTCGCCGGCGGAGAGCTTGGTGCCGCGCTGGCGGATGAGGATGCTCCCGGCGGTGACGAGTTCGCCGCCGAACCGTTTCACCCCCAGCCGCTTGCTGACGCTGTCGCGCCCGTTGCGGCTGCTTCCTTGACCTTTCTTATGTGCCATAAGCTTTTACGTGTTGATGGATTTGACCTGGACCACCGTCAGTTCCTGCCGGTGGCCGATGGTCTTGTGATAGCCCTTCCGGCGTTTCATCTTGAACGAGGTGACTTTCGGACCGCGCTTGTGCTGCACCACGTCGGCTACCACGCTGGCGCCTGTGACTGTCGGTGCACCCACGCGGACGTTGCCATCGCTGTTCACCAACAACACGCGATCAAACGTCACGGGCTGACCCGCCTCGATGTCGAGACGTTCGATTTCCAAGGTGTCGCCGGCGGCGACGCGATACTGTTTCCCACCAGTTTCTAAAACCGCATACATAGCAATTTCCTCAATCCAAAAGGGCACATATGAAACCACAGGTCTGCCAGGGGTGTCAACGCCGGTGTTTCCCTGGCAAGATGCGAAGATGAGAACTTCTCAGCTCCTGCACGCGAGCGAGGGTTGATCTGCGGGGTTGCCGGGGGGGAATAGGCTGGCCAGTGGCGCGTTGCACTGGCAGGTTTCATTTCCAACAGGCTTTCAATCATGAACAAGCGCATTCTACCGAAGGTTTTCTTTGCGGTGGCGGCCGGGTGGCTCTGCACGGCGTCCATCGGGGCGGCTCAGGGGTTGGAGAAGTGTCCGTTCAGCTTCACAGGGCCGGAGATCTTCCCGATCGAGAACCTCATCGGCTCGGTCCACGCCGCCGATGTGAACGGGGACCGGTTGAACAACCTCGTGCTCGTGAACAATGCGCGGTCCCGCATCAACATCCTGCTCAACCGCACCGGGCAGACCCACGAGGTCCCGGCGCTCGACAATTCCGGACCCGAGGACGTCAACGAGCTGCCCCCGGATGCGCGCTTCAAGATCGAATCGATCGCATCGGAGAAGCGCATCTCGTCGCTGATCGTGAGCGACCTGAATAGGGACGGGCGTCCGGACCTTGCCTATTACGGCGAGCCCAAGGAGTTGGTGGTGCAGTATGGGGAGGGGACCAACACGTGGAGTTCGCCCCAGCGCTGGCCGCTGGACGACGGCCAACTGACTCCCAACGGCCTGGCGGCCGGCGATCTCAACGGGGATTCGCGTGATGACCTGGTGTTGCTCGCCGAGAAGCACCTGTGGCTGCTCTCTCAGACCGGGGACCATGCGCTGGGTGAGCCCAAGCGGGTGCCGTTTACCGGGACGGCTCGATCGGTGCAGATTGTGGACGTGGACGCGGACGGCCGGCAGGATCTGCTGCTGGTGGACTGGGAAAGCCCGACGCCGTTCCGGTTCCGACTGCAGAAGGCGAACGGGGAGCTCGGCCCCGAGATCTACTTCGAGCTGCCCTCGGTGCGATCTTACTGGGCGGACAACCTGCGGGCCCGGCGCGAACTCCAGATCGTCACCATTGCGCAGCAGTCGGGGCGTGCGGCGATTTCCCATTTTGACGCCGTCGAGGCCAAGCCGCTCTCCGGGGAGCTGGCGGAGGGGCAACTCGAAGTGCTGCCGCTGCGGGGCACCGACAAGGCGCGTCGGGGCGTGACCTGGGGGGATGTCAACGGAGATAAGCTGCCCGATTTGCTGGTGGCGGAACCCGAACTGGGCCAGGTCTCGGTCCATTTGCAGGAGAAGCGAATCGGATTCGCCGCGCCCAAGACCTTTCCCTGCCTGGCCGGTGTCAGCTCCATCGAGGTGACGGATTGGGACGGGGACGGGAAGACCGAGGTCTTCCTGCTCAGTCCGGACGAGAAGCAGGTGGGGGTAAGCCGGCTGGATGACAAGGAGCGGTTGCCGTTTCCAGACCTGATCGCGGTGGCCGGGCGTCCGCTGGCCATGACGGTGGGTTCGCTAAAGTCCGGAGCCAGGCCGCTGCTGGCCGTGTTGGTTGAACAGGAGGGAAAGCGCACCCTCGTGCTTCGGGACGCCGGGGGCGCCGAGGTGTTGAACCAGGCATTGGACAAATCGTTCCGATCCAATCCGGCGGCGTTTGCGTTGCACGACGTCAACCAGGACGGCCTGTCGGATTTCGTGATTCTGATCCCTTACGAGAAGGTGAAGGTGCTGCTGCAGGACAAGGCGGGGGCGTTTGCCGAGGTGGATGTGGCGCCGCCCGGCGGGACGTTGGAGCAGCCCTGGTTCAGCACCGCCGATGTGGATGGCGACGGTCGGGCGGAGTTGCTGCTCAACCAGCGCAATTTTCTGCGCGCCGTGGTGCTCAAGGGAGATCCTGAAAAGCCCGGGTCCTGGGTCTTTGATGTGCGGGAGCAGATCAACGGGGCCAGCGCCAATTCCCGGCTGCTCGGAGCGGCGGCCCTGCCGCGGAGCGCACGCGGTTTGCCGGTGCTCTTTCTCCTGGATATCGAGCGGAAGGCGCTGTCGTTCTGTCAGCGGGATGAGAGCGGGGTGTGGCGTGTGGAACGCAACATCCGGCTGCCGTTTTACGAGTTCAACGCGTTGGTGCCGGTGGCTCTGGACGGCGACCAACCCAACGCCATCGGATTCATCGGCAAGGATGCGCTGGCCTGGATGAAGTTGTCCGGCCAACGCTGGGAACTCTCCGAGTTGGACGGCTACGAAACCCCCATCCGGGACGGATACCTGCGGGATGTGACCTCGGGCGACCTGAACAACGACGGCATCAAGGACCTGGTGTTCCTGGAGACCGCCAAGCACTACCTGGACCTGGTGTTGTATACCGAAGCGAACAAGCTGAAGCCCGGGAATCGCTGGCAGGTGTTCGAGGAGCGGTCCTTCCACGGCGGCCGCCCGGATCTGCCCGAACCGCGCGAGGCGCTGGTGGCGGACGTCACCGGCGACGGCAAGAACGACCTGATTGTGATCGTACACGACCGGGTGCTGTTGTATCCGCAGGAGTAGGAACCTGGAAGCCTCCGGGCCGCTCAGGGCACCAGGCGCTGCCAGAGCTGAAACCACCGCGCCCGCACAATGGCCTGGAAGGTTCCGGTCATCGCTTGTCCGGCTCCACCGTCACCAGCACCTTGTCGATGCGTTGATGGTCCATGTCGATGATTTCGAAACGGAAATGACGCCAGACGAAGGACGCCCCTTCCACGGGCGCGGTCGAAAGTCCGGCCGCCACAAACGCGGCGAGCGAGCGGTGGCGGGATTCGCCGGCCAGATCCGCACTGTTCAGGAGCGGCGCAAGCTTCGCCAGCTCGAAAGCGCCGTCCACCAGCCACGTCCCGTCCTCGCGCCGGCGCGCCTCGGGCTGGAGCCGGTCTTCCAGCGAAGGGATCTCGCCCACGATGGCTTCGAGCACGTCCACGAGCGTGATCAGGCCCATCACCGCGCCCGCCTCATCCGTGACGATCGCCACGTGCTGGCGGGTTTTCTTGAAGGTCTCGAGCAACTGCGTGACCGTGCGGGTCGCGGGCACGAGCAGCGGCGGCGTCATCAGGTCGGCGATCCGGACGCCGGCACCGGCCGCGAGGTTGGCGTAAACGGACTTCACTGACAGCACGCCCACCACCCGGTCGCGGCCGCCTTCGCACACGGGGAAATTGGAATGGCCGGACACAACGATCTTGTGCCAGACGGCCTCGTGCGAATCCGTCCGGTTCACGAACACCAGCTTGGCGCGGGGCGTCATGATGTCGCGCACGGGCCGGCGGTCGAAGGCCAGCACCGACTCGACCATCTTCGGTTCGGTTTCGTGGAACACACCGGCCTCGGTGCCTTCCTGGACCAGCAGCCTGACCTCCTCGTCGGAAACGGGAGCCGGTTTCTGCACGGACCGGCCGAGCAGACGCAGCAACCCCTCGGTGGAAAGGCCCAGCAGGTAGGTCGCAGGACGGGTCAAACGGCTGAGAAAATCCATCGGCCGCGCCAGCCGACGCGCAATGCCCTCGGGATTCTCGAGCGCCAGGCGCTTGGGAACCAGTTCGCCCAGCACCAGCGAAAAGTAGGTCAAGGCCACCACGACCACCGCCACCCCGATCGCCTCGGCGTAGGGTTCGACGAGGGGAAACGGCTGCAGCGCCGCGGCAATGTGCTCCGCCACCGTGATGCCGCCAAACGTGCCTGCCAGCAGGCCTACGAGTGTGATCCCGATCTGAACGGTCGGCAGAAAGCGGTTGGGGTTGTTGGCCAGTTCGAGCGCCGCCAGCGCGCCGGCATCGCCACCCTCCGCCAGTTGCCTGAGCCGGGTCTTGCGGGACGACACCACGGCCAGTTCAGCCATGGCGAACACGCCGTTGGCCAGCAGCAGGACCAGCAGGAGCACAATTTCAAGGATGAAGGCATTCATGATCGGTGGTGCGAACAGGCGAGCCGTTCGTCCGCGGGACCGCCTTCCCGCGAGGGAACGATACCTTGGCGGACGGGCCGGTCAAATCGGTTGCGTCCCGGTTCTCGTTGACCTCACACTTCGGTGGCTATGGGTGACATGAACCGTCGCGCCGACCTTGGGCCGGCATCGCTGCCGGTGGCCGGCGCGGAAGCGCACCGCTTCACCTGGCATGGTACAGGCCAAAGCCTGCTCCAGGCCAAGCTCGACGCCATCGCTCACGCGCAGTCGTCCGTCGGCCTCGAAACCTTCCTCTTCCGCGACTCGGACGTCGGCCGGTGGTTTCGCGACGCCTTGACGTCCGCGGCGCGGCGCGGGGTGCGCGTGCGGCTGCTGGTGGACGCGGCCGGCTCGTTCGCGTTGCCGCGGGACTATTTCGACGCGCTGGCGGCAGCGGGCGGGGCCATGCGCTGGTTCAACGAACTGCGCCTGGCGTCGCTCTCCTTCCGGGACCACCGCAAGTTGCTGGTCGTCGACGATCGCGTGGCCTTTGTCGGCGGGTGCAACATCGCGCCCGAGTATTGGGGCGATGGCATCACGACGGGCTGGCGCGATGGTGGTGTGGGGGTGCAGGGACCGGTGACCGCCGAGCTGGCGGCGGAGTTCGAGCGGCAATGGGAGCGGGCCACTGGGCGGCGCTGGAGGTTTCCGCCCGGCGGGCTGCGCCAGCGGTTGCCGGTGGCCGGCGGACACGAGGTCGAAGCCTTGTTCATCAAACCCGGGTTCGGGAGGAACGTGCTGCGCGAGGCGTTGCGACGGGACCTGGCCACGGCGAAGGACGTGGCGATCACCTCGGCGTATTTTCTCCCCTCGCACGGCCTGCGCCGCCAGCTTGCGCGGGCCGTGGCCCGCGGGACGCGCGTGCGCGTGCTGTTGGCGGGCCAAAGCGACGTGCCTCTGATGCAACTGGCCTCGCGGTCGCTCTACCGGCGCCTGCTCAACAGGGGCGTCGAACTCTGGGAATACCAGCCGCAAGTCCTGCATGCGAAACTGATTGTGGTGGACGACCTCTTGTTCGTCGGCTCGTCCAATTTCGACCCGCGCAGCCTGCGCATCAACTTCGAGATCATGCTGCGGATCCAGGATGCCGCCCTGGCCACCACGGCGCTCCGGCAATTCGAGTCGGACCTTGCGGAGCACGCCCTTCCCGTCACGCGTGCGATGTGGCGGCAGGACCGTTCGTGGTGGCAGCGTCTCAAGCAGCGTCTGGCCTACTGGGTATTTGCCCGGCTCGACCCGGAACTGGCGGCGCTCAAGTTGCAGCTCTGGCAGAGGCGCAAGAACCGCCTCGTCCAACGCGTCCGCCGTCCGCGCGCGCGCGGCCCCCGGGGGGAGGGCCCTCGCTGATGGATTCCCAGGCGCGGGTTCGCGCCCGGTGGGGCCGCGTCCACCCTCCGTAGCAGGGCTACTGCGGAGGACGGGCGGCGTCGCGGCCTGGGGCGCCGGGGCACCGGACGCCCTGCCGAAGGGAAACCGCTTCCGACCATCATTCGGATGGGCCGTTCCAGGAATCATCGTGGCACGATTCAACGAGGGTTGACGCGGGGCTTCACGTTTACGCCGCCGGCACGTTCCCGCCAGGCGGCCTGGTTCCTTTCTGCAGCACTTCCGGCCCGCTCGCGCCGGCAAACTGCACCGGCCGCTTCGGGCGCACCAGCGAGGCGATGACCGAGACGGCCAGGATCAGGACCACGACCCCGAGCGACACCAGGGTGTCGATCTTGTAGGCGGTGTGCGCCAGCAGCATCTTCACGCCCACGAAGGACAGGATCACGCCCAGGCCGATCTTGAGGTAATGGAACTTGTCCATGACGCCCGCCAGCGCGAAGTAGAGCGAGCGCAGGCCGAGGATGGCGAACACGTTCGAGGTGTAGACGATGAACGGATCCTTCGTGACGGCGAAGATCGCCGGGATCGAGTCCACCGCGAAGATCAGGTCCGTGACCTCCACCAGCAGCAGCACGACAAACAGCGGGGTCGCCATGCGGACGCCCGTTCTCGCGCACGAAGAACCGGTCGCCCCGGTAATCCGGCGTCACCGGCATGAGTTTCTTGAACCACTTGCACCACCGGGTTGCGCTCCGGGTGGATCTCCTCCTCGCGCTTCACGACCATCTTGATGCCGGTGAGGATCAGGAACGCGCCGAACAGGTAAATGATCCAGGTGAACTTGGTGATCAGGGCCGCGCCCGGCGCGATCATGATGGCGCGCATGACCAGCGCGCCCAGGATGCCCCAGAACAGGACCTTGTGCTGGTACTGGGCGGGCACGGCGAAATAGGAGAACAGCAGGGCGAAGACAAACACGTTGTCCACGCTGAGCGACTTCTCGATCAGGTAGCCGGTGAAGAACTCCAGCGCCTTCTGCGACCCGGAATAGTGCCACACCCCGAGATTGAACAGCAGCGCCAGCACCACCCAGACGACCGTCCAGGTGATCGACTCCTTGAAGGAAACGACATGGGCCTTGCGGTGGAAGACGCCCAGGTCCAGCGCCAGCATCGCCAGCACAAAGACGTTGAAACCGATCCAGAGCCAGAGTTGATCAATCATAGTTCAATTCGTGGCGATAGTGAGCCACAGACCGGCCCACCGTAAAATGACCAACTTTGGAACCGACCCTTAGCTTTTGCCGAAGTGGGGCGGGGCGGGCGCAACCACGAAGCGCACGAAGGACACGAAGGGAAGAAACAGGGAATCTGAAACCACGGATGAACGGCAGGACACGGATTCGGAGGTTCGCAAACCTGCGCAAACCTGCGTTGCAAGCCGCCTGCGAAACCGCTAGATTCCCACCGTGAGACAGATGGATTACGTCGTTTACCGCGAGGATGAATTCTTCGTCGCCCAGTGCTTGAACGTGGACGTCTCCAGTTTCGGCACCAGCCGCGAGGAAGCCGCCGCGAACTTGAAGGAAGCGGTGGAGCTTTACTTCGAGGACGAGCCCGGCGGCACGTTCACGCCGGTCAACGACGCCGCGGTTGGCCGGGAGCTGGTCAATGCCTAGGCGCCTCGGTTCCAGCGACGTCATCCGCGTGCTCCAGGAACACGGTTTTGGCTCTGTCACCCAGCGCGGCAGCCACGCCAAATACAAGAACGCGTCGGGCCGCATCGCCATCGGGCCGCACCCGAAGAAGGAACTGCCCGTCGGCACCACCCGCTCCATCATCCGTCAGTCCGGCCTGACCCCGCAGGACTTCGGCTTCTGACCGCGTCCGCGGATGCAGGACATCACCTGCGACCGCTTGGCTCTGGTGAAGACGTCAGGCATCAAAGCGACTCCTTTACGCCGGTCATCCGGCGCGTTAGCTTCCCGGCACCATGATCGTGCCGCTTACCAAGATTCAGCTCCGCCGCGACGAGGACGGCGTCTGGATTGCCAAGTGCGCTCTGCTCCCCGGCTGCCATGCCCATGGACGCGACCGGGGCGAAGCCATCCTGCGCTTCCAGCAGGCGGCCAAAGCCCATTTGGAAGCATTGCTGGAAACCGGACGGTCCATCCCGCCCGCGTTTCGCGACAAGTTTGTCCTGACCGCCTGAGTTGTGGGCAAGTACCCCTCCTGGAACTGCCGGCAATTGGAACGCCGGCTCAAGGAAATCGGCTGCGAACTGCTCCGCACCGCCGGCAGCCATCGGCATTACTCCAATCCCTTCCGCCCCGACCGCCTGATCACGTTTGCGTGGCATCCGGGCGATGTTCCTCGCGGCATTATGGCTGACCTCTGTGACGACCTCGGCCTGAGCCGCGAGGACTTTTACTTCAAGAAATTCTGAACCGCGCCCGCGAATCCGGGACATCACCTCCGACCGCTTGGCCTGGGTGAAGACGTCAGGCATTTGTTCTCAATCGCAGATTCCGACGGGGTGCGGAGCTGCGACCCGCAGCAAGCCCCATCGGGGCGGTATCTTTGTAGAAACAGGCCGCAATCAATTTGAAGCTCCGTCAGGAGCGGCATCAAAAGGGCGCCCCTACGGGGCTTGTGCTGTGTCGGGATCGTTCTCTACAGGGATTTCGCTTTTGACGGAGCTTTCGCTCACCTCCACTACCTTCACCGTCTCGTAGAGCGCGCCGATCTCCTTCGACGCGATGCGGAACTGGCTCCGGCGTTTCACCTCCGCGTCCCCCGCGACGGTGAGCACGACAGTGGCAGTCTGCCACGGATCGCAAGCATCCTCGCCCGGATGCCATTGGCAGATGACGGTGAATGGATTCAGTCCGGCCGGTTTGCTATTGGCCATCGTCCGGCAGAGGTGCCTGGCAAGGCACCACAGATTTGGCAGTCAGAACCTGCTTTCACGTCCGCCGCATCGCTCGCGTGCAGCACTTGCTTCACATTCAAAGCGCACCATGCCACTATTCTGCCAATGAACGCACCGACCGAATCCGCCCATGCGGCCAGTCCTGTTGAGAGGGCTTGGTTCGGTGCGTCATTGACCGAGTTCGCCGGCTGCGATCCGGACTTGATCATCGGGCGCCTGACGAAGAATAGTGTGTTCGCGGTTCTGCCGACTCAGCGTGATGCTTGGCTCGCGCAGATCGCCATCCTGCAGCAAGCCGTGCATGGACTTCAGGGCTGGATCTTCCTCGAGTTCAACATTCCACGCATGGGACGGCGGGTTGACGCCGTGCTGATTGTCGGCCCGGTGGTTTTCGTCGTTGAATTCAAAGTCGGGGAGCAGTCCTTCGACCGCGCCGCTGTTGAGCAGGTGTGGGACTACGCGCTGGACCTGAAGAATTTTCATGAGGCCAGCCACAGCTTGTCTCTTGTCCCGATCCTCATCGCCACAGAAGCGAAAGAGCCACCGGCCTTCAAGCTCGAGTCCGACGATGACAGAGTCTTTCGTCCGCTTCGGGTCACGCAGGGAGGGGTTCGGACAGCGCTCGACTCGGCTCTTCAGCTTGTTACCGGTTCGGTCGTCAATGCAGATCAATGGGCGAGAGCCTCGTATCGCCCAACGCCGACCATCGTAGAGGCAGCGCGAGCGCTCTATGCTCAGCACTCTGTCGAAGCAATCGCGCGCTACGATGCGGGGGCGCAGAATCTGAGCGTGACCTCAAGCCGGATTGAGGCGCTTGTCGACGAGGCCAAAAGGGAACGCCGCAAGATCATCTGCTTCGTGACGGGGGTTCCTGGCGCCGGCAAGACGCTGGTCGGTCTGAATCTGGCGACCCGAAGACGAGAACTGGCCGAACCGACCCACGCGGTATTTCTCTCCGGTAACGGTCCATTGGTGGCGGTGCTCCGCGAAGCTCTCACACGCGACGAGCTTGCACGGCGCAAGCAGGATGGCGAGCGGGTTCGGAAGGGGAAAGTCGCCGAGAGTGTCAAAGCCTTCATCCAGAACGTCCACCATTTCCGTGATGACGCGTTGATTGACTTTGCGCCACCGGATGAACACGTGGTCATCTTCGACGAGGCACAACGGGCATGGAATCTCAGGCAGACGGCGAACTTCATGCGGCGAAAGAAGAACCGGCCTGGTTTTGCGCAATCCGAACCGGAATTCCTGATATCGTGTATGGATCGCCACTCAGACTGGGCGGCGATCGTCTGTCTCGTTGGGGGCGGTCAAGAAATCAACACCGGGGAGGCGGGCATCGGCGCGTGGATCGACGCTGTAAGTACTCGCTTTCCTCACTGGCATGCCTACATCTCGGAACGCCTCCATGACAGCGAATACGCCGCTGGAAAGGCGCTGCAAGCCGTAAGTCGCTTAACCGAATGCCCACCTGGAGGATTCTCTGCATCTGGCGGTTTCCATGCGCTCATTCCGTGCAGAGAACGTGTCCACCTTCATCAAGGCGCTGCTTGATTGTGAAAGCACACCAAGCCAAGGCGGCCCTTACGGAATTGGACCACCGCTACCCCATTGTGCTCACCCGCGACTTGGATCTGGCCAAGGAATGGATCCGGGCTCGTGCAAGGGGAAGCGAGCGCTATGGGTTGGTAGCCTCATCGAAGGCGCAGCGCCTTAAACCTCACGCGATTGACATTCGGGTCGACGTGGATCCGGTACACTGGTTTCTCAACGAGAAGGAGGATACCCGTTCAAGTTATTACCTGGAAGACGCAGCTACTGAATTCCAGGTTCAGGGGTTGGAACTCGACTGGACCTGTGTGACGTGGGATGGCGATCTTCGCTTCACGGGCTCTGGTTGGGGCTACCACGATTTCCGAGGCAACCGCTGGTGCAACATCAACCATGAGGAGAACCGCGGCTATCTCCTCAACGCTTACCGAGTGCTGCTTACTCGTGCGCGGCAGGGGATGGTTGTCTTTGTTCCGCGAGGTAGCGTGAGCGATCCCACCCGTTCACCAACCTACTACGATTCAACCTTCGGATATCTCCAGGCACTGGGCATACCAGAACTCGTGTAATGGGCTCCTGTCCAACTCCAACAGTGCCGGGGAGATTCCCCGAATAGTCCCTGCCCCAGATCAGCTACCTCTTCAAGAAGGCGGCAAGCTGCCGGAGAACCTCCTGAAAGACCCTGGTCTGGACGCCCTGGCCCAGGATCTCAATGGCGGTGGCGTAGTGGGGGCAGTCAATCTTGCAGCCCATCAGGCGCTCGACTTCCTCTTTGTGCAGGAGTCGTGGTCCAAAGTCCTTTTCGACGAAGGGTCCTGTGTTGATCTTGTGGTAGGAACGAACCAACGTGGGGACCCGGTACGGACTGGCGGTTGATGGTCGTGAATCCAAATCCATGCCCGAGCGCGGCATGCCTTTGCCGATGCCGTTGCAGGGCCAGGATGCTGGCTTCGATGCGACCGGCTTCCTGACGGTCAGACTCGGTTGGCGCGTCCAGATAGCCGGCGATCGTTCCTGAGAACGGTAGGCTGGGGGACAGGACCTCAAAACCGGGCTTCAAGGTCGCCACCATGACCCAGCGCTTCCGGTCCTGCGGTTCATTCCATTCCTTCCAAGGATCGATCACCCGCTCCGCAATCCAGTAGCCCATGCGCCGCAGGTGTTGCTGGAGGGTCAAGCAGGCCAGGGAACGACCGAATACGGGAACGTTCTCGAACACGCACGCCGCAGGCAGATGATGCGCCACGATCTGTGCGACCGACAGGAAAAGGTCGCCGGTGTCACCCAGCTCGGGCTTTCCAGCCAGGGACTTCTTGGCCCGTCCCAGGGTCGAATGGCTGGTGCAGGGTATGGATGCGACAAGGACGTCGTGGACCGGCAATTCGGCAGGGTGGACCAGACGGATGTCTGTCTGGAAAAGCGTGGCCCGGGGATGAGCGCCTTGCCAGACGTCGGCGTACCGCGGCTCGACATCGATCCCGGCTACAAGCTCGAAGTCTGCGGAGTCAGCGATGGCTGCCGACAAGGTCCCTCCGCCGCAGAACAGTTCAACTGTCCGGAAGGGTGGATTGGCAACAATGGCTCGCCGGATATGAAAGCCCCGGATAGACAGCACCACGTCAATGCGCTTGAAGGCTGCCGTCACCCTGACCTCCGCATGGTCGGAAAGCGGGGAAAGCAACTTGCGGTTGGCGACATCGATGATCGGGCGGTCCCTCTGCGCGACCCGCCGTCGGGAAACGCGGTTCGAACCGTGGACCATCGGCTGGAGGCAAATACCATTCGTCTGGCGTACGACCGAGAATGTGGTGCCGGGTGAAAAACCAAGGTCCAGGAGTCGTCTCGACTCCAACCAAAGCCTTGGGGCGTGCCGGTTCGATCCGAGCTTCTGAAACGAGATCAGCTTCATCGGATTACAGTGAACCAGTCCGCAACGCATCGGTCCATGGACGATGAGTCAAGTTGTGGATGTAGAAGGCCGGCCGGATCATTATGCGGCAGTAATGGCAGAATCGAAGCCGTTCGTCTGTGGACGATCGGCTACAATGTGCAGTTCACCGTTCTAGCGCAGCCAGGCTGGGAAGGGTGTGGTGCCTGGAGCGGCAGCCCAGCGCCGTAGGCGCGGTATCTCTGTAGAAATGCAGCCCAAAGCATCTCAGCCCCGTCAGGGGCGGCATAGTCCGGGGGTTGGGGGCCAAGCTGCCACAAGATGCCGCTCCTGACGGAGCTTGGGAATCAGAGCCGTGCTGGTTCTACAACGATGTCGCGCCTACGGCGCTTTCATTCGCCGCTGGGTACGCCTTCAGGCGGTTTGAAGATGTAGCGCTGGTCGTATTCCACTCCGAACTTCTCCAGCAATTCCGTGTATTCGTCGCGAAACGATTTCTTGGCATGATGCTTCTGCTGGTTCTCGATGTAGCGGATCACGGTGCCAAGTTGGGAACGCGAATAGGAAAACGCGCCGAAGCCTTCCTGCCAGGAGAACCGGCCCATCACCCAGCGCTTTTCGTTGATGCACCTGGACGAATTCGCCTTGATGTCGCGCACCAGTTCGGAGAGCGCGGCATCGGGGCGCAGGCCGACCAGCAGATGCAGATGGTCCGGCATGTTGTTTATCGCAATCAGCTTGTGCTTCTGCCCGGAGACGATGCCGGTGATGTATTTCTGAAGCTCCTCGTTGTGTTCCGGCGAGATGAGGACTTTGCCGCCCTTCGACGGCAAACACGACATGGATGTAAATCTGTGTGTAGGTATTTGCCATGCGCGGAAGATGCCGCTCCTGACGGAGCTTGGAAATCTGTTTTGTTCGCGTTCTACAAAGATGTCGTCCCTGACGGGACTGTGGAACCGAGGATGGTTTCGAGCCTCGGCCCGTCCTCGGGGAAGTCGGGGAACTCGGAGTCGCGCCACGGCTTGAAGCCGACGAGGAAGATGCACTCGCGGTGTTGCGTCTTGGGAACCTGGGGTTGACCGCAAAGAGCACAAGGAACACAAAGGAACAACATCCGTTCTCTGTTCTTTGTGGTTAACCCGGGGTTTTCGAGGCGGTGAGGGCATCCGCTGCTCCGGCGCCCCGGCCGCGACGCAGCGCGGCCCTACCGGGCAGGGAATCGCGCTCAGGCCCGCCGGGCGGCGGGGGCGAACCGGGGGCCGGCCAGGCGCGGAGCGGAGGGTCGTTGCCGGTTGCTCCGGGCGCGCACCGACCGCCGCGCCACCTTGGCTTCGATCCGCCGGCGCAGGTCCGCGCCAACCTTCCGGATCGCCGCCTCGATCGTGTGGTCGGCCCCCGCGGCCCGGATGTCCGGCCCGGGCGTGACCAGGTGCACCCGGACCGAGTAGGCGGGCGCGCGCTCGGGGTGGTGTTCGAGCCGCACCCGGGCCTCGTCAATCACGACGAGATCCCGCAGGGCGAGGATGGTGTTTTCGATCGTGGCATCCGTCCGGTGGACGGAGCGCAATCCCAGGTGTTGCACGGTGATGGTCATGGGCCATGGCGGTTGAGGTTTCGTTCAAGGTTGCTCGGTTCGATCACTCCCGGCTGCGCCCGGTGAGCAGCGGCAACAGGTGCCACAGGAAATACACCAGCGAGGTGATGAACGCCGCCACATAGGTCCACGCCGCCGCGTTGAGCACCTGGCTCACCGCCACCGCTTCGGCGCCGGGCGCCACCAGACCCATCCGGCCCAACACCTCCTTGGCGCGGCGCGAGGCGTCGAACTCGACCGGCAGCGTGACCAGGTTGAACAGCATGATCACACCCCAGGCAGACGCCAGGATGACGGCGCCGACCAGCGGCTGGATCAGGCCGGTGACGATGCCCAGCAGCGGGAGCCACATGACGATCTGGCTGGCGTAATTGGTGATGCCCACGGCGGCCATGCGCCACTGGAGCGGGCCGTAGGCCAGCTTGTGCTGGATGGCGTGACCGCACTCGTGCGCCGCCACCCCGAGCGCCGCCGGCGACGTCCCGTGGTAGTTGTCGCGCGACAGCACCAGGCGCTTGCGCAGCGGATCGTAATGGTCGCCGAGCATCTCGTCGTGGGCCAGGATCTCGACGTCGTGGATACCCGCCTCGCTCAGGATGCGGTGCGCGGCGTCCGCGCCGGTCAGGCCGGAATACGTCGAGCCGCGGTTGTGGCGGTTGTAAACGGACTTCACTCTCGCCGCCGCCCAGAGCGACAGCGCCAATGTGGCGATGAACAGAATCCAGATCATAACATTCGTCTTTCTCTTGTTTCCGCCGCCGGGGGGTCCACCCGGACCTGTTGCCCCGTCGGCATTGACGCGGGGACCATAGGCCCGGCGGGCGGAGGCGACCAATACGAGTTTCCGAATGGACGGTTAGGATATTCCGAAGCACTCTGGCGTCATGACGGAATGGCTGAACTATCATCACCTGCGGTATTTCTGGCACGTGGCCAAGGAAGGCAGCCTGGCGCGCGCGGCGGAGAAGCTGCACGTTTCGCAGCCTTCCATCTCCGCCCAGATCCGCGAGCTGGAGGAGGCGCTCGGCCAGAAGCTGTTCCAACGCGAGGGCCGCGGCAACAAGCTCACCGATGCCGGACAACTGGTGTTCGGTTATGCGGAGGAGATCTTCGCGCTCGGACGCGAGCTGCTGAACGCGGTCCAGCAACGGCCGGGGACGCAGACGTTGCGCTTCTACGTGGGCGTGGCGGACTCGTTTCCGAAACTGCTGACCCACGAGATTCTCAAGCCGGTGTTCGCGCTGCCGCAAACCGTGCATGTGATCTGCCGGGAGGGGAAGATGGCGGACCTGCTGGCGCAACTGGCTGCGCACCGGCTGGACATCGTGCTCAGCGACGAGCCGGCATCCACCAGCGCCGGGATCAAGGTGTTCAATCACGCGCTCGGGGAGACGGGCACGACCTTCTGGGCCGGCAAGGCCCTGGCGGCGCGGCTGCGGCGGAACTTTCCGGCGTCGCTCCACCAGGCGCCCGCGCTGTTGCCGGCGGAGAACACCGCGCTGCGACGTGCGCTCGAGGCATGGTTCCGCGAGCGGGGCGTGCAACCGAAGGTGGTGGCGGAGTTCGAGGATCTGGCCTTGATGAAAGTGATGGCGGTGGATGGACGCGGCTTTATCGCCCTGCCGTCCCTGGTCACGGAGGAGGCCCGGCACCATTACGCATTCCATCGCATCGGCGTTGCCGAGGAATGTCGCACCGCGTCCTACGCGATCTCCGCGGAGCGCCGGATCACCCATCCGGCGGTGCTCGCGGTCACGGACAGCCTCCGGCCATAGCGGCCCCGGGCAGGCGAAGTCTCCGCGATTCCAGAGACGAGGCGGTGTTCCGTGCCTCTGCGGCTGACCGACGGGATAAAACCGTGTAACCGCCGGTTGGTCCTGGGCCGTCTATCAAGAGGTGAATAGACTGTGGGCCTCGCCGCGTCTGATGCGCATGAAGTGTGGAAGCAATAATGGGGTTCGCCGTTCGCCGGCCGCGGGGTTCACCCTGATCGAGCTGCTGGTGGTGATCGCCATCATTGGGATACTGGCCAGCCTGCTGCTGCCCACCCTGGGTCGGGCCAAAGAGGCGGCCAAACGCATCTCCTGCGTCAACAACCTGCGGCAAATCGGGTTGTCGCACCAAATGTACGTCGACGACAACAAGGGCTATTTGTTGCCCCGCTCGCATCCCGTTCGTTGGCCGCACCGCCTCCAGCCGGGCTTTCAGAACGTCAGGATGCTGGTCTGCCCCAGCGACGGACCGGAGCCGCGGACGGGAACCGGCGACACGAATCTGTATCCGGCCGACTTCGCGCCGCGCAGTTACATTTACAACGCGTGGAACGACTTTTACGCGCCGTACTTTGGCAGCTCGAGCTGGCGGGAGACGGCCAAGACCAACTGGATCGCACCCCGGGAAATGCAGATTCGAGAGCCGGCCCAGACCATTCTGCTGGGTGAAAAGGACGCCGATTCCATGCATTGGTACCTGGACTACGAGACCTACGAAGATATCACGCAGCTGGATCAGACCCGGCACTCGAGTCGTGTGCAGGGCCAGGACTTTCAAGGCAGCGGTGGCTCCAATTACCTCTTCGTTGATGGCGGCGTGCGCTACCTGCCGTTCGGCGCCTGTGTCAACCCGGTCAACCTCTGGGCCATCACGCCCGCGTGGCGCAACCTGGGCGGCTCAAATTTCTGATCCTTTACGGACGGGCCGGCTCTGCCGATTCTCCATGGTGATCCCGCGTGCGGGAGCGCCCATCTCAATTGTGCCTTCGTCGCGCCTTCGCTTTTCTCCGCCACACGCCGCAGCCCGCCTTTGAACTGCGTGTGAATATCAAGCCGGGCGCATCAACAAATCCGGCGGCCGCATCGCTTTTAACGATGGGCCGGCCTCGAAGCCTACCCGCCCCGGAACGTCGAATCTGGCGTTATGAAGACCAAACATCTGATAACACTGGCTGCGGTTGTCGCAGCCGTCACCTATGCAACGCCGGCCAGGGCCGGCGTATCGTTCCGGGTTTCCGTGGGCTGGCCTGCGCCGGTCTACGTGGAACCGGTCTACGCGCCGGTGTGCCCCCCACCGGTCATCGTGGCCCCGCCACCCCCCCGGTGTGCGGCGGGTCGGTCGTGGTCTACAGTCCCTACCGACCCGTCTGCGCTCCGGTCCGGGTGTACCCGGGTTACGGCTGGATCCGTGAGTCCTACCACGGTCACCACGGCAGTCCCTTCCGTGGTGCGGGGCCGGGCCGGGCGGGACGTCACGGCCACTGAAAGTTGGCAGAACAAGGGAACCCGGCGTCCAGCCGGGTTCCCCTTTCGAATGGGCTTGTCGCCCAGCCCCCTTGGGTCGGAAGTGCTCGATGCTTGAGTTCCCGGCACCCGTGCGTGACCCTCGGCGGGATGCAAGAGATCGCCAGTTTTATTGATCAAACGTTGTTGAAGCCGGACGCCACTGCGGAAGACATCCGCAAGCTCTGCGCCGAGGCGCGTGACCATCGGTTCCACGCCGTGTGCGTGAACGGATGCTGGGTGTCACTGGCGCGGGATCAACTCGATGAGACCCGGATCCAGGTGGTCACCGTGGTGGGATTTCCTTTGGGAGCGATGGACAGCGACGCCAAGCGGTTCGAAACCGAGGCGGCCATCGACGCCGGGGCGCAGGAGATCGACATGGTGCTCAACATTGGGCGGCTCAAGGACGGCGATTCCAAGTATGTCCTGCGTGAGCTGCGGGACGTTGTGGAGGCGGCCGATGAGCGTCCGGTCAAGGTGATCATCGAGACCTGCCTGCTGACCCGGGAGGAGAAGCGGCGGGCCTGCGAATGGATTCTGGATTCAGGCGCCAAGTTTGTGAAGACCTCGACCGGTTTCAGCCGGGCGGGGGCCACCGTGGAGGATGTCCAATTGCTCCGGGGCGCCGTGGGCGAGAAGTTTGGCGTGAAGGCCAGCGGCGGCATTCGCGACACGCAAACCGCCCTGGCCATGATTGAAGCAGGGGCCAGCCGGATCGGCACCTCGCACGGCGTGGCCATCGCCGCGGGAGTGATCCTGGCCAGGGCGGATTCCTACTGAGTGGCCACGGGTTGAGGCTTGCTGGCGAAAAAGCCCGCTTCGTATGCTTCGCGGGTCTGACGGCGAAAAACACATTGTTCCAGAGAATCTGACCATGACCAATCAGTTGCAGACCCTTAACCAGGCCAAGGAGAAGTTGGTGGAGATGAGCACCGAGTTCGCGCCGCAGGCGCTTACCGCGGTGCTGATCCTGATCGCCGGTTACCTGGCTGCACGGTGGCTGGTGGGGCTGGTTCGACGCTGGCTCGAACGGATGGAACTCGATCCGCCCCTGCGCCATCTCGTGCTCCAGGTGGTTTGGATGGTCATGATGGGACTGTTCGTCATCATGGCCCTCACCCAGCTCGGGGTGCAATTGCTCCCCCTGGTGGCCGGGCTCGGGGTCGCTGGCGCCGGCGTCGCCCTCGCCATGCAGGGCGTGCTGGGCAACCTGGTCGCCGGCCTCACCATCATCTTCACCCGGCCCTTCCGCGTGGGAGAATACGTGTCGATGGCCGGAGTCGAAGGACGCGTGACCGAGGTCAAGCTCTTCAACACCATCCTGGACCATCCGGACCTCTCCAAGATCGTCATCCCCAACCGCAAGATTGTGGGCGAGGTCCTGCACAACTACGGCAAAATCCGGCAGCTCGACGTGGTCGTTGGCGTGGCCTACCAAACCGACCTCAACCTGGCGTTGTCCACCGTCGATCAGGTGCTCAAAGCCAACCCGCGCATTCTGCACGACCCCGCCCCGCTCGTGCAGATCTCCATGCTCGCCGATTCCGCCATCCACATCGTCATCAAACCCTGGGTGAACATTCCCGACTTCGGCCCGGCGGGCGGCGAGATCAACAAGTCCGTCGTCGAAGAGTTTCGCGCCCGCGGCGTGTCGATTCCATTCCCGCAACGCGAGGTGCGCCTGATCAACCCGGCCGGTTGAGGCCTGAACCGTGGGCGCTATTCCCATGAACCGGCCCCCGGACCGCGGATTGTCTCAATCCGCAGCGGCTCCGATGATGCGGTGCTGCTGCGAGTTGAGGACAACTCGCGCTCCTTGCCCGGGTTCAGGGTCCCAATGCGCGATCGCGAAAGGAGGCTCGCAATGAAATCACTCACTAGCTGCCACCTCTACACCTTCGTGGACACGGGTTACCTGCGCGGACGCGACCCCGTGCTGGTGGCGCGACAACTCTGTGACGGGGGCTCGGACATCATCCAGTTGCGCGCCAAAGGGTCCGCGCCCGAGGAAGTTTGCCGCCTGGCGGAGCGCATCCTGCCGATCACACGCGCTGCCGGTGTGCCGCTGGTCATCAACGACCATCCGGACGTCGCATGCAAGGTCGGTGCGCAGTTGTGTCACCTCGGGCAGGAGGACTTCTTTGAGGCGGGACACGAGCACGTGGCGGAAGTCCGAAGTCCGAAGTCCGCAGTCCGAATCGGCTTGTCGACTCACGCTCCCGATCAATGTCAGCGGGCGGTGGCGGCGGGAGCGGATTACGTGGCCATTGGTCCGGTGTATGCCACGGGGACAAAACCGACCGCCCGGCCGGTGACGATCGAGTATGTCCGCTGGGCGGCAGCCCATGTGAACATTCCCTGGTTCGCCATCGGCGGCATCAACCTGGAAACCCTCGATCAGGTCCTGGCGGCGGGCGCGCGGCGCGTGTGCGTGGTGTCAGCCATCCTGAATGCGCCGGACCTCGCAGCCGAGTGTCGCCGGTTCAAAGCGAGGTTGGGAAGGACATGATGCATCAGCATGCTGACTGGAGCGCCGCGGGCTTACCGCAGCGTTCGGGAGGGGCGTGCCCATCTTCTCCCTGGGTTCATCGCCCCACGACCTGATTCAGTCCGGAAACCAGTCGCCGCAATCCCGTTGCTCCAAATAGAGCCAGCATGACTCTCTTTGGGATTCATTGTGCTTCGTCTATGCGCCATAGTGACTCATTCAAAATCTGGACTTTGACTTGGATGAATAGTGCAAGTTATTTGTCAACAGTAGGATATGTTCGCGAGCGCTTTGTGGCATTGTGGAAGCTTTTTGTTATGTGTGTAAACAATCAAACAGAAAGGAATGATCGCTATGAAACTAACACGATGGCAAAATCCGAGTGCAGTGGCTTGGCCCAGATTGGGTCGGCTGTCAGATCTGCGGGACGAGATTGATCGTTTGTTTGACCTGCCGTTGGCTGGTTGGGAAGAAACGTCACCTTGGATGAGCGGATGGACGCCTGCCTTGGATGTGTATGAGGACAAGGACCAGTTCGTGGTGAAGGCCGAACTACCTGGGATGAAGAAGGACGAGATCGAGGTATCCTTTCGCAATGGCAGCCTGACCATCTCCGGCGAACGCAAGAGCGAACATGAGCGCAAGGAAGAGGACGTGTATCGGTCGGAACGCTATTTCGGACGGTTCCAGCGCACGATTGATCTGCCGACGGCGGTGGCGGATGACAAGGTGAAGGCGGAATACCGCGATGGCATTTTGAGCATCACCCTGCCCAAAGCGGAGGAAGCGAAGCCGAAGCACATCAGCGTTAGCGTAAAATAGTCAGGCTGAACACATCACAGGAAGGAGAGGATGCAAATGAGCACAACACTTCAACGCAAAGAACCGGAGCGGACCACCAGCCGTGTGGAGTACATGCTGCCGTCGGTCAACATCCGTGAAGAAAAGGATGCCTACATCCTGGAGGCGGACATGCCCGGGGTGGGCAAGGAGGGTTTGGAGATCACCCTCGAGGGTTCGGAGCTGACCTTGATCGGTCACCGCACCCAGGAGACGGGTCCGGGGACGGTGCTGTTGCAGGAGCAACGGCGAGCCGATTACCGGAGGGTCTTCGAGGTGGATCCGGCGATCAACCGGGAGGGCATTACAGCCCAAATCACCCAGGGGTTGCTGACCCTGACCCTGCCGAAGTCCGAGGCGGTCAAGCCGCGTAGGATCACCGTGAGCGGGTAGTCTGGTATCCAGTCCGGTCAGAGGGTCGCCCGAAAGCCACGTGGCTTTCGGGCGCTTTGATTTAAGAGTTTCGGCAAACAGGCTTGCAAATGCCACAGCCGTCAGAACATCGTTGGTCATGCCATCGCAGCCAGTCCAGAGCAAAGGCGAACAGAAGCTGTTGTCAATTGGCAACTTCGGTTCGCTCAGTGAGCGCCTGTCCACGATGCGTCACGACATCAACAACCGGCTGGCCATCGTGACGGCCGCAGCGGACCTCATGAAGCTCAAGCCGGATGCTGCGACAATCGCGCTCTGGTTGCCCCGGGTCGGGGCACAGCCGGAGGTGGTGAAGGCCCTGATGCAGGAGTTCTCCGAAAGCTTCGAACGGCAGGCGGCGCTGATCGACAGGCTTTCCTTGGTGCTGCCAAAGCTGTCGCATCCCTTCCAGAAGTCGGAGCACTCGCAGAAAGAGATGTTCATTGCCGCCATGCGTTCTCAGCAGCCGGAGATCGAGCGGTTGGAGCAGTTGCTTGATCAAGCCCGGCGGGCTGCGCTGGAGGCGGCGTTGGCCCAGCCATTGGATGAAGGCCGTTTGAGGGAGCTGGCGCTGCACGAGGCTGAGATCGAGATCGAACTGACCCTCCTGAGGGCCAGAGCCTTGGCCAGCATCCACCCGCCGCTGACCGAGCAGCAGCGGCATGCCATCCTTCGGGATGCGAAGGGGTGATCCTGAGAAGTCCGCCGCCTGGTGGATGCGCCGATGATTTCCCGGCTCATGGTTCTTCGCGCCCCGGATTGCTTGTGACAGCGTGATTCCCAATGGAAGAGCCTGATTCGGAGATCATCGCTGCCGTCCTCAAGGGCGATCCCGCCAGCTTCGAGCCTCTGGTCCGGAAATATTCGCCGCGCCTGTTCGCCATGGCGCGGCGTTATGCGCGGCGGGAGGACGAGGTCGAGGACGTGGTTCAGGAAATCTGGCTGAAGGCGTATCAGCGGGTGGGGACCTTTCGCGGCGACGCCCCTTTCGAGCATTGGCTGATGCGCCTGGCGGTGCGCACCTGCTACGACTTCCTGCGTGCCCACCAGCGAAACCGGGAATCCAGCTTCACCGAACTCAGCGATGCGGAGAGCGAGTGGTTGGACCGATTCACGGCCGCACCGGAGTCGGTTCCGGACGATGCGGACGCCGCCCGTCAACTGGTCGGTCGGATCCTTGATGAATTGCCCGCGGACGCCCGCTTGGTGATCACCCTGCTGGAGATCGAGGATCGCTCGGTCAAGGAGATCGCTGACCTGACCGGCTGGTCTCCGGCCTTGGTCAAGGTTCGCGCGTTCCGGGCGCGCGCCAGAATGAAGCAAATCCTGGCCCGGCTGTCCCGGGATAAGTATCTGTAACCCAAGAGTCTGATGGTGCGTCTGAATCATCGTCGAACGTTTCAAATGAATATCAACCGGCTGCAAGACAAGCTGATGCATGCCGCGCGTCGAGACACGCCTTCGGACCGTGTTCCTTACGCATTCGAGCAGCGCATTTTGGCGCGCATCCGATCGGAGCCGGCGTGGGATCCAATGAGGCTATGGGTCTGCGCCCTCTGGCGGGCGGCCATCCCGTGTGTGCTCGCCACGCTGGCGCTCGCCGCGTGGGCGGTCTTTGCACCCGGCCCCTCTGTGTCGACCGATGTCGCTGACCTGGACGCCCAGCTCGAAACCACCTTGATGGCTTCGGTTTCCATCGACAACGAACTCGCCTGGTGAAGCTTTGGAAAGTCATCCTGGTGACGCTGGTCATCTTCTCCACGGGCGCAATCACTGGCGGCGTGGTGGCCCGCAAGGCGTTGGGGGGCGCTTCGGAGAAAGCGGGGCATCATTCGCTGACCAACCGGGTGGCTGAAGGATTCCGGCCGCCGGAGCGGTTGATGCGCAGAGATTTCGTGAGCGGCATTCGGGCGCAACTGGAACTCACCCCGCAGCAGGCCGAGCAGATGGAAGCGATTGTGCAGGACAGCCAGGAGCGGACCCGCAAATTGTGGGAGGAATTTTCTCCGCAGATGCGCGCCGAGTTGAAGCGCACCCAGGACCGCATTCGCGAGTTGCTCACTCCCGAGCAACAGAAGAAATTCGAGGAGTTGATGAAGAAACGGCGTCCGCCCCGGCACGAAGATCGGGAACGTCGCGAACCGGGTCCAGGCGGTCCCGGGAACAGTCCCCCGCCGCCCGAACCGCGGCCGCCCGGCGAGTAAGGGCGATCCTGGCCAAGCTGGAGGTCCGCCGGCTTCCGGATCGCGGACAGCCCTGTCCGCACGAGCCTTCCGTGACCGCGGCGCGGACGGGCTGTTGGCAGCTCAAGTGTCTGCGGATTGACCCTCCTGGCAAGGCTGCCAGGAAGTGCTGCGCCTGCGCGGCAGGGACACCCTCAGAATGCGTATCTCACCGACAACCACACCAGATTCCGGGTGAATTCGCGGCCGTCGGTGTTGGGGACCTTGCTGTCCACCCAGTCGTAGGAGTAAGCCAGATCCGCTGCCCAATGCCGGTCATGCACATAACCCACCGTGACACTGGGCGTGTAAATCCAGTCCGTGCGGTCCACGGGCGCGAACCAGTCGCCGATGTAGATGCGGAACGCGGCGCCCACCGACCAGTGCTGGTTAAAGACATGGCGTCCTGCAAAGTCATACACGATGTCGTCATAAACCGAGGTGCTGGCGAAGGCGGGTTGGGTGTTCTGCTTCCAGGTAAGTGTGATGGTGTCGTTGGTGGTGGGTAGCAGGGTCAGCACGGCATCCGCCCACACCGCGGTGTAGTTGGGATCGAATCCCGGTGCCGGGTTGTGAATGGTGTGGTGGAAATCCGGGCCCACACTCACATTGGCTTTCACCCACCGGAACGGCTGCCCTTCCAAACCAAACAACGGACGGTGATACTCGGTGTCGTAGTGGTAGGGCGATCCCACCAAGTCGCCTTCAACCTCCTGTCCGTACCCGGTAGCCGAGAACCAGGCGCGTCCCGTGCGCCACTTCCAACCCGACGTCCATGCCCCCATTCAGTTCGCGACGGTCCACGTAGTTTTCGTAGCCGGGGTTGCTGGCGGTGGCTTTCTGCTCGGTCTGAAAATCGTGCAGGTAGCCCGACATCGCGGGCCGCAGGAACCAGCGTCCCAGCGGCAGGGTGGCGCGTGGGGCGCAGCGATACACCAGTTGCGCCCGGCGGTCGCGAAGGGGCACCCCGCCGATCGCAGGGGCATTCCCGCCGGTGGGCGGCGCCGCCAACGGGTCGCCGCCGAAGTAGAGTCCTTCGCGGCTGCCCTGCACGATGGTGAGGGTGTTGGGGAAGTCCCACCGGACCTTCTCGATCTGCCCGCCGAGGTTCAGGGTGCCCCGATGAGCCACGTGGTCTTCCGAGGAGGCGGAATGGAAGAACACAACCTCGGGGGCATAGGTCAGCGCGGCGTTGAAGGCGGCAACCGGCTTGTAATCCAGAGTGAGTCGGGGCGTGAACGAAGTGACGAAGGATTCCTGAAAGGGTGCCACCGCCTGCGGCACCGCGGCCCGGTTCGGCTCCTCATCCTGCAAATACACATTGCTGTCCCAGGTTTCCTTGAGCGCCACGTCGGCCTTGAGCGTGAGGTTGGTGGCGAGTTGCCAGCCGCCGGCGCCCGCGGGGACCCCGGAGAGGCCCAGCGCGCTCAGCGCGAGCCCGGCCATGAGATTGACGCGTGAGGCGAAGGAGGTGCGCCGTTTCGAGAAAAGCCCTTTGCTCCCTACGGCCCTGCCTGCGGGCCATGAACCGGGTAGGGACGGTGCGCTGCGCCGTCCGCGCCGCGTCGAGCGGCGCCCCGTTCCGCCCGCTGATGCGCGGGCGGGGACATCGAAGCGCGATGTCCCTACCAAAAGCAGGTTCATGGTACGAGTTTTCATAAGCGAACGAGGTGACCGGCCGACATCCGACATGAATCGCAATTTCCCATTCACGAGTCGTTCACCGATTGGCCGGTGCCGCCACAGCGCTCTTTGCCTGCAGCCGGAAGGTGAGTGCGGCTCCTGCGAGCAGCAGAACGCCGGCGGTGATGAACGACGAGGTGTAACTGCCGCCGCTTTTCACCGTCAGGGTTTGCTGGAGGCGCGGTAACACCAGGCCACCCACACCCCAGGCCGTGAACAGCACGCCGTAGTTCATGCCGAAGCTTTTCAGGCCCCAAAGATCCTTGGTGAACGATGGGAACAGCGCCAGGTTCGCGCCGTAGTTGGCGCCGATCAGTGCCGCCAACACCACAATCACCACCCCCGCCATCTCCTTCGATCCCGTCACTGGAATCGCCGCAAACATCAGCACCGACTGGATCAGCAATACCAGCATCAGCGTCCAGCGCCGCCCGATCCGGTCCGAGAGCGTGCCGGCCAGGATGCGGCCGCTGGCATTGCCGATGGCCATGACGGCCACGGCCACGAAGGCCAGCTCGCCCATGCTCTTCTTGGCCATGCCGCTGATGCTGCCGATCACCATCAGGCCCGCCCCCGCGCCGATGAAGTAGATCACCCACAACAGCCAGAACGTTGGCTGGCGCAGGATTTCGGTGGGAGTGGCATGAACGAGGGCGGGCTTGGGTGCGGCGCCGCCCGCACCGGGCTTGGCACCGGTGGTGTGGCCGGACGGCGGATTGATCAGCAACTGCGCCAGGCCACAGACGATGACGACAAACGCAATGCCGAGGATGAGCATGGATTTCTGAACCTGGAAGGCGCCCAGCAGGTATTGTGAGACGGGAGCCAGATAGACGGGTGCCAGGCCAAAGCCCGCCACCACCATGCCGGCGATCATGCCGGTTTTCGAGGGCGGGAACCACTTGAGCGCGGGCGGCGTGGCAGACGAGTAGCCAAACCCGATCCCGATACCCGCCAGCACACCGAAGCCGAGCAGCCACACCCCGTAGCTGTGGGTGGTCGAGCACAGCAGGAACCCCGCGCCGACGAGCAATCCGCCGATCGAGGCCGTCAGGCGCGGCCCGAACCGGTCCTGGCAACGTCCGGCCACGATCATGGCGAAGGCGAACACCAGGCAGCACAGCGCGTAGGGATCGTTCAACTGGTCCCCTTTCCAGCCAAACTCCTTCCCGATGGCGCCCTTGAACATGCTCCAGGTGTAGAGGATGCCCAAAGCCAGGTTGATGCCCAGACCGGCAAACGTGACGGTCCAGCCACGATGGGTCGTCGGGGTTGAGACGGGCTGCGAAACAGGGTTGTCAGTGCTCATGATCGGGTCTCAAGTCGCCCCTCATCACGACACGATCCGCAACACGGCGAACGCATCCCGGAAGATCAGCGTCCACCTGCAGCAATCGCGCCGTGAAGAGGGGCGGGTCTCGCTGTGTCAGGTGTTTCTGACGAATTCAAGTGATTGCGCGCACCCTGCCCGAAAGGCCCGGTCTGCATCCCCACCGATCTTGTCCAACACACAACGTCTATTGTTCCGAGGTCGGGTCCAGGAAGTTGATTTTCAATCCTTCCGCGCGGCTGGCGGCCAACTTGTCAGCCAGGCTTTCGCCGGGCGCGCGGGCAGGTTCAGCGGGTGTGGGCGCGGGGGGCGTCTTGGAGGGGGCCAGCGCAGCGCGCAGCGCGCCCTCGACCAACTGTGCGCAGTGGATCTTCATGGGGGGCAGCAGGCCCAGTTGACCGGAAAGCTCCTCGCGCTTGAGGGGCAGCGCCTCCTCGCGCGTCTTGCCGCGGATCAGTTCGGTGGCCAGACTCGCCACGGCCATGGCGGTTTCGCAGCCAAAGGATTGGAACGTGGCCTTGTCGATGACCTGGCGCCAGCGTTCCTCCTTGAACTTGATCCAGAGCCGCAGCATCTCGCCACAATCGGCGTTGCCGACCGTGCCGACGGAATCCGCATCCGCCATTTCCCCCATGTTCTTGGGATCACTCAGGGCCGCTTCGATTCGTCGTTGCAACTCGTTGTTCACGGATCATCCCAGGGTGTAGCGTCGCATCCGCTTGTCCACCTGCTGCGCCCAGCCGTCAATGCCGCCCTGCAAACAGCAGACATTCTGGAACCCGTGTCCCAGGAAATAGGCGGCGGCGTCCAGCCCGTGCCGGCCCTGGTGGTCGACCAACACAAAGGCCCGGTCGCGCGGCCATTGGGACATGATCTCCTGCATGACCGGCTGGGACAGGAGCACTGAGCCCTCGATGTGGACCGCCTCGAATTCCTCGCGGGAACGGATGTCCAGCAGGCGCAGGTCCGGCTGGGCCCGGCGCATCTGGTCCAGGTCCAGCGGAAGGATGAAAGTCCGGGCGTCCTGCTCATGACTGGACTGCAGGTGGTCCAGCACCTCGCTGACGTTGAGGCCGCCGTTGCGGGCGCAGAGTTGTTCCAGGGTTTCGTCCGGCGAAAATGCGCAACTGCTGCAGCCCCCGATGTGGTATTTCCGGAACAAGGCGCGTTGTGCGCCGGGGAAGGCCTGCAGAATCTCCCGCATCGGAGACTTCGACGTGATGGTTTCGCAGGTGGTCACGGGGTTCAAGGTTGTGATCCGGTTCGCATGACGATCCGGGCGGCGATCGAGGACCCTTCGGGCCAGCGTCGATTCACCGCATGCGATCCATGGGCTTCATATCACAGGCGTGTCCGGGTGTCGACTCAGGCGCTGAAAAACTTCTGGATGTCACGGATGACTTCCACGAACCGGTCGATCTCCCCGGTTGTATTGTAGAAATAGAAGCTGGCGCGGGAGGTGGACTCGACGCCGAGTTTGCGCATGAGCGGCTGGGTGCAATGATGCCCACCCCGCAACGCCACCCCGCGCTGATTGGCCAGTTCCACCACGTCGTGCGCATGCACGTCACCCAGACAGAAACTCACAATCCCGGCCCGTCCCACATGCGGCCCAAAAATCCGGATGCCGTCCAGCCCGGACAGCCGGGCGAACGCGTACCCGCCCAATTCCATGTCGTGCTGGGCAATGCGGTTCCGCCCAACCCGGTCGAGATAGTCCATCGCCGCCGCCAGCCCGATGGCTCCGGAGATGTCCGGGGTGCCGGCCTCGAACTTGTGCGGGGCATGTTTCCAGGTGCTACGCCGGTATTCGACGTTGAGGATCATCTCCCCGCCGCCCTGCCACGGCGGCATCTCGTTCAGCAAGGCCTCGCGACCGTACAACACGCCGATGCCCGTCGGGCCGCACATCTTGTGTCCGGACAACACCAGGAAATCGCAGCCGATGTCCTGCACATTCACCGGCCGGTGCCCGGCGCTCTGCGCGGCATCGATGAGCGTGGTGATGCCCCGCTTGCGGGCGCGGGCACAGAGTTCGTTCACGGGGTTGATGGTGCCCAGGGAGTTGGAAATGTGCACCATCGCCAGCAATCGAACCTCGCTCGTCAGCAGGTCGTCCACCCGGGTCAGATCCAGCCGGCCATCGTCTCCCGTGATGGGCAGGAAGGCGAGCCGGGCGCCCGCGCGTTCGGCCAGGAGCTGCCAGGGCACCAGGTTGCTGTGGTGCTCCATTTCCGTCAGCAGGATGACATCGCCCGATTGGATGCGGGCGGCGCCCCAGGAATTGGCCACCAGGTTGATGCCCTCGGTGGCGCCCCGGGTAAAGATGATCTCGTTGGAGCTGCGCGCGTTGAGGAACCGGGCGGCGGTTTCGCGGGCGGATTCAAAACCGGCGGTGGCCCGGTTGCTCAGCTCGTGGATCCCCCGATGCACGTTGGCATTGTCGCGCTCGTAATAGCGGGTCAACGCCTCGATGACCGCGGTCGGCTTTTGTGAGGTGGCGGCGTTGTCGAAGTAGATCAACGGCTTCCCATGCACCTGCTGCTGCAGGATGGGAAAATCCGCTCGAAACGTTGCCAAATCCGGTGCCGTCCCGGGAACAGTTGCCAGTGTGGTGGACATAGGGGTTTGCGCTCGGAGTGAGGGTGTCATGGAGTGGTGGAGTTTTTCATTCCCCTGCCCGATGGCTCCAACACTCGATGGCTCCGCTTTGTTCCTACATCAGCCCGAGCTGCAATTTGGCGGCCTCGGTGAGCATGCTTTGGTTCCAGGGCGGATCCCACACCAGTTCGACACTCACGTCGTCCACCGGGTCGAGGCAGAGAATCTTGTTTTGCGCGTCCTGTTGCAGGACCGGTCCCATGCCGCAGCCGGGGGCGGTCAGGGTCATCTTGACGCACACCTTGAAGCTGTCTTCCGCCAGCGGTTCGACCACGCAGTCATAGACCAGGCCGAGGTCCACGATGTTGACCGGGATTTCAGGGTCGTAACAGGTTTTGAGCTGCTCCCACACCATCTTCTCGACCTCCTCCCGCGTGTAGGCGCCTGAACCGGTTCGGGCCGGACCCGTCTGCACCTGGCGTCCCAGCGCGTCGGCATCCTTGCCGTCGATGCGGAACATGTTGCCGTTGAGGATGACGGTATAGCTGCCGCCCAGCGACTGGGTGATCTGGGCCATCTCCCCCTTCATCAGCTTCACGCGCGTGCCGGCAGGAACGATGGACGCCTCCACGTCGCGGGTCAAAGTCACCGATTCCGTCGAATTCATAGGGCGACAATGTAGCGCCTTTGGTCGGGTTTGCCAGTGTTTCCCTTGGATCTCGGGGGGGCGCAGGCGGGTGCTGCACCAGGACCGCCGGATTCAGCCGGCAGAACCGCGCGAATGGCCGCCTCCCATCAATCAGAGGGCTCGGGCGCCGCGTTTGTGCCCTGTCAGGATGGCCGGATGCGCCCGCCCCCCCATCGCCACAAGATTGGCATTGGCCGCCGTCCCGCAGCGCTCTATAGTGCCGCGACGTTATGAACAAGATCCTTTCTCCTTCGGTGCTGTCGCTGCTGGTGGGCGCCAGCGCGATGACGTCGGTGGTCCTGTGCGTGATGCAGATTCAATACAGCCGCCAGATCCGCACCATCCAGGGTCTCCAACAGCAACTGGCGGTCGTGCAGCAACGACAACTCATGATGCAACAACTGGCCACCGACCTCTACGCCTACAGCAAAACCAACGCGGCCATCAGACCCCTGTTGGATGCCGCCGGGATCAAACCTGCCAAGCCATGAGCCAGCAAGAATCACTTTTCCAGGATCCCGCCTCGACTCCCGAGCGCGCCGTGTCCCCCTTTGCGGCCAAGCCCTCCGAGACCCCCGATCTGGCGGCGCAACTCAAGGCGGCCCAGCGACAGCTTTCGAACGTCATGGTGCTGCTGCTGGTGGTCAGCGGCACGCTCACAGTCCTTCTGCTGCAGCAGGTCCGCTATGCTCACGCCGACATCGCGTCCTTGAGGGGGCCGGCCCAACAGCTCGATCAAGCGCGTCAGGTGATCGCCGCTTACAACCAGAAAACCGTGCCCGCCGTGCAGCAGTTCCTGGACAAGCTCCAGGACTACGCCAAGACCCATCCGGACGTGCTGCCCATCCTCGCGAAATACGGCATGGTCCAGCGCAACCCCTCCTCCGGCTCCGCGCCGGCGGGGAGTCCGTGACGGTCCGTTCGGTTCCCGTCAACCTGCGAGTGGTTCGCCATGCCGGAAGTGGCGAATTCGAGTCATTCGTTCCTCAAGGCTTCCAGCAGGTTGCCGCGCACGGCGGCACGGGTGGCCGCCCAGGTCCAGACCATGCCATTGGCCAGCACCGCCAGCAGGGTGGGCACGAGCGAGGCGTAAGGCAGTTCCCACCCCGGCGAGATCAAGGCGGGCAGCACGGCGATGCCCGCGGCCAACAGTCCGATCGCCAGCCCGGACCCCAACAAGACGGCGTGCTCGACCAGGACCCACCGCTCGATCGTCGGCTTGCGGAATCCCACCGCCAGGAGCACCGCCAGTTCACCCCGTCGTTCCAGGACATTTCGCAACACCACAATGCCCAACCCCGCGCTGCCCAGCAGCAGCCCCAGTCCGCCCAGGATCTGGAACGTGCCCAGGTAGGTGTTCTGCACGGCGTTGAACTGGTTCAGCCGGCGCTCCGTCGGCGTGACTTCCAAGCCGTGGTCCTTCAACGCTCGCGAGAGCAAACCTGAGAGGGCCGCCCGCCGGTTCGCCCGCGCGTCGATGAGAAAATACTGGTAACCGCCCTGG
This sequence comes from uncultured Verrucomicrobiae bacterium, assembly GCA_963751435.1. GTDB lineage: Bacteria > Verrucomicrobiota > Verrucomicrobiia > Limisphaerales > DSYF01 > JALOTU01. The sequence continues at coordinate 53,835 of CAVVUP010000029.1, read as the reverse complement.
TCGGGAAACCGCTTCACAAACTCCGCCTCCTCGATGATCAGGTTGCCCTGCAGAATCGAGTTGGCCACCGCACCCACAATCCGGACCTTGAACGGACGACCCCGGTCGTCCAGGTAATCGATCGTGTCACCGACCTTTCTGCCCATGGCCCATTGGATGGAAGCGGCGTCACCGATCGCGGGGACTTCGGACTTCGAACTTCGGATTTCAGACTTCAACCCCTCCCACCCTTGGCCCTTTGCAACCGTAAACCGTCCCTCCATTGCCTCCGGCTTCACTCCCAGCAGCCGAGGCTTCTGTGCCCGGTTCAAGTTCAGGCAACTGGCCTCGTCGCCGGCCCGGACTCGGAAGGGGACGAACCTGACCCCTTCCAGCTCCGGCTCCTCGAAGGCGAAGGACTCGCGTCCAGCCCGTGTGTTGAGATCCTGCGCGACGGGAAGGGTTGCTTCCCCGATCAGCGCAAAACCGCCGGTGCCGGAGGTGCGCTGCATGGCATCCCGGGTTGCGTCCAGTCGAAACACGCCCAGGGACAGGATGAGAAACGAACCGCTGGCCAGCAGCGCGGCGGTGGCGACACTCCGCGACCGACGTCGGGCCGCCCCGCGCAGGGCCAGCGAGTTCAGCCTCAATCCAGACAACGAGGCTTCCACCGCGCCATCCGAAGCCGGACTGCGCGCCGCCGGTCCCTGTCGGACACGCCCCAGCCGCCACGCGAACATCGCCAGCCCGCCGATCAACACCAGCGCCCCCGCGCCAAAGAACAGGCCCGCGTTTGTCGTCTCACCCGTCGCCAACGCCGTGCCCACCAGCCCAAAGGCACCGACCAGTGAGGCGATCCCCAGCGCAGCCACGTTCGTCAGAACGCGGACCAGGCGTCGCACCCGGGCAATCCTCCCTTCCCACCCCACGTCCGTCGGGAAGTCCGGAATCCGGAATCCGAAGTCCGAAGTCAGCAGAGCGACTGCGGGCAGTCGCGACTGTTTGCGCAACGCCAGCCGGAGGGTGAGGACCGCCACGAGGGTGGAAGCCGTCAGGCCGATGACCAGCGAACCGGGGGTGACGAAGAACTTCAGTGTGGTGCCGCCCACCGCGTCGCGCCACACCGTCGTGAGTCCGAGCAACATAAGCCTGGCATAAGCCAAACCTGCCAGAGTGCCGATCAGTCCGCCAATGAACGCCAGCACGGCGCCTTCCCCCAACAGGAGGCGTCGCACCCGCCGGGGAGTGAAGCCCAACGCCAGCAGGGTGCCCACCTCGGACGACCGTTGCTCCAATCCGAACTGGAACAACAATGCCATCAAGATCAGGGCCGCCACGATCAGGAACAGGCTGAAGCCGATGAACAGTCCGCCGAAGTCTTGGGATTCCGCCGCCGCCTTGAGCGCCTGTTCCCGCACGGACTCGAAGCGAAGTCCGAGTGCGGCTGGATCGAGGTTGGCCAGAATCCGCCGTTCCAGTCCTGCCCGGTAGGAGCCGGCGTGAGGAGGCTCTGAGGCGGGTTTCGCCGTTCCAGTCCGCCCCTGGAACCCGGCAGGGACGGTGCTCTGCGCCGTCCCTGCCAGGCCCGGTTCATGGGAAGCTTCAACCTCCAACAATGGACGCGCATCGGGGCCATGAACCGCCCGAATCCCCTCACCCGCCCTTCGGGCACCCTCTCCCCGGGGGAGAGGGAGGGGGTGAGGGCGAGCCCCAGCTTCATGGAGAGCTTGTTCAACGCGGGCGTTCCTTCCATCCGATGGAGCCAGACTTCGCACGTCGTCTCCCACGGCCTGATCGGGCATGGGAAAGCGGATTGCGGTGACCTCCCCAAACCGGTTGGCCCACATCCGTTTCCCGGCGGCCAGAGTGACGAACGCCTTCGGGGTGCCGCGGTGTTCGCGCCAGTAATCATCATCCTTTGGCCGAATGTTGTAAGTCAGCGGGAACGCTGTGTCCCAGTCCGCCGGGTGCTCCGCCTTCTCGATGCCTGGAAAGTCGGGCATCAGCGTGCGATCCCCCACGGAAGCTCCATCGGCACAACGCCATGGACGCGGAACGAATGGGTGCGTTCCACGAGCCGTGCCCCGGACTCGGGGTCATAGTAAACCAGCGTCACGCGATCGCCCGGTCTGGCTTGCAGGTCGTCCGCCAGCCATTGGTTCAACACGATCTCGTCCTCCGCAAGATTGGACGGTGTCCACGGCGGGCCCGCCGCGGTGACCATCGAGTAAGGCGTGGCGTTGGACGCCGACCGGATGAGGTTGGCGATGTAGGTGAGAACAGGCCGGGCGTTGCTGTCGGCGGCCAGAGCGGCGCGTTCGATGGGGGAATCGAGGAAGACGCGCTCGGACCGCAGTTCAAGCTGTCCAGCCGTCGTCGGCGTGATCGTGCATTGGGTGTCTGCAAGCTGCCAGACCTTCCGGAGCCTGACAGCATGGGTCCGCGCCGGATCGGGATCCCGACTGGTGCTGTCGCTCCAGGTGGGCATCGCACCATTCGAGTTCCCGAGCCCGCCCCAAAGATCGCGCAAACCCATTTTGGCCAGCATCTCGGCGAACGGCCTCGAGACGTGCCCCCTGCCGGTTCTGGCGAGGATGCAGTTCACCCGCCCCGCCCCGCCGGCCTCCTGTTGCAGCGTTTCGAGTTGCAGAAACAGGTTCAGCGCGGGCGGGCCGGAAGCCTCCAGATTCAAGTCGCCCAGTGAATCGCGGGGAACCAGCGCTGCGATGCGAAGCCGCAGGCTGAGTGACTCGCTCGAACCGGGGGAAATCGGCGCGTCCGGGGACAGCGCAGCGGGTTTGCGGGCGCGAACAATCACGGTCTGCCCCACCTCGACCCCCAAGTGCGTGGCCAGCGCCTCATTCAAGCAGGCGGTTCCCGGCTCCCATTTGCGCCTCCAGAAATCACCGCCAAACCTCGTGAACCGGCCATCCACACCGATCAATTGGATGGAATTGGCCCGACGTCCGGTTTCAATGGCGTCGATCGTGCCCGGCAAAATGAGGCTGGGACCGTAGTCCGCACCGCTCCCCAGTGGGGCGAGCCGGAACATCCGCTCGGCAAGGCTGCCGGTCACGAGCCGATCCGAGGGGAGCAAGGCCGCGTCGGTTTCGCCCAACCGCCCCAAGGCCTGTTCCCTCAGACTGCCCTTGACGGAATCGCCCACCACCAGCGCCCCGATGAGTGCGGCGCTCCCGAGGGCGGCCCCGGCGACCACGCCCAGGTGCGAGCGCCAATGAAAGCACAGACTGCGCCGGATGAGGGTGCGAAGGGTCATGAGGATCACCCGCATTCTTCGCAGACCGCCTTCGGGGTCGGGCCTTTTTTCGAGCAAAGCGGGGACAAGTCACCGCACTCCAAGGTCTCCAAGGTCTCGGCTTCGCGCGTCGCTCGATCTCGGTTCATCTAATTCCACTCCTCCACCAGCTTCCCGTCCTCCAACCGCAGGACCCGTTTCATGCGTCGGGCCAGCTCCAGCGAGTGGGTCACCACGATGAGCGTCACGCCTTCTTCCCGGTTCAACTCGACCAGCAACCGCCCGAGCGATTGGGCGGAAGCATGGTCCAGCGCGCCCGTGGGTTCGTCCGCCAGCAGGAGTCTTGGCTGGTTGATCAGGGCGCGCACGACGGCGACCCGCTGGCGTTCACCGCCGGACAGTTGTCGGGGGAAATGGCGCATTCGCTCGCCCAGACCGACCCGTTGCAGGAGGCGTTTGGCGCGATCGTCGGTCGTCGGGTTTCCGACCGGCTGTTGAGGCTTACATGACAGGCGGGAGGCCTGTCCAACTGTTCCGGCCAGGGTCGGCACGAGGACATTCTCCCAGACGGTGCATTGGGGGAGGAGGAAATGGGATTGGAACACAAACCCCACCTCGGCGTTGCGGACCTGGGCCAGTTGGCGGTCATTGAGCGAGCCCAAGTCTCGACCGTCCAGCTCGACGCGGCCGCTGGTGGGCTGGTCCAGGGTGCCGATGATCTGGAGCAGCGTGCTCTTGCCCGAGCCGGAGGGGCCGACAATGGCCAGTGAACAGCCGGCGCTTACCTGCAACTCCACGCCGTCAAGCACCCGGACGCTGCCGGCGCCTGTCTGATAGCATTTCGTCAGTTGCTTGACCTGCACCAGTGGCTTCGACTCAGGCATGGCTTGATTTCAACGTCAAAGGGGCCACGAGGCGAATGAAAAATCCGCCGCCCGCACTCTGAACCGGGCGTGAATCCGCAGACTGCAACCTTTTGTCCCACCTGGAACAAAAGGTGGTACTTGGGAAGTCGGAATCATGGCGGGCGATTTGAAGTCCCTGCAGATCCATTCGAAGGCTTTGCCTAGCCTTGCGGCGCTGGCCTTCGTCGTCCCCAGCGTCTCAGGCGCAAGGCGTTTCCGATGACGACCAGATCCGAGGCGCCCATCGCCAGCGCGCAAAGGATCGGGCTGAGAAATCCGAGGGCGGCCAAAGGGATGGCTGCGGCGTTGTAGAAGAACGCCCAGAACAGGTTTTGCTTGATCGTGCGCAGGGTGGCTCTGGCCAGAGCAAGACTCTCGGGCACGGCCTCGATTTCCGTGTTCAACAGGATGATGTCCGCCGCTTCCCGCGCGATGTCGCTGGCCCGGCTCACCGCCACGCCCAGATGTGCCTGTTCGAGCGCCGGGGCATCGTTGATGCCATCACCCACAAAGGCCACCCGCTGGCCGCCCGCCTGTAATTGGCTGACGAATTGCGCCTTGGCTTCCGGTCTCGCCTCCGCCAGCACCCGGTCCTCGGCAATTCCCGCCTGCCGCGCCAGGCTCAAAGCGGTGGGGGCATTGTCGCCGGTCACCAGATAGACGCCCGCACCGGCACGCTCCAGCTCACGCACCACGGCCGCCGCGCCGGACTTGAGCTCGTCCCGGATGGCGAACAGGGCAATCAACCGCTCGTCCAGCGCCAGGCCGATCACGGACGCTCCCTGGGCGGACCAGCGCTCCACGAAGTCCCGCCCGTCCTCACGCCCGGCGCAGGCCTTGCGCAGCCAGCGGAGCGAGCCCATCCGCACGGTCCGTTCCTTCCCCTGCCAGGTGACCCGGGCCAGCAGGCCAGCCCCACGCAGCTCCCGCCACTCGTGAAGCGGGACTTCCTCGGACGATCGTGCCGCGACCGCCCGGCTGAAGGGGTGCAGGGAATGACGGGCGACCGTCGCGGCCAATGCATTCAAGGAGGCCTCATCGAAGTCAGTCGTGTCGGCGGCATTCAAACGCATGGATTCCGCCACCACTGGTTTGCCCGTGGTCAGGGTTCCGGTCTTGTCGAACACCACGGCGGTGATCGAGCCGGCCTTTTCCAGGGCCACACCGTCGCGGATGAGGATGCCGCGCTGTGCGGCCGCGTTGGCTGCCGCCATGATGGCTGCGGGGGTGGCCAATCCCATGGCGCATGGGCAGGCGATGATCAGCACGGCGGCCCCGATGATGAACGCGGCAGCCAGTGGCGTGGGGGGTAGGGGCATGGACCACAGCACGGAGTCGAGCTGTTCATGCGCGTTGCGGGCGTGTTCATAGGCCAGTCCCCACCACAACGCGGCGGCCAGCGCCACCAGCAGGACCACGGGAACGAAGATGCTGCTCACCCGGTCCCCGAGACGTTGGATCGAGGCGGCGCTGGTTTGAGCGCGGCGCACGGCGGCGATGATCTGGGCCAACGCCGTGGCCTCCCCGGTCGCGGTGACCCTCAGTGTGAGGCGTCCGTTCAGGTTGGCGGTGCCGGCATACAATTCACTGCCCACCTCCTTGTCCACCGGCATCGATTCGCCGGTCAGCATCGATTCCTCCACGGAGGCCCCTCCCTCCTCCACCATACCATCGACCGGAATGGTGTCCCCCGGGCGCAGCACGACCCGGTCGTCTTTCCTCAATTCGGCCACGGGCACTTCCCGCTCGGAGCCATCGGCCTCGCGACGTCGGGCTTTGCGGGGGGTCAGTGACAGGAGCGCCTGTACGGAGCGGGCGGCTTTGGCGCTGACGCGCGCCTCCATCCAATGGCCCACGCTGACCAGGGTGATGATGGCGGATGCCTCCATGAAATAAACATGGCCCGGCCAGCCGGCGAACACCGCCCAGGCGCTGTAGGCGAAGGCGGTGGTGGATCCCAGCGCCACCAAGGTGTCCATGTTCGAGCTGCGCGCCTTCAACTGCAGCCAGGCCCCATGGTAAAAGCGCGCGCCGGCGATCACCTGCACCACGCCCGCCAGCGCGAAGCAACCCCACTTGAACCATCCCTCGGCCCCCAGGCGGAACACCCATTCCCCGATCACCATGGGAATTGTGCCGCAGACGCCCACCCACAATCCCGCGTGCCAGCCCGAGCGACGAGATTCCGAGGTTGTTTCCCCCGCGCCAACCACCTCGACACCGTAGCCGGCACTGGTGATCGAGCGGACGACCCCTGCCACGTCCGGAGCAGACGTGGCCCAGTAAACGGTGGCCCGCTGGGTTTCCACCGACACATCCACGGCTTTGATTCCAGGCAGCGTCTGAATGGCCGTGGTCACCTTGCGGGCGCAGTTGCCGCAGGTCATGCCCTGCACCTTCAGATGCGTGATCGGGAGGGTGGCTTGCTGGGCAGTGTCTGTCTGCATGTGGAGGCGGGGTCCGGCCCCCCTTCAGGACCCATCGCCCGCCGGCTGAGCCCGCGCCTGCTTGCGCTCCCAGCGTCCGGCGATAAACACGCTGATTTCGTAGAGCACGTGCAGAGGGATGGCCAGGATGAGCATGGTGAACGGGTCGCCCGAGGGGGTGACAAAGGCGGAGATGACCAGGTTGAGCACAACCGCGTAGGAGCGGAACCGTTTCAGTTGGGTGTAGTCGAGAATGCCGATGCGCACCAGCGTCAGCAGCACCACCGGCAGCTCAAAGGCCAGCCCCATCCCGAGCATGAACTTGCTCATGAACCCGATGTAGGCGTCCGCCCGCCATTCGTCGGCGGTGAACCCCAGCCATTTGGAGAACTGCACCGTGGCCCCGAGTGCAAAGACGGAGACCAAGCAGTAACAGAACGCCACCCCCAAGAGGAACAGCCCCACCCCGACCCCCACCGCCTTATAGAGGACGCGCTTCTCGTTCACTTTCAGGGCGGGCAACACAAACTGTCCAATGAACAGGATCACCAGCGGCGCCGTCAGCACCAGGCCGCCATAAATCGAGAGCTTGAGCGCCACCATGACGCCCTCGATCGGGCTGTAGTTCTTGAGCACAACGAGATTTCGGGCTGGGTGTGCCAATGCCCGGGTGTCCGGTTGCAGCGCCAGCACGTAATTGGTGCCATTCAACACCGGGGTCAGGTGAACAGCCGTCACCCGGTTGGTCCCCGCCAGTGGGAGCGCCAGTTCCTGCCAGTCCACCGTGCCGATGGTGTTCGTGCCCAGGAGGACGGGGACGGAGGTGGACTCGGGTTCAAACAGCACGCTGACGTTCTGCAGCGGCCAGACCATGAACGCGACGAGATGTTTACCAGCCAGGAGACAGATGATGATCCCGACCGATACCGTGCTGACGCACTTGACCAGAGTCCATCGCAGGTCCTCGAGATGTTCGAGGAAACTCTTGACCGGCCCGCCTTCCTCCTCAGGCTCCGGCGGCCATTCGTCGGCAGGGTTCGCCATGGAGCCAAGAAAAGTCCGCGCCTACTCTTTGTCGCCCGATTCGGTCTCGGGAGCCGGCTTGCGCGGCTGTGGGGTCTGGGACGGCGGGCGGGGTTTGGCTTTGGACTGGGGCTCTTCCTCGATTGCCTGCTGGATCTCGTCCTGGACCTCGCGCGAGGCTTTCTTGAATTCGCGGATGCCTTTGCCAAGGCCGCCCATCAATTCAGGCACTTTTTTGGCTCCGAAGAGAACCAAGACCACCACCACGATTCCGGCGATTTCCCAGCCACCGAGCATGCTCAACAGGAGTGTGTTCATTGAACGTGTGACACTCTAGGGTTACTCCTTGTTCACTGTAAAGCCCGATGCAGACAGCCGTGCGGCGGCCCGGCGGTCATTCGGCGGTCCGGCTCCGGGCGTCGAGGAACTCCCGAAGCGCCTGTGCGGATTTGGAGCCGAATCCCGGCACCAAGGCGATCTGATCGACCGTGGCGGTCCGGAGTCGCTGGATGGATCCGAAGCGCCGGAGCAGCGCCGACTTGCGCGATTCGCCGATGCCGGGGAACTCGTCCAGCATGCTCTCGCTGATCTTGCGCAATCGGAGCTGGGCGTTGTAGCTGTTGGCGACGCGGTGGGATTCGTCCCGGATGCGCTGCAGCAATTTCAAGGCGTTGTTGTCGTGGCTCAATCGCAGCGGGGTGGACTCGCCCGGGCGATAGATCTCCTCGAACTCCTTGGCCAGGCCGATGATGGCCAGCCGTTGCAACCCCAGTTTCCGCAACTCCGCGCAGGCGGCGCTCAACTGGCCCTTGCCGCCGTCGATCACGATCAAGTCCGGCAGGCTGGATACCGGATGCTCAGGGCTCGATGCGGGATGCTCGATGCGGGGTGTTGGGTGGTGCCGGGCGGCTTCCATCATCACCTCGTGCAGTTCCTGGACGATGGCCTGGCCGGCTTCGGGATCGTCCTCGGCGCGAACGTGCTTGGGTTCCGCGTTCCGCGTTCCGCGTTCCGCGCTTTCCTTCAGGAGCCGTGTATAGCGGCGCCGGACCGCCTCGGCCATGCAGGCGAAGTCATCCTGACCTTCGACGGACTTGATCTTCATGCGGCGGTAGTTGGCCCGGTCGGGGCGCCCGTCGCGGAAGCTCACCACGCTGGCCACCTTGAGCGTGCCGCTGATGTTCGAGATGTCGAAGCCCTCGATGCGCGCGGGGCGGCGCGGGCAGGCCCAGCGCGCGCGCCAGTTCGGCGTTGTCTTCGCTCCGGCATGAGCGCCACCGGCAGGTTCCAGGGGGTGCGCTCGAAGCGGGTCGTCTTGCGGGTGGTGCGTTTGAGGTCCTCGATGGCGATCGCGCAGCTCGGCGGCCTTCTCGTATTCCTGGGCGGCCGCGGCCTTTTGCATCTCGATTCCTCCAACTCCCCGGCGAGTTCCTCGCACTGGCCGTCGAGGAAATCGCAGGCGGCCCGGACCTGCTCGATGGTATTGCTCGCGGGTGACGTTGCCGATGCAGGGGGCGGTGCACCACTTGAGGTTGCCGTAGAGGCAGTGGCGTGTAGTCGGCCTCGGTGGGGGTGAGCGGACGGCAGCCGCGCAGATTGAACTTGCGCCGCATCATGCACCAGCGTGCTGCGCAGCGCGCCGCCGTTGGGGAAGGGGCCGAAGTAGCGCGCGCCGTCCTCGGTGCGCAGCCGGGTGAGGGTGAAGCGCGGGATGGGATCGTTCAGGTTCACCTTGACCAGGAGAAACCGCTTGTCGTCGCGGAAACTGATGTTGTAGCGGGGGTGAAACTCCTTGATCAGCTTGCCCTCGAGCAGGAGCGCCTCGGGCTCGCTGCGCACCACGTGAACGTCGAGGTCGTGGATGGCGTCGACCAGGGCGTTGAACTTGAGGTCCCAGCCCAGGCGGCGCGAGGGATGGAAATACTGGCTGACGCGCTTGCGCAGGTCGCGCGCCTTGCCCACGTAGATGACCGTGCCGAAGCGGTCCTTCATCAGGTACACGCCCGGGCGATGCGGCAGCTCGCGGAGCTTGGCGCGGATGACCTCGGTCTCAGGCATCGGCTCAATTTCGTGGAAACCAGCGGAGGCGCAAAGGAATTTTGCGACGCCGGGGCGCCCCTTCATCCGGCACAACCGCGGCAAAACCCATTGCCCAGCCCCGGGGCTACGCCTAACCTGCGCCCATGTCTGGACCTCAGGGTGCGAGCAACACGCCGCGCCGCGCGGAGGCGGCGTCCAGCCCGTCCGCCGCCCCGGCCGGTCTCGAGTCCTTCATCGCTCGCTGGTCGCCCTCCGGGGGTGGCGAACGCTCGAATTACCAGCTCTTCCTCACCGAACTATGCGCGGTGCTGGACCTGCCCAAGCCCAACCCGTCCGTGCCCGACGACTCGAAGAACGCCTACGTGTTCGACCGCAGAAAAGGCAATGGGGTCGCATCTAAATAAGTGATATTTCCTGCTTGAGTTTCGAAACAATGACTTTCCGGGCCGGATCCTCGGCAAGGGCCTTCCGGAATCGCTTCACCGCCTGCGCCGCGGCCTGATACTTCATCCCCGCCTTTCGCACGAACTCCAGCGGTGCTCCCCCAGAATCATCAACCGCCCCCGCAACAGCTCCTGGCCCGGATCCGCACACCCCACCACCCGCGCTTTGCGCTGATCGCTCTTGCTCAAACCCCACCCCCCAATCCGCACCGGATTCAAGTGGAGATAGCGAGCCACGTCCACCACCCGGCTCTCCTCCTGAATCAGCACCGACTTGAACCGGCCCTGGAACACCGTCCCGCGCCAGCGGTGGGCCCAGTTGAACTTGACGGCGTAAGTGACATTCAGCCACCGGATGGCGTGACCCAGGTTAGCCTGAGTGGTGCGCACCAGCAGATGGTAATGGTTGTCCATCAGCACAAAGGCATGCACCTCCAGTCCGTAACGCTCCGGCAGCTCGGACACCGCCCCAAGGAACCGATGCCGATCCGTGTCATCCAGGAAGAGCGTCCCCCCGCGGTGCCCTCGATTCATCACGTGATACCACGCCCCCGCAATCTCGATCCGCAACGGCCTTGCCACAGACCGCATCCAATCCTTCCCCACCCAATCTATCAACTATTTAGATGCGACCCCATTGTCTTCGGTCCCGACCTCTTCGTTCTTGGGTCCGCGCTCCACGGAGCGCCCGGTCGCCCCGCCCTCCTGCCCTCAAAACACACTCCCCAACACTCTCGAAATCAGCTCGTCCAGCGGGATCAAGGTCAGCAACAGCGGCGAGATGGGGAGCAGAACCAGGACGATCAGGTGAATGACCGTATCTCTGCCGAACGGGAACGGACGAATGTCGCGGATCACCTGGAAGCTGTTCCCCAGGTCGGCCAGCGACTGGATGTCGCCGCTGCCCAGGAACGGGTCATCCTGGGTTGCACCGCCGCGCACCCATTTGAGGTCGAAGTCCCTGACATACCGGCTGGCCAGCATGCCGTACTCGCGCAAACCGGCTCGCTTGGCCCGCATCAGGCAGGGCCAGAAAACCAGCAACGGTCCCAGCACGATCAGCACCACAAGCAGCGTGACTCCCAGGATCTCGACCTTGAAATCGGTCAGTTTCGCCCCGGCGAAAAGAATCAGGTTGGCCAGCACCCCGGACAGCAGCGCGCCGTGCGCCACAATCAGCGGGGCAAAGGCGGCACTGCTCCCGCCCAGAAACCCCAGCCCGGCGGCGCGGTCGGGATGGGTCGGCATCAGATTCAGTTCCAGCCGCGAACTTTGCCAGAGAAAACGGGTCCAGATGAACAGGCGCAAATACCAGCGGATCAGGATGAATTGAAACAGGGGCCGGCTGACGAAGACGTACCAACAGCCTGCCGCAGAAAATTGTGTGCTGCCATCGGTGGTGGTGGCATACCAGGTCGCGGTCACGGGCCCGATCTTGGTGATGCCGCTCACCGCGCCCCAGAGGTAATACCCGCCGACAAAAATCAGGAGGAACAGAATCACTTCAATCGCCACCGAATTCCGCAGTTTCATCGCCGAGGCAACGACCGCGTTGAACCTCGGGAGCACCGCTTCGGTGATGATGTCCCGTTCCACGAACTGGCCCACCACCACGCGCAGCCGCTGGTGGACCAGCAACTCGGCCGCAATGAGCAGCGGCAGCGCGACCAGAAACCGGGCGTGCATTTCGATGTCATACAGGAACGGCAGTCCGACCCCTCCCCACGCTTTGCCTTCGAACAGCGAGAGCAGCAGCAGCGGCAGCCAGGCGGCCAGGCTGATAATGATGATCCTCCGCTTGATGAGTTCGAGAGCCGGCGTGGCGAGGTGCGAACGCACCAGAAGCTGGAAGAGTGGCCCTCCCAGAACCAGCGAGAAATCCGGCGGATTTCGGAGTGGATGCGAATCGTCGGTGGATTCTTTCGTGTTCATAGATCAAACCCTCGTGATCAAACTAGCTCAGCCAGTGCTGGAATGCATCCGGCTCTTGCGGTCTCCTCGCACTTCAACCGCCCCAGCCCTGCCTGTGCGGGAATTTGCTTTGAAGATCGGCCTGGCTTCGCACACGCTTCCGACGGCAATGTCACCTGGTGGCCCCGATGGCCGCACAAATCTTGGCAAAACGGACTGTGAAGCTAAGCTCGCGACAAATTAATCTGACCATCAAAACCTCCAGCGACCTTAGCCACACGGCTGTGTCAGAGCCTTCCGCCAAAAGCCAATTCCTGGCAATCGCGATGGAAGATCCGCTGCCCGCCCTGCTTACCTGACGGCGATGCAAACGCTATTGATGACCCGCCTGACCATCTTCGTCTGTGCTTGTGCCGCAGCCACCCAGGTTCATGCCGCAACGCCGGGTTCCCCTACCCACGAGCGTTCGCCGTTGAGCACCTTCTTCATTGCGCCGACGCGCGTCGTCTGGCAGAGCGATACCTTGGCAAGCCACACGCGCATCCCTCCTCCAAGCCCATGCCGGGCAGGCCGTGCTCAAGGAACCCCAGCCGCCGTGCGTGCTTGCGGCGATCCCCAGCAGCCCCCGGCGCGGTGTCCTGCTGGATTTTGGCCGCGAACTGCACGGCTACGTCGAACTGATCACCCCGACTGACCAAGGATCAGGCCAAACCCCGTCGCGTGCGCGTGCGCTTCGGCGAGTCGGTCGCCGAAGCGATGGCCGAGTTGGGCGGCCCACGAACGCCGGCAACGACCACGCCATCCGCGACCAGGTGGTCACCCTGCCGTGGCTGGGCAAGAAGATGGTCGGCCCCAGCGGCTTTCGCTTCGTCCGCATCGACAACGCCGACCCGCAGACTGCCGGTGGAACTCAGCCAGGTCCGCGCGGTGCTGCAGATCCGCGACCTCCCTCAAGTCGGATCCTTCAGGTGCAACGACGAGCGCCTCAACCGAATCTGGCAGACCGGCGCCTACACCGTGCAGCTCAACATGCAGGAATACCTTTGGGACGGCATCAAACGCGACCGCCTCGTCTGGATCGGCGACATGCACCCGGAGGTCAGCACCATCCACGCCGTGTTCGGCTTCAACGAGGTGGTGCCCCGCTCGCTCGACCTCACCCGCGACGTCACACCCGTGACCGAGTGGATGAACGGGATTTCCAGCTATTCGATGTGGTGGATTCTCATCCACGAGGACCTCTGGATGCACCAGGGCAACCGGGACTACCTCGCCGCGCAGCAGCCCTATCTCACCGCACTGCTGAAGCGCCTCGCCGCTCTGGTCGGGCCGGACGGCAGGGAGCGGATCGACGGCATGCGTTTCCTCGACTGGCCGAGTTCGCCGAACCCCAAGGGCGTCACGGCCGGGCTGCAAGCACTGCTGGTGATGACCCTCGAAAGCGGCGCGCGCCTGATGACCGTCCTCGGCGACGACGCCACCGCCAAACTCTGCGCCGACAGCCGCCGCCCGCGGTCGCAAGGTGGTGCCGGACGTCAACCAATCCAAGTCCGGCGCCGCGCTGCTCGTCGCTGGCCGGCATGATGGATCCCGAGGATCACCGCCGACACCGTGCTCAAGGTCGGCGGGCCCAGGAACCTCTCGACCTTCTACGGGTTCTACGTCCTGCAGGCGCTCGCCCAAGTCCGGCGACACCACCACGGCGCTGGAGTTCATCCGCACCTACTGGGGTGCCATGCTCGACCTCGGCGCAACCACGTTCTGGGAGGATTTCAATCTCGATTGGATGCCGAATGCCGCGCGGATCGACGAACTGGTTCCGCCGGGCAAAAAGGACATTCACGGCGACTTCGGCGCCTATTGTTACAAGGGCTTCCGTCACAGCCTCTGCCACGGGTGGGCGAGCGGCCCGACCGCCTGGCTCAGCCAGAACGTGCTCGGCGTGAAGCCGCTCGAGCCCGGCTTCGCCCGGGTGCGGATCGCCCCGCAACTCGGCGACCTCAAGTGGGCGGAGGGCACCTATCCAACGCCCCGCGGGCCCATCCGGGTCCGCCACGAGCGCCGGTCCGATGGCACGATTGATTCCAAGATCGAGGCCCCTGTGGGCGTGCAGGTCGAGCAAGTCCCCGGAAAGTGAATCCGCCCGGTCATCCGGATTACCAAACATGTTGAAGGAAATCATCATCGCGCTTGTTCCATGTGCGCTTTGCGGCGGTGTTCTGGCCGCGGGTGAGATGGAAAACCATTTCCTCAATCCGCCGGACTCCGCGCGGCCCGGGGTCTACTGGTATTTCATGAACGGCAATCTCAATGGCAAGGAGATGACCGCCGACCTGGAATCCATGAAGGCGGCGGGCCTCGGCAACCTGGTGTTTCTTGAGGTGGACATCGGCGAGCCACCCGGTGGCCCGGTCGCGTTCATGAGTCCCCAGTGGCAGGAGCTCTTTGTGCAATCCGTCCGCGACGCGGAACGCCTGGGTATCGACATCACCCTCGGTATCGGGCCGGGTTGGTGTGGCAGTGGCGGCCCCTGGGTCAAGCCGGAGCAAGCCATGCAGCACCTCGTCTTCAGTTCGGTCGAGCTCAAAGGCCCACAGACTTATTCGGCGGTGCTTCCCATGCCGGCGCAACGTTCGACCGAGTGGCACACGATGGCCAGCCCCTATTATGAGGATGTGGCGGTCTTGGCCTTCCCCAGCCGCAAACCGCTCATTGCCGACATCCATGAGAAGGCGCTTTTCGATCGGGGGCCGTATTCGAGTTGGAAGCACGTCAAACCCTATTTGCCGGCCCCGGCACGCTACGAGGAACCAGGGCCGGCGGGAGTCATCCAGCCAAACGAGATCGTGGATCTCACGAAGCAACTCAAGGCGGACGGGACGCTCGAATGGAATGTCCCCGCCGGGGATTGGACGATCGTCCGCATGGGACGGCGGGTCACGGGCGCGAGCAGCCGTCCCGCGCCCTCCACCGCGATCGGCTTGGAGTCCGACAAGTTCGACGCAAAAGCGCTGGAGGAGCATCTCGACCACTATGTCGGGAAACTGCTGGAAAAAATCAGCCCGCGCGCGAAAAAGCACGGCTTGACCACCTTGCACATGGATAGCTGGGAATCCGGCGCGCAGAACTGGACACCTTCGTTCCTTGACGAGTTCAAGAAGCGGCGTGGCTATGACGCCCGTCCGTGGCTGCCGGTTTACACCGGACGCGCCATTCAAAGCGTCGAAATGTCGGAGCGCTTCCTCTGGGACCTCCGTTTGACCGGACAGGAACTCGTGCTGGAGAATCATGCCGAAGTCGTGAAGAGGTATGGCCGGAAACACGGACTCTCGCTTTCGATCGAACCCTACGACATGAACCCTGCCGGCGACCTCGATCTGGGCGCGGTGGCGGATGTCCCGATGGCCGAGTTCTGGAATAACGGCTTGGACTCGGCCTATAGCGTTTTCGAGGCGACCTCCATCGGCCATCTCATGGGAAAACCGATCGTATCCGCCGAATCGTTTACCTCCGTGGGGGGGCTGGATGCTTATCCGTGGTCATTGAAGAACCAGGGTGACTGGGCGTTCTGCGTCGGGATCAACCGGATCGTGTTTCACACCTTCGCGCACCAGGCACTGGGCGACGCCTACAAGCCCGGCATGGCCTTTGGGCCGTATGGGGTGCATTGGCACCGGAATCAGACCTGGTGGCCGATGGTGTCGGATTACCACCGCTATCTCGCCCGCTGCTCCGAAATGCTCCGCCAGGGGGTTTCGGTTGCGGACGTGCTTTATCTGACACCCGAAGGAACTCCCCATATCTTCCTGCCGCCGCCCGGCGCGTTGGAGGGAAGCGGCCCGCTGGCGGACAAGAAGGGTTATGGTTTCGACGGATGCTCCCCGAAGATCCTCAGGGCCAGGGCTGAGGTGAAGGAGGGGCGGATCGCTTTCCCGGGAGGAAGTTCCTACCGTCTGATGGTCCTGCCGCAGGTGGAAACGATGACCCCGGGACTGCTCGCCAAAATACGGGACCTGGTTCAGGCTGGCGCCACCATTGTCGGCACGCCGCCGGTCAAATCACCCAGCCTCTCGGGCTATCCCGCCTGCGACGGTCAAGTCCGGGCACTTGCCAAGGATCTCTGGGGAAGTCTGGACGCGCCGCGCACGGCGACGAAGCGCGGTTATGGGAAAGGCGCTGTCCATTGGGGCGGTGAACTGGCGGACACCCCACCGCTTTATCCATCCTATGATCTGACGGCGGCCCTGTTGAAGGGCATGGGCGTGAAGGAGGATTTCACCGCAACCGGTCCCGTGCGCTACGGCCACCGGCGCACCGGCGATCGGGATATCTATTTCGTGGCCAACCGGACCGGTAATCCGATCCAGGCGGACTGCCGCTTCCGGGTCGGCCGGGGCAGCGCGCAACTCTGGGACCCCGTGACCGGTGAGCAGCGGCCGCTGCTGCAATTCGAGCGTGCCGATGGCCTGACAATCATCCCCATGGAGTTCGCTGCGTTCCAGAGTTTCTTCGTGGTGTTCGGCGGGAAGGGCGATGCGCCCGCATCGAAGGCGGAAAAGAATTTCCCGGACTTGAAGGCAATCCAGGATCTTTCTGGCGCATGGGAAGTTGCGTTTGATCCGAAGTGGGGTGGGCCGGGGAAGTCTGATGACAGAGGACAGAAGTCAGAGAACAGCACAGATGGGAAGATTGTCTTTGAGATGTTGCAGGACTGGACAACGCGGACGGAGCCGGGGATCAAGTATTATTCCGGCATCGCCACCTATCGGAAATCATTCAACCTCACCAATGTTCCGACAGGAAAAACCTATCTCGATTTGGGCGTGGTCCATGACCTGGCGCGGGTCAGGCTGAACGGGCGGGATCTCGGGGTGGTGTGGTGCGCGCCGTGGCGCATCGAGGTCACCGGCACCCTCAAGGCCGCCGACAACCAACTGGAAATCGAAGTGGTCAACCGCTGGGCCAACCGGCTCATCGGCGACACACAGCCTGCTGATGCCAACATGCGCACCGTGAGTTGTCCGCCCGGCTTCCTGGGCGGGCAACAGTTCAAGGCCGGCCGCTACACCTTCAGCACGCATGATTCCTACAACCAGCAGTCGCCCTTGGTTTCGTCCGGCTTGCTCGGGCCGGTGATGCTGATTGCAAAGTAGGGTCACATCTTTACATTCGACAATTGACGGTGGGGTGGAGCGGTGGGTAGCGTGGGGCATGTCCAGACCCTTGCGGATTGAGCGTGTGGGCGGGTGGTATCACGTCATGGGTGGTGGATTGGTTGCGGTGCGGGAGGGATTGAAGAAGAGCCCGTGGGAGGAATTGCAGGAGCAGGTGGTCTTGGGCGGGGGGGAGTTTTTGCAGACGCTGCGTGCGCAGGTCAGTGGGAACGCGCGTGAACAGCGCGGGGCAAAGCGGCTGGCGCAAGCGCGACCGGCGCTTGAGGAAGTCATTGCGAACGTGGAGCAGGTGAAGGGGCGGCCGTGGGCGGAGATACGGCCGTGGCATGGGGACGACGGACGGGATCTGGTGTTGTAGGTGGGACCGCGGGCCTGCGGGATGAAGCTGGGGGAGCTGGCGGCGGTGGCGGGGATGATCGATTCCAGTGCGGTGTCGATTGCCATCCGGCGGTATGAGCGGCGGTTGCGGCGGAGCCAAGAGGGACGGGCGCTGTTGAAACAGGTGTGCCAATTGTCGAATGTAAAGATGTGACCCTACTAATAATAATACTAATGGCGGTTGACCCTAATGGCGGTTCTAACGGCGGTTACGCTCACCGGCGCCGTTGTTGGGCGCGGCGTTTGGCTTCGAGCAGCCGGTTGGTGCCGCTCTGGGCGGGGAGCGGTGGAGGTTGGGCGGGACCCGGTTCCGGTGTCGGCGAGGTCGGAACCGGCGCGGGCGGGGGTTGTGGCAACTCGCTGCCAGGCAGGGGGGTTGAATCCATCCGCACCGGCTGGAACAGTTCTTCCCGCGCCTCCTCGGGCCGCGCTTGCCGCGCGCGCACGTCGTCGCGTCGGGCCAGCAGCGCGGCCAGGGATTCGTCGGTTTGCCGGACCTGAGGTGGCGGTTTCCAGAAGATCAGTACGCGCCGGACCGCTGCCAGCGCCCGCTGCCATTCCTCGCGGTCGATCTGGATGCGGCGGAAGCCGACATCGAACACGAACAGGACGGTGGCCATGCGCAGCAGCCATTCCCAGAGGTCCAGCGGTTGATACGTCTTCACCCGGTCATGCCGATAAGGGTTGTCGGCGGGATTGAGGGGATCGAGCACGCGGCCGCCGCCGACATCGGCGAGCAGGCGCAACAGGTGCCGGTTGGGTTCGGTTGAGGCGAACTCCGGCGAGTAGTTGATGCTGGCGCCCGCGGTTTGCTGTGCCACGACCTGGCCATTGGCGATCTCCATCACGTTCACGGCGTAGGTTCCCGGCTCCTTCGTCGGGAACCGGGCTTCGTAGCGGCCGGGGCCGGTTTGGCGCACGGCCACCGTCTGCCGCTCGCCTTTGGGGCTCACCACCGTGGCGGCTATTTGCAGGAAGTTGCGGTAGCGGCCCTCGGCATCCAGGGCATCCACGCTGATCACGCCGTCGCCGTTCTCGAGCGCAACATCGGTGGAGAACCCGGCGTTTTCGAGACGGCGCAGGCTCCATTGCGCCACCTGCACCCAGAACTGCTGGTAACGCTCCCAGGCCAGCCAGCTCTTGGCCCAGCGCGGCTTGGCGTCCGAGGTGAAGGCCACCACCCGGCCCAGCCCGCGCTGCCAGTGTGCCATCAGCGGATCACCTTGGGGCGTCCAGAGCGGTGTCTCCGCCCGGTCCTTTGGGGACGTGGCCACGTAACCCAGCAACTGCGGGTATTCCGCCGCCCCGATGCCCCTCACCAGTTCGCTGGCCATTCGAACCTCGGGTTTGAACGGTTCCTCGTAAATCGCCGATTTAAGGATCACCGCCGTTTCCTTGAGGAAGATCTGCGGCAACTGATCCGCGCTGGTGACGTTGTAGAACCGGCCGCGGCCCTGGTCGGCAATCCGGAGCATGATCTCCGGTCCCGCATGCCCGGCGATCAGGACGCTGCTGGCCGTGATGCGGGCGTTGACGATGTCGCGCATCAAGCCATCCGAGGGCGGCGCCGGATCCCCGTCGCTGAATACGATGATATGCTTGAGATTGGCCTTGGACTCCTTCAACGCCTCGTAGGCCTGGGTCATCACACCTTGGAAACTGCCAAGGTCCCCCTGGTTCATGCCGGCGATGGCGCGTCCGGCCGCTTGTTTGTCCCCGACTTTTTTGAGCGGGAACAGCCAGCGTTCGGTGCCGTCCCAGAGGATCACCCCGAGTTCGTCCTGCGGCCCCAGTGCGCCCAGCACGCCCAGAGCGCAATCGCGGGCGATCTGGTTGCCGTTCATGAACTCCATGCCATGCATCACCAGCACCACCGCGCCGCTGGGCAACACCTTTTTGCTTTCCAGCTCCATGCTCA
Organism: uncultured Verrucomicrobiae bacterium; assembly: GCA_963751435.1. GTDB lineage: Bacteria > Verrucomicrobiota > Verrucomicrobiia > Limisphaerales > DSYF01 > JALOTU01. The sequence continues at coordinate 34,382 of CAVVUP010000029.1, read as the reverse complement.
CGGGCAACATCGTCTCGAGCGGCGTGCCGCGGTAGCCACCGGCGGTGAACGAGTTGTCGCCCCCGATGCAGACCACGCCCACGCCGAAGTCCAGCACCGCGCTGTCGAGGAGCCGCTGATTGTCCAAGCCCAGTTCCCCCGCGGACACGTTGCACAGGAAGATGGCGTCGTAGCTCTGCAGCTCGGCCAGCGAGGCGGGGAAATCATTGGCGCCGACCAATTTCACTTCGAGCCGGGCACCGCGCAGGGCGCCGGCCAGGTTGGCGTCCTGCTGCGGGTCGCTCGAGATTACCAACGCCCGCGGATCCCCCCGCACAAAGGTGAACCCGGTCGCCCGGTTGTTCTGGGGGATGACATCGCCCCCGGCTTCCACGCGGACGTCGTAGTTGTAGAACCCGGGTTCCTCGAGCTTTTGCGGGAAGGTCAACAGGTTCTTGCCCTGCTCGAGCGTCACTTCCTGTTGGCCCAGATAAACGTCATTGCGATACAACCGGATGGTCGCTGGCGTCGGATGATCGGCTTGCACGAAGATCTTGGACTCGAAGGCGGCCCCTTTCTTGAGGGTCTGAGGGATGCCCAGCCTTTGCACCGCGACGTCGTTGGCCCGCCGGACCCCCATGGGCATCACGTCCACAGTGACGCCCAAGGGCCGGGCTGCGCGCACCGCGGCCAGCGCGTCGCCCAGATTTTCATTGCCATCCGTGAACAACACCAGTCGCTTCTGGCCGCGTTCGGGAAAACCGGCGGTGCCCAGTCGAATGGCTGCGCCGAGATCCGTGCGCTCGGTGTCCACCACCGCCAGCACCTTCTCCAACGCGACCGCCGGGTTGGGAGTGAACTCGATGGCGGCCTCGGTCCCGAACACGATCACGCCGCCCTGATCCTGTTTGGGCTTCTGCTGGGAGAGTTCGGTGACCCGCTGCAACGCCCAACGCTGCTGTTCCTCGGGGATGCTGTCCGAGCGGTCCAGCAGGAAGAAGACGTTCATGCCCTCGATGGGCCGCAGCCACTGGAGGCCGGCCAGGGCCAGCACCACCAGCAACAGCACCGCCACCCGCAAGCCGCCCGAGATCCAGCGCCGCCGGCGGCTCAACTGCACATCCGACATCCAAGCCAGCCATACGACCCACGCCAAGGTGGGCACGAGCAGCAGCAGGAGGCTGGGATGGGTGAAGTGGAAGGGCACGGATGAATTTACGATTTACGATTTACGATTGGCGATTGGTTCCAAGCGGTACTGCATGTGCGATGGCATCGGTGATTCCGGTTCTGCCTTCCGCCCTCGACTCTCTGCCCTCTGCCGGCCGCGCTCCTAAGAAACTTTTGGACTCGATGATTCTGGGAATCGGCCACGTAGAGATTGCCGCGGGAATCCAGTGCGACGCCCCAGGGGTTGTTGAAGAAGCCGGGCGCGGCGCCGGGGCCGCCGAGCATCTCGACGAGGCGCGCTTCGGAATCAAAGATCTGAATGCGGCTGTTGCCGAACTCGCACACGTATTGCCGTCCAGCGGCATCGACACAGACATCGTAGGGATAGCTCAACTCCCCCGGTCCGCTGCCGGCGCTGCCGTAGCCGCTGAGCACCGCGCCGTTGGCATCGAGGATTTGGATGCGATGATTGACGGCGTCGGCCACCCGTACTCGGTCCTGGGCATCCACGCAGAGTCCCTCCGCCCGGTTCCATTCGCCCGGGGCGAACCCCGCCTGGCCGAAGGCGGCGAGGAAGCGCAGGGTGGGTGGCGTGCCAGGTTCAAACTGGAACTTCTGCACACGATCCACGAGGCCGAATTCGCTCACGAACCATTCGCGCTTCGAGTTCACCGCGGCGGCGCGTGGAAACGTGAATTGCCCGGCATTGGTCCCCTTCTCCCCCCATCGCATCAGGAGCCGGCCTTGGGGTGTGAACAGGTTGACGCGGGAGTAGTGCGGTTCCACCACGACGATGTTTCCCTCCGGGTCCACCGACAAACCCTTTGGATTGCCTTGTTTGGTTTCCGGCATCTGCCAGAACAGGAGGAATTCGCCGGTCGGGGAGAACTTCTGCACGCGGCCGGTGAAATCCAGCACATACAGGTTGTCCTCATGATCCACCGCAACGGAGCGGGGCTTGTTGACCTGTCCGGGCGCCACGCCGCGTGTGGCGACGACCTGCACGCGATCAAAGATCCGACTGTTGACGGGCGCCTCATGGGGGGCGAGCCCGGCAGAGCAACTGCTCAGCAGCGGAAGCGCAACGCAGACGGCGGCCGCATTTGTGAAAGCGCGGACACCGCGCTTCGCACCGTGCAACGTCCGCACTTTCACCAGTGCAACCACGGCGAGCAACGGCACCAAGGCCAGCCCGAGCAGCACCAGGCACAGCGCATTCACGTGCGCCGTGTGGCCGTAATGCAACAAATTGAACACCCGCAATGCCAAGGTCTCGCCGCCGGGCGGCAGGATCAGCACGATGGTTTCGACATCCCAGAGGCAAAGCAGGAACACGATGCACCAAGCCACGGCCAACTGCGGCGCGATCTGGGGCCACAGCACGTGCCGCAGCAACTTCCAGCGCGAGGCGCCCTCGATCCGGGCCGCGTCGATGAGATCCGCGTCTGCCGACCGCGCCGCATGCCGGGCCATGGCCCAACCGATGGCCAGGTAGCGGATCGCCAGCGCCAGCACCACCACGCCCATCGATTGATAGAACCAGGCTGTCATGGGTCGATTGAGCCCCTGGATCAGGGCGATGCCCATCAAGACCCCCGGCGCGAGGAACGGAATCCACATAAGAGCGCCCAGCGCGCGGACGATGCCGCCGAATGGTTCACGGGCAGGGGAAACCTCCAATGCATGGAGGCGAGTGGAGGCCATGAACCAGCGAGCGAATCCCCTCACCCGCCCTTCGGGCACCCTCTCCCCGGGGGAGAGGGATGAGGTGGGAGCGAGCTTCGGTTCATGGGTAGGCCCCGGACGAATCCGCGGCATCGCCATGAACATGGCCAGGGCCAAGCACAGGGTGGCCGAGACCGCCGCCAGTGCCATTGAATTGAAAATCGCCCCCTGCCCGGCGGCGACCGCCGCCGGCAATTCACTCCACGTGCGCGTGCTCCCCATGACCTGCCACACCGGCAAGCCTGCGGAAAGCAGGAGCACGACGACAGTCATGCTGGCGCTGGTTCCAAGCCAAACCGGTCCGAGCGTCTTGCGGAAGAGGGCCGCGGATGTTCCGCCGTGCCACGCCGGCCAGGGGAACGGCCGGCGTTGCAGACCGATGACGAGAAGGAGGGGCAACAGGACCAACGGCCAACTCAACGAACCTGCCTTCAGCCAGTCGAAGGCGCCGTCCGGCTTCACCCAGAAGCTGGCACTGAAACTCAACCACACCTCGGCCGGATACACGTTCACCTGGAGCAAGGCCGGCACGGACAGGTTGTTTGCCGCCAGAACAAACGTGATGAGACCGGCGACGATCATCGGCCCGCGAGCCAGGGGCAACAGGAGAAAGCGAATCAGTACCCATCCGCGCAGGTCCGGTTCGGCCTCGAGATGAGCGGGTTCGAGTCGTTGCCAGGCCCCCCAGACCGCAATCGCAGTCACCGGCCAAAGCCAGAGGCCGAGGATCAGGACAGCTCCCACCGGCGAGAACAGGTCCAGCGGCAACCCACTCCGCCAGACCCCCGATTCCCCCAGGTAGTGCATCCAGGTGTTGGCCACCAGGAACGGAGGCAGCCCAAGCGTGAGCAATCCACCTCCGAACAAGACGTGGCGCAGGCCGGATCCAATCCCGGACAACACCAAGGCGGCGGCGACACCGAGCCCCATCGCCACGAGCGTGGAACCCAGGCCCACCAGCAAGGTGTTCTGGAGCAGCGCCCAGGTCATGAAAGGCGCTTTCGTTGCAGACCCGCCTGGTTCATCGCAGGAAGATCCGGCTGATTTGTTCGGTGGTGGCTTCCAGATCCGCTAACACCCGATCCCAGTCCGCCTGCAACACCGGTCGGCCAAGGGCGGGTATCTCGGCATACTGAATGGCGCCCGCCGCCACCAGGCGCTCCACGGTCTCCGGCCGCTGCAAGTAATCAGCCAGCGCCTGCGCCTGGATCGGGTGCGGTGCGCCGCGCACAATCCCGAGGGTGTTGGGAATGAACAGGAGCGTCTCGGGCAGGTCGGGTCCGCGCGCGACCGGCAACCCGCCCCGCTGCCCGGCCAGCACGTCATCGGTGTCGGTCAAGCCGATCCAGGCTTCGCCGCGCCCGACCAGTTTCACCACGGTGGAATTGCCATCGAGCATCCGGGCCTCGTTGGCGACCAGGCCGCGGCACCACTGTTCCCAGAGCGATTCGCCCCAATGCAATCGCAACACGTTGAAATGGGTGGCCGTGGTGCCGAACTGTGGGAAAGCGATCGCCACCCGGCCGCGCCATGCGGCGTTGGTCAGTTCGAGCAGGGAACTCGGCGCTGGCTGGCGGTCCGGCCCCACCCAGTGGGTGTTGATCACCAGGCATCGGGCCCGGGCGCCGAACGACCTGACGCCGTTCGTTTCCTGCCAGACATTGAACGCCGCGAGCTGGCGGGTGCGCATTTCCTCGTTGCCCCAGAAGACATCGCACTGCGGATGATCGCGTTCGGCGAGGAGCCGGTTGGCCAGGCCGACCGTCTTGACCGCCTCGCTGTCATAGACGGCCTTGACGCGGATGCCGGTCTCGGCCTCGAACTCGTGGAGGATGGGTTCGGCGTAGGTCTGGTCCTGGGCGCAATAGAGGACGACCCGACCGGCCTTCCTGCCCTTGAGCCAAGCGATCCCGGGCAACAGCGCGGCGGCCAGGACGGCCACCAGCGCGATCAGGAGCGGAATGCCGATGATCAGAAACCACTGAGCCTCGACCTCCTGCCGGCCGAACTCGTCCTTCGGCCAGTTCTTGTTCGATTGTTTGGTTTGATTCTTCATTGCCATAGGAGTTGGAAGTTGGGATCGGGTCAGTTCCGGGTCCAGGGAGCGTCGAAATTGTAGCGGATCCCCAGGTAGGCACGCAGTTCCGGCCCGCCCCGGTTGTCCTCACGCAGACTCTTGCCAATCGCACCGTGAAGCTGCAGCAAGTCGGAGAGGTTGTGTTTGAAACCGATGTTCGCCGCCAGCCGGTATTCGCCGTTGGGTTCGTCACTGGTCTTGCCGTAGATTTCCGTCAGCAGCTTGGTGTGCTCGGCGATCCGCCACTCCTGCGCGCACGAGGCCCGCCAGGTGTTGCAGCGATCCTCGCGGACGCTGTTGATCGTCGGCTCCTCCACGAAAGTGTAGCCGACATTCACAATCGGCGTGAACCAGCCAAAGGTCTTCTGTGTCCGGGCGCGAACCTCGTATTCTGGTGCGCCCGCGCCAAGCCCTCGATCCGCGTCGCCCGTCGGCAATCCAGCCTCAAAGGACAGCGCCACGCCTGGCCGCTTTTCACTTTCGGTCAGGACCACGTATTTTGTGCCCAGGACCGTGTCCCCGACGCCCTGTTCTCCTTCCTTGATCAGGAAAGCCGACTCGGCGGTGACTTCCCAACGCTTGGTGATGCCATAGACCAATTCGCTGAACGGGGCGGCCCATGTGATGGACGCGCCGCTGTCTTGATGGAGCCCGCCCACATACCATTCGAAGGTGCCTTGGTCCGCGGTGGGCACGTCCCCCGTCACCAAGGGTGGCGGAGCCGAGCACATCTGGGCGCCGGCCAGCAGTACACCCAGGAGGCTCCAGCAAGGAATTGCACTTGTCAGTCGATGGTCCGGGTATGCAGTCATGGGTTCTTTACGCCGTCCGTTTGTGGTACCACCACCATTCGAACATCAGCACCGCCAGGCCCAGCAGGGTTAGGGTGCGCCAGAGTTCGGTGTTGGCCTGGCGTTCCACGTTGGCCTCGACCTTGTCGTACTGGCCGAGGTTCAGCTCGGCGCGCGGCTGGATGTTGCTTTCGCGCCCATCGAGCAGGTTCACGCAGAAGGCCAGCTCGTTGGTGCCCACCGTCACGCGATAAGTGCCGCGGCGGACGGTATCGCCAAACACAATCTCCGGATTGGCCGGATCGACCGCGATATCGCGGGATTCCCCGCCGGGAAGCCGGATGCGCGCGCTCTGGACCGGGCTGGCCAGCGCGAGCTGGAAGGGATCCCCGGACCGGACCAGCAGTTGGGAGTTGCGGGCCGTGGCGGGATTGAGCCACTCGGCCGCGTTGGCGATGAAGATCGGGAAGGACACGCGCAGGGGCCAGTTGCTTTCCAGCGTGTCAAAGCCGACCCAGGCGATGCGTTGCCGCCCGAGGTCGCCGGCGACCATGAGAGCGCCTTGGGGACAATCGAGCAGCGCCGTTCCCCAGCCCGGCGACTGCACCACGGCGCTGCGGCCCACCCCGACGTTGTCGAAGGGCGCGTAGCGCAACAGCGGGTGGGTGGATTTCCAATCCACCAGTGCCGGCACATCCACCCGGCCCACTCGCTCGAACCAGTTGGTCGGTGCCACCGCGAAGGCCAGCACGTTGACCTCGGGCCACACCGTGGGCGGGACCGAGTCGAGCACGACAAAATCATAGGCGCGCCCCGCATCGGTGAGGTCGGGAGCGACCGTCAATTGCAGTGAGGGCACGGCGCCCAGCGCCTTTTCGAGGAACCGGTTGCCGCGCGTGATCAGGAGCACCCGGGCGGGCTTGGGCAGCAGGCTGACCACCGACGCCTCGTTGTCCACAGCCAGGTCGTCCTCGACCTTGAGCCGCACGGTGAACACGCCGTCGCGCTCCTGGGTGGCAACGAACACCTGTGGCTGCGTGTCGCCCGGTCCCAAGGTGATCGCCCGCGCGTCCAGGGGTTGGCCTTCAAAGAGCAGTTGCAGCTCGGCGGTGACGGTGTTCGAGGACGCGTTGAACACGCCGGTGTAGAGGGCGCGTTGGGCTGGGTTCTCCGGATTGGCCCGGGCTTCCAGCGCGGTGATGCCCACGTTGTTCGCGCCGGTTCCAACCTTGTGAAAGACCAGCGGCAATCCCTTGTTCTCGAACTGCTCGAGCCCGGGCACCGCGCCGTCGCTGAACAGGTGGATCTCGGCGGCCGCCACCTCCTCCTCGCCCCGCTTCTCGAACGTGAACGCTGCCGCGGTTTTCAGCGCATCGGCAATGCGCGTGGGCGAATCGGACGGCTGACACTCCTGCAGGACGCGACGCAGCGTGGCCTTGTCCGAGGTGGGCGACTGTTTCACGACGGTGTTGCCGCCGGCCAGCAGTACCATCATTTGTTCTCCCGGCTTGAGCGCATCCACCAGCCGCAGCGCCTCTTCCCGGGCGACGGAGAAACGGTCGGGCCGGACGTCGGTGGCCTGCATCGAGGCCGAGGCATCGAGGATGACGATGCGCAACTGGCTGCTCTTGGCCTTGCCGGCGAAGTAGGGTCGGGCCAGCGCGAGGACGGCCAGCAACAAGAGCAGGATCTGGAGGATCAGCAGCCAGTTGTGGCGCAGCTTCTGGAACGGCGCGTTCGCCTGGCTCTCTGCGAGAAACTTCTGCCACAGCAACGTGCTGGGCACCAGCTTCACCACCCGCTTGCGCTTGAGAAGGTAGAAGAGCACGACCACGGGGATCGATGCCGCGAATGCGAAGGCCAGTGGGGCGAGGAAGTTCACGCGGCACCTCCCGGGTGGAAGTCCGAAGTGCGAAGTCCGAAGTCCGAAGGAGGCTCGAAGGCCCAATCCCGATTCGACCCACGAACCTCGGCCTCAAAGAGAACGCGCCGCCCACCTCGAGGCGCATCCAACTGGGCCCTCGGATTTCGGCTTTGGTTCGGACTTCGGACTTCGGACTTCGGACTTCCCATCATCCCAGCACCTCCGCTCTTCTCAATTGCTTGAGCACCAGCTCGCCCAGGTCCATGTCCGACCGGGCCAGGAAATAGTGGATGCCGCGGCTCTGACAGTATTCCCGGAGCCGTCCGCAGAAGTTCTGTACGGTCTGCTGATAGGCCTTGAGACGATACTTGCCGAAGGTGACCTCGCGAAAATCCCCGTTCTCGGCATCGACCAGCCGGAGATCCCCGAAGGTCGTGGGCGCCAGCTCCTCCGGAGCGAGAATGTGAACAACGTGCACATGGAAACCCCGCCCGACCAGCGTGTTCAACCCGGCCTCGTAACCTTCCGGGTCCAGCAGATCACTCAGCACCACCGCCACGCCGGTCTGGCGCGACTCGATGGCGCCGCGCCGCAGACAGTCGTTGAGGCGGGCGGCGCCGCCGGCGGTCAGCGCCGCCAGGTTGCGGAAGAACTGCGAGGCCGACTTCCTGCCGCGAACGGACCGCAGGGCGTTGTGAATGGCGGATTGCGGATTGCGGATTGCGGATTGGGCAACTTCCGCATTCTGCAATCTGCCTTCCGCACTTGGAAACGGGATCACGCTCACGCGGTCGAATCCGCACAAAGCGATATAGCCGACGGCGGCGGCCACCCGGCGCGCGAAGAGAAACTTGGGCGGCTCGCCGAAGGTCATGCTCTCGCTGGCGTCGAGGAAGATGCGCACCGGCAACTCGCGCTCCTCTTCGTACAGCTTGAGGAACAGGCGTTCGAGCCGGCCATAGAGGTTCCAGTCGAGGTAACGAAAGTCGTCCCCCGCCACGTAGGTGCGGTAATCCGCGAACTCGACGGATTGACCGCGTGCCCGGCTCCGGCGTTCGCCGCGTGCCGAGCTCTTGGATCGGCGCGCGGCGAGCAGTTGAAGCTGTTCCAGCCGGCGCAGCAGGTCGGGGGTCAGAAGGGCGTCAGGCATGGCTAACCGTTGTCCACCAGCCAGGTGCGAATGACCCAGGTGTAATCGTTGAAGGTCAACTCGCCGGGATCGAGGCGCAGCCTCTGGCACAAGGCGGGGAGGTCGAGTCGGAATCGCTGGTACCGCTCGGCAATGACCCGGCTGGAGGGCAGAGGGCGGCGTGGCTCCTCGTCGCGCAGCCAGTCGCGCACGGCACGGATGAGCAGCACGGGGTTGTCGTCGTGGGCCTTGATGTCCTGGCCCGCAATGTCGGACAGGTATTGCTGAAAGCGGTATCGTTCGCGTTCCAGGATCAGGGTGGATTTACCCCGTTGCCGGCGGTCTCCGAACCGTTTGGCGCCCAGGAACAGGCCCAACTCGAACGGCATGTTGAAGCGCGGAAGGCGCGATGCCTTGTCCAGTTCGGTGCGAGAGATGTCATGCACCCCAAAGGCGCAGTCAGCAATGATGCGGGTGAGCTTTTCGACCCGAACATGCCCGCCGTCGGAGGTTTCCAGCGCGCACCGCGGCACGAACGCACAATCGGTCACGCAGAAAACCAACGCCTCGAACAAGGGCTTGTAGGCGTCGTCGAAGGGAACGTTGAGGAATACGGCCTTAGCTGGCGGGCGACGAGACATGCGTGAGCTTTCGTTCGCGTTTAACTTCGCGCAGCCACCTCATCGCCTCGTCCAACTGCCGGAGGGTAAAACTGTCCGGACTCGCCGCCGGGCGCGGCAACTGGCGCCGGGCCTTTGGATCCCTTCCGTTGCTTTCCGTCAGTTTCATGGTCTCAATCTAGGAGCGAGGAGGAGAATTGCAAGTATTCCGGGCCCGCCGCCGACCCGAGGGTCAACTCGCACGGAAACGCGCGAAGCTGGGTGAGCGCTTCGATCGCACCGGGCAGCAGTTCGCCATCCTCGTCCACGAATGTCAGGTCAACATCTATGCAAACATTCGGCATGGCATTGCTTCTTCCCGTCCTGGCGGCTTGGCGCGAGCCCCCCCCGGTCACACCGTCACCCCCTGCGCGTCCCGGGGCACGTCCTGCAGGATTTGCGTGATGATCTGGTCGGTGACGATCCCCTCGGCCTCGGCTTCGAAGTTCAGGATCAACCGGTGACGCAGGGCGGGGTAGGCCACGGCCTGGAGGTCGTCGAAACTCACGTTGAACCGGCCTTGCGCCAGGGCCCGCACCTTGCCGCCCAGCAGGAGCGTTTGCGCGCCGCGCGGACTGCTCCCAAACCGCAGGTACTGCGTGGCGATGGGCGCGGCGGTCTCGGTCTTGGGATGCGTGGCCAGCACCAGCCGGACGGCGTAATCCTGGACGTGCGATGCCACGGGCACCTCGCGCACCAATTGCATCAGCCCGAGGAGTTCCTGGCGTTCGAGCACCTTGTCCACCTGCACCCGCGTGCCAGCGGTGGTCCGGTTCAGCACCTCGCTCAGTTCCGCCGCATTGGGATAGCCGACCAGCACCTTGAAGAAGAACCGGTCGAGCTGGGCCTCCGGCAGCGGATAGGTGCCCTCCTGGTCGATCGGGTTCTGGGTGGCCATGACGAAGAACGGTTCGGTGAGCCGGCGAATCTCGCCCCCGGCCGTCACCTGCTGCTCCTGCATCGCCTCGAGCAGCGCCGACTGGGTCTTGGGCGTCGCGCGGTTGATCTCGTCGGCCAGAATGAGGTGGGCGAAGATCGGCCCGTGCTGGAACTGGAACTCGCGCCGGCCGCCGGGTGATTCCATGACGATGTTGGTCCCCAGGATGTCGGCGGGCATGAGGTCGGGGGTGAACTGGATGCGGTTGAACGGCATGTCGAGCGCCTCGCCCAGCGTGCGCACCAGCAGGGTCTTGCCCAGACCGGGCACGCCCTCGAGCAACACGTGACCGCCGGCGAACATCGCCGTCAGGGTGCTGTCCACAATCTCCGCCTGCCCGACAATGACGCGGCCAATCTCATCCCGCAGACGGGTGTAGGTTTCGCGGAAGGTTTGGATGTGTTCTTCGACTTGCATGGGGGAGGTTTAGCCAAAACTCAAAAACTCAAAAGATCATTTTCCGTAGCCGTTGATCTCGGAAAGCTCTGCCAGGCGTTACTGAGACATGCCCAAGGAGGTGTGAAGCCGGCGGACATTGCTGCCCAGTTCTCCCAGCGATCCGCTTGGCCGCCCGTCTGGCCGCGCGCCGGCTTCAAGCCCGCTGCGGCCAACCGGCGGGCTGACGCGCCCGGCCATCTCTCCGCCGGTCGCAGGCCCAACGGGCATGCAACCCGTGTCAGGCGCGCCCGCGTGAGCCCACAAAACCAGAAGAAAAGAAAACCATTGGGGTCACATCTTTGCATTCTACATTCTGCTTGACGGTCGTGGGTTGCTTGGATAACTGAAGGCGCATGGCAAGGCCCTTACGCATCGCGAGGCTGCGGCGGTATCGGTGGAGTTCCTATCGGGCCTATGTGGGTTTGGACAAAGCGCCCGACTGGCTGCGGTGCGAGGCGGTGCTCGGTTTGGCGGGCGGCGCTCAAGGCAGGCGGCAACGGCAATCGTATCGGGAACATGTGGAATCGGCGCTGCGGCAAGGATTGGCGCAGAGCCCTTGGGAAGGGTTGACCGAGCAAGTGGTTCTGGGAGGAGCGGAATTCGTGCGGAAGGTCAGGGAGGGGCTGCGCGGGGATGCCAGAGAACAAACTGGACTGCAGCGGTTGCAGGGAAGGCCGAAGCTTCCCGAGGCAATCTCCGTGGTGGAAAAGCTGAAGGGCGAGAAATGGGAGACATTTCGCGACCGTTATGGAGACTGGGGGCGGGATCTGGTGTTGTATCTGGGCCGAAAGGTTTGCGGACTAAAGTTGAAGGAACTTGGCGAGGCAGCGGGTGGAATTGACTACGTGAGTGTTAGTGCTGCGGTGAAGCGGTTTGAGAACAGCGTGGCGAAGGATGCGGCTTTGGCCCGCGTTCTTGGCCAAGCCTGGAAATTGCTCGAACAGTAGAATGTAAAGATGTGACCCCAATCGACCCTCGTCGTCGAGCGTCCGCCTTGTCACCAGTAGCGAGGCCCGTTAAGGTTCCTGGCAGAGACTATGAACGCAGCCCCGTTGCTCAACTCGGTGGTGGCGGCCCTGGCCAAAGCCCGTCTGGAAACCATCTTGATTGGCAATGCGGCGGCGGCGATTCAGGGCGCGCCCGTCACCACGCTGGATTTCGACTTCATGTTCCGTGCCACCCCCGCCAACCTGACGAAGTTGAAGCGGTTTGCGCGGGAACTGGAGGCCATGATCCTCCGGCCCTACTACCCCGCCTCCGCGCTTTTTCGCGTGGTGAACGATCAACGCGGTTTGCAGGCGGACTTCATGCCGGCCATTCACGGGGTGAAGTCGTTCAATAGCCTCCGCTCCCGGGCGGAACAGATGGAGTTTGGCGGCCATCACTTGTGGGTCGCGAGCCTGACCGACATTATCGCCAGCAAACGGGCCGCAGCCAGGCCACAGGACAAGGCAGTGCTCGGCGTATTGGAGAGAACGCTGCGTGAAAAGAACAAAGCCACGTAGCCGTCGCACCGTCCTCTCCGCGTTGCGCAAGGAAAGCGATCTCGCCGTGGTGGAACTCATCCGCCGTCGTCTGGCGCTTCCCGTCGAACAGCGTTTGAACTTCCTGCGCGTTCGCCGGCCGGGCGGCGGGTCGCATCTGTAATGCCGGCCCATCTGCACTCGACACCACGGCGCATCATGTGATCCCTGGGCTCGTGGCGCGGCTACGGGGCCTCGGCGAACAGGAACCGCAAATCCTCGAGGGTGAGGCTCTGGGCGAAGCGTTCCTCGCCCAGCACGTCGTCCATCAGTGCGGCCTTCTGCTTTTGCAGCGCGCGGATCTTCTGCTCGATGCTGTCACCGCGTCAGCAGGCGGTAAGCCATCACCTTGCTCGTCTGGCCGATGCGGTGGGTGCGGTCGATGGCCTGGTTCTCGACGGCCGGATTCCACCACGGATCGAACAGCACCACGTAGGACGCGGCGGTCAGGTTCAGGCCAAATCCGCCCGCCTTGAGCGAAATCAGGAACACCGCGCCGCCCTCGGCGGATTGGAACTGCTTCACCAGTGCGCCGCGGTTTTCCGTGTCGCCGGCGAGATAGAAGTGCGGCCAGTCGCGCTGCGTGACGCGGTCGCGGAGCAGGTCCAGCATGGTGACGAATTGCGAGAAGACCAGCACCTTGTGGCCCTCCTCCATGAGCGGCTCGAGCAAATCCTCGAGCGCCGCGAGCTTGGCGCTCTCCGCCTCGCGCAAGGTGCCGTCCACGAGCGCCGGGTGGCAGCAAATCTGCCGCAGCCGCAGCAGCGAGGTGAGGATGTTGAAGCGCTGATCGTTGAGCTGCTGGTTCGTCTTGAGGCCGAGGATGAGCTGGCGGGCGCGCTTGAGTTCGGCGGTGTAAAGCGTCTTCTGTTCGCCTTCCATTTCGCACAGCAAATCCTCCTCGACGCGGTCGGGCAAATCCTGCGCCACCTGGCCCTTGGTGCGGCGCAGCAGGAACGGGCGCACGCGGGCGGCCAGACGGCGGCGGGCCAGCGGATCGTCCTTCGCGTCGAACCGGCGCAGGAACTGGGCGCGGTTGCCGAGCGCGCCGGGCATGGCGAACGACAGGATGCTCCACAGATCGAGCAGGCGGTTTTCAATCGGCGTGCCGGTGAGGGCGAGGCGATGGTCCGCCTTCAGCGCCCGGGCAGCCTGCGCCGTTTGTGAGTTCGGGTTCTTGATGTATTGCGCTTCGTCGAGAATGGCCGCCTGCCACTGGACATCGGCGATGGCGGGCGAGAGCGCGCGGAGTTGCGCGTAGTTGAGGACGATGAAGTCGGCGGCGGCCCGGACGGCGGGAAGGTCGGCGGCGGGTTCGCCGCGCCAGACGCGCACGCGCAGGCCGGGGAAGAACCGTTCCGCCTCGGCGCGCCAGTTGTCGGTGACGGATTTGGGACAGACGACCAGTGAAGGGTTGAGGGACGAAGGCTGAGGGTTGACGGAGCCACGCCAGCCAAGCCAGGGCTTGCACCGTCTTGCCCAGGCCCATGTCGTCCGCCAGCATGCCGCCGAAATGGTTGGCCGTCAGGTAGGCGAGGAAATGGTAGCCGTCCCGCTGATAGGGCCGCAGTTCGGCGCGGATGGCTGGCGGGAGCGGCGGCGCGACGCGGGTCTTCAATTCGCTGACGCGCCGCTGAATTTGCTCGACACGTTCGGGCGCGAGGAATGTTTTTGCCGCATCGTCGGCCAGTTGGAGGGCGTGGAATCGTTGCGGCTCGGCGGAAAAGTCCTTGGCGTGGAGGCCCAGGCGGGCGAGCTGCTCGTCCTCCTCGGGCGTGAGATTGAAATGCAGCCGGCGCCAGCCTTTCTGGCCGAGGCGCACATAGCCGCCGCGCGCGTTGAGCAGGAGCTTCAACTCCTCCGGCGTGAGGGTGGTGTCCGTGACCTTGAGGGCCACCTTGAGATCGAACCAGTCCACGCCGGATTCCTCGATGTCCAGCGACACGCTGCCGCTGACGGGTTCGTCGCGGAGGGTGGCGAGTTCCGGGTCGAGCAACACCTCGAATTCGGGCGGGAGGGACTTGAGCCAGGGGACGAACACCTCGGGCGTCTTCTTGTTCAGGCGCAACCTCCATTCGCCGGGGTAATCGGCCCATTTCACGCCCAGCCCATCGAGCAGGCGCGGGAACTGTTGCTGGGCCGCGCGGTCGTGCAGGGTGATGACGCCCTTCTCCGCCTTGGGGGCGCCCCCATTCTGCGATTGGGCCTGCCAGCCTTGGCGTGTGAACGTCTCGGCCCGCATCCCGGGCGCTTTGGCGACGACCTTGATCACAATGTCCTCGCTTTTGCTCCCCGGATAGACCGGCTTCAAATTGCACGAAAGGGTGATGCGGACCGGCACGGTGCGGACGCGCTGCGCGAAGTGTTCGGGCAGGGGCACGCCGGTCGCGTGCAGAAAGCGCAAACCATCGGCGCTTTCCATCGCCGCTGCGGGAATGCGCTTGCACAACTCCGTGTCGAGGGCGTCCGCGGGCGGGCCGGAATACAGACCGCCTTCAGTGAGGTAAAGCGTCGGCTGGCCGGAGAGGGTGCACAGGATCTTGGGCAGGGGGGAACCGTCCGCGGTGGACAGCGCGAGTTCGTAATGCTCGTTCCCGTTTTCGGGCACGGACAGTGTCAGGGACAACAGCCCGCCGGCCCGGACCAGCGGCTGGCCGTCCGGAGTGACCACGCGGTCCGGCGCGAGCGGCATCCGCAGCAGGCGGTTCAGCGCCGGGCGTGCGGTGGCGAAATCGTATTTGAAGGACCACCAACTTTCGTGGTTCCAGGGCTTGAACACCGCGCTCCACAGCGCGAGAGAGTTGTGTGCAAGATCCAGCGCGCCGCGCTCAAACTGGTCGGCAAACCGCTTGGCGTGATCGCGCTTGAAATCGGCGAACGCGGCCTCCGACTCCGTGCGCCATTGCAGTCGGGCTTCGGTGGGGTGGATGACCAGGCGCAGCTCGAGTGTGCCAGCCGGGGCGTCCGGCTGGGCGCCCTGGAAATCGCGGAACCAGTCCTTCCAGCGCGCGATTTCCTTCTCCCGCTCCCACTCGGCCATTTCGTTTTCGATCGGGCGGAAGTCCGTAATGGCGTCCATGAACTCGGGATACGCGGCTTGGCGGCGGCGCAGTTCCCAGGCGATGTAAAGCCAGAGGTGGTAGTCGTCGCGCGGGAAGTCGGGCCAGAGTTCGAGCGGCTGCCAACTGTAGAAGTTGCGGCCAATGGCGACAACGCCAAGATCGTTTTCCGTGAGTTGACGGTAGCTGCCTTCGTTGTGCAGGTGCTGGACCCGGAGGATGAAATCAGCCTCCGTGCGCTCCAGTTCGCGACCGAGATGCTCGGTGAGCCGGATGTAAATCGGCGTGCGGGGCGGCTGGGGAACGGACGGCTTGAGCTTGGGTGAGGAGCGGGACTGCCCGGCCTTGGCGGAAGCGGCCCCGCCGTTGGCGACCACGCGTTTCTGCAACTCTAGGAAGGCGGCGACGGCATGTTTGCAGTCGTAAACCATCGGGCAGGAACAGTCCGACGACCACACCCGGTCCTCGAAGTCGAGGGTCACTTCATAATCCGTGCCGCCCCGGACAACGGCGGCGTAGGATTTGGCGGGTCTGACGCATTTCAACTCCAGCACGGCGCCCTGGGCGTGATAGGACCACCCGCGTTTGCGCGTCTGGGCCGGCACCAGCGCGAGGAACCGTTCAATGCCCTGAATCAACTCGTTCGGCAACGTCATCGAAAGCGAGAATGAAACCGGAGTCACGCGGCGGCAAGCAGAGGTTATTCGCAGGGGGCGGGGGCGGCAGGCGCACCGCTGGATGGGGGACAGGCTCAACCTGCCGGCTTCCACCGTTGCGACTGGTTTGAGGTGGGCTCCAGCAGCCAGCAGGTCTTGCCGGCCTTCT
This sequence comes from uncultured Verrucomicrobiae bacterium, assembly GCA_963751435.1. GTDB lineage: Bacteria > Verrucomicrobiota > Verrucomicrobiia > Limisphaerales > DSYF01 > JALOTU01. The sequence continues at coordinate 18,206 of CAVVUP010000029.1, read as the reverse complement.
CCATCAGTTCGCGCGCAGGGCGTGACGTTGCCACACGCGCGGACCCAAAGCCACTGGGGGATTGGAGTAATGGAGTTGTGGAGTAATGGGGAGCCGTTTGGTGCAGCACTCCAAGACTCCAATACTCCAACACTCCGCTTCCGCTTAGCTGAACGCCCCGAACAGCGCGCGCATTTCCTCGTCCACCTGCGCCGGGTCGGCCAGCGTGTGGGCGATTTCGTCGCGCAGCAGCGCGCGGTAACGCTTGCGCAGGCGATGCACCGCCACGCGCATCGCGCCCTCGTCCATGCCGAGCGCCTTTGCCACGTCCGCGTGCGGCACGGCGCCTTTGCCGGCGGTGAGGAAGATTTTCAACTGCTCGAACTGCTTTGTCTTGCCGTCTGCCGCACACTCGGCCCGCAGCCGCTCGATCACCTGCGCCAGCAGCGCCACCGCCCATTCCCGGTCATACGCTTTGTCCGGGCTCGGCTCGGCGGTGGACGCCACCTGAAACTTCGTGTCCGCCGTTTCCCAATCGAGCGACAAGACCGTGTCGCCGCCGCCGCGTTTGAGGCGCTGGGATTTCTTCCATTCGTTCGCAAGGAAGTTCTTCAAGGCCGCCAGCAGGAACGCGCGGAAGCGCCCGCGCTCGGCGCTCAGGCCCTCGAGATAGTTCCTGGCCAGAAACCGCGCGAAGAACGCCTGCACGAGATCTTCGGCGTCCTCCTTGGCCCGTCCGCGCCGCCGGACGTAGGCGTAGAGCGGGAACCAGTAGGCGCGGCACAGTTCCTCCAGCGCTCGGTCGGCTTGCGGCGTGTGGCGCTGGCCCGCCGTGAGCACGACGGTCCAGCGCGTGGTGACGAAGATGTCGTTCCGCGCGGCGGTCGAGGATGGCTGGGGGGTCATGATTTAACCGGTTTGTCGGTTGTGACCGCGCCTTTCACCCGCTTGTAGCGGATCTTCACGCCGCGCGGGTTCTCGGTGAAGCCGGTGACTTGCAAGAGGCTCATCCTGCCCGTCGGAGTTTTGAAAAGAAAAGTCTGCGGCGGATGCGCGGGCGCGACGGCGAAAACAGTCGCCTCATCAGGGATGAATTTGTTCCGCAGCGTATCGAATGCCTGGGGGTTAGTGATGTTCTCCCATTGATCCGTTTCCAACAGTTCGGGCACGAAGCCAGCCACGCCTCCCAAATTCAACTCATTCCGTTCGGCATTCACGCTGAATTGCAGCCCCGGCCGGACTTGGTCAGCCGAGCCGCCCGACGGACGGAAGGGCGAGGGCCACGAGGTGCCCGCCTCCGGGTCGAAGGCTTCGGCAAACGGCTGCTCCCGCTCCACCACCGGGCCGAAGAAGGCCTTTTGCGGTTCGCCGATGTCGCGACTCACCTCGTTGACTTGCGGTTCGCGGTAGAACTTGGGGACCGATTCAGGCACCGCATCCCAAACCGTTTTGGGACAAAGCGCACGGACGCCCAAATCGCCCGCCGAGTATCGGCCGTCTGGGGCAACCACGTCGAGCTGGCGGACGCCGTCGAAAATCCAGACGCGCTCCGCCGACTCGACATAAACGAACCAGCCGTCCTGTTTGAAAAAGTCCGGGATCGAAAACGTCTCACGACCCGCGCCCTCGGCCCTTGTCAGGGCAAAGGAAACGCGTCCGCCGCTGGATGGCGTCAACGCCAGGGCGTCGCCACCGTCGAGTTGATACGTGCCGGACTGCCGTATGAAACCGCTCGTGGACGTCGTGATGCTCCCCGCTGACTGCACCAGCTTGTAGCGGATTCTCAAACTCCTTGGCGACAGTGCCTCCACGCTCAGGACCCCGACTCCGCCCCCGCTGGTGCGGAACAGCCACGTCGTCAGGTCATCCGTTTCTGTTGAAAAAATACCCCCCCGCGTCGGCTTGGCGTTGGAGAGTCTCCGGTCGTTCAGGATGTCGCCCGCGATGGCATTGTCGAAATCGGCGCGCTTGATTTTCGCCAGCGCCAGGCCGTTCGCGCTCAACTGCAATTGGCCTTTCTCCATCGTGGACAGAAGGTCGATGTTGTGATCGGCCAGCCAGTCCAAATCGTTGGGATGCAAGCTTACCGTGCCGGCCACGCCGCCGGAATCCACATCCACAAGATTGAGGGAAATCGAACCCGGATTGGTCTGTTGACGAAGCGCAAACTCCCGGTTCAACCCCAGCGAGATCAATCCGAACAGTCGCGCTCCTTCGGGGTGCACCACCCGTTCCACCACCGGGCCGAAGGAGTGATTTTGCGCAGCGGACGGATTGCGGGATGCGGGCACCTCCGGCCATACGGGAAAACCGTGTGTGGCGGTGAGCCAGATGCCGCCCAATCCCGCAAGATCGCCCGTGCCCGTGACAGACCAGACGTTGGGCGGTTGAAAATCCAACAGAAAAGTGCCGTTGATTCTGCGGGGTTGGGGAAGCGGTTCGTTTCGCGCATCGCGCCAGCTTTGCAAGCCGCCGAACTGAACCATGGCATGATCAGGTGAATTCGGCACACTGCCGAAGGTGATGGTGGAATACGTTGCCCGCCGCTGGTCAGCCAGCAACGCGGCGATCTTGTTGCCCAACTCGATTTGCAAGGCCCCGCGCGCCTGCTGCTGCGCGTCTGCCGCTCGTTTTGAAGAGGCGTTCCATGCCACCTTGATGGCAATCGGAATCAGAATCGCAGCCAGCACCGTCACGGCGAGCCATTTCAAGAAACGGTTGCGTGGCAGCGGAACGAGGAACGCGTGTCCCGCGCGAGGTGTGTTCCTCCCCGCATCGGAAGCTTTCTCCGCCGTTTCTGTTGCTGGGGCAGCGCCACCTGGCTTGTTCACCGCGCGCCAGACTCGGCGGATGATGTAAATATTCAGCCACACCGCCACAACCAATGACGCGACGATTGTCAGCACAATCAAGCCCTTCGTGTGCCCAAAACCATTTGCCGGGACTAAGCCTAATTTCCATGCACTGAACGGAAGACCGATCACCAAAGCAGTCAGCGCCAGCAGCGGGAACAGCAACCCGTCAAAAACCGCCAGCCACAGGCCGTAAAGTCTCCCCGCCGAGCGGCGGATTTGCGAGACGGCCAACCAGCCGAGAATGCTTATTCCAATGGGTGCCGTCCAAAACAGCAGGGCTTGCAGGAAGGCAATGATTTCAAAGAACCAGTTGCGGGAGGGAATTAAGAATGAAATGAGAAAATGCAACGGCACGAAAGCAAGCCAGCACGCCCCCGCGATGGCCGTCCGCGAGAAGCGCGGCGGAGTGGCGTGATTCGCCTGGGCCTTTGCAATCGCCTCGCCAGTGGCGGGCAGGGTGTAATATTTTTCCACCTTCCACTCGCCGTCCGGTTGTACGGCGCTGATTACGCCCTCCACCAGTTGCTGCCCATTCGCATACGTGGTGAGAATTTCCACAGCCATGCGGGTCAGCGGTGTGATGATGGTGTGGGAAAGGAATTTCCGATCCACTATCCCGCCCAAGGGGCGATGCTCAGTTTCCATTCTGGACACCCATTCGTCGCGACTCTGATTGCGCTGGAAATATGGGGCGGCTTTGTCCCAGGCGCGGCCATAATCCCCCGCTTCCAACGCATCCCGAAAGTCAGAAATTGGCAGCGGATTCCCTGCTCCGCGTCTCTCATTTTCAGTCTGCGGCAGCGGGTTGTTGCGCTGCCATTCGCTTCGCCGGATTCGGGCAATCCAGAGCATACCTCCAACGAAGGCGGCGATACCGACGAGTGAAGGGACCGGATTCACTGAAAGACTGGAGAAGATCCAAAAAAGTGCCACGAGTCCCATGATCGGGCTGCAAACCATGCTCAGCTTCGCCCACATCAATCCATCGCTGGAAAAGTCGCGATAGAGTTCGGGCACTTCGGATCCGGCTGGCGGCTGGCCGATTGCAGCGGTGATGGCATCACGTATTGCCCTGAACCACTCGGCCACGCGCGGCTTCGCGTCGCCCAAGAAGGGGAACATCCCCTTGGTCGGCGTCAGCGCGAGGCGGCGGAGTTTTCCGGTCTCCTCGAATTCGACGAGGATCGAAATGCGCCCCATCGGGCTGAGCCAGAACGGATATGACATCACGCTCAACCGGCGCACGGCGCGAAATGGAATCACCGTACTCTGCCATCCGCGCCCGACCACCAGCCGGTCGGCGTAAAGCGACAGCATGCTCATGCTTTCGTGCAGCTTCATCGCGCCCCATGTCGTGGCGAGAAACTCCGCCGTGGCGTAGAGGCTTTCGCCCGCACGGAGCGGAGCCTTAGCCACACGGTTTGCCGACGGTGGAGGCGTCTCTGCGATGGTCTCCACCTGGGTTCGCAAGTCCATGGCGGTCTGCCAGCGGAGTTCGGGTGATTTTTCCAAAGCCCGCAGCACCACCTCGTCGAGTCGCACGTCGATCTGCACCTTGCGCGAGGGCGGTTCAATCTTCTTGCCCGGCAGTTCGCCCGTGAGCATCTGGTAAAACACCACGCCCAGGGCGTAGATGTCCGCGCGATGATCCACCTCGCCCGGCGCGTCGATCTGCTCCGGCGACATGTATTGGGGCGTGCCCATGACGCGGCCGGCGTCGGTCAGATCGCTGGTAGGGCGTTGCTGCTGCAACGCCTGGCCGAGCAGCAGCTCGGCCCTACCACCGTTGGCCACAATCTTTGCCAAACCAAAATCCGCCACCTTCAGGCGGCCGCGACGGTCCATCAGAATGTTCTCCGGCTTGATGTCGCGATGGACGATGCCCTGGTCGTGGGCGTATTGGAGCGCATCGCAAATCTGCGGCACGATGGCCAGCGCTTCGTGCGGCGAAATGCGTCCACCCTGGAGAAGCTGCCGCAGGTTCACGCCGTCCACGAATTCCATGAGGAAGAAATAGAGTCCGCCCTCACCCGTCCTTCGGACACCCTCTCCCAACGGATGGGAGAGGGATGGGGTGAGGGTGGCTGCTTGTTTGCCGTGGCCGAGCGGCAGCTCAGCCCTGCCAAATTCATACAACGTGACGATGCCGGGGTGGTTCAGCTTGGCCAACGCCTTCGCTTCGCGGGCGAAGCGTTCGGCGAACGCGGGGTCGTCGCCGATGCCGGGCGGCAGGATTTTCAGCGCCACGATGCGGTCGAGCTGCCTCTGCCGCGCCTTGTAAACGGCGCCCATGCCGCCCTTGCCGATGAGTTCGAGGATTTCCAGTTGCGGGAAGAGTGGCGCGAGTTCCGCGATGGACGGCGGGCGGAATGGCGGCTGTTTGCCCTCGGTCACGGTGTCTTCTGCCGCGCCGGCGTTGAGCAGGCAGGCGGGGCAGAGTCCGCCCAGCGGGCCGGGCGTGAGCGGCGTGCCGCATTGCAGGCATTTCCCCGGTTGGTCCATGTTCGATTCGAGCTTTACTGTGTCCACACCCTTCTCAGAAGCAAAGCGGGGAATTCGTTACAGTCCACCCGTGTGCTCAAGAGGCCGGGCAGGCGTGAGCCAGGTCAGCGGACCAGAGCGGCCGGGCAGCCGTTCCTACACCACCCGACTCCGGGCGCGCCGCATCCCAAGCAGTGGCCCGGCAAGCTGCGCGGCATGGCGTCACCACCTCCTTCCCGGCTGTCGCTGCGCCGGCTTCAGCGCTTGACGGTGCCGCGGGTGACGCCTAACTGGTTGAACAGCTTCAACTCCTTCCAAAGCTGGGTGCCGGAGATTTCGCCGCGCAGCAGGCGGCGGTAGTGGGTCAGGATCCGCTCGACCTCGGCCGGCGTTTCGTTGAGGAACTCGACGCGGAACCGGCGTGCGCCCAAGGCCAGCAGGCGGTCCACGTACTCCGCCCCCGTCTGGGCCAGGGCGTTGAAGACGGTGTTGCGGCAACCGACGTCGGCCTTGACCGGATGCTCGGCGCCGACGCGGTCGCGCAACTTCACCTCGTGGGTGTCGCATGGACGTCCGCAGTCGCGATAGTCCTTCCCCTGCGAGAGGAACGCGCAGAAGACGCAGTGCTCCATGTGGAACATGGGCATGTGCTGATGGATCGTGATCTCGAACCATTCCGGCGGAGCGCCCCGCAGCAGGGCTTCCAACTGCTGGACGTTCAGGTCGTAACTGGCGGTCAGTCGTTCGAGGCCAAATCGCTCGATGAAATACCCGGCGCTCAGATGATTCGCCACGTTCAGCGAGAAGTCGCCGACGCACCGCTCGCCCGCGAAGAACCGCAGGTGATCATAGTTGCGCACGAGATAGCCGTCAGCCTGGCAGGACCGCACCTGCTCCAACTGCCATTCCTCGCCCGGCTTGAAGATGCGCGGTGGGGCGACGTAGAGCGCGGAGCGGGGAGCGGGGGGAGCGGAGCCGGCGGATGGTTCGCCGCAGCCTTGGGCCGCGAGTTGCCAGGTGCGGAAGGTGGTGACGGCGTCGCGGTACTCTTGGGGTTCTCGAAGTCGCAATAGACGGTTTGCAGACCGCAACGCAGTGCGGTTTCGAGTTGTGCGAGGTTGCGGACCAGGACGACGAGTTCCGCGGCGCCCGGTTGAGCGCGGGTGCTCGCTTCGGGTGGAGGCGCGGCCCGGGGAGCAACCGGCGAGGCGTTCACCGTCCAGCGCCTGGGTTGCGCCCGCAGTCGATCCAGTTCAGTGACGACTTGCCGTCGGAGCCGGTTCAACTCGCTGACCGGCAGGATCAGGTTTTCGTCGAGGTGATGCAGGAGCGTGCCAAGCCGGAAGGGGGTGCCCCCCAGCCGCCCCAACTGGTCCCGCAACCGTTCCGGGGTCAGCGCCTGTTTCTCCGCCGCGGCCAGCGGCATCGAGGATTCCGCGCGCGCCACATGCCCGTCTTCATCGCGGGCAATGAGCGTGAGCGGCTGCCGGACGCGGCCGTGCACTTCCATCGAGAGTGGACGCTGAAACTTCGGCGAGTCTCCCTCGAAGCTCTGCCGCCATTGACGTTCGAGCGCCGGGTCACTGGTCTTCCAGAGCCGGTCCCCCACCCGCACGCGCGAGAAGTTGATGGCGTTGTTCCCAAAGGTGAGTTCCGACTCCCCTCTTCGGACTTCGGACTTCAGACTTCGGACTTCAAACACCCTCCCGCCTTCCTCTAGTTCCTCCGGATGGCCCGCGTCGAACACCACGCCGTCCCCAGGCTTCAGCGGCCCCTCGAGACGGACCCAAACCCGGTCGCGTTCCACACCGGTCACCAGGCCCAGGTACACCCCGCGCTTCTTGCCGAACCGGGCGTGGACGAGTTCCTGGTTGTTGATGCCGCCGAACCAGCCGGTGTAAAGGCCACGGCTGAACGCCATCTCCATTTCGTAGCGGGGAGCGGGGAGTGGGGAGCGGGGACTGCATGCTTGCGGACCGGGCAGTGCTTGAACTCCGCGCTGGGCGTTCCCCGTTCCGAGTTCATCAAGGGCCTTGCGGTAAATGCGGGTGATGTTGGCGACGTACTCGGGCGACTTGAGTCGGCCTTCGATCTTCAGGGACGCCACGCCAACGCGCGCCAGGTCGGACAGCACCTCGAGACCGGCGAGGTCCTGCGGACTCAGCAGGTAACGCCGGTCGCCCAGCGGCACCACCCGACCGTCCGAAACCAGTTCGTAGGGCATCCGACACGCCTGCGCACATTCGCCGCGGTTGGCGGAGCGGCCGCCCAACGATTCGCTGGTCAGACACTGGCCAGAATAGGCCACGCAGAGCGCGCCATGCACGAACACCTCCAGAGGCAGCGGGGAGCGCGGAGCGGGGAGCGCGGTATCCGGAGGGTGGAATGCGGATTGGATGTGGCCGATGTCCTGGATGGAAAGTTCCCGGGCGAGCACCACGAGCTGGCAGCCGAGGTCGCGCGCGAACTCGACACCCGCTGCGCTGGTGATGGTCATCTGGGTGGAGGCGTGGATGGGGAAATCGGGTGAGAGTTGCCGGATCATCCGGCAGAGGCCGACATCCTGCACAATCACGGCGTCCACGCCGGCGGCCATCATGGTTCGCAGATACTGTTCGGCGCCGGCCAGTTCGTCCTCGAACACCAGGGTGTTGAGCGTCACGTAGCCGCGCACGCCGCGCCGGTGCAGAAACTCCATCAGCGGCGGCAGGTCCGCCTCGGTGAAATTGTTCGCCCGCATCCGCGCGTTGAAGCGGTCCAGTCCGAAGTAGATGGCGTCCGCGCCATTCTCGACAGCGGCCCGTGCGCACTCCCAATCGCCGGCAGGCGCCAGCAGCTCCGGCCGCGCCAGCACGGCGCCTGGCGGGGCCACCGTCGGACGGGATTCCGGCACGAGCGTTCCCGGTTTGGATTGCGTTGCCATTGACGGGCAGGATAGCGGGGCAAGTGATTTACACGAAAGACATCTTTGCCTGTCCCGGGTTGCTGGCCCTACTCTGAGGCATGCGAGTCTTGATTGTCGGCTGCGGGTATGTCGGGCTGTCGTTGGGAAAGGAACTGGTTCAGGCCGGGCACAAGGTGTTCGGCGTGCGCCGGGATCCATCCGCGGAGGCGGAGATGCGCGGGGCAGGTCTTGAACCGGTGTGGGCCGATGTGACGGAACCGGGCAGTCTCGGGCGGTTGCCCGGCCCGTTCGACTGGGTGGTGAACTGCACGGCGGCCGGCGGGGGGGGGGCTGCCGAGTATCGTCGGGTGTATTTCGAAGGAACCCGCAACCTGTTGTCGTGGTTGATGGAATCGCCCGCCCCGGGCCTGCTTGCCGGCCGCGGCGCGGGGGGCGGCGCGTGCCGTTTTGTTTACACCAGCAGCACCAGTGTGTATGGGCAGAACGATGGTGCCTGGGTGACCGAGACCAGCCCGACCGAGCCGCCAGCCGAGACGGGCCGGATTCTCCTGGCTGTCGAGCAATTGTTGCTGGAGGCGCATCGGGCCTCCGGCTTCCCGGCGGTCGTGCTGCGGTTGGCCGGCATCTATGGGCCCGGCCGCGGGTATTGGTTGAGACAGTTCGTTTCGGGCCAGGCCAGGCTGGAGGGTGAGGGCGCCCGCTTTCTGAACATGATCCACCGGGACGACGTGGTGGGAGCCATCAGGGCGGCTTTGGAGCGTGGGACGGCCGGGGAGGTATACAACGTTGTGGATGACGAACCGGTGACGCAAAGGGAGCTGTTTGGCTGGCTCTCCGGGCATTTGGGCCGGCCGATGCCGGACACGACTCCGCCCGATCCGGAGCTTCGCAAGCGGGGAGTCACCCACAAGCGCGTCTCGAATCGGAAGCTTAAGGCAGAACTGGGCTACCGGCTGAAGTTCCCGACCTTCCGGGAAGGATTTCAAACCTTACTGGAATCGTGAACGTGCCCACCGCCGGGCATTGGGAGCCAAAATGAGAATGGCTGGGCGCGTTCAGCCGACGCGGTAAGACACCCGCTGGATCATCTGCGGTCCAAAACTATGTCGAAGCCGCTCCAGGATTTCCCGTCGCCGATACCGCACGATCTCCGAAAGCCAGGTACTGCTGTCCACGGTGACAAACAAGGTGCCCTTTCGGATGCCGGTGGGCTGGGCATGCGCGGCGATGTTTGGATCGATCATGCTGTTCCAGACCTTGACGATTTCCGCTTCGGCCTGGCGGCGGTCCATTCGCAGGCCTGTGAGCACGCTGGGCAGGATATCACCCACGGACCGGGCGCTGCGCGCTGCGGCCTTTTCCAGGGGGGCCAGATCAATGCCGCGCCACTCCGTCAACACCCGCTGGCGCGCGGTGGTGCGGGGACGAAAGGCATGTCGCCGTGGAAACGGGGGCATGGCGCGGGCGCCGCTGCGCTATTCCATGTGCTTGGTGTCGGGATGCTCGTCCAGCACGAGCACGCCGCGTCCGGGGAGTTCATGGCTGCCCACGACGTTGGATCCGGTGAGGAAATCGTGCATGGGCTTGTAGAACTGGATGCGGACCGAGCGAGTGCTGGTGATTGAGGAGGAAATGCAGGTTCGAGCCCTCCTTCTGGCGCATGGCCACCTCGATATTCTCCGGAACCTTGAGCAAAGGCTGCAGGCCGCATAACTGCCGGATCCAAGTGACCAGATCGAAATAAAAGTGCTGATGGCTTTGGGTCCCGATGTAGATTGCCTTGCCCAGGCCGAAGGTGTTCAAGGTCATGGCGGGGCGGCCGGAATAGAAGTCCTTGGCGTAGGTGGCCAGCACCTGGCATTCCTTCGGCTGAATCAGGTCGCACCACAGTCGTGCCGGATGCAGATGGGTCGTGGGGAAGGTTCCCTTGAAGGTGATGTGGTTCTCCTCCCCGGGCGGCAGCGCGTCGAACTCGATCACCTCCAGGCCGAACAGGTCGGTGAGATTGTTCGGATACCCCGTCATCGGGCGCCATGTGATTGCCGTCCACGAGGCCGGTGTTGAACGTGCTGACCAGGGTGCCGCCGTTCTGGACATAGAGCTTGAGCCGATCCGCCTCGCCGGCCGACAGCAGGTGCATCGAGGGGGCGATCACCAGTCGGTAAGCCGAGAGGTCTTCGGCAGGGCCGGGCGAAGTCGACGAGGATGTTGCGGTCATGCAGCGCATTGTAGAACAACTGGATGTGTTCGCGCAGGCTGAAGTACTTGTTGGGCTGCAGCGGGTATTGCAGCGACCATTCGTTTTCGTGGGAGTAGAGGATGCAGACCTCGGGCTTGACCTGGGTATCCTTGATGGCGGGGGCCAGGAGTTTCAATTCCTCGCCGATCTGGCTGATCTCGTTGTAGACGCGGCCGTCCTCGTGGGCGGCATGCGGCAGCACCGCCCCGTGGTATTGTTCGCTGCCGAAGCGCGGTTGGCGCCAGCGGAAATAAAGCACCGCTTCGGCCCCCCGGGAAACCAACTGGTAAGTGAACATCCGGAGCACCCCGGGGCGCACCAGTGAATTGACCTCCTGCCAGTTCACATTGCCGGCCTTCTGCTCCATCACCCAGAATCCCTGCGTCGCCGCCTGGCGCCTGGACCCCGGTTTTCTTGAGCGAGCGGAGCATGTCGATTTCGCAGGCCAGCTCCGAGGACCTGGTTCTTGATGGCGGCGGTGCTCTCGATGGAGACGAAATCCAGCACCTCGGCCAGGTCGAAATGGTCGAAGCGATGGATCAACGGCCGCAGGTTGGTGGTGACCGGGATGTCGGGCGTGATCTCGCGCAGCAGATCGGCCTGCATGCGCACATACTGGACGATGGTGTCGCTGCAGAACCGCCGCCAATCCAGCATCAACGCGGGATTGTGAACGGTGGGCGCCATCAAGGGCATGGGGACTTCGCCCCAACTGTTGACTGTCTGGCCCCAATGCCGCAGCCCCATGCGTTCGTTGAGTTGGGCGACACTCCCGTATTTCGCCTCCAGCCAGAGGTGCCAGTCCCGCCGGGTGTCCTCGTTGAAGGATTCCTCCGTGAAATGGCCGCCGAGCCCGTTGTCGATCTGCCAGGCAATCAGTTGCGGGTGCTTGCCCAGCCGTCTGGCCAGTTGCTCGACAATCCGCTTCGAATAGTCCCAGAACACGTCGCTGTTCAGGCAGACGGCGCGGCGGGTGCCCTCGTGCAGGGTCAGGCCCCGGTGGTCCACGGGCAGAATCTCCGGATGCGCCCGGGCCAGCCAGACGGGGGGGGCCGCCGTGGGCGTGCACAGGACCACCTGGATCCCGGCCTTGCCCATGAGATCCATGAGCCGCTGCAGCCAGTCAAAGTCGTACTTCCCCTCCTGCGGCTCGCACAGCCCCCAAACAAATTCGCCCACACGCACCACATTGATGCCGGCTTTGAGCATCATCGCGATGTCCTTCTCCCACTGAAGCTCAGGATTCTCAGCGGAGCCAGCGTAAGGATAGACCCATTGTTCCGGATGATAGTCGACACCGAAATACATAAAATCCTTTCTGCGGGTTGCAGCGGGAGCCTATGACCGCGCCCGGTTCGCCGCAATGGAAAAAGCCGGTCCTTTCTCGTTGCCACGACTAAAGGTGTGTGAACATGCTGCCCCCGATGTATTCCATGTCCACCTGTTGGAATTCCAGCAGGCACACCGATGGGCGGGCCATGTTGCATGAGATTCGGGAGCTGGGCTTTGATCATGCCGAACTCAGCCACGGCATTCGCGTCAGCCTGGTGCCGGGGATTCTGGACGCCGTGGACGCCGGCGAGATCCGCATTTCAAGCCTGCACAATTTCTGCCCGCTGCCCATGGGGGTCACGCGCCCCTCGCCCAATCTTTACCAATGCTCCTCCCCCTCGCCCCGCGAAGTCGAATCCTGCTGGAAACACACGCTGAAAACCCTCGAGCTGGCCGAACGCCTCCGCGCCTCTGCCGTTGTGCTGCACTTGGGCTCGGTGGAAATGAAGTCCTATACCGAAAAACTGCTCGACCTGGTGGAGCGCGGCCAGCAGAACGAGGAGAAATACCAGCGGCTGTGCATGGAAGCCGATGAGAAGCGGGAGTCGAAAAAGGAAGCGTATTGGGCGCGGTCGATCCAATTCCTCGAAAGACTCATTCCGGAAGCCCGGAAGCGCGGGGTTCGGCTCGGGATCGAAAACCGCGAGGCGCTGGAAGAGCTTCCCTGTGACGGCGATTTCCCGTCCCTGTTCCGGCAGTTGGACAGCCCGACTGTGGTCTACTGGCACGATTTCGGTCACGCCCAGATCAAGGAGCACCTGGGGATTCTCTCCCATCGCCTGCACCTGGAATCGCTGCGGGATCGCCTGGGGGGCGCTCACATTCATGACGTGGCATTCCCGGGGCGGGACCACCGTCCCCCCGGATCCGGCACTGTGGATTTCGATGGCCTGAAGGGTTTCATCAACCCGGACACCATCCGGGTTTTCGAGTTGAGCCCGCGGCTGACTCCGGACGAAGTGCGTCTCGGCGTGCAGCATGTGCGCAACCTGTGGGGAGACGCACAACCCTCCAACCCCTGAGCCGGACGCAGCCGGTGTCCACCCCAACTCTGGACGGTCGGTCGATGGACAACCTTTCCCTGAACCCGGGCAAGGAGCGCGAGTTGTCCTCAACTCGCAGCAGCACCGCATCATCGGAGCCGCTGCGGATTGAGACACTCCGCGGTCCGGGGCCGGTTCGTGGGAAGCGAAGTTTCTTTTTTAGAACGCATTGAGTCCATGAACCCGTTGCGCAGGAGCGCGGCTCTATGAGCCGCAGCAGCCTCGAAGGGCGGATGGGTGAGCGAACCTTTGTGGACGCCGGACAGGGCGCTGCCGCTGCGGGTCGCAGACCCGCGCTCCGGGGCTGGTTCATGGGGAGCTTCAGTCGCGTTCGGGAGGGTGGACTTTCCTGTCGAAAGTGCTCGCGCCGGGGGCATGGATTGGCTAGGCAAAGGCCCCGACACAGATGAGCCCGAATCCAGCCACGCCCAACGACCGGTTCCCGTCCCAGGCCCGGTTCATTCTGGGAAACGAGACCGCCGAGCGTTACAGCTATTACGGGATGAAAGGCATCCTGGCCCTCTACATCACAAATGTGTTGCTGATGTCGCGGGACGAGGCGACGACGATCATTCACCTGTTCAGTTTCGCCAACTATTTCATGCCGATCCTCGGCGCCTGGGTGTCCGACCGGTTTTGGGGCCGGTACAAGACGATTCTCTGGATCTCGCTGTCCTACTGTGCGGGGCATGGGGTGATGGCGTTGAGCGATTCGGTGCACACGATTGATGGCAAGACGATCTGCCTGTATGTCGGACTGGGCCTGATTGCGTTTGGGTCGGGGGGAATCAAGCCGTGCGTGTCGGCGTTCATGGGAGACCAGTTCGGGCCGCATCAGAAGCACCTGCTGCCCAAGGCTTATGCCGCGTTTTATTGGTGCATCAACCTGGGGTCCACCGCCGCATTCCTGACTATTCCACTGGTCCGCAAGACCGCCGGCTACGGCTGGGCGTTCGGCATTCCGGGAATCGCCATGGCCCTGGCCACCTTCGTCTTCTGGCTGGGCACCAAGCACTACATCATGGTGCCGCCGGCTTCCAAAACGAAAACCGCCGGCTTCTTCAAGGTGTTCGGGCATGCCTTTCAACACCGCTCAGCCCGTTCAGCCGGCCAGAAGTTCTGGGACACCGCCCGCTCCCGGTTCACGGACGCCGAGGTGGAGGCCGCACGGTCGGTGGGACCGATCCTGATGGTCTTTGCGCTGGCGCCGGTGTTCTGGGCATTGTTCGACCAGACATTCTCCACGTGGGTGTTGCAGGGCGAGATGATGAAGCCGCGGTATCTGGCTTCCGCAGAGTTTGCCCCCGACGATTTCCAGGATCCGGATCAATTCGCCGTCACCTTGCGCGAGGGGACCAACGCCGTCTCGGCTCACGTCCGGGGGTTGTTGAGCCCATCGACCCAATCCCTGCTGGCCAATGCAGAAGCCGGATCGAGGACCAAACAGGAGGCAATCGCTGCCGAACTCAATCGAATCCTTGTCTCCGAGACCTTCTATTCCCCGGACCGCTTCGAAACCAACCGGCTGAGCGCCGAAACGCGTGGGCTGCTGGAAGCCGGCCCGGACGAGGCCTCGCTGGGCCGCCTGAACCGCCTGCTCCTGGAACAGTCCTTTCCGGGGGACATTCGCCCGGCCTACCGGATCGGTCCCGAGGAGATGCTCTCGGCCAACCCGATCCTGGTGATGATCTTTGTGCCGATCCTGACCCTGCTGGTGTATCCGGCGATCGGACGCTTTGCCAGCCCGCTGAAGCGGATGGCCGGCGGGATGTTTCTCGCAGCCGGTTCGTTTGTCATTGTGGCCTGGTTCCAGCAGAGGATTGATGGCGGCGAGCAGATGAGTGTGCTGTGGCAGTTCCTGCCTTACATCGTGCTGACGATTGCCGAGGTCCTGTTCTCCACCACGGGCCTTGAGTTCGCCTACCGCGAAGCCGCTCCTTCCATGAAGAGCATCATCATGGGATTCTGGACCCTGACGGTGGCGATCGGGAACCTGTTGGTGACGGGGGTGACGAATGTGGCGGGGCTGGTGCTCGGAACAGCAACCGAGGGCCACGATGTTTCCGTCACGCCGCAGATGTTTCTGTTCTATGCCGGGCTCACGTTCGTCGTCGCGATCCTCTTCAGTATCCTGACCACCTTTTACCGGTATCGGGATCCGGAGGCGGCGAGGGGTCGGTAAGGGGGCGCAGCGCGCAGGCCAATGGCCGCACTTTCTTGCGGGCCCGCCACGCGCACGTTGCCAACCCGACCGGACACTCCTCGCAAGGCGGGAGTCCAAAGCCGACAGCCCGTTGGCGCTCCGAAACAGGCGATATGGCCAGCAGGCGCCTGCCCATTTCCCCAAAACGCGGGCTTGATCGGCGGCGAACCCCTGCCATCCTGTCGCCACTTAACATCCAGTCTGACAGCTTCATGGGAGGATGTGATCCCACGCCGGACGGATGTGACTGAAGTCGGAATGAGCGCGGATCAACAACACATCGAATTGGAGGGCACCGTGTGCGCCGTCCTGCCCGGCACGATGTTCCGGGTGAAACTGGACAACCAACACGAGGTGCTGGCCCACATCTCGGGCAAGATGCGCAAGCATTGGGTACGGCTGACCGTGGGCGACCGGGTGCGCCTGGAAATGTCCCCCTACGATCTGACCAAGGCGCGCATCACCTATCGCCTCAAGGCTTAGCGCACACCGAACCGTCCGTCGAACCTACGTATGGACAATTCACTCCTCATCCTGCTGATGGGCGCCGCGATCGTGGTCGCGACGATCTTGATGAAGCGGTTGACACTCCTTCCGGCCCGGGCGGCACAGCAACTGATCGCGCAAGGCGCCAAGGTCATCGATGTTCGCAGCAAAGCGGAGCACAACTCCGGCCGGCTGCCGGGCACCCTCAATGTTCCCTTGGACGAACTGTCCGGACGTATCGGGTCGGTCGCAACAGATCGGGATGCCCCCCTGCTGCTGCATTGCCTGAGCGGAACCCGGAGCGCCCTGGCAAGAGCCGCTCTCAAACGATTGGGATACCGTCGGGTGCACAATCTGGGCTCGCTCGCACGCGCCCGGCGCATCCTGGAGCAGGCGCGCTCCCGTTGAACCGCGCCGCGCGCCCCAGCACAGGCTTTCCTGCCTGCGGGCTCGGGCGACTTTCCCTCCTCCGCAACGGGCCAGCGCGGTGCTTCGGAGGACAGACGCGCAATTCGCCTCGTGCGCCGTCTCAGGCGCCGTCTTGACCCGGCCGTGCCAGGCGGATACTGTCCCGTCAATGAATGGTGGTTCACTTTCTGAGGAATGCGTCAGCCCACTGCCGCGCCGGCAGCGGGAGCGGCGGCAGCGGCGGGCGGACATCCTGGCGGCCGCCGAGCAGGTGTTTGCCGCCAAGGGATTCCACGCGGCGTCCATCGAGGAAATCGCGCGCACGGCCGAATACGCCACCGGCACGGTGTATCTCTATTTCACGGACAAGGAGACGCTCTACATCGAGCTGTTCGAGGACAAGATCTGCGCCCTGAGTGAGGCCATCCGCCAGCATATCGTCCAATCCGAAGAGCCCGTCGAGGCCCTGCGCCATCTGGTGCGGGCGCGCATGGAGTATTTTGACCAGAATCGCCGTTTCTTCAGCATCTATGCCCGGGAGGGCATGAATCTGTTCGAGAACCGCGACGAACGCTGGCGGGGCGTGGTGGAACTCTATGAGGAATACCTCGGGGTGCTGACGCGCCTGATTCAATCCGGGCAGCGCCGCGGGGTGTTTCGCCGCGGCCAGCCGCGTCAGTTCGCCCTCGCCCTGTCCGGGATGATGATGCAACTCACCCGCGACTGGTTGCAAAGCGGAGACCACAGCCCGCTGCGGACGCGCAGCCGGTTCGTCCTGGACCTGTTCCTCCTGGGAGCACAAGCACCGGCCCGCGCGTCATGAACCGTTTCCCCCAGACCGCCGCCGTGTCGCTGCTGCTGGCCCTTGCCGGCTGCAGCGTGGGCCCGAATTACCAGGCTCCCAAGACCCCGACGCCGGCGGGTTGGACCGACACGGGTTCCGGCGTCACCACCAACAGTTCCCGCGCCCTGGCCCAATGGTGGCGGACACTGAATGATTCGACCTTGGATTCGTTGATCGGTCGAGCGGTGCGGTCCAATTACGATCTTCAGGCGGCGGCCGCCCGGGTGCGCGCCGCTCGTGCGCTGCGCGGGGCGGTGGTGGCCGACTTCATTCCCACCCTCGGCGCGGGCGCCTCCTACAACATGGCAAAACGCAGCGAGAATTCACTCTCCTTCCCGGTGCGCCTGTTGGAGACGGACACCTATCAAGCCGGGTTTGATGCGATCTGGGAGATTGATGTCTTCGGCGGCAAACGCCGGTCGTTGCAGGCCGCCACCGCCGAACTGCAGGCCATCGAGGACCAACAGCGCAGCGTGCTCGTCTCGCTGCTGGCGGAGGTCGCGCGAAATTACATCGACCTGCGCGGGTCCCAGAAACGGCTTCGGATCGCGCAGGACAACCTGACCTCGCAGCAGGAGGTGGTGGGGATCACCCAGATGCGCTTCGACAAGGGGCTCGCCACCGAGCTTGATGTTTCCCAGGCCAAGGCCCTGCTCGCCGCCACCCGGGCGCAGGTGCCGAGTCTGGAGACGGCGGTCAAGCAATCCAGCCACCGCCTCAGTGTGCTGTTGGGCGAACCGCCGGGGTCGCTCGACGCCGAGCTGGCACCCGCCGCCCCCATCCCCGCCACCCCGCCGGAAGTGCCGGCCGGCTTGCCCTCGGACTTGTTGCTGCGCCGACCGGACGTGCGCGCCAGCGAACGTCAACTGGCCGCGGCCACCGCCCAAATCGGTGTGGCGCAGGCCGAGTTGTTTCCCAAGTTCTTTCTCACCGGAACGGCTGGTTATCAGAGTCTCGACGCCGGCACGCTCTTCTCGCCCGGAAGCCAGTTCTGGTCGGCAGGGCCGTCGGTCCGCTGGCGTCTGCTCGATACCCCCGTCTGAAGTCACAGATCAACGCCCGGACCGCGCGGCAGGAGGAGTTGCTGGCGCAGTTCAACCAGACCGTGTTGACCTCGCTCGAGGAGGTGGAGAACGCGCTGGTCGCCTACCAGAAGGAGAAGGAACGCTACCAGTCCCTCAACGAGGTCGTGGATTCCACGCGCCGCTCCCTCGAACTGGCGGACCAGCTCTACACGTCCGGGGTCGGCGACTTCCTGAACGTGCTGATCACCCAACGCGCGCTCTACCAAGCCGAGGACGCCTTGGTGCAAAGCGAACGCACCGTCACCGAAAATGTGGTGGCACTCTACAAGGCCCTGGGCGGCGGCTGGGACGCTGAAGCCGGCTCGCAATGAAGGACTGACCCATAACGGATACCGAGATGAACAAA
>CAVVUP010000028.1:0-147708 GCA_963751435.1 uncultured Verrucomicrobiae bacterium | reverse complement strand
GGTCACCTACTCACCCACCAACGGTTCCACCTTCCCGGTCGGCATCACGACCGTCACGCAGTCCGTCACGGACGCCGAGAGCCAGATTCAAACCTGCACCTTCACCGTGACCGTCACCGACACCCAACCGCCCAACGCGGTATGTCAGAACATCACCGTGCCGCTCGACGGCGCGGGCAACGCAACGATCTCACCCTCGCAGGTGGATGGGGGCAGCACGGACAACTGTGGGATTGCGGGGCTCAGTATCAGTCAGACCAACTTCACCTGTGCCAATCTCGGAGCGAACAACGTCACGCTGACCGTCACCGACGTGAACGGTCTCGTCTCCACCTGCAACGCCGTGGTGACAATTGTGGATCAAACCGCCCCGGTGCCTGACGTGGCAGTGCTCCCGGATGTGACGGGCGAATGCTCGGCCACGCCGACGGCTCCGACCGCGACCGATGCCTGTGTGGGCAGCATCACCGGCACGACGACGACCAGCTTGCCGATCACGGCCCAGGGCACAACGGTGGTGACCTGGACTTACAACGACGGCAACGGCAATACCTCGACCCAGACCCAGAACGTGGTGCTGGATGACGTGACGGCGCCCGTGGCGAATGTGGCCAGCCTGCCGGATGTGACGGGCGAATGCTCGGCCACGCCGACGGCTCCGACCGCGACCGATGCCTGTGTGGGCAGCATCACCGGCACGACGACGACCAGCTTCCCGATCACGGCCCAGGGCACAACGGTGGTGACCTGGACCTACAACGACGGCAACGGCAATACCTCGACCCAGACCCAGAACGTGGTGCTGGATGACGTGACGGCGCCCGTGGCGAATGTGGCCAGCCTGCCGGATGTGACGGGCGAATGCTCGGCCACGCCGACGGCTCCGACCGCGACCGATGCCTGTGTGGGCAGCATCACCGGCACGACGACGACCAGCTTCCCGATCACGGCCCAGGGCACGACGGTGGTGACCTGGACCTACAACGACGGCAACGGCAACACCTCGACCCAGACCCAGAACGTGGTGCTGGATGACGTGACGGCGCCCGTGGCGAATGTGGCCAGCCTGCCGGATGTGACGGGCGAATGCTCGGCCACGCCGACGGCTCCGACCGCGACCGATGCCTGTGTGGGCAGCATCACCGGCACGACGACGACCAGCTTCCCGATCACGGCCCAGGGCACAACGGTGGTGACCTGGACCTACAACGACGGCAACGGCAATACCTCGACCCAGACCCAGAACGTGGTGCTGGATGACGTGACGGCGCCCGTGGCGGATGTGGCCAGCCTGCCGGATGTGACGGGCGAATGCTCGGCCACGCCGACGGCTCCGACCGCGACCGACGCCTGTGTGGGCAGCATCACCGGCACGACGACGACCAGCTTGCCGATCACGGCCCAGGGCACAACGGTGGTGACCTGGACTTACAACGACGGCAACGGCAATACCTCGACCCAGACCCAGAACGTGGTGCTGGATGACGTGACGGCGCCCGTGGCGGATGTGGCCAGCCTGCCGGATGTGACGGGCGAATGCTCGGCCACGCCGACGGCTCCGACCGCGACCGATGCCTGTGTCGGCAGCGTTATCGGCACGACGACGACCAGCTTGCCGATCACGGCCCAGGGCACAACGGTGGTGACCTGGACTTACAACGACGGCAACGGCAATACCTCGACCCAGACCCAGAACGTGGTGCTGGATGACGTGACGGCGCCCGTGGCGAATGTGGCCAGCCTGCCGGATGTGACGGGCGAATGCTCGGCCACGCCGACGGCTCCGACCGCGACCGATGCCTGTGTCGGCAGCGTTATCGGCACGACGACGACCAGCTTCCCGATCACGGCCCAGGGCACGACGGTGGTGACCTGGACCTACAACGACGGCAACGGCAACAGCGCGACCCAGACCCAGAACGTGGTGCTGGATGACGTGACGGCGCCCGTGGCGAATGTGGCCAGCCTGCCGGATGTGACGGGCGAATGCTCGGCCACGCCGACGGCTCCGACCGCGACCGATGCCTGTGTGGGCAGCATCACCGGCACGACGACGACCAGCTTGCCGATCACGGCCCAGGGCACAACGGTGGTGACCTGGACCTACAACGACGGCAACGGCAACACCTCGACCCAGACCCAGAACGTGGTGCTGGATGACGTGACGGCGCCCGTGGCGAATGTGGCCAGCCTGCCGGATGTGACGGGCGAATGCTCGGCCACGCCGACGGCTCCGACCGCGACCGATGCCTGTGTGGGCAGCATCACCGGCACGACGACGACCAGCTTGCCGATCACGGCCCAGGGCACGACGGTGGTGACCTGGACCTACAACGACGGCAACGGCAACAGCGCGACCCAGACCCAGAACGTGGTGCTGGATGACGTGACGGCGCCCGTGGCGGATGTGGCCAGCCTGCCGGATGTGACGGGCGAATGCTCGGCCACGCCGACGGCTCCGACCGCGACCGATGCCTGTGTCGGCAGCGTTATCGGCACGACGACGACCAGCTTCCCGATCACGGCCCAGGGCACAACGGTGGTGACCTGGACTTACAACGACGGCAACGGCAATACCTCGACCCAGACCCAGAACGTGGTGCTGGATGACGTGACGGCGCCCGTGGCGGATGTGGCCAGCCTGCCGGATGTGACGGGCGAATGCTCGGCCACGCCGACGGCTCCGACCGCGACCGACGCCTGTGTGGGCAGCATCACCGGCACGACGACGACCAGCTTCCCGATCACGGCCCAGGGCACAACGGTGGTGACCTGGACCTACAACGACGGCAACGGCAACAGCGCGACCCAGACCCAGAACGTGGTGCTGGATGACGTGACGGCGCCCGTGGCGGATGTGGCCAGCCTGCCGGATGTGACGGGCGAATGCTCGGCCACGCCGACGGCTCCGACCGCGACCGATGCCTGTGTGGGCAGCATCACCGGCACGACGACGACCAGCTTCCCGATCACGGCCCAGGGCACAACGGTGGTGACCTGGACCTACAACGACGGCAACGGCAACACCTCGACCCAGACCCAGAACGTGGTGCTGGATGACGTGACGGCGCCCGTGGCGGATGTGGCCAGCCTGCCGGATGTGACGGGCGGATGCTGGCCACGCCGACGGCTCCGACCGCGACCGATGCCTGTGTGGGCAGCATCACCGGCACGACGACGACCAGCTTCCCGATCACGGCCCAGGGCACAACGGTGGTGACCTGGACCTACAACGACGGCAACGGCAACAGCGCGACCCCGACCCAGAACGTGGTGCTGGATGACGTGACAGCGCCGTGGCGAATGTGGCCAGCCTGCCGGATGTGACGGGCGAATGCTGGCACGCCGACGGCTCCGACCGCGACCGATGCCTGTGTCGGCAGCATCACCGGCACGACGACGACCAGCTTGCCGATCACGGCCCAGGGCACGACGGTGGTGACCTGGACTTTCAACGACGGCAACGGCAACACCACCACCCCTAACCAGAAAGTGATCGTGAATGACATAACTCCACCGGTCAATTGGCCGGTCTGCCGGATGTGTTGGGCGAATGCACGGCACGCCCGCGGCTCCGACCACAACGGATAACTGTAAAGGCAGCGTGACCGGCACGACGACCGCAAGGTTTCCGATTGCGGCGCAGGGCACAAATGTGGTGACCTGGACCTTCAACGACGGCAACGGCAACACCACCACCCAACCAGAACGTGATCGTGATTGTGCAGGCCGACCTGGCGCTGAACGTGTCCGTGGCGCCCAATCCCATCTATGTGGGTGACAACCTGGTCTATTCCATGGTGGTGAGCAACGAGGGGCCCTGCACCGCCAACGGCGTGCAGTTGCAGCTCATGCCCTTCAATGGCCAGGTCCAGCTTATGGTAACGACGGCTCGAATCCGGCCATGGCTTGCCCGCGACCGGGACCAGTCGCCTGGTGGCGCGCCGAGAACAATGCCAATGACTCGGTCAACGGCAATAACGGCACCACCGCCGGTGGCGTCGCCTACAGCAATGGCATCGTCGCCCAGGCGTTCAGCTTCGACGGCACCAACGACACCGTGAGCGTGCCCGACGATTCAGATCTGCGTCCCACCAGCCTCACCGTCGAGGGTTGGATCAAAGTGCAGGACGTGACCGGCGTGCATGTGGTCCTGGGCAAACGCGTCGGCACCGGCACGCTCGATTCCTACTCGGTGTGGATCGAGTCCGGCGTTCTCTACGCCAGCATCGCCAACACCAACAGCTCGGGTTCCTTCCTGCGTTATCCCGAGTTCCCGACCTACTCGTACTTCCAGTCAGGCGACTTGGTGGATCTGCAATCCTTCGCGTTCAAGTTGAAGGTTCCCGTGGATCCGGTGTCGCAATTCATCCAGACGAACCTGTCGGCGCCCACGCTGGTTCTGCTGACAGCCTACTCCGGGGGCACCAACGACACGCTCCATGCGGCGCTGATTGCCGACCTCAATATCCTCATCGGCAACGGTTCGATCTACGATCCCGTCCGTTTCGCCGGGGTCACCCTTTCGCCGGAAAGCCAATACATCCTGGGCCGGAGCCCGGCCGGCGAAGACCTGGTGCGCCTGAACCGCTACCTCATCCGGGACGCCTATCCGGCCGAGTTCGCTCCGGATGTGTTCCCGCAACTCAATCAGTGGTTCCATGTAGGCTACAGCTTTGACCCAGCCACCGATGTGCAGGCGCTCTACATCAATGGCGAACTGGTGGATGTCGGCTTCGAGACCAACGCCATCAGCTACGACACGCACCCGCTGTATATCGGCGCCGATGACAATGGCGGTGTGCCAGGCTACTTCTTCAAGGGTTTGATTGATGAACTGTCCCTGTATGGCCGGCCGCTGACCGGGTCGGAGATTCAGGCCATCTACCAGGTCGGCGCGGCGGGCAAATGCTCCAGTCCTGCACTGATCCAGTTGGGCAACATGCCCGCCAATGCCACCCGGCAGGTGCAGCTCGTCACCATGCCGATCACCTGCGGTTCGCTTCAGGGTGGAGCGGTCGCAGCGGCAACCACATTCGATCCCAACAGCACCAACAGCGTCAGTCTCCCCAACGTGACGGTGGCGGACCTGCCCCCCAGCTTCTGGGTCATGGGCATCGAGGAGGTCAGTCCCAACAGTGACAGCGTGCGCCTGACTTGGCCGATCATCTGTGGCGGGTCGGAACTCGAGGCCACGCCGAGTCTGAACAGCCCCATCTCCTGGTCGCCTCTCACGGTCCCGGTTCAAATCATCAACAACCGGCAGAACACGTTGGTGCCGGCCACGAACAACTTCAGGTATTTCCGAATGAAATCGCCTTGAGCGCGCGAGGAATCGATGTCGGTTGCGTGTGCAATGTTGGGGATGCATGGCCTGGATCCCACCACGCCGTATCCTGCTAATCTGCAACGCCCAGACTGATTCTCAGGAGAACTTTTCCGATAGGGTGGGCCCCCGCTGTGCGCGGACCGGGCACCAAGGTGCCGGCGCCCTGCCGGAACGGAATTCACTTCCGAGAACCGAGCTACCCGCCTGCTGCATTTGCCCCTGATTCATCACTTGAGCGCGGGAGATGAATCGGGTAGCTGTACCTGCAGTAAGGAAAGCCTCCGACCCGGAACGCCCCGTGATCGGCAGGCGATTCCCGGCCAACCCAGTCCATCGAGCACAGCCGCATGAGCACGGCAAAGCACAGAATTGAACTCGCGCCTCTGACAGCCAATGAGCGCGTCCGCCAATGCGCGGCGCGGGCGCGTGAGATGGAGCGGCTGGCCCAGGGGGCGGATGCGGAGGTCAGCCGGCTTCGCAAGGAAATGAAACGCGCCCGCAAGGCCTACACGAGGGCAAAGGAAGCCGCCAAGCAGGCTGCCAAGGAATCCCAGGAGGCTCGAACTGAATTGAGCGCGTGTCTCGATGAGGCCTTTTGCGACCTGGCGATGGCCTTGCAGGGCAGCGGGAACCTCGCCTCCGCGTTCGATGCGCCCGATTCCGGCGCGAGTCACCCCCAAAATGGAGTCGAGGCTGATGTGGAGCATCCGCGCACAGGCTTGGAAGAACCCAGGCCGATCGCCGCGTCCGGCTGACGCGTGTGCGGCACTGGCCGGGTCGAGCGCCCATCAGGTCGTCTCGACGGCGTTGCAGAAGGTTTTCATGCTGCCTGAATTGCAATGAGGATCACCGCCAACCAGCCCGATTCGGGACCCGACGCGCCCAACCTGGCGAGCAGCGATGCTTCAGGCCCGGACGCCGGCTCGGCGGTGGGCCTGCTGGCACAGGCAGCGCGGCAATGGGCTGAATCTGGCTGTGACCAGCACACGCAAACTGTGCTGCTTCAACTGTTGTCCGACCTGGGAATTCCACGCCGGGATTTTCTGGTGGCCTATCAACTGGCCGATGCGGTTTCACAGCAGTGGTTGCGTTTCCACAAGATGTGCGCCCGGTGCCGGCGGGATTTCTCCGAGGATGCAGTCCACGATGCCCGGGTGCATTGCCGGCGGCTCATTGCCCGGGTGTCCCTGGTGCTGGAAGCGGTGCCCAACGCGGCGCTGGATCCAGTCATCCGCGCGCTCAAACGTTTCCTGAAACCCTTGGGCGCATTGCGCGATGTGCAGGTGCAGCAGCGGGCGCTGAGGGATGACCTGGCCCGGTTTCCCGAGGTCGCAGGGCTGTGGATTGACCTCGGGCGAAGGGAAGGGGACCACACGCAATCGGCCAACGAATCGATTGCCGGATTCAAGATGGACAGGATCGAGCGACAACTGAAGGTGCTGGAGACCGAGTTGACCGATCCATCCGCGCGCCTGGCGGCCAAGGCTGTCCTGCACGATTCGGTGGTGCGTGCCCTGAAAGAAGCCTACCTGACCGTCCTCCAACGCAAGCGTCAGATGGATCCCTCGGACCCGGCCACCATTCATCGGGTGCGTATCGTCTACAAGAGGTTTCGCTACATGGTGGAGTCACTGCCAGGCGCAGTGGGCAGTGCGTCCAGTCTCCAGCTTGAGGCCATGGGACATTACCAGACGGCGCTGGGCAGAATCCAGGATGTCGAGGTCCTCAAGGGGCTTGTATCGGACTACGCTCGCCGCTTTCCGATGCTGGCAGCCAGCCTGGTTCCTTTCCAGGAGCACCTCGGAGAACGGAGCGCGAAGCTCATCAGCGATTACGTCGGTATGGCCGACACCGTGGCGTCCTTCTGGCCTTTGACATGCCCGGCTCCAGAACTTGCGGACTCAAAGGACTGACGTTACCCAAGCGTGCCCTTGCGAGGTTGGTAGCGATGCTGAATTGCTGAAAGTGCTTGCCTTCCGGTTGTGGATGGCTAAAACGCCAGCGTCTCTCCTGTGGCGGGGTGATGTGGATTCTTCGAATCCGGGTTGGGCAATTGGGCAAAGGGAAATCTTAAGGGAAAGGGAACGGGTTATGGTGGGGCAGGGGATCTGGAAACGGGTGGGCCGTCAGGTTGGCATCTTCAAGGGCAGGTTGCTTTGGTTCAAGTTAGGGCACTTCCTCATTTTAATCTCCGGACCCCCGTTATGGGCCCAGCCCTGCGAGGTGTATCCCATCGCCTTGTCCGCGAGATCAATCGAGGGGGTGCCAGCCGGATCCAACCTCACAGACATCCTCAATGGCGAGCAACCGGGGAACTTCGGATGGCTGAGCTGGAGCGGCAGTCCCGGCAGCCCGGCCTTGATCCAGAGTCTCACACCGCCCGGCGACAGTGAAACCTATGTCAACCCCCGGGACACCTCAGACCGGCAATTGACCCAAGGGGACTGGGTTCAGGGCAGACCGGGCGTTTCCAACAACAAGCAAATCCGGCAGGCCTTGGAGGGCCTTCAGTCTGTGCCCATCATTGTTCCTGTCTGGGACCAGGTCCAGGGACAGGGGGTTGGGACGGCCTATCACATCTCGGGCTTCGCTCGAGTTCAGCTCCTGGGATACCATCTGCCCGGCCAAAACCGCATCCATGCCCGCTTCCTCGGTCTCGTCAGTTGCGGCGCTCAAAACGTCGCCCCCAACGTCCACGCCGGACCAGACCAGACCGTCTCCTGGCCTGCCAGCGGGGTGCTGAGCGGTACGGTGACCGACGACGGGCTGCCCGCGGACGGGACGCTCAGCTCCACCTGGTCTCAGGTGGGGGGCCCGGGCCTCGCGCACTTTGCGGACTCCCGGTCCCTGAATACCGCGGTTTCCATGGATCTGCCGGGTATTTATGTTGTGCGACTCACGGTCTCGGACGGTGAGCTGTCAGCCTGTGACGACGTTCTCATCACGGTCAATCGCCCAAACCAAGCACCGCTCGGCGTGCCGACTGCCCTGGCGACCGACGAAGATGTGGCGGTCGAGTTGGTCTTGGAGGGGAGTGATCCGGACGGTGACGCCTTGCTTTACAGCATCGAGCGTCCTCCCAGCTACGGACTTTTGAGCGGCGCACCGCCCGCATTGCGGTACACGCCGCTATCCGATTTCCAAGGCGCCGACACCTTCACTTTCAAAGTCAGCGACGGGATCCTGGAATCCGGTGAAACCCCGGTTTCGATTACCATCCAGCCTGTCAACGACCCGCCGGTCGTGGATTCGCAGGCGCTTGTTTCGGGCGAGGACGAGGTGCTGTCGATCCGATTGAGCGGCGCGGATGTCGAGGGGAGTCCGCTGTTCTTCACTGTGTTGAGCCATCCGACCAACGGCACCCTTTCGGGCGCGCCACCTTCATTGACCTATCTGCCCCGCTCAGACTTCCACGGATCCGACGCGTTCATCTTTGTCGCCAGTGACGGCAGTCTGACTTCGCAGGTGGGGCGTGTGGAACTGAGCGTCACGAACGTGAACGATGCGCCGCTGGTCAATGCCGGCCCGGATCAAACGCTCAGCCTGCCCGGCAACACGGTCACATTGACCGGCAGTGTGTTGGATGACGGATTCAGTCCCTTCCTGGAAACGAAGTGGAGCCAGGTGGGCGGTCCTGGAACATCGGTGATTGGCGATTCCCAGGCGCTCGTCACCCCAGTCACCTTCAGCCATTCCGGCGTGTACACGCTGCGGTTGACGGCGGATGATTTCTTCTTTGCGGTCAGCGATGAAGTCTTGATCACGGTCAACGCGCCGCCCGCGGTCGATGCCGGTCCAAACCAGACCAACACGCTGCCCGCGGGAGTCGTCCTCGATGGATACATGAGCGACGACGGTCTGCCGTCCAACGCGACCCACCGGGTCGCCTGGTCCAAGGTGAGCGGTCCGGGAGCCGTGGTGTTCGAAGACCCGTCTTCGCCGCGGACCAGCGCCACGTTCAGCGAAAGTGGATTCTATGTCTTGCGCCTGACGGCCAACGATTCCCTTGCAAGCAGCTTCGATGAGGTTGGAGTTCTTGCCAATCGCGCGCCGATTGTGGATGCGGGATCAGACCAGACCAACTCCACACTGAGCGCCTCGCTCCGGGCGAGTGTCACCGACGACGGGTGGCCGGGCGCAGACGCTCCCACGGTGACCTGGTCGAAAGTGTCCGGGCCGGGCGATGCCGTGTTCGAGGCGTCCGCAAACCTTCAGACCACGGTCCGGTTCGGCCAAAGCGGCCTCTATGTGCTCCGCATCACCGCCAGCGATTCGTTGGCGGACAGTTCCGATGAGGTGATCATCGCGGCCAACGGGGCGCCCGTCATCGACGCCGGCCCGGACTTGTGCGTCACGGTCGGCGAAGAACTGTTGTTGGAGGGCCGGGTCACGGACGACGGCGTCCCGGCGGGTGTTCCGGTGACGGTGACATGGTCGGTGGTGGACGGGATCGGGCTGATGGAGTTTGGCCAGTCAAGTCAGGCAGTGACCACGGCCCGGTTCTACGAAACCGGCACTTATCGCCTCCGTCTCACCGCCGATGACTCCCTGACGAACGCTTTTGATGAACTTGGGGTCCGGGTGCTTCCGGTCAATCAGGCCCCCGCCGTCACCGCCGGCCCCCGGCAACTGGTCCTGCTTCCCGCGCTCGCCAACCTGTCAGCCACGGTTCTGGATGATGGCCTGCCGGAAAATGCGCCCGTGACCATGGAATGGACCCTTGCCAGCGGCCCCGGAACCGTCAGCTTCACCCATCCGCACGAAACAGCCACAAGTGTCGCGTTTTCCCAGACGGGGGACTACGTCCTCCGAATCCTCGCCACCGACACGGATCGCTCATCGTTCGCTGAGGTCCTGATCGCGGTCCGCACCCCCGCGATGAACCAGCCTCCGGTGGCACACGCGGGAGGGGATCTGGTCGTGGGCCTCACGAACCAGATTACCTTGAGGGGCGTGATTACCGATGACGGGCTTCCGGCGGGCGCCCCGCTTTGCGGCGTCTGGAGTGCGCTCAGTGGCCCGGGCACGGTCACGTTCAGCCAACCCACGGTGACCAACGCGCCGGCGGTCACCACGGCGTCGTTCTCGCAACCCGGCTCCTACATGCTGCGACTCAGCGCCAGCGACACCCACCTGAGTCACCACGATGATGTCACGGTGACGGTGTATCCCTGCAATCACCCGCCGCTGGTGGATGCGGGTCCCGATCTGGAGGTCGTTCTGCCGGACCCGGAACGCCTTTATCCCAGTGCCTTTGCGGTCACGAATGTGAGTGTGTCCCCCAGCCGCTCCTTGTTCTCGGTGGATCGTTGGAACAACGCCATCGGCCAACCCGGGATCGCAGGCGAGCCTGTGGGCGGATTTCTTTGGGTGGGGCGCAACAGTCTGGCCGTAGACAACGGCACACTCGTGGTGGCCGGCG
Source organism: uncultured Verrucomicrobiae bacterium (assembly GCA_963751435.1). GTDB lineage: Bacteria > Verrucomicrobiota > Verrucomicrobiia > Limisphaerales > DSYF01 > JALOTU01. Next base: position 136,957 of record CAVVUP010000028.1, on the reverse strand, counting down.
GCTTCACCAACGCCAACGGCGTCTGGGCCAAGAGCCTCGCCCGGTTCGACGGCTCGACCTGGTACAACTTTCGCGACACCAATGTCATCCCGGAAACGGTCGGACATGAAGGCGTCGGCTCGGGCTCCACCGTGGACTGGCTGGTGTACCGACTGCGGCGATTTCCCGTATTGCAGCGAGATCTTCGACTGCGCCGCCATTCGGGGCAGGGAGGTGTTCGTGGGCGGGATGCACAAGGATTTGGGGAATCTGGACGGGCTCAAGGACCTGACCGCGCGCTGGGACGGCGCCCGGTGGCACTCGTGGGACTTCAAGCGGAGCGGGAACAGTGTGCGGGTGATCACGACTGCGGCGGACAAGGTGTATGTGGGGGGCAATCTGTGCTTTCAACCCACCAATGCCAGCTCACAGACGTTTACGAACCTGCCTTGGTGCCGCAGCCTGGCGGTTTGGGATGGCACAACCTGGTCGTCGTTGGATCGGGGCATCTTCGATATCCTCGACAATCCCGACTCGCCCAGCGGCTACCCGCGCGCGTGCGTGAACAGCATCGCCGTGGCCAGCAACGGCAACGTCTTCGCAGCCGGCAGCTTCGTCATGTCCACACCTCATGGCATGGCGACGAATGTGGTCGAGTGGGATGGCACCCGGTGGCGGCCCCTGGGGGCGGGACTCTCGGGTTCCAAGGCTGGGTCGTTCCCGGTGCTGACCATCGCCTTGGCCGACAACGGCGACCTCTACGCAGGCGGCAACTTCACCAACGCAGGCGCGTGCTCCGTCCGGAACGTGGCCCGCTGGGACGGTGCCGCGTGGTGGCCGCTGGGGGACGGCCCCGCCAATGGGGTGAACAGCACCGTCGAGGCGATCGTTCTTCATGGACGCGATGTGTATGCGGCGGGGAGCTTCCTGGAAGCCGGCGGTCTTTCGGCCTCCCGCATCGCCCGATGGAATGGACAATTCTGGTCTCCGCTGGGTCGCGCCGGCACCAATGGCACGGACGGCACAATCTTCTCGCTCGCCGTGGATGATACGGGTGTTTATGTCGGCGGCATGTTCACCAAGGCCGGAGGGCTTGCTGCCAACAACCTGGCCAAATGGGAGTTCTCATCGCCACCCCCGCGGGAGGTGCGGCTGCAGGGGTTGGTCACCGACGACGGACTGCCCGCTGGAGCCACTCTCACAAACCGATGGATGAAAGTCAGCGGGCCGGTCGAAGTGCAGTTTGCCGACCCGTCCTCCGCCTTGACAACCGCCACCTTCAGCCGGGCCGGCACCTATGTCCTCCGGTTGACCGCTCATGATTCCGATCTGGCAGGGTTGGACGAAGTCGCGATCAGGGTCCGCGCCAACCAGCCGCCGGTTGTGGAGGCGGGACCCGATCAGGTCATTGGCTTCGAGGAACCGCTGGCCCTGACTGGCCTGGTCTCTGACGACGGTTTGCCGGAAGGCGCACCGGTCCATCACGTCTGGCAGCAAATCTATGGTCCGGGCACGGTCACATTTGACAATCCGGCCCAGACCCGTGTCACGGCGCGTTTCGGTCGGCAGGGGACCTATGTGCTGCGGCTCTCGGCCAACGATTCGCAGTTCACAACCGACGACGAAGTCACGGTGATCGTTCTGCCCCGCAATCAACCGCCTTCCGTCTATCCGGGTTCGACCGCCAACATCGTGTTCGGCACCCCCCACACCTTGAACGCCACCGTCACGGATGATGGCAACCCGGTCAACGGCCGGCTGTCGGTCGCATGGTCGGTGGCCAGCGGACCGGGAGAGGTGACCTTCGACGATCCAACCCTTTTCCAACCCACGGTGCGCTTCTCCGCCCCGGGCACTTACACCCTTCGGATGACCGCCACCGATTCCGAGCTCACCTCATCTGGTCAGGTCACCGTCCGGGTGAATCACCCACCCAACAACCCACCCCTCGTGAACGCAGGGCCGGATGAAACACTCACCAACCTCGTCATTGCGCTCCAGGGCAGTGTGATCGATGACGGGAACCCCATGAACTCCGCTCTGGACGTTTACTGGGCATACACAGGAACCAGCGGAACGGTCACGTTTGCCAGCTCCAACTCTCCCACCACGACCGTCACTTTCAGTCAGCCAGGAAGCTACACCCTCCGGCTCACCGCCAAAGACGGAACCTACACGGTCTCGGACACGGTGCTCTTCTCCATCCCGAATCCGCCACCGATGATCGTCAGCGCCGGCCCGGATCGGGCTGTCACGTGGCCGACCAACTCCCTGACCCTCGATGGGTGCTTCCTGGATCGCGGCCTCTACAGCAGTGTGTATTGGTCGCGCCTCAGCGGACCGGGCAGCGTCAGCATTTCCGGCGCCGGCACCCTCACTCCGACCCTGACCTTCTCGACTGCCGGCACCCATGTCTTCAATCTGCGGGTGTGGAATGGAGGATCCAGTGTTGACGACACAGTGTCGGTCGTGGTCGCACCTGCCGGCAATGCGGCGCCGGTCGTGTACGCCGGGCCGGACCGCACGTGGTTTATTTCCACCAACACCCTCACCCTGGACGGGAGCGCCACGGATGACGGCCTTCCGCTCGGAAGCGTCGTCACTGCCATCTGGACTCAGGTGTTCGGACCGGCTCCGGCCACCTTCGCCGGACCCTCAGATCTCAACTCCCAGGTCAACCTCCCCACGCCAGGCATCTACCTCCTGCGCCTGACCGCCAACGATGGCACACTCACCAACGGCGATGACCTCGTCATCACGGTCAAACCTCCCGTCAATACGCCCCCGCTGGTCGAGTGCGGACCGGACGTCACAATTCGTCTCACCAATACACTGACTCTGAACGGACACGTGACCGACGATGCGCGGCCTGCCGATGGCGTGCTCTCGGCCTTCTGGCGCAAACTGAGCGGGCCGGGGCGTGTCACGTTGGGTTCACCAAACGCAAGCGTCACCGCCAGTCGCGAGCTGGCGGTCCCAAGCATCGCATCCTTCAGCCTCCCAGGCACCTATGTCCTGCGCTTGGAAACAGACGACTCCGAATACGCCGCTACGGATGATCTCACGGTGACAGTGCTCGAAATCGACGACAACCGGGCGCCCCAGGTGGATGCCGGCCTGGACGCCCACACGCTGACCTATCACCCGTTTACACTGACCGGCTCGGTGTCCGACGACGGCCTGCCGTCCGGCGGCCGCGTTGCCACGCTGTGGAGCGTGGTCAGCGGACCCGCCCCGGTGTATTTCAGCGACGCCACCGTGCTCCTGCCCTATGCCCAATTTACCGCGTCCGGCACTTATGTCCTGCGGCTGATCGCCGGCGACAGCCGGCTGTCCGCATCCGACGATGTCGTCATCAGGGTCAGCGCACCGACCAACCAGGCCCCCTTTGTGTTCGCCGGCCTGCCCATCGAGGTCACGCGTCCCAATCCAGCCCTTCTGCAAGGTGTGGTGCTCGACGACAGCCTGCCCCTCGGCTATCCGCTCACCACCACGTGGACCAAGGCGTACGGTCCGGGTGACGTGACCTTCGTACCAGGTGCTGATGACCCGCTGGCCTGGGCATATTTCAGCGCCGCCGGCCAATACACGCTGCGATTGCTGGCGGACGATTCGGAATACGCGGTCATGGACATCGTCACGGTCACCGTGTTCCCCGGCACCAACGCCCCGCCATCGGTGGAGGCCGGCCCGGATTTCGCGGTGGCCTTGACCGAACCGGCAAGCCTCGCCTCGCGCGTCTCCGACGACGGGTTGGAGACAGGTCTGATCGAGATCTGCTGGAGCCAGGTCAGCGGTCCGGGAACGGTCTCGTTCAGCACCTTGAACGGCGTCCACCGCGCCACGTTCAGTGCCGAGGGAGATTACACCTTGCGCCTGACGGCCCACGACGGATCTCTCACAAACAGCGATGACGTGGTCGTCACGGTGGTGGATGCCGGACCGCCTGTTGTGGAAATCATCGAGCCCTTCGACGGCGGTATCGTCACCGCGCCTACGCATGTCGTCGGCACGGTCGCCAGTGAAATCCTGCAATCTTATGCCGTCGAATGCCGCATGGCCGATGGGCCCTCCCTCTCTGGGCCGGGGGAGAACGGGGGTGGCTGGACCGTTCTGGCCAGCAACTCAACCGCAGTGGTGAGCGACGTCCTCGGTATCATTGATCCCACACTGCTGCTGAACGGCCTCTATGAATTGCGCCTGACCGCGACGGATGCCCTGGGCCGGAGCGCTGCGACCGAGCCCGCCACACTGCTGGTGGACCGCGGCTTGAAGATCGGCCACTTCACCCTGTCGTTCTCGGACCTCACCGTGCCTGTGGGCGGGATTCCCATTGAAGTCGTCCGCACTTACGACAGTCGGGACGCGCGCACGAACGATTTCGGGGTCGGCTGGTCCCTGGCCGTGCGCAATATCCGGGTGCAAAAGAACCGCGCGCTGGCTTACAACTGGCAGTCCAGCGGCGGCACCAGCACTGGCGGAAGCTATTCGCTGGATCCGGTGCGTCCGCGCCTGGTCACGGTGACCTTCCCCGACGGCCGGGTCCACAAGTTCGAGGCCCGGCCCGATCCAGAGACCCAGTTCGGCCAGCCCATCAGTGCCGCCACCCTCCGCTACCGGCCCGTGGACAATACCCTGGGCACGCTCGTGTCCCTGTCGCCGGATGGCGACGAAGTCCTGCTCGATGGCTACTCCGGCTTCGTCAACTTGCTGGATTACCGCGGCAATTCGTATGAGCCGACACGTTTCCTGCTCACGGGCGAGGAGGGGACCACCTACGTGATCTCCATCGGCAATGGGCTGGAACAGATGAGCGATCGCAACGGAAATACGCTGCTCATCTCCACCGATGGGGTGCTGTGGACCAATGTACTCCACGGCGGGCCGGCCTTGGGGATTACCTTCCAGCGGGATGCGGCGGGCCGGATCCGCGAAATCATCGACCCGCAAGGGAATGCGATCCGTTACACCTACGGTCCCAATGGCAGCCTGGCCGCATTCACGGACCGGACAGCTCACGCCACCACCTTTGGCTACACAAACATCGCGTTGCCACATCACCTGACCTCCATGACCGATCCGCGCGGAGTGCAGGCGATCCGGACGGAGTTCGACGCCGCCGGCCGGATGGTGCGGCAGACCGACGGTGCGGGGCACTCGGTCGAGTTCACCCACGACCTGGCGCATCACCGGGAAATCATCCGCGACCGGCTGGGGCATGTCTCCATTCATGAATACGATGACCATGGCAACGTGGTGCGCCTGACCGACGCGCTGGGCCACACCACACAAATGGCCTACGACGACAACGACAACCTCGTCCTGCGAATCGATCCCTTGGGACGCACGAATCGTTTCGCCTACGACGCCGCGGGTAATCGGATTGCCCTTGCCGATGCCCTGGGGCACACCACCCGCCTGACTTACAACGCCTGGCGCCAGCTCACCAGCATCACCGATCCGCTAGGCCATGTCCGGACCAACCGCTACGACGCGGTGGGCAACCTGGTCGAGATCCGCGATGCCCTCGGCAAGAGCAGTGCGTTTGGATATCGCAACGGCGAACTGGCCTGGATGACCAATGCGCTGGACGGCCGCACCCGACTTGACGTCAACGCCTTTGGCTGGATCACGAATCGGGTCAATGCCCTGGGCCATGTCGTCAGCCTCACCCGCGACTCCGCCGGCAACCTGCTGCGCCAGGCCATCCCACGCACCACAGGCGCCGGTCTGGATGAAGTCGTCACCCGGTTCGAATACGACGCGGCCCATCGACCAGTCAGAGTGGTGACGCCCGATGGCGCCCCCCACACCACGACTTACAACGAGGTCGGGCTCGTGTCCGTGTCCACCGATGCTCTGGGACGCCAGACCTGCTATGATTACGACGACCGGAACCGGCTGCGGCGCGTGACGCATCCCGATGGAACCACGGAGGGGCAGTCGTACGACGCCGAGGGACGCGTGACGGGCTACACCAACCCGCTCGGGCACGTGACGTTGTTCGGTTACGACCCTGTCGGACGACCTGTGGCGACGCTCTTCCCGGATGGCAGCGCGGTCTCGAACCGCTTCGACGCCGTGGGTCAGTTGGTGGCAACGACCGATGCCCGCGGCGCCACAACCGGGTTCGGATACGATCTGGCCGGACGCCTCGTCGCGGTCACCAACGCCCTCGGGGAAGTCGCCCGTTACGGCTTCGACGCTGCTGGCAACCTGACGAATTCTACGGACGCGCTGGGGCGCAGCACCACTTTCACTTACGACGTCCTGGGTCAGCGGGTGGGGACGCAATTCCCCGATGGGACCGTTTCGACCACGGCTTACGATGCGATGGGGCGGCGCGTGGCGGTAACCGATCCGGGCGGGCTCGTGACTCGCTTCGGCTACGATCTGCTGGGCCGGCTGACCAGTGTCACCAACGCGCTGGGCCAGGTAACCCGTTACGACTACGATGAGTTGGGCAACCGGACGGCGCAGACCGATGCCAATGGACACGTCACGCGGTTCGAGTATGACGGGCTGGGGCGACGGCTGCGGCGCACCTTGCCCGGGGGGCAGGCCGAATCCTATGCCTACAACAGCGTCGGCGCCTTGATCCAGCACACTGATTTCAATGGGCACGTCACCGCCTACGAATACGACGCCCGGGACCGGTTGCTAGGCAAGCGTCCGGATCCGCGCACGGGCGAAGCCGGGACGACCTACGCGTACGACGCCGCCGGCTCGCGGATAAACATGATCGACGCCAGCGGCAGCACCGGCTATCGCTACGACGTGCGCAATCGGTTGGTCGAGAAGGTCAAGACCTGGGCCGCCGTGGGCCTGACGCTGGCGCTGCATTACGCCCACGACGCCAACGGCAACCTCACCCAAATCCAGTCCTCGGATCCCAACGGCGCCGCGGTGGCCTATGAATACGATGCGCTGAATCGCTTGAGCGCCGTGCAGGACCCGCGCCTGGGCTGGACGAGTTACCACTATGACGCGGCTGGCAACCTCCGCAACTGGACCACGCCGAACGGGCTGGCCCATGCGTGCGATTATGACGCCGGAAACCGGGTCACGAACCTGGTCAGCGCAAAGGCGCTCAGTCCCCTGGCGCAGTTCGGTTACACCATCGGACCCGCGGGCAACCGCCTGAGCGCCCGCGAGGAGTTTTTCCACTCACCGCCGGTTGTTCAACCGCGTCTGCTCGACCGGGTTTACGCCTACGATGACGCCTATCGGCTGTCGGCTGAACAGATCACCGGCGGGGCGCCAACCGAAACCCTCAGCTATTCCTACGATGCCCTGGGTAACCGGCTGGCCCGAAACTCCCGCCTGCTGCCCCAGCAATGGTTCAGCTACGATGCGAACGACCGGTTGACGACCGACAGCTACGACGCCAATGGCAATACCCTGGTCGGACGCACCTCGCCGACGGAGCCGCTGGTTTCGGACACGTACGACTTCGAGGACCGCCTCGTCGCTCGCCAAACCACCCGCAACGGACAACCGTGCGGCGTCCGCCTGGCCTACGACGGCGATGGCAACCGGGTTGGGAAGACCGTGGCCACCCCGACCCATACAACGACCACCTGTTACCTGGTGGACGAGCAGAATCCCACCGGTTACGCGCAGGTGCTCGAAGAACACGTCTGCCAGAACGCCAACATTCCAACACTCCAGACCGTCTATGCCTACGGCCATGCCGTCCTGACGCAGGACAGGCTGATCGAGGACACATCAGGGGCGCCGACTTGGACGGCCCGTGTTTACGCCCAGGACGGCCATCGCAATGTTCGGTTCCTCACCGATATCGAGGGCCAGGTCACGGACACCTACGACTATGACGCGTTCGGCAACCTGATTTTCCGGGCGTCCGTTTCCGACCCGCCCACTGCGAATCCCTATCGGTTCACCGGCGAGGAGTATGACGCGGACCTGGACCTCTACTACCTGCGCGCCCGCTACCACAGCCCGGACACGGGCCGGTTCTGGACGGCGGACCCGTTCGAGGGATTCATCAGCGACCCGGCCAGCCTGCACCGCTACAGCTACGTCCAGAACAACCCCGTCAACTGGAGGGATCCCAGCGGCCACTACACGCTGACCGAAGCGGTCGTGACGACGCAGATCGCCTCGATCGTCAACACGATGGCGGTTCAGAACGGGCGCGACAACCTGGTGCGGGCGCTGGGTGTGGGGCCGGGATTCCTGGGGGGCCGGGCCCAGGAGGTATACGACGCCATCGAGACCGTGCAGTATGCGATGCTGATCACCGACCTGACAGCGGCTGTGCAGGTTGGACGCGCCGCCCCCGCGCTGTTGGGGTCGGTATGGAAGATGGCCGGAAGCGCCCTGGCCAAGCTCTCCACCCTCACCCCCCGCCAATGGCTCGGCCTCCGCCTCCTCTCCCCACCCCCCACCGCCCGCGCCGCCGCCCAAGCCGAAGCACTGCTGGCGGGAGGGGAGGGGGTGGTGGCAAAGAGCGTAGGGACTCCTTACGGGCCAGCCGTTCAGTCAATGACTGCGCAAGCGAGGGCCGCACTTTCCCAGATTGAGAACGGGGAGACGTTATACAAGGGCGGTGTTCTCGGCCGTAGCGAAACAGGGGCGTCGCAGTTCCTGTCGTTGGAGAATCCGCTGAATCCAGGCTATGCTGGCCGCTACGGAATCCCGCCGCAGAACGCAAACTTTGAGTTCATCCTGACTGGTCGAATTCAGGCGGGCACGCCAGTGATAACCCGACCTGCGCCCGGCATTTCGCCGAATCCCGGCGGCGGCATCGAGGCAGTGACAGCGCCGGGTTCGTTCAGGATAGACTCGTTCCACATGCCATGATGGCGTTTCAAATCAAAACTGCCGACGACGTTTATCGATTCGTCGAACGCCTCAAGTCGCAATGCCGCGAGAACGGAGCGATAGACTTGTTTGCGGAGCTTGACGATGCTCTCAGCTTGGGAAGCTCAGGCTTGGAAATACTTGGTGCTATTCGGCAAGCCATCATCAACAACCGCGCTTCGATTGAGCGGTTGCTTGGAGCTGCCGGAAAGGACGAAGCCAATCAAGTCGTCGCTTTCGTAGACGAGGCATTCGGGCGTTGACGTGAATCCGCTGGCGTCGCGCCACATGGTGAGAAGGAAATCTGCCGCGCTGAGCCCGATCGGGAGAAAGGTCGTGAATGGGTCGGACCTGGCACATGGGGAGGCCGCTCGCACATAGGTGCAGAATCGATGCGGTTACGACCGATGTGGCTCACAGTCTCTGGCGCAAGACTGTGCCAAGACGCAGGCATCCCCGTCTGCCGGGAACGACCCTTTCAGGAGGGCGCCGTCGCAATGCGCGCCAGCGTTTGGAGTGCGGTGTCTTGAGCACCGCTTTGCGCAAGCCGGATGGGGTTGCGAGGCGGTGTGAAGGCGTATGCAGCATCCCGGTGCCTGCGAAAGAGCGGCGGTGAACGGCGCCGCAGTCCAGACGCTGCCGCGCAGCAGAAAATGCCAATGGGGTCGCGTCCAAACAGTTGACAAGTGAGCATTGGGAGGAGTTGGATTGCTGGGAGAGGGATACGGCAACCCAAGTTGGTGACATGTCAATAGCAGCGTGTCGCGCAGGGTGGCGCGGGTGCGGGATGGGTGGAGGTCGGGGGCGAGGCAAGCCCCAACGGGGCGTAATGCGAAAGCCCAGGGCAACGCCCTGGGACGACGGCCAAAAGAAATCTGCGCCCTGAAGGGGCGCAACTCGACCGACCCAACCACCCGTGGATCGGCGAATGGTGCCGCCCTTTCAGGGCTTGGAAACATTGGGGACGGCATACCCAGGACGTTGCCCTAGGCTGGCGCCGGACGCCCCTTTGGGGCTGGGGAAAATAGGCAACGGTGGATTGCTGTGTCGCCTGTCTATCTCGCCTGTCTATCTTGTTGTGGTTTGAGATGTATGAGGCGAATCGGGCCTGACTTTCAAGTCTTACAAGCGCGTTTTGGCCGGTTTTTTCAGCCGTAATTGCCAGACGCCCGACGCGGGAGGTCGGATGTCGGACGCTGCTGGTCGAAGGTCGGGCTTTGGCCGCGGAGAACGGCCAGGAATGTCGGACGCTGCTGGTCGAAGGTCGGGCTTTGGCCGCGGAGAACGGCCAGGAGCCGCACTTGTCGGTGGCACGCGGGGGAGTCGAGTAGTGCGCAGCCCTCGAAAGCGCCGTCGTCGCTCGCTTTGCCGGCGTCCCGTCCAGGCCTCGCACCCTGCGGGTCTGGCCGTTCCTCTGATCGGTCGTCGGCACGGCTTGCGGTTGGGCGCTCGCCAGGGCTGCAGGCGACAGGGTTCCACCACGGCTGTGCGGGTGTTGTCGGGCACCGTCAGCGCCGCCACCCCGCCATAGAACTGGTAGGCGTGCACGTGGGCGCTGATCCAGGAATGCAGCTTCTGCTCAGGGAACGCCTCGGCGAAGATCTTGCCCGAAACCTCCAGCGCGGCGACGAACAGGGAGGCGGGTTGGGTTATGCCGTCGGCCCCGTTGCGGATCGGGACGGTCTGGCCGGCCCAGTCCACGAACATTTTCTCTCCGGGGACATGCACCTGCCGCAGGGGAGGCTCCAAGGTCTTGCGCCATTGTTGATAGCGCTCACAGAAGCGGCTGTACTTCAGCCCGGACGGATCGGTGCGGATGTACTCCTGCGACAACAGGCGCAGGGTGACGTTGGGACGGCGCAGCTCGGCGTGGAGGTGAGCCCAGTCCGGGACGGGCGGCGGGGGTGTTCCCGCGATCCGTGGGGGCGCCACCGCGCACAGACGGGCTTCCAGTTCCGTTTGGCCGACGGCTTCGGGCAGAGGCCACCCCAAACCCGCGGCCTCGGCCCGCAGGAGGTAATCGCCGACCGTGCTGGAAGCGATGCCACAACTGCGGGTGACTTCGCGGATCGAGAGGTGATGTTCATGTTTCAGACGTAGGAGTTCGATGACTTGACGCATAACGAGTATTTTTCGAGGCATAGGGCGATCAGTTTCGACCGCCCGGCTGCCCATTCAACGTTTTGCGTCACCCTCCCCGAGAGGACCTGCTCACGGTCCCTTCCCACCACCCCACTCAGGCTGGCGGAAAAACTGTCCGGCTACCCCGGAACGTTGTCCGGCTTGGACCGGAACACTGTCCGGACCGTCCCCGATTGCTGTCCGGATCAAATCGGAATCCTGTCCGAATGCCGCCGGAATACGCAATTGGCTCCAAGGCACGCCTTCTTTCAAGAGCCGGGCCAGTCTGGAATTTCCGTTCGAGTTGAGATGGCTGGGGTCACAGAACTCGGCTGGACCCCACGTTGCATCGTTCACGAAGCCGGCGTAAATGACCCGATCCCCGTCAGCCCGGCTTCGCATGACGGCGTTGAGCGCGTCCAGCGCATTGAAGATCCCCTGCTTGGTCAGGTAAGGAGTCCACCACTTGTAATTGGTGTCGCTGATCGTCTCGGTTGACATCGTGTGCGGCAGCAGCACGACCCGGATGTGGTTGGTCATGCACTCTTGGAGCATGATATCGAGGTTGGTGCTGAAGATGTCGACGACACGTGAATCCACCGCATCTGAGACGTGGCCGGGGGGCAGACCGTGAGGGAATGGGGAGTCGCCAAGGATCTTGGTTGCTTCCAGCAAGACGACCACTCCGTGGGCGAGGGCGCACGGGGGCAAGCGGTCTCGCCGACAGGCGCCCGATGCCGAGAAGCGCAGGGCGGGTTGGTGAAAGTGCGCATAGTCAGGGCCGAGATCGTCAACATTCATGTTGTGCAGGTCGTTCAGCCCCATCTGCAAGACGACGATTTCGGGCGAATACCGGGCTAGGACTTGCGAAAGCAACTTCCTGTGTTCGACCGAGCTGTGGCCCGGGATGCCAAAATTGAGCACCTCATAGTCGGGCTCCAAGAGCCGGCCCAGGTGAAAAGGCCACGTCTCATCATCCCCGATACCGATGCCGTAGGTCGTGGATCCCCCGATGCAAGCGATTCTACGCTTGCTACTTACGCGCGAAAACTCCTTCCCGCGAAATCCTTCTGTGTTGTGAGCGTGGGTGATTCCGCGGACGGTGACTGAAACACCTTTCCTGGGAGTTATCACCCAGTCTGGGTGAGGCTCGAAGAGCAGGTAGTTTGCGGTTCGAGGTCTCGAGTAAGGCCATTGGCCCTCGGTGAACCGCAGCACCAAGGCACAGAGCCCTTCCCCGAAGACGATGACAAGGAGCGCGGTGACGGCGAGGAAAAACACCCGCCTGCCACGGCCGAGCGGCGCTTTGGCAGTCTTGCCGGCGGCGAGCCTCCATTGGCCGCGGCGGCGGTCTGCATCTTTCCTACTCACTGCCAGGGAAGATTTTTCCCTAGCCGCAGCACGGCCACAAATCGCACCGTTAGGAGATTACTCGTTAGTGCGTCGCGGGTTACGGGAAAGCCCTCTTTCATCAGATTTGATTGGGCGGCAAGCTATGGCCGCCTGGACCGAAAGTCAATGCACCCCCTGGCGCACGGCGGGGGGCGGCGCGGGCGGCGCATTCACGAGTAGTAGGAACGGCTGCGACCCGAAACCGGAAGGCCGACCTCATGTGGACTTTACAACAACTTGTGCGTGTGCACTGAATCTTGGGCGCCTGTGGATGGACGCACTGATCCAAAAGGAATGCCACCCAAGGGAGGTGAAACAATTTGGCGACCCTACGGGGATTCGAACCCCGGCCGCCGCCGTGAAAGGGCGGTGTCCTAACCGCTAGACGATAGGGTCGTCAAAGGTGGCGCATTATAGGGGCCGCCACCGGTCTGTCACTAAAAAATCCCTTCACTCTACTCTTGCCATCGCAGGCCTGCGTGGCTATTGTCCGCGTTCATTTTGCCGGAACCCATCGGCGGTCTTTGTGACGTCCGGGCGCTCCGGTTGGACCAAACGATACTATGGCAGTCAAAATCAGATTAAAGCGCGTCGGCGGAAAGAACGACCCGGCCTATCGGCTTGTGGTGACCGACAGCCGAAGCCCTCGCGACGGGCGGTTTATTGAGGAGTTGGGGACCTATCAGCCGACACGGAGCGGGCAAAATTTCACCGTGAATCTCGATCGGGCGAATTACTGGGTGTCCAAGGGCGCTCAGCCCAGTGACACTGTGGCGAGTTTGCTCAAGCGGGCGGCAAGGGTGCAGACGACGGCCGCCTAACCCAATTTGCCGATGCAGGCGTTCCTCGATTATGTGGTTCGTGGATTGGTCGAGCACCCGGACGAGGTCACGCTCAGTCCCGTGCAGCGCGAGGGGGCTACAATCTATGAACTGCGGCTGAATCCGGCCGATGTGGGACGCGTGATCGGACGACAGGGCGTGATGATCAACGCGATCCGATCCCTCCTGCTGGCCGGCAGTGCCAAGCGCGGTCTGCGCTGTTCCCTGGAACTGGTTGAGGATTCCAGGAAGGCTTGAGACTCTGGCGGGGGCCGGTTGCCAAGTCCCCATTGAGCATGAAGATTGACGTGCTCACTCTTTTCCCCGGTATGTTCAAGGGGCCGCTGGATGAGAGCATCTTGAAGCGGGCCAGGGAATCGGGGCGGCTGAGCGTTGCGATTCATAATCTGCGCGACTATGCGCACGACCGGCATCGTACGGTAGATGACCGGCCATTCGGGGGGGGGCCGGGGATGCTCCTGAAGCCGGAACCACTGTTTGAAGCCGTGGAGGGCTTGTCGGGACCGCAAACCAGGGTGGTGCTGATGACCCCCTCCGGTCAGCCTTTTAGTCAGCGGGTGGCGCAGGAATTGGTGTTGTGTGAGCACCTACTGTTGATTTGCGGCAGCTACGAAGGCGTGGACGAGCGGGTGCGGGAAGCATTGGTCGATGATGAATTGACCATTGGAGATTACGTGCTGACAAATGGGGCGCTGCCAGCGATGGTGGTGATTGATGTTGTGGCCCGCCTGATTCCAGGCGTGCTGGGAGATGATGAGAGCGCGAAGGAGGAATCCTTCAGCCGGGGATTGCTGGAGTATCCGCATTACACGCGTCCGGCCGAGTTTCGGGGCATGAAAGTGCCCGAAGTTCTGTTGTCCGGGCACCATGCGGAGATTGAGAAGTGGCGACAGGAACAGGCAAGGCGCCTCACGCGCCAGAGGCGGCCGGATTTGGCGGAGACCGCCGACAGGGTGGACAAAAGTTGAATATAGCGGAATGAGGAACGGATTATGAACCAGGCATTGCTTGACAAGATCGAGAACGGACAGTTTCGGAAGAACGCGCTTGAATTTGGCGTGGGCGACTCCGTGCGGGTGCACACCCGGGTTGTGGAAGGCAACAAGGAGCGCATCCAGGTGTTTGCCGGGGTGGTGATTGGCCGGCGGGGCCGGGGCATGAATGAGACCTTCACCGTCCGCCGCATCAGCTATGGCGAAGGCGTGGAGCGGATTTTTCCTGTCCATTCCCCGCGCATTGAGAAGGTGGACGTCGATCGAAAGGGCGATGTGCGGCGCGCCAAGCTTAGCTACCTGCGCAAGCGCATCGGCAAGAGCGCCACACTCGTCAAGGAAAAGGTGGAACGGCAGGCGGACAAGAGCTAGGCCCGTTGCGGGTGCTCTCGATCAGTTCGCACCGGCTATCTGCCTCCACGGGAGTCCGGTCAAACCTACATCCGCCGCATGATTTCGATGGCCTGATCGACTTCCAAGCTCTCGTCCCTGCGGTCTACAAGGTTCCGGAGCTTCAGGCGGCCGGGCGTCGCCTCCAGTCGCACTGTGAACATGACCCCCAGTTCCTGGGCACGTTTAAACTGCTTGTCCGACTTGGCGGGGGTCAAAGGGAATTCACAGGACAAGTTGGCGTCCCGTAGTTTTTGCACCAAACCCAGGCTCGCGGTTCGCAAGGATTCCTCCTCGATCAGGCAATACACCTGGGTGGGGGGGCAGTCTGGGTCAGCAGGCCGCGCTCCTTCAGGAGTTCGGTCAGCACCACGTCCCCCATGCCGAATCCGATGGCCGGCATGTCCGACCGGCCGCCGCTCAGCAGTTTGATCAGGTTGTCGTAGCGTCCGCCCCCGGCGATGGCCCGGAACTCTCCTTTGCGATCAAAGGCTTCAAACACGGTGCCCGTGTAGTAGGCGAGACCGCGTATGACCCGATAGTCGAGGGACACGAAATCAGCCAAGCCGCGAGCCGCCAAATTGTCGAGGATCCTCTGCAAACCATCGGTTGGCTGACGGCTTTCAATGAACGCGTCGATCTGATCGAGTGAAAGCCCCATGGCGCGGAGTTTCGCGTCCGTGTGCTCGGGGCTTTCACGTTCCAGCTTGTCCACCAGTTGGTAAAACTCGTACTCGCGGGATGGCTCCCCGTGCATCCGGGCATAAAAGTGTTGCCAGGCCTCTCGGCTGCTCAGCCGGATCCAGAAGTCACCGGCTGTCAGACCCAAACCGCGCAGCGAATCGATCAGGAGGGCGATCAATTCGGCATCCGCTTCCGGGCTGGCTTCGCCGATGATGTCTGCATTGAATTGGAAATGCTCCCGGAGCCGACCTTTTTGTTGGCGTTCGTAGCGGAACAATTGAGGGATGGCGAACCACTTCATTGGTTTCTTGTAGTTGCGCTCATGTGCCGCTGCCATGCGGGCAAGGGTGGGGGTCATTTCCGGACGCAGTGCGACCTCCCGATCTCCTTTGTCTCTGAAATTGTAGAGTTGGCCGACGATTTCCGAGCCGCTCTTGGTGGTGAACAGTTCCAGCGGCTCCACGGGAGGGCCGTCGTATTCTCGAAACCCGTAGCGGCTGGACACTGTGCGCCACGCCCGAAAAATGTGGTGCCGTACGTCTGAACTCCAGAGGTCGCTGGTTGGCAACGGCTCAGGATAGAAGTCGCGAAAACCCGGTAATCGTTCCATAAGATCGGTCGAGCTTATGCGGCTTCCCCCCTGGGCGGAAGGAGGAACCACCTGCACTGCTGGTGCGAATCCTCCGCACATGTGAGGGCACATCAGAGGGGGCTGCGCACCTCAAATGGAGGGATAAGAGTCGCAGCCTAAGCGGGGCCGGTGGCGCCGGGTCCTGCGGGAGTTCCGGAAGCCGGTTTGGACGAGGGGGCCTGGACCGTACGTTCGATCACGTGCGCCTTCATCTCCTTCCCCGCCTTGAACTTGACCACCAAACGTTCGGGAATGGGGATATCTGTTTCCGGAGCGTTGGGATTTCGCCCCACGCGCGCCTTCCGAACCTTGACTTCGAAAACGCCGAAGTTGCGAAGTTCGACTTTGTCTCCCTTGGCCAGGGCCTCGGAGATGTGGTCCAGGGTCCTCTGCACCACATCAAAGACTTGTTGCTGGTTCATGTCCGTCTCGCTGGCGATACGGGTGACGAGGTCGCGTTTGGTGAGAGTCATAAGCCTGTGCGGTTTGTTCTTAAAGGAGTTGTCCCAGATTGCATAAGCCCTTGTGGTCAAGGCGTCAAGCATTCTTCCGGGTTTTTTTGAGGGGCGAATTGGATGGTAGTGCCTCCGCGAGTTTCTTCAGCCGGACGGTTTTCCGACAGTGGAGGATGCAACCGGGTGGCTGATGTGGGCCGGAAAGCGAATTCCGGGTTTAGCTGGCTTGCCCATGCCAGCTTCGAACCTTTAGCTTGGCGTCTGCGGCGGGAAGATACGGTGGTTCACGAGGTTGCATCTGGTTTCGTGGTTCCCAATGCTTTTGCGAGGATGAATTGAAGGTGAAACGAATTGGAATCTTTGGCGGGACCTTTGACCCGGTGCATCTGGGTCATCTGCTCGTGGCGGCTGCGGCTCGTGAGGAAATGCTTTTGGACCACATGATTTTCATCCCGGCCAGCCGCTCGCCGTTCAAGCCCGAACGCCCCCCGGCGTCCGAGGCGCTCCGTTTGCGCATGCTCAGACTCGCGTTGGCGGGGTGCGAGTGGAGTTCGGTGAGTGACCTCGAATTACGCCGTGGGGGTGTTTCCTACAGTGTGGAGACCGTGCGGATCCTGAGGAACCGCTTCACGGAGGACCTGTTATTTCTTTTGATTGGGGAGGATCAGATCGGGGGGCTGCCGGAATGGCGGGAGGCACGAGCACTGTGGGATTTGGTCGAGTTTCTGGTCATCCCCCGTCCCGGCTCACCGGGTGAGGTGCCACCAGCAGGAGTTCGATGGCATCGCTTGACGGGGTGGCCAATCGGGATTTCTTCCTCCGAAATCCGGGAGCGCGTGCGGGAGGGGCGGCCTGTGGACCACCTGGTCACGGCGCCGGTGGCCGAAGTGATCCGACACAATCAGCTTTATCTTGCCTGACCCTTTGATCACCTTCTAACCCGCATGGATTCAAGGAAGCTGGCGCAGCGGTGCCGTGAACTCGCGGATGATCGGAAGGCCGAGGACATCGTCGTGCTCGATGTGAGGAAGTTGTCCTCGGTCACCGACTACTTTGTCGTTGCCTCCGCACTGAGCGATCCGCACCTGCGTGCGATTGTGGAGGAGGTGGAAATCCGCCTGAAGCGCGAGGAAGGGTTGCGGGCGAGCGCAGTGGATGGAACAACTGCGGCCGGATGGGTCGTGTTGGACTACTTCGACGTGATGGTGCACGTCATGCGCCGGGATATCCGTGATCGCTACGACCTCGAGGGTCTTTGGAACGACGCCCCCCGCGTTCGGACGCGAGGCATGAAGAAAAGAGTAATCCGAACGGCTGACGCGTTTGGCAGATGAATTCAGGCGTAGTCTTTGGGCGGGATTTCGCCCGAGACCTTTACCATGTCCTGAATCTGCTTGAGGAAATCCTCCAGTCCGGGGGCGGGAATGATGATGTTGTCTCGCCGCCCGCCCACGTCCTCCGTGATGCGTAGGAAGCGCCCGCGCGGGTTCTCCTTGAGTGTGAAGATGAACGTTTTCCGCTCAATCTGAATCCTCTCGGTCCGCAGGGTGTCCTCGTTGACGGCCGGCTTGGGCTGGCCGTAGGCACGCCCTCCGAAGGGCGATGGTCGCTCGTTTGAGATCATACTGACACTAATTTGGTTTGGTTCGAACGCCTCAAGCTTCGGCTTGTCGCTCCGAAAGTCAACCTCTGAACTGCATGGCTGTGACGAATCGTGTGGGGTCGGGAGGGTTATTGGCCCGCCAGACATAGACGCAGAGCCCCCCCAGGACAAGGAGATTGAACCCTTGGGCTGTGGCATGCCAGATCCTGAAGGACCTGGCCGCGCGGTCACGCACGGTCTGGGTGAGGTTTGGGGCATGTTTTTGCCGGTGCAGGCGCTGCATCTTGGGCTGCAGCCAGGTGCTGCCCAGCAGGCCAAATCCAAACAGGCAGAGCAGCAGGATGAGCGTGGACCGGCGCGTCGGTCGCCCCAAGTAGAGCCATTCGGCGCTCAGATGCGCCAGACCGACGGCTCCGCAGATGATGTGCAGGGAAAAATACTTGGCGATCAAGAGCTGCGCGATGGCTCCCGAATAATAGGGGTAATTGGCTTCGGTCAAGAGTTCCTTCATGGAACTGGAGAAAGGCACCTGACCGGCGCCCAACGTGAAAAACACCGCACCACCCAGCCAGATGGCGGCGTTTAGAATGCCGATGAAGCGGAGGACCCCAATCACGCCAAAACCATAAAACCCGCGCGTACGGGTGCCAAGCACCGAATGAGCTACAGAATATTGGCCCGTGCCAGCACAGTGCGCTTAGGGTTGGTCTCGTCGGCCAGAGTGCAGTATTCGTTCGGGAAGTACCGGGGACCGCCATTGAGTTCCAGGTCCCCGTTGGCGCGCAACGCCGCCAGTTTGTCCGTGGGCAGGGTGATCTCCACCATTCCGGTGTAGAGATCCTTGATGTAGACCCGGTCGGTCTCCTAATCCTCGGCCTGCAACTCCAGCGCGTCGGCCTTGATCCGCAGGTTGATATCCTTGCTGACCAGCACGGTCGGGGTCTTGGGACTGCGCTTCTTGAGTTTGAGTGCGAGAGCCAGGATCCGGTTGTCCGCGCTGTTGCCGTTGAATTGCAGGGCAGGGTCGGGTGATCCGTTGGCGCCCGCCTCGTAGATGATCTTCAACCGGCCTCCGTTGGGCAGATTTACCCCCTCACTGAGCCGTCCGCCGGCGCGAAACCCATCCAACATCCGCGAAACCGCCCGGGCGTGCTGACCCAGCTCCGTGGATTCGCGTTTGAAGCGGTCGATCTCCTCGATGACTTCGATCGGGATGAGGACATTGTTGTCCGCGAAGTTTTGCAGGGAGTTCGGATCATGCAGGAGGACGTTGGTATCAAGGATGTAGTTCTTCACGATGTTTGAGGTGTCACAAGTTTGTCACCCCGGCTGGGAACGCTTTTAGCCGCTCGACCCGCTGCTCTCACTCGACAGGCCAGCAAGGTGTTCCTAGCTTGGGGGGGTGCGAATCCTCTTCATTGGCGACATTGTGGGACAACCGGGACGACGTGCAGTCCGGACGTTGATTCCCGTGTTGAAGGAACGGCTCTTTCTGGACTGCGTCATTGCCAACGGGGAGAATTCCGCCGGGGGCTCGGGGATCACGCCCGGCACAGCCCATGAGATCTTCGAGGCCGGGGTGGATGTGATCACCAGCGGCGACCATCTCTGGGATCAGAAGGAGGTGGTTCAGTTGTTGGAAGGCGAATCCCGATTCGTGCGGCCCTTGAATTATCCCAACGGAACGCCTGGGCAGGGGAGCACCCTCTTTTGTAGTCCGGGCAAACCGCCGGTGGCCGTTCTCAATGTTCAAGGACGCACCTTCATGCCGGACCTGGACAATCCGTTCCATGCCACACTCGCGGCCGTGGAACGGTGTCGCGCGCAGACGCCCATCGTGTTTATCGACATGCATGCCGAGGCCACATCCGAGAAGATCGCCCTGGCCCGGATGCTGGACGGAAAGGTCAGCGCGGTGATTGGAACTCATACTCATGTGCAGACCGCGGACGAGCAGATATTTCCCGGCGGGACGGCTTTCCTTTGTGATGCCGGGTTCACCGGACCGCATGAAAGCGTGTTGGGCCGGGAGATTGAGCCGATCATCGCCCGGTTTCTCACAAATACGCCGCAGCGGTTTGGGGTCGCGAAAGATCGCGTGCTGCTGCAAGGCGCCTTGATCGATGTGGACGACCGCACCGGAAAGGCGGTTTCCATCCGGCGGGTGTCGGAGCCCGTGCCGTTGTCGGACGGATCGGTCCGGTCTGACCGATGCGACTGATCCGACCGATTGCGCGACACTCAAGATGCCTCGCCGCTCAAACTCTCAGTGGGACTTTGGTGAATTGTTTTCGCCGGAGCAGACGCGACGTGTGCTCACGGTCAGCGAGTTGACCACGCAGGTGAAGCGGTTGCTTGAACAGCAGTTGGGCACCCTCTGGATCACCGGAGAGATCACCAACCTGCGGCAGCAAAGTTCCGGGCATGTCTACTTCACGATCAAGGACGAGTCCTCCCAGTTGGCGTGCGTGTTGTTCCGGGGAGAGCGGGTGGCGCACCGGGCGGTGATCCAGGACGGGCAGAAAGTGATTCTACAGGGGGATCTCACGGTTTATGAGGCTCGGGGCCAGTACCAGCTCATCGTCCGGCAGGTGGAACTTCAGGGCGTGGGGGCACTCCAGGCGGCCTTTGAGCGGCTGAAAGGCAAGCTGGCGGCCGAGGGCTTGTTTGCCCCCGAACGCAAACGCCCCATGCCGCCATATCCCCAATGCATCGGCATTGTCACCTCGCCGACCGGCGCGGCGCTGCGGGACGTGCTGCACGCGGTGGCACGCCGCCATCCGGCACTTCGACTCATTCTTGCGCCGTGTCGCGTGCAGGGGGAAGGCGCCGCCGGGGAGATCGCGGAGGCCATCCGGTTGCTCAATGAATTCGCTGCCGCCGAACGCGCAGTGAGTATCCCCCCCGGTTCCCCGGGGTGGATGCAATCCTGGTCACGCGGGGAGGAGGATCGATGGAGGACTTGTGGGCGTTCAACGATGAAGCCGTGGCGCGGGCGATCGCGACGTCGGCCCTTCCGGTGGTTTCGGCCATCGGACACGAGATCGATTTCACCATCAGCGATTTCGTGGCTGATTTGAGGGCGGCGACCCCGAGTGCGGCGGCGGAGATCTTAACCGAGGGAGTCTTCTCGGCGACGGCGTTTCTCCGCGAGGCGCCGGTTCGGTTGAAGACGGCGGTTTTAGGGGCGGTTGCTGAGGCGCGCGAAGAAGTGGATCGGTTGCGGGGGCGGATGGGGCGGGCGCACCCGCGCCGCCGTTTGAACGAGTCCAGTCAACGTGTTGATGACCTGCAGGCAGCGCTCAGCCGGTGCATGCGCGATGCGTTTCGCCATGCGGAACTGGAGCGCGCCCATCTGGTCCACCGTTTCCTCCGCTGCCGACCGCTGCGGGCGATCGAGATGGGGCGGGAGCACCTGGAGCGTCTGCATTCGCGCATGGTCGAACTCGTTCAGCACGGCCATCGCCGGTGGGCGGATCGCGTGGGGGCTGCGCGCGCCAGACTGCGACTCTTGGGCCCCGAACAGGTGCTGGCCCGCGGTTACTCCATCACCACGGATGCTGTCACGGGCCGTGTCTTGAGCGATGCGGCACAGGCCGCCAAGGGGCAGGTTCTGAAGACACGGCTTCGCCAGGGCACCCTGCTGTCGCGGGTCGAGCCTCCGGCGTGATTGGCGCTTCGCTTCGATTTTTTCACATTTGTTTCTTGAGCGCTGGATGCGGAAGCGGTAAGGGTGTCGTCAAAGGGTTTACTCCGGGGCTTGATGAATCACCATCCCGCTACGAATCCAAGGCTGCTCCTGCAGTTGCGCGATCATGGCAATCACCATGCATGGAGCACATTTGTGCGGCTCTACACGCCGCTGGTTCACAGCTACTGTCTGCAAAAGGGCTTGCAGGAAGCTGACGCCTGGGACGTCACCCAGGAGGTGTTTGCCAGTGTTTGTGGTGCCATAGGGCGGTTTGATTATCAGCCCGACCGCGGAAAATTCCGGAGCTGGTTGATCGCGGTGACGTGCCGGAAAATCAACGACTTCTATCGACGGTTGCGGCGTTGCCCGGAGGCATGGAATCCGACCGCCCCTCAAGAGGATATCGAATCGGGTGATTTCGAGGAATATCTGGCCAATATCGAGCGGGAATATCGACAACAATTACTCGATTGGGCAACCGCCCAACTCCGGCAGGAGGTGACGGAACGGACGTGGAAGGCCTTCGAGGCCACGGCACTTCACGGACGTCCCGGCCGCGACGTTGCCGAAGAACTGGGCACGAGTGTCGGGGCGGTGCACCTCGCCAAATGCCGGTCCTCGGCCCGACTCCGGGAAATCCTCGCTTCAGGGAAGCGGGAGACGGATTTCATGCCCAGCAAAGGCGAATGATGCCGGATTGTCCCAGGGAAGAGCAGTTGCGTGAGGTGCTCGGGGGAGGGATGGACCTCGATGTGCAGGAAGAGTTGACCCGTCATTTGGACGACTGTGGGGAGTGCCGGTCGAGGCTGGAGAAGCTGGCTGGTGGATTGCCCTGGTTGGAAATGGCAGACGCCTCGGAACCGGATTGTCGTGGCCTGAGCGGAGCCGGGTTGCGTCAGCTTTGCAATCGCCCCGAGGGGAGCGGGTGGCCGGTTGTCGGCGCCGAGGCGGCTGAAGGGGGGAAGATGGTCACCGCACTGCCGTGTCGGTTGGGGCCTTACGAACTCATTGAGGAGTTGGGGCGTGGCGGTATGGGGATTGTATTCAAGGCCAATGAACAGCGTCGCAACCGAATGGTCGCCTTGAAGCTCCTGCAATCCGGAGAGATCGCTTCGTTTTCCGCTCGCCAGCGATTCCAGAACGAGGCACAGGCCGTGGGGCAACTCGACCACCCAAACATAGTTCCGTTGCACGAGTTCGGCAGACATGGGCCACTTCTCTACCTCAGCATGCATCTGGTCGAAGGCACCACGCTGGCGGCGCTCAGTCGGAGCTGTCCCAATCGCAATCCGGCCTGGCTGCGCCGGTCGGTTGTCTGGATCATCGCGATTGCGCGTGCGGTCCATTACGCCCATCAGCGGGGCATTCTCCATCGTGACATCAAGCCCGGCAACATCCTGGTCGACACTCAAGGCTGGCCGTACCTGACCGATTTTGGCCTGGCGAAGTGTGTGCAGCGCCCCTCCTCGATCACGGGCAGTCATTGCTCGCTCGGAACCCCCCAATACGCGTCCCCGGAACAGCTTGATGGGGACGTCCGTCCTGTAACGACCGCTTCGGACGTTTATGGGTTGGGTGCTGTGCTCTATGAACTATTGACCGGGCGGCCTCCGTTTGAGGGCGGCAATGCGGTGGCGACGGCGCGGCAGGTTTTGGATTCGGAGCCAAGATCTCCGCGGCTCTTGAATTCCCGCGTTGACCGCGATCTGGCTACGGTCTGCCTGACCTGCCTGCGCAAGGAGCCGGCTCGACGGTACGGCTCCGCTGAGGCTCTTGCGGCGGATCTGGAACGGTGGCTGGGCCAGGAACCCATCCATGCCCAGTCCCTGAAGCCAGTCGATCAGGTGGTGTATTTCGCCCGGCGCAGACCCGCCGTCAGCCTCCTGGCCGGTCTCCTGGCGCTGGAACTGGGAATTTTCGCGGCTCTGCTGCTCCATAGCAATCGCAGCCTGCGTTGCGCGATCAAGTCCGCAGCCGAGGCGCGTGAGTCTGAAAAGGTCGCCCGTCAAACCGAGCTGCTGACGCTCCACAACGGCCTGATCCAGCAAGCTTCAGCCATCCGACGGAGCCATGCCATCGGACGTCGCTTCGAAGCCGTCCACTTTCTTCAGAGGGCCGGGGATCTGATGGGGTCGGACCGACTGGTCAGCGAGATGGCCGCCGCTTTGGCCAACTTTGATCTGCGCGAGGTGTGGCGCCACCCGCTACCTCCCTGCGTGATGTCGGATACCATTCGACACCGCTTCCTGACTCTTGACGCCCAACTCCGATCGGTCATCGCGCATGATCCAGCGGAGGGATTGATTCTGCAAACCTTGGGTTGGTCCGGACGGTCCCGTCGCTTCGATGGCACAACCGACGCAGTTGCCCCCTGGGTGGTGATGAGTCCGGATGGAGCTTGGTTCGTCTGTCAGAGACAGGAGATGCTCGAACTCTGGAAGACGGAGGCCGAGAAACCGGAACGGCAATGGCGATTGCAACCCGTGGAGGGCGTGCGGGTTCCCGGTCGGATCGAGCCGGTTGCATTTGCCAACGACAGTTGCAGGTTGGCGGTTCCAGCGGAGGAGGGCGGTGTCCGACTCATCACCTTGACGGATCCATTGGACGAGGTTGTGTTCGCCGGCCAGACGAGCGCCTCGTTGATAGCATTCGATCCCCGCGGACGGCGTCTTGCTGTCGCCCATGGGCGTGAAGTTGATATCCTCGATACCGACACCGGACGGAGACTCGGGGCGCTCACAACAGGTGGTGGCATCCAATGGTTTGAGTGGAGTCCGGCAGGGGAGGATCTCGCGCTGGCGTCCCGGAACTGCACCCATGTGGAACTGAGGAACGTGGCTTCGGGACAGTTGTCGGCGTCGATCGGGCTTGCAACTCCGGTTAACCGCATGGCTTTTCATCCATCGGCCCGAATTCTGGCGGTGGCGACGGAGGACAGCCGGGTTTCGCTGTGGGACGTGCCAGGTGCACGCATGATCCTGGATTTGGAAGGGCGTTCCCGGGTGTTGCAGTTCTCGGCAGACGGCGCACGGTTGGCCGTGGCCGGGGCCTTGGACGAGATCATCTGCTACGAAATGGTTCGACCCACAGTGCATCGCGAGTTTCGCAGGCAGTCGGGATTGCATTCGGAATCAGCCTACACTTTGGATGTCAGCAGGGACGGACGGTGGGTGGTGACGGCGGACGCCGCCGGGCTGCGCTTCTGGGATGTGGATCGAGGCATCGAGGTGGGGCAGGTGGAGCAGCCCAGCCCGGTCTGGACTCATGTCCGGTTTGCGGACGACGAGACCGTGCTGCTGGTCAATCCGGTTCATCAAGGGGGATTTCGCTACAACTTTCCGCAGCCGGGATCGGGTTTGGCAGAGGGGATCCATCTGGGAGAACCCGAGACATGGTTCGATGAGCCTGACCATGCCTGTTGGGGACAGTGTGCTGCGCATGCCTTGATGCTGGCGCCCCGCCAGGAGGCCGTGCAGTTGTGGATGAACGGTGATCCCAAGCAGCGCCGTCTTGTGGCGCGGCTCAGGAAAGATGGCACCACCGTCCCGAGTCTGAGTCGTGACGGGCGGCTCCTGGCGTTGACCCATTCTCCCGGCGGCTTACTGGAGATCTGGTCACTCGAGGAGACTCGCTGTATCGAAACCCTCTCGAACGCATTCTACACGGCAGCCACGTTCACCCCGGACAACCGTTATCTCGTCGCCGCGCGGCGCGATGCGATCGAGGTGTGGGATGTTCGTGCTTGGGAACGGGTCCTCACGCTGGCGGATGGGCTTAACCGCGGGGAGTTCGAGTGCCTGCGGTTTTCTCCCGACGGATCGCTGCTCCTGGTGCAAAGCTCCCCCAACACCCATCAACTCTATGCCTATCCGGGGTGGTCGAAGGTCATCGAGCTGACTTCCCCAGAAGTCCTCGCCCGACATGAGTGTGAGTGGTCGCACGATGGCTGTCGGCTCTACACGCTGGATCGGGGAAACCGGCTTTATGAATGGAACCTGCCTGTGCTGGCGACGGAGCTGGCCAACCTCGGGCTCGTCATTCCTGGTTTGCCATCGGACTCTACGCGGTCCCCCCAACCTGGGGCTTCGGCGAAAGGTTTTCAGGCGCGCATCCAGCATTGATCGTTGGGGTGTGGGAGGGAGGGGCGCCACAGTTGAAAAATTTTAAAGAAATCATGAAAGGTTTTCGCGTTGCGTCCGTAATTATAAGTGAGATCGACACACATTCATGTGGGCCGTCTCTTGGCCGAGGGGGTTTGGGGCAAACAGGGTAACCCTCTCGGCCAGTCTTGATTTCCGACCTTGTTCTCAGAGCATGGAGGCGATCCATGATGCGGCTTGGCTTGTCGAGCCGCATGCGGTAGTTGGTTTGCCCATGAACATGGGCTTGTCTGCCGTCCTGCTCTCGGTTTCCCTGGCTTGGTCGCCGCGGTTGCTGCACGCGGAGTCCTACCATGTGTATTTCGGCACTGGCGGAAATCATTCCCGCGGCATCTACCGCTCGACGCTCGACTCCCAATCGGGCGTGCTGTCCTCCGCCAAACTGGCTGTCGAGGTTTCATCCCCCGGCTTCCTTGCGCAGCATCCGGCGGGCGACAAACTCTACGCTGTGGCCGGTTTTCCCGAGGGGCCGGGTGTGGCGGGTTACCGCATCGGTTCAGACGGATCCCTCAGCCTGATCAACACGTCGCCCACCGGCGACGGTGGCGGCGTTCACGTTGCGGTCCATCCGTCCGGACGGTTTCTGCTCACGGCCCAGTATGGGAACGGGTCCGTCGCGCTGTTTCCCTTGGACGCCGACGGTCGGTTGGGGGCCGCAACCTTGAGCCGCCACGAGGGTGGTTCCGGCGTGGTGAAGGGACGCCAGGAGTCGCCGCATCCTCATTGGTGCGGGTTTTCGCCGGACGGCCGGTTTGCACTGGTGCCGGACCTGGGGTTGGACGGCATTGTGATTTACCGCATCGACTTGGAGGGGCCGACGTTGCAACGGCACGGATTTGCCGCTTCGGTGCCGGGCGGTGGTGCCCGGCACATGCGGTTCTCGCCGGACGGTCGATTCATTTATCTGCTCAACGAATTGTCACTTTCGGTGACCACTTACGGGTGGGATCCGGCGTCGGGATCAGCTCGGCGGATGGCGACGGTGCCGACATTGAGCGAGGAGGCCAAGGCGGGGGAGGCCTTCAATTCCGCTGCCGAAATCCTGGTGCATCCAGGCGGGCGCTTTGTGTATTCCTCGAATCGTGGGCATGACAGCGTGACGGTCTGCCGTGCTGATGCGGCGTCGGGCGCCTTGGAAGTCATCCAGGTGCAACCGGTTCGCGGCGCTTTTCCCCGCCATATCAACCTCGCGCCCGACGGTGGTTGGCTGCTGGCGGCTGGGGCGGACTCGGACACCGTTTCGGTGCATCGCGTGAATCCGGACACTGGCAGGCTGACTTACCAGACGCGGGGCATCATCCAGGTTCCCTCTCCGATTTGCATCCTGTTGGCGAGGTGACCGGTGGGGCCACAGTTCCGCTGAAGATCCTCAACTCCTCGGCCAGAAACGCAGCCAGAACCGTTGGGGGGATTGGATCAGAACCTCTCGCAACAGCGCATCCATTCCCACCGCGCCCGGTTCGTCCTGCTTCCGCACAAACAGGGCTGTCGCCGCGAACCCAACCAGGGCTGCGGCGTAGAAGACCGTGAACCGATTCCAATGAAGCCCGAGCCAGAACGGTTCGCGGTCACCCAGAGCGTCCATGAGCAATCCCCATCCAATCGGGGCCAGTCCCAGCGTCACGTTGCTGACCACCGAATAGATGGCAAAGAAATGATTGCGCCCCATGACCGGGATCACCGCCATGGCGTGACGGTTGTAGGCCATGTTGGTCAGCGCGGCCAGCAGGCCCATCAGGAACTGCAGGGCCAGCAGAAGGGTCAGGTGCGGCGCGAGGAGTCCTCCCGCGATGGCGATCCAGCCCATCATCACCGCGCCCCACAGGGCACAGGCAAAGCCCAGGACCGGGCGGCTGCCCAGCCGGTCGAGACGTGGCCCCAGAAACCACAGGCTGCTGACCCCTCCGAGGAACGCGGTCGAGGTCACCAGAAGAATGGTTCCTTCGCTCATCCGGACGGACACCTTCAGGAAGGCGACGGTGAACGCGGTCAAGCCACCATAGGCGACGGAGAATGCCACCACGGCCCGGAGGAGTTTGCGAAAGGGGGCGTAACGCGCCATCTCCAGCCATGGCACGCTGAGAGTTGAACGGCGGGGGTCCTCGGGCACCGGTACGTCAGGAATGCGTTTGAGAAAGGCCAGGCTCGCTGCGCCTGCGCAGGCGGAGAAGGCGAAGATCAGGGCGAACTGCCAGGGACGCGTTTCCCCCGCGAGCATGCCGGCCGCCAGCAGGAAGGCGGCGAAGCTGGCCAGGTTGGCCACCCCGGCGTCTCTGGCCAGGTAGCGGCCGCGGATCTCGGGCGGCACCAGGGTGGTGATCCAAGGCAACCACGCCGAACTTGAGATGCCGCGTGAGAGGTTGAAGCAGAAGAGCAGGGCGAGCAGCAGCCCCAAGCGGTTACGAGCGTCGAGAAGGGTTTCCGCCAAGGGCACCAGGGACATGGCAAAGATGAACAGTACCCGCGTGGTCCAGCCCCCCAGCACAAATCGGCGGTAACCAATGCGGGCGATATGGCTGGCGGCGGGGATCTGGAAGATGACCAGCAGCGGCATCATCCCAGCCACCAACCCGATTACCGTGGCGCTGGCGCCGAGGGACTTGGCGTAGAGGATCATCGGGCTGCCCAGAACCACTTGGAAGGAAAGCGCATTGAAGGCCGCAAACACGAAGGCATTCCGCAAGCCGGGCGGGAATCCGGCCTCGACAGGTCTGGCGGGTGGGGTGGCGGGTGGGTGCGTGCTGATCATGGGCGCAACATCCAGAAAGCCTCGCTGGCACTGTCTTCCTCGCGGACGCGGGCTGTCGAGACTAATCCCCGTTTTGGACAGACAGAGGACAAAAAAACTCTTGTGAAGGAAGTCACGTTGCGGCAGGCTCCGCGTCCGCTTTGGACGAGGCCGGTTCCCGCTGGGAACCAGGCCTTGGGCGTTCAGAGTGGTTCACGTAACCATGCGCATTGTCATCTCACTGGCACTCTTTCTCTTCCTTGGAGGGATGCCTTTTTGCGGTGCTGCCTTGGAGGCCTCTCCGGAGACGTACGCCCCGGCGGGGGGAGACACGCCCGAGGTGGCGCCTGCTGTAGCGCACGAGGGCGAGCATCATGGTTTGCCCCCGGCGGCGCCCGACCTGTTTCACATCGGGCCCCTGCCGGTGAGCAACTCGATGGTGGTGACCTGGGCGGTGGCCTTGGGCTTGATCGTCATGGCGCAACTGGCCACACGCCGCATGCAGGCGGTGCCCTCCGGAATTCAGAATTTCTTCGAGTGGATGGTGGAGAGTCTCTACGGTTTTCTTGATGGTGTGGTGGGCCCTGAGTTGGCGAAGAAAACCTTCTGGTTCTTCGCCACGATCTTCCTCTTCATCCTGTTCTCCAACTGGTTTGGTCTGATTCCCGGGGTGGGGACCATTGGCTGGGGGCACGACACCGAGCATGGCTTCAAGGTGGTGTCGCCGTTGCTGCGCGGGGCGAATGCCGACCTCAACATGACCTTCGGCATGGCTTCGATTTTCTTCGTGCTTTGGCTCATCTGGGCCGTCCAGGCCAATGGGATCAAGGGATTCGTGCTGCACATCTTCGGTCCCAAGGGGGATACGACCGGATTGATGAAGGTCCTCATGATCTTCATCTTCATGGTGGTGGGCGTATTGGAACTCGTCTCCATCCTGTTCAGGCCGGTGTCACTCAGCTTTCGTCTTTACGGGAACATTTTTGCCGGTGAGAACATGCTCGAGTCCATGGCGCTGCTGGTGCCGTGGCTGGGGTGGTTGATTCCGATCCCGTTCTACTTCCTGGAAGTGCTGGTGGGCTTGGTACAGGCGCTGGTGTTCATGCTGTTGACGGCGGTGTTCACGTTGTTGATCTGCACGCATGAGGAGGGGCACGAGGGGGCGCACCATTGAGAACACACTTTCGATGGCCGGACCGTACGAGATTGCGGAGGCCGTCGTCACAACAGAAGAAAGGATCGAATCATGATAATGCCTATGTTGGCTGAAATGAGCGGTAACATCCACGTCGGTCTGGCGGCGCTGGGCGCGGCCCTCGGCGTGGGTTTCATTGGCATGAAGGCTTCGGAAGCGGTCGGGCGCAACCCCGGCGCGGCCACGAAGATCCTCGTTCAGGCCATTTTGAGCACCGCCTTTGCGGAAGGGATCGTGTTCTTCGCGATCTTCCTCGTGAAGTAAGGCTTGCCGCGGCGCGGGACCCTGGTCGGTCCCGCGCCCGGTCCTTGGTTGAACCGGCTTATGCACAATCCATTCATGTTGGCGGCAGGGGGTGGGATCATGTCCGACCTTTCGGACACCGCCCACGCGACCGCGCTGACCTTCGGGCTGAACTGGCCCCACTTCCTGTCGCAGGTGATCAGCTTCTGCATCGTCGCGTTTCTGCTCTACCTGTGGGCCTACAAACCGATTTTGAAGCTGCTGGAGCAGCGCCGGCAGCAGATCGCCGAGGGCTTGGAGAACGCCGAGAAGATCAAGAAGGAACTCGAGGCCACCGAAGCGGCGCGCCAGGAGATTCTCAAGAAGACCGGCACCGAGGCCACCCGGCTGATCGAGGAGGCCCGGGCCATTGCCGACAAGTTGCGGGAACAGGAATCCCAAAAAGCTGTCGCCTCGGCTGAACAGATCCTCGCCAAGGCTCGCGAGGCGGCCCTGCAGGACCACGCGCGCATGCTGGCCGACCTGAAGAAGGAAATCGGACGGCTGGTGGTTCAGACCACGGTGACGGTGACCGGAAAAGTGCTCACCCCGGAGGATCAGAAACGCCTGGTCGAGGAGACCACCCGCCAGATTTCAGCCTGATCACCCTGGAACCTGAATGAAGAGTTCCAAACAATCCCGCCGCGACGGCAAGCAGCTCTATCGACGCTGCTTCGTGCAGGGCCGCCTGGACGAGGCCCGGGTGCGCGACACGGTGCGCCTGGTGCTGGAACAGAAGCCGCGCGGCTGGCTGGCCTCCCTCAACCACTTCCAGCGACTCGTGAAACTGGAGGTCGACCGGCGCTCGGCCCGTGTGGAAAGCCCGACGCCGCTCGATGCCGCCCAACAGGACCAGGTCAAAGCCCGGCTGGAGGTGCTTTATGGAGCGGGCCTGACGTTCGAGTTCATCCGGAACCCGGACCTGCTGGGCGGGTTGCGCATCCGGGTGGGCAGCGATGTGTATGACGGCAGCGTGGAAGCGCGCCTGGCCGCGCTGGAGCAAAGTTTTTAGAGATCGATTGAAGAGAAAGCTATGAGCAATCTGTTGCAGGAAATTGAAGCCCAAATCGCCGGGGTCAAACAGACCACCTTGAAGCAAAATGTCGGGGTCGTCCGTGAAGTCGGCGACGGCGTGGCCAAGATCGAAGGCCTGGCCGACGTGATGCTGAACGAGATGATCGACTTCGGACACGGGGTCATGGGGCTGGCGTTGAACCTCGAGGAAACCGAGGTGGGCGCCGTGATCCTGGGCGATTACCTCGGCGTCAAGGAAGGGCTGGAGGTCAAGACCACCGGGAAGCTGCTTTCCGTGCCCGTCGGCAAGGTCATGCTCGGCCGCGTGGTGGATACGCTCGGCCGCCCGGTCGATGGCAAGGGCCCGATCCAGACCGACACCTACTATCCGGTCGAGAAGATCGCCCCTGGCATCATCAAACGGAAGTCCGTCAGCCAGCCGGTCCAGACCGGCATCATGGCCGTCGACGCGATGATTCCCGATCGGCCGTGGCCAGCGCGAATTGATCATCGGCGACCGTTCCACCGGCAAGACCACCGTCTGCGTGGACACGATGATCAGCAACGCGCGCCTGAACCAGGTGGCCGAGGAGCGCGGCGACAAGGATTACCGTCCGCTCTACTCCATCTACGTCGCCATTGGGCAGAAGCAGTCGAACATCGCGCGCGTCATCGCCGACGCTGGAGGAGCACGGTGCGCTGAAGTATTCGCATCGTTGTCGTGGCCGCCGCGTCCGACTCCGCCACCAGCCAGTACCTCGCGCCCTTCGCCGGCTGCGCCGATGGGCGAATGGTTCATGGACAACGGGATGGACGCGCTGATCATTTACGATGACTTGTCCAAGCAAGCGCAGGCCTACCGGCAGGTGTCGCTGGTGTTGAAACGTCCGTCCGGTCGCGAGGCGTATCCCGGCGACGTGTTCTACCTGCACAGCCGATTGCTGGAGCGGTCCGCCCGGTTGAATGAGGCGAATGGAAACGGTTCACTGACCGCGCTGCCCGATCATTGAAACGCAGGCGGGCGACGTGTCCGCCTACATCCCGACCAACGTGATCTCGATCACGGACGGCCAGATCTTCCTGGAAACCGACCTGTTCTACCAGGGCGTTCGTCCGGCGATCAACGTCGGTATCTCCGTGTCCCGCGTGGGCTCGGCGGCGCAGGTGAAGGCCATGAAGCAGGTGGCCGGTCGCATCAAGCTGGAGCTGGCGCAGTACCGCGAGCTGGCCGCCTTTGCCCAGTTTGGATCGGACTTGGACGCGGCCACTCAGAAGCGGCTGGAGCGGGGCAAACGCATTGTGGAACTGTTCAAACAGCCGCAATACCGCCCGATCACCGTCGAGGTGCAGGTGGCCACGCTGTGGACGGTCCAGAATGAACTGCTGGACGACGTCCCGGTGGACAAGGTGAAAGATTTCCAGGCGAAACTCAGCGATTACCTCACGACCCGCAAAACCGACCTGCTGGATCAGATCCGTGCCAAAGGCGCCTTGGACGACGCATTGAGCGCGGCGTTGAAAGCGGCGGTGACGGAATTCAAGCAGACCTACCGTTGAGCCCGATCATGGTGCCCCGGTTGCAGGTGGTTGATTCAAACATGTATATGGCCAGTCTAGAGGGGAGAAAGGGATCGGCGGACTTGGATCGGTTGATCCATGAGTTCCGCGGACTGCGGGTCATGCTGGATTCGGACCTTGCAAGGATCTACGGGGTGAGCACCAAACACCTCAAGCAGGCTGTGAGGCGCAATGCTTATCGTTTCCCGACAGATTTCGCCTTCGAGCTTGATGTTCAGGAGTTTGCGGCTTTGAGGTCACAATTTGTGACCTCAAAGGGGCGAGGAGGATCGCGTTATCGTCCCATCGTTTTCACCGAGCACGGCGCCATCATGCTGGCCAGCGTGCTCAACAGCCCGCTCGCCGTCCAAGCCAGTGTCCAAGTGGTCAGGGCATTCGTCCGGATGCGCGATTACCTCAGCACGCATCGGCAACTGGCCGCCAAGCTGGCGGACCTGGAGGAGCGGGTGGCCGGACACGACCAGTCCCTGGCGGAGGTTTTCGAAACGATCCGCCGGTTGATGGGAACCGGCGAAGCGAGCCGCCGCGAAATCGGATTTCACGTCAGAGAGACCGCGCCCCGGTATCGAGTCGCCGGGCGCGCCAGGACATAACCATGGCCAGCACACGCGATTTGCGTCGACGCATCAAGTCGATCACGAACACGTCTAAGATCACCAAGGCGATGCAGATGGTGGCTTCGTCCAAGATGCGTCGTGCCCAGCAGGCCGCCCTGGCGGGGCGTCCGTATGCTCAGTTGATGCTCAGCATTCTCGCGGACCTCGGTGGGGACCTGGTAGACCTGACGCATCCGTTGATCGAGAAGCGCGAGGTCCGCAAGACGGGCGTGCTCCTAATCACCTCGGACAAGGGGCTCTGCGGTGCGCTCAATGCCAACCTGCTGCGGGAGGTTGCCAAGATGGACCGCGAGAACACGGTGTTCATCTGCGCCGGGCGCAAGGGCGCCCAGTTTATCGGGCGGACCAAGCGGAATCTGGCTGCGGATTTCACTTACAGCGACACGCCGACCTTTGCCGAGTCACGGGCCATTTCCAAGTGCGTTCAGGAACTGTTCAGTCAGGGCGAAGTGGACGAGGTGCTGGTGATGTACAACCGGTTCTACAACACCATCAGCCAGAAGCCCGAGGGCTTTCGCCTGCTTCCGTTGTCGGACATCAGCCGGTTCAAGCCGGGGGCCCAAGCCGAAGGCAAGCCCCTGGTGGAAGACCGGGTGGGAAGGGAATTCCTCTTCGAGCCGGACGCCCGGCACGTGTTGGGTGCGATGCTGCCGCATTTCGTCAACTACGCGATTTACCAGCTTCTGCTCGACGCGAAGGCCAGCGAGCAGAGCGCGCGCATGGTGGCCATGAAGAATGCCACCGACAATGCCAAGCAGCTCATCAAGGATCTCACGTTGGATTACAACAAACTGCGTCAGGCCAACATCACGAGCGAGTTGCTCGAGATCACGACCGCCCAGATGGCGCTGGGCTGAGTGTGCCGACGGTAACGAAAAGCGAGTTTAGAACATGAACAAAGGCAAGATTGTCCAGGTGATCGGTCCCGTGGTGGACGTGGAATTTCCGGATCAGCTTCCGGCCATCTACAACTCCCTGACCGTGGAGTATGACGTACCCGGCGGCGGCCGGACCAAGCAGGTGCTCGAGGTGGAGCAACACCTCGGCGACAACTGGGTGCGCTCCGTCTGCATGGGATCCACCGAGGGACTCAAGCGCGGCTATGAGGTCATCGACTCAGGCCAGGCCATCTCCATGCCCGTGGGGGAGGGCGTCATGGGGCGCGTGTTCAATGTGGTGGGCGAGCCCGTGGACGAACGCGGCGAGGTCAAGGTGGAGAAGCGTTATCCCATCCACCGCGCCGCCCCGCTGTTGGTGGATCAGTCCACCAGCCCGCAGATCTTGACCACCGGCATCAAGGTGATTGACCTGATCTGCCCGTTTCTGAAGGGCGGAAAGGTTGGCGCCTTCGGTGGCGCCGGCGTCGGCAAGACCGTGGTGATCATGGAACTCATCAACAACATCGCCAAGCAGCACGGGGGCTACTCGGTGTTCGCCGGTGTCGGCGAGCGCACCCGCGAGGGCAACGACCTCTACCACGAGATGTCCGAGGCGGGCGTCATCAACCAGAAGAACCTCTCCGAGTCCAAGGTGGCCATGGTGTTCGGCCAGATGAACGAGCCGCCCGGCGCGCGTCTGCGCGTGGCGCTGTCCGGCCTGGCCATCACCGAGTATTTCCGCGACGAAAAGAACCAGGACGTGCTGCTGTTCGTGGACAACATCTTCCGCTTTTCGCAAGCCGGATCCGAGGTGTCCGCGCTGCTGGGCCGCACGCCCTCCGCCGTGGGCTACCAGCCGACGCTGGCCACCGAAATGGGCGAGTTGCAGGAGCGCATCACATCCACCAAGAAAGGCTCCATCACCTCGTTCCAGGCGGTTTACGTGCCGGCGGACGACCTGACCGACCCGGCTCCCGCCACCACGTTCGCGCACCTGGATGCCACCATTGTGCTCGAGCGTTCGATTGCGGAATTGGGCATTTATCCGGCGGTGGATCCGCTGTCCTCCACCAGCCGGGCGCTGGCTCCGGAAATTGTGGGCGAGGAGCATTACCAGGTCGCGCGCGGCGTCCAGACGGTGCTGCAGCGCTACAAGGACCTGCAGGACATCATCGCGATTCTGGGCATGGACGAGCTTTCGCCGGACGACAAGCTGACCGTGGCGCGCGCGCGCAAGATCCAGCGTTTTCTCAGCCAACCGTTCTCGGTGGCGGAAGTGTTCACCGGCCACGCCGGCAAGCAGGTGCCGGTGGCGGATACGGTGCGTGGGTTCAAGGAGATCCTCGATGGCAAGCACGACGATGTGCCGGAAGCCAACTTCTACATGAAGGGCGGCATCGAGGAGATCAAGCAAGAGGCCCCGTAATGCACGCGACGCACCACCTTATGCCCCAGAGGCGGCATTGCGTGCTCCGCGTTGCGTGAACAAGGAAGCGAGACCCCGGCCATGCTCAAACTGGAAATCATCACCCCCGAAGCCGTCACCTACTCGGACAACGTCGACATGGTCACGCTGCCGGGGATCGAGGGCGAGATGGGCATTTACCCCAACCACGTGCCGCTGCTGACCCAGCTGGTCCCCGGCGAAATCGCGGTGCGCAGGGGCGGAGAAGAGATCCTCCTGGCAGTGGGCGCGGGTTTCGCCGAGATTACCGCGGAGCGTGTGGCCATCCTGACCGATATGGCGATCCGCGCGGACAACATCGACGAGGCGAAAGTCGAGGAAGCACGGCGTCGTGCCGAGGAACGGCTCCGGGAAACGGTTTCGACCGACGAGGAAGCCGTGCTGAAGGCGGCCATGTCCAACTCGCTGGCCCAGCTCAAGGTCAAGCGCCACAAGCGCCACTGACGCAGGCCGCGATCAGCTCTCGATCACGTTGATTTCGACGGGTTCGACGCTCACACCGAGGTTTTCCAGCCAGCGGATGGCCTTCTTCACATCCTGACGTTTGCCGTCGATTTCGAGGCACACGATCCCGATTTCGTCGGTCACACTGACCTGGCGGATGTTGGTGACCACGGGGAACTTGCGCCCAAGCTTCCAGATGATGGGCTCGCGGATCAGGCGGGCAGGATACATCAGCCACAGCCGCGTCTGCTGCGGTGTGGCGGGCGTGGTTCGGACCCGGTTGCGGACGGATTTCGGTTTGGCAGGCATGTGGAGTCTATCCCCCGGCAATGGCGGGAATGATGCTGACCTCGTCGCCTTCTTTCAGCACCGTGTTTTGGTTGTTCAGGAAGCGCACGTCTTCCTCGTTGACGTACACATTCACGAAACGACGGATCTGGCCGTTTTCATCCAGCAAACGCTCCTGAAACCCGGGGTAACGGGTCTGGAGCTCGGCGATGATCTCGCCGACGGTGGAGCCGGACACCTCGACGAGTTCCTCGTTGTTGGTGAGTTTGCGCAGCGGGGTGGGGATGCGGACTTTCTTTGACATAATCAGGCGTTTACCAAGGTGTTGTCTTCATGGGCCGTCAGGGCCTCGAATTCGCGCAGGCTGGGTTTGATTTCCGCCGCGTGGCCGACATGGCCCACCACGGCATCGAGCGTCTTCAACCCATGACCGGTGATGCACAGCACGGCTGATTCATCGGACGGAATCCTGCCGGAGGCAATCAGTTTCTTGGCCACGCCCACCGTGACGCCCCCGGCGGTTTCGGCAAAAATGCCCTCGCATTCCGCCAGCAACCGGATCCCTTCGCGAATCTCATCATCGGTGACGTCCTCGGCCGCCCCCTGCGTTTCGCTCATCACGCGCAGGGCGTAAAAACCGTCCGCAGGGGTCCCGATGGCCAGAGACTTGGCGATGGTGTTCGGTTTGACCGGCTTGAAGAAATCCAGCCCGGCTTTATGCGCCGTCGAGATCGGCGAGCAGCCCGTCGCCTGCGCCCCGTGGATGTGGTGCGGTGTGTCCTCCACCAACCCGAGCTTGGCCAATTCCTGGTAGGCTTTGTGGATTTTGGTCAGCAGTGAACCCGAGGCCATGGGAATGACGGTGTGCTGCGGCACCTTCCATCCCAGTTGCTCGGCAATCTCGTAGCCCATGCTCTTGGAGCCCTCCGCATAGTAGGGGCGCATGTTCACGTTGACAAAGGCCCAGCCGAACTTGCCGGCGATCTCCGCACACAGCCGGTTGACCTCGTCGTAGTGTCCTTTGATCCCCACCACCCGGGCGCCGTAAATGAGCGAATTGAGCACCTTGCCCTGCTCGAGGTCCGAGGGAATGAACACGTAAGCCTTCAAACCAGCCGAGGCGGCATTCGCGGCAACGGAGTTGGCCAGGTTACCGGTGGAAGCGCAGGCCACCACCTTGAAACCCAGTTCCTTCGAGCGGCTCAACGCCACGCTGACCACGCGATCCTTGAAGGAAAGCGTCGGGTAATTGACCGTGTCATTCTTGATCCAAAGCTCGCGTATCCCGAGCCGCGCAGCCAGGCGGTCGGCTCTTACCAGGGGGGTAAACCCGACCTGCTGCCCGACCGTGGGTTCGCCGGCGATTGGGAGTAGCTCGCGGTATCGCCACATGGACTTCGGACGCGACTCAATGATCGCATGGCTGAGGGAGCGTTTGATCCGGTCGTAATCATAAACGACCTCGAGTGGGCCGAAGTCGTATTCGCACACGTGGTTGGCTGTGAGAGGATATTCCCTTCCGCACTCCCGACACTTCAACGCCTGCATGAAGCCTGTTTTCTGGTGCATAATGTCGTTCTCCGCGTCTGGGGGAAGTTGGGCAGCAAAGAGCCCCTTCCCGTAGCATTGAGAAGAGGCGAACCGGTCGCGCGTGCTCTCCTCATCTTTCCCGGCAACGGGCCGGGCTGGATTTGGCACCTAGCCATTGCGAGACGCGCCGCAACCGGTTGCCGTGGCTTCACAGGGCCAGATCCCTCAGCCACTCCTTATGAGTCCGTCGTATCAACGGATGCGGATAAGTTGATGAATGCGGTTTTGCCTGTCAACCCCCGATTCGAGGAATTTTTTGGCGCACGGCGGGGCGGAGGGGAGCGGTGGGAAAGTGAATCCGGCGCCGGGAGCGCGGGGTTCAAGAGTTTGACTTGTCCCGATGTTGCGTCATCGTTTCAGCAGTTTTCGACCAACATCATGAATCGCATCCCTCCCATCCTGCTGCTGCTCCTCCTGCTTGGCACCACGGGAGTTCCCGCGGATTGGCCCCAGTATCACGGTCCCACCTTCAACAACCAGTCCCCCGAGAAGATCGCCGGCGTGTGGCCCGGCGGAGGGCCGCGCGAGGTGTGGCGCAGGCCGTTCAACACCGGTTTCAGTTCGCTGGCGGTGGGCGGTGGACGCGCTTACACGCTGGTCCGACGGAACATCGACTCCGTTCATCAGGAAGGGGTCGTGGCGGTCGACGCGGGCACCGGAAAGGAACTGTGGTTTCAACCTTTGTGCGCAGCCAGCTATCAAGGCGGTGGCGACTCCGGCGCGCCCCACAACCAGGGGGGGACGGACCGCGGTCGACACCGAGCGTGGATGGGGATCGGGTCTACGCCTATTCGTCGCAAATGAAGTTATTGTGTTTCGATGCCGCCTCCGGCAAGCCGGTTTGGACCGTGGATGTGCTCAAGGATTTCCATGGCAAGAACATCCCCTGGCAGAGCGCGGCATCGCCGGTGGTGGACGGGGGGGTGGTTTATGTTTATGGGGGTGGAGCGGGGGAGGCGTTGCTTGCGTTCGAGAAGGCCACGGGAAACCTGGTGTGGAAGTCTGAGGATGACGGCATGACCCATTCCACCCCCACACCCGCCACCCTCCATGGGGTACGCCAGGTGATCTTCTTTACACAAAGCGGCCTGGTTGGGGTGGAGGCCAAGTCGGGCAAAGCCCTCTGGCGAGAGCAGTATCCCTACCGGACCTCGCGCGCGATTTCCCCGGTTGTGTCCGGGGATCTGGTTTACGTGTCGCAGGGATATGGTGTGGGAGCGGGGGTTTACCGGATTCGCAAGACGGGCGACCGGTGGTCCAGCGAGGAGGTCTGGCGGACGCCCAACAAACAGCTCAACCATTGGAGCACGCCGGTAATTCACGAAGGCTATGTCTACGGCATCTTCAACCACAACCGGCACGCCACCGCCCCGCTCAAGTGCATCAACCTGATGACCGGCGAGGATGTCTGGGAACAGCAAGGATTCGGCATGGGCAATGTCGTCCTGGTCGATGGCCGGTTGATCGCCCTGACGGACTACGGGGAAATCGTCATGGTGAAACCGACGCCTGAGAAGTACACGCAGATCGCGCGGGCCAAGGTGTTGGGCGGTAAATGCTGGAGCACACCCATCGTCAGCGACGGACGCCTTTACGTCCGCAGCACCACGGAGGGTGCGTGCTTCGACATCTCAAAATAGCCCTTCGGCTCGGCTCAACGCGTTCGAGGCTGAAAAAAGGTCTCGATGAGCGTGCCGCTCTCGGTTCGCACCAGCATCCCGGTCTGGATGTGGTTGCGATCAAACCAGCCCGCCGCCGTTTCCAGCACGAAAAGAACATCGGGCGAGTCAGCCACGATGGAATTGGTGTTGAAGGGTTCCATGGAGCGGATCTCCCGGATGACACCCTCCGGATCAATGTAAGCGCACGAGAGCGGGGTGGGGCAGTTCTTCATCCAGAAGGCCGCCCGTTGCGGTTGTCCAAGGACGAAGAGCATCGCGGCATTCTCCGGGACGTTCGTGCGGAACATCATCCCCGCCATGATCTCCTGGGGTCGCCGCGCAATCTCCGCAGTCAACTCCGCGGGCCCGACGTAAAGCTTCAGGGTCGCCAAACGCGGTTGGGCCTGGGTCGGAAGTGAAGGAAGGGTCGAGACTGTCGGGGCGCTCTCCTTCTGCCGGGAACAACCCGGTATCAGGAGGCAACCCAATCCCAGTGCGGCGGCAATGCTCAGCCAATTCACGCACCGAGATTCGCCCAACACGCAGGGCGTTTCAATCCCGGTTTTGCGGCTTGGCGGATTTTCTCCCAGCAACATCCGGCTGGCGGCGTCGAACAAATGCACCTCGTTGCGGCGCGACGCGGTGACTTTGGTTCCCAGGCTGAAAGGCGTGGATCCGAGGAGTTGCCCGCTTGCGGCCCTGCCCTAAACAGGATTGAATGGGGCAGGCACAGCGGTTGGATGAAGGATACGACGGAAACCAGATTGCTCGCCCGGTGTCGTGCCGGTGACGGCGGGGCTTGGGAGGAGTTGTTTGATCGCCACTATGCTCCAGCCTACCGCTTTGTGTTCCAGCTTGGATTCAACCTCACCCCCTCCGATGCGGAGGAGATCTGTCAGGAAGCGTTCCTTTCGGCGATCCGGAACCTCGGTGCGTTTCAAGGAGGCTGCG
Organism: uncultured Verrucomicrobiae bacterium; assembly: GCA_963751435.1. GTDB lineage: Bacteria > Verrucomicrobiota > Verrucomicrobiia > Limisphaerales > DSYF01 > JALOTU01. The sequence continues at coordinate 96,500 of CAVVUP010000028.1, read as the reverse complement.
CCTTTCAGACCTGGCTGTTTCGGATCGCGGGCAACAAGGCCCGTGATTTCCTGGAAAAGCAGTCGGCTGCGAAGCGGGGTGGGGGGCAGGCCCCCGTGTCCCTGAATGCCGAAGATCCCGAGACTGGTCTTACGCTGGACCCCCCGGACACGGCCCCGGCCCCTGACGCCGCGCTGGTGAGCGCGGAGCGGCTCGGCTTGGTGCATCAGGCCGTTGGGCAACTGGACCTGCCGTGCCGCGAGATTGTCGAGTTGCGCTACTTTGGCGGGCTGAGCTACGAGGAACTGGCTGCGACCCTCGATCTGAATCCCAAGACGGTCAGTTCGAGATTGAGCCGGTGCCTCGACCGCCTGGAGGCGATGCTCAAGGCCAGCTTTGCACGGGAGAACATCGGGTTGTTTCCCGTCTAACAGGCAGTGGACCATGTCGGCAACGAACGAACGTCAAATTGAGAAACTGCTCAAGGCTGCCGGGGCCAGGCGGCGGGAACAGGCAGGCTCTCCGGAGATGCATCCGGCCACACGCGAGATGCTGCGGACCGAGGTGCAACGGCACTATGGTCGTTCGCCCGGCCAGTCCAGAACCGGATTTAGGTGGCTGATCGGGTGGATGCCCAGGCTGGCTGTGTTTCTGGCGCTGGCGGTCTGCGCCTGGCTATTGTGGTTCCGCGAGACGGCGCAGGTTCCGATGCGCCTGGCACAGGACAAGAAGGATTCGTCTTCCGCCGGACCCGCCGACCAGGACGCGTTTCAAGCGATGGCTCCCGTTGCGTCGCCCCCGAAGGAGCCGGTTTCCGGACTGGCAGGGGGGACTGCGGTCGATGAACTTGAGCGGGTGGAAGCACAGGCCGCACCTGCTGCCGAGGCGCGACTTGGTCCAGCCCTCGAGACGCCCACGGCCCCTGGCCCAAGGGAGCCAGCCAATACGGCATCTGCAAGCGCGGTGGGGCCGGACTATTTCAAGTCCGAAAGGGACGGAATGTACATGGGCACAGCCACATTGGAGGCCAAGAGCAGCCAATCGATTGAAGGGCGGGGAGACCTGGCATTCACGCGGCTGATGTCGTCGGCCTCCAGCGCGAAGGGCTTGGTTGGGAAGGAGAAGGTCCCGACCGACGCCGCGTCGGCGCAGGGGATGGTACTCCGGAACTTTACCCTGTTCAACCAGGGCGCGGTGGTCCGGGTGGTGGACGACGATGGATCCACGTATGAAGGAACGCTCCAGGGAGTCGCCAACCAGGTGTCCAGTCCAGGTGGACGGCGGCTGGACACCGGGCTGTTGTCCGGGACCGCATCGGCGGAGTCCAAGCCGTCATCACTTGCCGGAGCATCCGTCGGATCGTCCATGGTCAATTACACATTCTCAGCTTCCGGCACGAATCGAAGTTTGGGGCAAACGATCCTGTTCAATGGTCAGTTGAGCCTGACCGAGCGGCAGTTGGAAGTCGGTCGCAACTTCTTCTCCAACACTCTGGTTCCGACCGCCATCCGGACAGGTGACGTCACATCTCTCAACGAAGTCCGGCTCACCACCGGACGCGTGCAAGGCGTGGCCGTGCTGGAGGATGGCCGCGACGTGCGGGTGGATGCCGTCCCCGCAGACCGGTGAACCGGCGGGCCATGAGACGTGCAGAGGCCACCGTGAGCAGGCCACTGTTTTCCACCTCCATCTGGACAAGGCCTCTTCGGTGCCTTCCGCCTTCCGTTCAGGAACCGCCAGTCCGCAGCGCATCGAGGGCCTCCTGGAAATCTCCCGGTCGAGGGGCCTGAAATGTCAGGCGTTGGCCGGACCGCGGGTGCGTGAATCCCAGTTCATGCGCATGCAGCATCTGTCGCGGCGCGTGGTAGCCGGTGAGTTCGGTCAGCCGGCGGTTCTGGCGTTGACCGTAGGTGAGGTCGCCGACCACGGGGTGACCGATGGATTGGAAATGAACCCGTACCTGGTGGGTGCGCCCGGTGTGCAGGACGACCTCCACGAGGGTGGCGCTGTTGAGCGGATCGAGGACCCGGAAGCTCGTGTGCGCGATGCGCCCGTGATTCTCGTCCACCGCCATGCGCTTGCGATGGGCCGGATGGCGGGCGATAGCGGCCCGGATTTCGCCTCGTGCATGGGCGAGTTCGCCGCAGACGACGGCGTGGTAAATCTTGTGGACGCTTCGTCCGGCAAACTGATGTGACAACGCCACATGCGCCTCGTCGGTCTTCGCCACCACCAGGCAGCCGCTGGTGTCCTTGTCCAGGCGATGGATGATTCCCGGTCGCGCGACCCCGCCCACGCCGCTGAGCTGCCCCTGGCAATGGTGGAGCAGGGCGTTGACCAGTGTGTGCTCGTCGTGCCCGGCGGCCGGATGAACAACCATGCCCGGCGGCTTGTTGAGGACGAGGAGGACCTCGTCCTCGAACAGGATGTCCAATGGAATTTCCTCCGGTTGCGCCTCCGCCGGACGGGCTTCCGGCCAGCGCACCTCGACCCGTTCGCCGGCCCTGGGGCTGTGGGTGGGCTTGGTCCTGGAGCCGTCGATGGTGACGTGTCCCTCGTCGATCAGGCGTTGGAAGGCACTGCGCGAGGCGGCGGGATAACGCTGGCGCAGATAGCTGTCCAACCGCTCCTGGGGAAGCGACCGTTCGATGACGAAGCTGTCCACGCGCTCGTTCACTGCGACGACCCCGAATCCGAATCCTCGATCAAGGGCTGTCCACCGCCTCGGCCAGCTTGCGTTTCGAGGTCCGATCCGCCTGCCAGGTGACCCAGAACACCACGGCCACGCCGGTGCAGATGGCGCTGTCCGCCACGTTGAACGCCGGGAACCCGATCTCGCTGCCATCCGGCCGGTGGATGTAGAAATAGAGAAAATCGATCACATGCTGGCGCGAGGGGAGCAGCCGATCCGTCAGGTTGCCGACGATGCCGCCGAAGATCATGCCGAACGCGACCTGTCCCGGCAGGGTGCCCGATTCGAAATGATGCCGGCTGAGAAAGAGTATCAGCAGTGCAACGAGCGCGATGATGGCCAGCAGATCGTTGTTGCCGCGAAGCAGGCTCCAAGCCGCGCCGGTGTTGCCCCAATGCACGAAGCGGAAGAACCCGTCGATGACCACGTGTTCGCCGCCTTCCGGCAGCAGGTGCAGCACCAGCCACTTGGTCGTTTGATCCAGCGCGTAGGTGAACAGAGCAAACACCGCGATGCGGCGGTTGGCATTGCCCCAGACCATTGTTCGAAACGGGCTCAAGTTGGAGATTATTTACTGCCTCGCGGGCGTGCAGACAACGGAATTCGCCACCCAACCCCGGCGGCACCGAACAACCCCAGGACGTGAAGCAACGAGCGCTGGTGCTCGCGGAGCAACCAAGCCCCTATCCCGGCACGAGTCGGAGAGCCAAGCGAACCTTGTCAAAGCAGCACCTGTGAGGGTCTCAAACCAAAACGTGTCGCCCATTAGCGTGGGCGGTCAAATGCAAAAATGGATTTCCGTCAGCCAGCCTTTCTTTTCTTAGAAGCTGTCTTTGTCTTTCTTGGCCGTTGCGGGCGGCGTTCAAGGCGCGATTCCTTCCTGTCATTTCAGTCGTTGTTGGCGAATGCAACCTTCCCGGCAGGGAAGGTGATCCGTTCAGTCACCCATCTGGTTCCAGCGTGTCGCGTCCGGCCTGGGTGTCAGTCCGGTCTGCCGCAGGCGGACTTTCGTCCCCGCGCAGCGCACGCCCTCCTCCCGATCTTCCGGGAGCCAGAAAACATTCAGTGCCAGGCCGTGTTCATTCAGTGGTCATGACTTGTGGCTCGCGTCCCCTTCCGGTTTCGCGTCCAGACTCGCGTTGACTCACAGCCTGGTCGAATCACCAAAAATTCTTTCGCCTTGGGCCACTCCCGCCGCGGCGGGTGGGCGGGGAGACCCGCCGGGTCCATTCAGTTCTGCTGGCTCGCGTGTCCAGACCCGTTTGCTGGCTCCCGACCGGTCTCCCCTAAATCGGTTTTCTTGCCCGGCCCAAAGACGCGTTCGGCATCGTAGGGCGCGTCCTCGGCCATCACATGCCACGCGGCTTTGGCCAGCTTGCACGCCAGCGCCTTGGTCGCGATGACCGGATTGGTCTGCTGCTTCTTGCGGTCATAGAAACGGCGGCACTGTTCATCGTAGCGGCAGGCGAAGTGCGCCGCTTCCACAAACGCCCAGGCCAGATACTTGTTGCCGCATTTGCGGTTGTTCTCGCCCTTCTTCTTGCTGTTGCTTTGCCGCAGACTCTTCACGCAGCGGCAGTAGCTGGCAAAGTTCCCGGCGGCAGCGAAGCGTTTGGCGTCACCCGTTTCCAGCGCGATGGTCAGGCCGAGAATCTTCCCGATGCCGGGCAGTTCCTGCAGCCGCTGGTAGGCGGCGGTTTTCCCGGTCACGCCCAGGATGTGTTGCTCCAGCTTGGTGATGGAATCACTCAGATGCCCCATCAGCGTGATCTGCTCGCCGCCCAGCAGTTGATCGGCGGGGGCGGTAAACCGCGCCTGAGCTTCCGTCGCCTTCATGGTCTTGACACGGCTCAAGGGCACGCGCTCGCCGAGGGTGCGTTCGTTGAGGCTCTTGAAGCTCAGGATCAGCGTGGTGCGTTGCCGCACCAGTAGCAATCGGCGGCGCAGGAGATCGCGCACCGGACGAACCTGGCGGTTGGGGATGTGGGCCAGTGGCAGCAAATCCAAGCGCAGCAGTTCGGCAATAAAGTAGGCGTCGGACACATCGTCGGTGTGCTTCTTGCCGCTGTAGGGTTGCATGGCGGCAGGGTTCGCGAGCACGACGTGATAGCCGTGATCTTGCAATCCATCCACCAGCCAATACCAGTTGAAGGTGGATTCGATCCCGATGGTGGCGATGCGTTTCTGATGTGGTTTGAGCAGTTCGAGGATGGCGCCCAAGTCGCAGGGCAGCTTCTTGTGCAGGAGACGACGCCCCTTTTCGTCCATGAGGCCGCAAAGGGCGTTGTTGCTGTGCAGGTCAATTCGGTTTTGTAAAGAAATCTGTGTAAATGGTTTTTTGTTTTGGTTTAACTGTCCTAACTTCCCGAGCTTTCGGTTTGAGATAAAACGAGCAGGGGGCGAGCTTTGAGCCTTAGCTCGCGCCCCCTGCGGTAAAACTGAATAAATCTTCCGGCTCATGGGTGCTCAATCCAACCGGGGCATCCGATCGCCAAATTCAATGGCAAAACGGTTGAGCGCCGCGGTCCAGTCGTGAATCGGCATAGTCCACTTTTTGGCCACCCGCTCCAACGCCAGGTAGTAAAGCTTTAGGAGCGACTCCTCGTGAGGAAATACCCCACGATTCTTGCTGATCTTCCGCAACGACCGGTTGAGCGATTCAATGGCGTTGGTCGTGCAGATGGCTTTGCGGATCTCGGCCGGATACTTCAGGAAGGTGATGAGTTCCGGCCAGTGCGCGCGCCAACTCTTGCTGATGGAAGGGTATTTGTGGTCCCATTTGAGTTCAAAAGCCTGCAGCGCTTGCTCGGCCTCGGCCTCCGTGGCCGCCCGATAGATCGCTTTCAAATCGGCCGCCACCGCCTTGCGTTCCTTCCAACCCACATAGCTCAGGGAACGGCGCACCATATGCACCAGGCACAACTGCACCTGCGTCGCCGGAAAGACCGCTTCCATGGCCTCCGGAAAACCCTTAAGCCCATCCACGCAGCCAATAAAGATGTCGCGTACCCCTCGGTTCTTGAGCTCGGTCAACACGTGCAGCCAGAACTTGGCCCCTTCACTGTTGGCCGACCACATCCCCAGCACCTCCTTGTTGCCGTCGACTTTGATCCCAAGGGCCAGGTACACCGCGACTTTGACCACCTGCCCATTGGTGCGCACTTTGCCCCAGAGCGCATCAAAATAGACGATGGGGTAAACCTCCTCCAAGGGCCGCTGCTGCCAGACCTTCACATCGGCACACACCGCCTCGGTTACCTGCGACACCAGACCCGGTGAGACCTCCACTCCGTAGATCTCCAAGAGATACCCCTCGATCTCGCGCGTCGTCAGTCCCCGGGCATACAGGCTGAGGATCGCCTGGTCGAAACCCTCGAAGCGCCGTTGCCCCTTGGCCACGATCTGCGGTTCAAAGGTCCCGTTGCGATCGCGCGGCGTCTCCAGGGGCAGGTTCCCAAACTCTCCCTTGAGCGTCTTGGGAGTAGTGCCGTTGCGGGAGTTGCCGCTGTTGTCGCCGGCGGAGTCGTTTTTGTCGTAACCCAAATGCACCGTCAACTCCGCGCCCATGGCTTTTTCCAGCAGGCGCTTCTGTAACTGCTTAAGCAGCCCGTCCTTGCCCAACAGATCTTCAGGCTTTTGGTAGTCTTTGAGGAGTTCGTTCAATACTGCATCGGTAATGGCCATAACTTTCATTGTCCTTTCGTTTGGCCATTTACACGAATTAATTTACAGCCCCGTCAATTCCGACCATGATCTTCATAGTGGTTCTCCGGTATGTTGTGGTTTGTGTTTGAGTTTCCTATCCCACCTCAAACTACTCACCCGCCTGCCGGATAACCACGTTTCGCTCAAGCGCCAGCTCACGCTTAATGCTCTACAGTACTCACTTGCAACAGTCTCGCTTCGCACGCACCCAATTCGCGTGACGTGACGGGGGTCATGGGTTTTGTATGACGGGGGTCAGACCATAGTCTTGGCCCTCCCCTTTCTTTGTTCCTCGCTGGCCCAATGGTGCAACTTGCTGGCGGCACTCTTCCTCGTCCCCATCTCCAGCCGCTGCGCAATCCATCCCACTGTCAGGATGGTTTCCCGTCGCAACCGCGCCGCTAACGCCAGCTTCATCGGGTCGCTCTTCCGTCGCTGCCGCAATTGCGCTTCGCTCCAACCCTGACGCTTGAGTTCCTCGCCGATGATCCGTTCCGCCCGGGCCTCTGCACTCTCCCGTTTCAACTCTCCGGCATGCGATTCCCCCAACTGCCCCTCCATCCGCTCCAGCATCTCTTTGCGAAACGCCTCCCCACCCAGACACCACCCCCGGCGTAACGGCTCGTATTCAACCTCATCCATCTCCTGCCGCCGCCTCGCCTCCATCCGCCGCTCAAACGCCTTGCGCCCCGCCGCATCGTCGGCTCCAATCCCATGTTCCCCCAGCAACCGATCCACCCGCATCCACCGCGGCCGATGCTTCGCCGCCGCCAGATACCACCCCAGACTGCTCCAAGGGTAGCTCAACAACCGTTCCTCCGCCCCCAACAAGGCGGCTCTCACCGGATTGAGATGCACGTAATCGCACACCGTCTTCAAGTAGCCGTTTCCGTTGCCCTCCACCAGCAGTGCCTTGTAACGCCCGCTGAAGACATGCCCGGCCAGCTTGTGCCGGTGATTGAGTCGGATGGTGTAGGTGCTCAAGAGCCAGCGCATTCCCGCCACCAGGTTCGCCTCGGGCGTTTCCACCACCAGGTGAAAATGGTTTCCCATCAAGCAATAGGCATGCACTTGGAAATCGGTTTTCTGACAGGTCTCCGCCAAGGTTTTGAGGAAATCCTGCCGGTCCACATCGTCTTGGAAGATGTCTTCCCGCCGATCCCCACGGCTCATGACGTGGTAAATGGCCCCAGGAAACTCCACTCGCAGTTTACGTGGCATTGGCTACGAGCCTCACGAATCACTGCTACGCGGTCAAGACTATGGTTTGACCCCTACCCTTGGAAGATGTCTTCTCGCCGATCCCCACGGCTCATGACGTGGTAAATGGCCCCAGGAAACTCCACTCGCAGTTTACGTGGCATTGGCTACGAGCCTCACGAATCACTGCTACGCGGTCAAGACTATGGTTTGACCCCTACCCTCGCTCAAGAACGGCATCGCGTTGGGAACGGAGGGATTGGATGGAATCTGGCATGGCTGCTTGTATCCTACAAGATACAATCTAGCAACCCAAAAATGGGCGCGCCACGAAGCGCGCCCATCCTAGGTCACTTTTTTGTCATGCACCCCTGCCCGGCTCCGATTACACTTCCGCGTTGACCGGAGAGTGCCTCCCGCTAGGATGGCGTCTCCGGTTATTCCACAGAAACTGATACTGAACCATTGAAACAAACTATGGCAGTGAAAGTAGCAATCAACGGGTTCGGCCGCATTGGACGCCTGGTCTTCCGCGCGCTGGTCGAACAAGGTCTCGTCGGCAAGGACATCGAAGTCGTCGCCGTCGGCGATATCGTGCCCGCCGACAACCTCGCCTACCTCCTCAAATACGACTCCATCCAGGGTCGCTTCAAGGGCGAAGTCGGCTCCAAGAAATCCGCCGCCGACAAGGCCGAGGACGATGTCCTCGTCGTCAACGGCAAGGAGATCAAGGTCGTCAGCGCCAAGTCGCCCGCGGAACTGCCGTGGAAGGCGATGGGCGTGGACCTGGTGATCGAATCCACCGGCCTGTTCACCGACGTCGAGAAGGCCCAGGGCCACATCACGGCCGGCGCCAAGAAGGTCATCATCTCCGCCCCGGCCAAGGGCGATTGCCTCACGGTCGTCATGGGCGTGAACGACGGCAAATACGACGCCAAGCAGCACCACATCGTCTCCAACGCCTCCTGCACCACGAACTGCCTGGCGCCGGTCTGCCATGTGTTGCTCAAGGAAGGTTTCGGCATCGCCGAAGGCCTGATGACCACCGTGCACAGCTACACCGCCACGCAGAAGACCGTGGACGGCCCGAGCAAGAAGGACTGGAAGGGCGGCCGCACCGCGGCGCAGAACCTGATTCCGTCCAGCACCGGCGCGGCCAAAGCCGTCGGCCTCGTGTTGCCGGAAGTCAAAGGCAAGCTCACCGGCATGGCGTTCCGCGTCCCGACGCCGACCGTTTCCGTCGTGGACCTCACGGTCAAGACGGTGAAGGAAACCAGCTACGCGGAGATCAGCGCCGCGATGAAGAAGGCCAGCGAGACCTACCTGAAGGGCATCCTCGGCTACACCGAGGACGAAGTGGTCAGCTCGGACTTCATCCACTGCGAGCTGTCGTCCATCTTCGACGCCGGCTCCGGCATCGAGCTCAACAAGAACTTCTTCAAGCTCGTGAGCTGGTATGACAACGAGTGGGGCTATAGCTGCCGCGTGGGCGACCTGATCAAGCTCATGCTCGGCAAGGGCTTGTAAGCCCATCGATAGACTTCACGAAAGGCGGTTGCCGGCGACGGCAACCGCCGTTTTGCGTACGCTGGGGCATGAGCTTGGACATGCTTGGGTAAGGCTTGCCCTGCACCTACCCGCTCGGGTAGTTGCGCGGGGGGGGGCGGGGGGCACGTTCTTCCGACTGCGACCAGGCCGAAAGACTCGGGGCTTGGTTTGTAGGTTGCAGTGTGCTGTCCCCGCTGATCGGGGGCGAAACAACCGATTTGTTCCACTGCTGTCGTGATGAAACCGATATCTGATGTGGTCGGGGTGGCGCCGCGGGCCAGCCGGTCGACCCGTTTGAACGGGGCGCGTTGGCATCGTGTCGCCCTGCTGGTAGACACGTCCACGACCTGGGGCCGGGCGGTGTTGCACGGGATCAATTCCTATCGCCTCAAACATGCGTCGTGGGAAGTGTTCGTCGAAGCCCGCGGGATTGAGGAACGCCTCCGGCTTCCGCCAGGCTGGCGCGCGGACGGCGTCATCGCGCGCGTGAGCACGTCCGAGATGGCGCGCGAGCTGGCTGCGCTTCAAATCCCCGTGGTCAATGTCTCCGGCATTGAAATCCCGGAAGCGACGTTTCCGCGGGTTTCGACCGATCTGGAAGCCTCCGCGAGGCTGGCGTCCGCGCATTTTTTGGAGCGCGGGTTCAAACACTTTGCCTATTTCGGGTTGGTGGGCTTGGATTACGTGCAAAAGCACCGGGCAATCTTTGCCGAACTGGTCAGGGTGAGCGGTGGCGATTTCACATCCTTGGCGGTTCGACCGGCCGCTGGCGCGGAGCCGGATTGGCGGTTGGATTTGGCCAGCTTGGGGGAATGGATCCGGCAACTTCCCAAGCCCGTGGCGATTCTCTGTTGGAATGCGAGCAGTGCCCGGGAGATCGTCTATGCGTGTCACGAGACGGGGCTGCATGTGCCGGAGGAAGTGGCCGTGCTCAGCCAGGCGGATGATGAGGTGCTGTGCGAGACCTCGGTGGTGCCCATTTCGGGCATCACTGTGGCCGGGCATGGTATTGGACACCTCGCCGCGGAGATGCTGGACGACATCATGCACGGGCGCCCGGTTCCAGCCTCCCCCACCTTGATCGCCCCTGTCGGCGTGGTGACGCGCCAATCCACCGAGACCCTGGCTTTGGGCGACCCCATCCTCATTAGAGCCCTGAGCTTTCTGCGCCAGCACGCCGCCCGAGCCTTGCATGTGGAGCAAATCGCCCAGCATGTGGGTGTTTCACGTCGGGTGTTGGAACGGCGCTTCATGGACTACTTGCGCCGCTCTCCGGCCGATGAGATCCGACGGGTGCACCTGGAACGCGCCCGCAAGTTGCTGCTCGGTACGGATCTTCCCATGGCCCGGATTGCCGAGCTTTCAGGGTTCGGTTCGCAGGCCTATTTCTCGGAACTCTTCCGGCGGCACACGGGATCAACCCCGGTCGAGTATCGCAAGAAGCATTCGATGCGCGGAAACGGTTTCAAATAGGTCTTCGGGCGCATCTGAACAACGCCCCTGCCGAGTCATGAAGCTGAAAATGGAACCCCGGATTCATCCGGCTGAAACCTCCGCAGAGGAGTTCCGTCCCCCCTCCGGCGGCATCAGCCAAAAGGATGATGCCGGCTCTGTGGACCCGGTTCAGGAAACGGCGATACTGGACTGAAAACCACCGGCCATGTCGGACGGATGTGACCGGTATTATTGGAGTTGTCCGAACTCCAAGACTCTAAGCTTGAATCTGCAAACATGAACCCTGAAAACCCTTTGGGGGAGCGCGAATGGGTGGAACGCTCATCGCTCTACCGCGAGTTCGTGGCGGAGCGGGAAGAGATTCTCAAACACAAGTGGTTCGAGTCCCAGCGCGCGGGGCGGGACATCGGGTTCGAGTGTGCGCTGGTGAGCTGGGTGGTCCATCACCGGGCGCACTGGCGACAGTCGCGGCGGGCGCAGACACCCGGAGGTGCGGGTTTGGCGGGACACTAAAATCATCCAACGGGATGGCGGCTGGTGCGCCCGCCATGCGGGGGATCTGTTGACCATGCGAAAGACCCATGCAGCAGCCCCGACACTGCGAGGGGCTCTATAAAGTGAGTGGGAGTGGGGGATGCATGATTCCCGGTCATTGAATAACCCGAAGCCGAGGATGTGTGGAAATGGCTGAGCCAAGCAGGTCATGGCATGCAATGATGCGTCTCGCACTGCTGGCCTTGGGGCTGGCGGGGGTGGCGCACGCCACCTATCGCATGCAGGGGGGCGAAGTCACGCCGGATGCTGCCGACCGCACGCTTCCATCTGAGACCTTCACCAGCGTCCGCGAATTTGGCTACCTGTGGTGGTCAAACGGCGTCTCGTCCGCCCATTACGCCATCAAAACCAGCCGCTACGGCCTGTCCTTCGACACCGCCCGGTTCACACCCACCGCGTTCTTCCCACTTGCCGGCCCAGTTTCCGAGTCAACCGTGCTGGGCGAGTCTTCCACTCAGAGTGTTCCGCCTTCGCAGCCGGTGTCCTTTGGCTGCCGCTTGGTCAGCACCGGCTCGACGAACAATGTCGTTCCCGCCAGTTCATCCCCGACGGATGTCTATCTGGTGGAATGCGGAAAGTTTTTTCAGCGCCGGTTTCACAAGGTCGCGGTGAGTGGCGGCCTGTCATTGAATTCCGAGTTGAGCGGGTTGGAGGTGGCCGCGTGGCCGGACCGCGTTTCCTTTGTGCTGCGCCTGGTGCCCGGGAGTGCGGTCACCGATGCCACGCTGGAAATGACGTTCGGCCTGACCAACGCCGCCGGCTCACCCGTGGCGCATGGCGGCGGCGTGGCGCTGCGGACGCCGGATGGCGGCGGCTTCGTGTTCCTCAAGAGCGGTGACAGTTCCACGCTGGCGGTGAATTCGAGTGATGGCACGGTCACCGTTCGGACCATGGCGACCAACTGGAGCGCCGGCCAGGAGCGATCGGTGGGATTGATTGCTTACCCCGTTGCGACGGACGTTGCGATGGCGTTGACCAATGCTGTGGCCGGCGAAACGTCCCCATTGCAGGTGACCGCGACCGGGATTGTTCCGGACGCTGGAATCCTGTCGGATACCTACGATGCCGACCGGGGCTGCCATCGCGTGTTTCTGCCCGCCAGCGGCACGACCGGCGGGGATGGCCTCCTGCGTGTGCGGATCAACGTCACCAACAGCAGTGCAGTCGCCCGCCTGGCCCGGCTCAATTTCGATGGCGCGCCCTTTTACATTCCTGGCATCAGCGCGGTGTTGCGCGATGCCGACTTGAATCCCATCGGCATTCCGGTCCAGTTGTCGAAGAACTGGCATGGACCGCTTCCCCCCGTCGGCTTTGCCGGTTGGTGGTTCCATGGCCTGACGATGCTGAGTGTTCCGCCCCAGACCCACCTGAGCTTCGAGTTGACGATGGTGGGACAGAATTGGGGCGGGATGCCCGCCGCAACGCATTCGCAGTTGTCCGTCATCGGCTACTACGGGCACGGCGCTTCCCAATGGGATGAGGCGGCGTTGGGCAACTACGGGGAGGCCTTCTGCTACGACGTTGACCACGGTCTCACCGACAACGATTGCACCGACTCCCGTCCGATGCTGGTCACCGACGCGCAGGGTCGCACCGGCCAATGGTGCGCCAACGCCGGCGGCGCGTCCTTCCTGCGTTACTACGACCGCGGCGGTCAACAACGGCTGCACGCTCGCATGCGCACTCGCTACCTGCGCTATTGTCCGAACCTGGCGGAGGCGGTGTTCGCCGGGCAGACGGACGACGGCAAGATGGAGTTCAGCTACAGCGCCGGGTTGTTTCGCTCGGATGACTACACCCGCGCTGTTCATCGGCTGCGGGTGGAGGTGACGTCCGACCTGACCTTCTCCCGGCTCGTGTTTTTCCAACAGGCGGCGGACACCTACGCCTATAACAACGGCACGAAACTCGCCTATGGCAACGCGACCAATCTTGCACCGCTGCGCCAGTGGACCGCCACGTTCAACCAGAACCGGAACATCGGGACGCCGGTCGCGCTGACCGGCCCGATGCCGTGGACCATGACGCTCGATTCGCCGGCGGAATCGGGTTACTCGGCGGCTGATCGCGGCTTTGTTATTCGTTCGTGGCGCGCGCGAATCAACGGGGCGAGCAACGTGCCGCCCTACCTTGTGGAGCGCAGTGTGGTTGGCGGTTCCGTCTTCGACCTCGTCCCGCCGCCGGGGGTGATTGCTTTTCAGGCGGGAGATTTTGTGGAGGCCGAGATTGTCCGGTTCTACATTCCCAGGTTCGCGAGCAACTATTACGGGCCGAACCGCAGTTTCCGTCGTGCCTTGACCAACTACCAGAACAGCTGCCAGATCGGATTGCGCGAAGCCGTGGGGAACAATCTCTCGGTCACGCCGCAATGGGGCCGGTTGGATCGGCTCTTTCCCATCCAGCTTGAGGCCACCAACAACCGCGCCGGGTTCACCGTCACGGGCGGCCTGGGCTGCGTTCCCGTCACGATCACGGGCTTGAGCGATTATCGCGCCCCTCTGTTGGAGGAAAAGGTCGGCGATGCCTGGGTTGCGATCAGCCAGGCGGTGAACGGCAATGACTTCTGGCAGTGCGATTACAACGCCGAAACCGCAGCCTGGGAGATCACCTTCACCTTGCAGCTCGATGGCCCCACCTACCTGGATCTCAATGCACTGATGACCACACCCCCGACGCGCACGTTCCGCTTCCGCATGGGCGGGGCCCAATCGCCCCGCTTTTCCGCTGTCTCGGTCGTCCCCGGCGCCGACTTGAGACTTTCCGTCGTCGGCGAGCCGGGATCGGCGTTTGCCTTGTTGAGCAGCGATACCCTCGATGTGCCGCTCGCAAATTGGACCGTCGTGACGAACGGAACCTTTGTCCCCAATCCAACGGTGCTGATCGTTTCCATCCCCGCAAGTGCCCCTCAACTCCTTTATGCGCTGCGGACAATGTAAGCCTTTCAAGGGGTGAACCAGGAGGCCTGTCTTCAGCCATCCCCCAGGAGCCCATCCGGGCGCGGCCCAGATGCGCCCATCGTCCAAAAGGATGATAGCGGGGGCCTTGTCCGGGTGGCGACAGTTGCTAACTTTTAACCAAATGCGCTGGCTCAAATTATTGGCAGTGAAACCGAAATCTGCTTTCCGCCCTCCGGCTCCCCCGATTCTACCGCGATCCAATCGGACCTGTTCGGCGTCGAGTGTTTGCGCCATTAGACTGATTGTCGGCAGTGGCTTCCGTTCCGGCAGGGCGTCGGTGCCTCGACGCCCCGGCCGCGCCCAGTGCGGCCCTACCGATCCGGAAGTTTCCTTTCAGAACCGCTCCAACCGGCCCCAGTGGCTGGCTGGACTGATTGTTGCAGCGTCCGCGGGGTTGCTGGTTCTGACCGTGCAGCCGACGCAGGCCGCCACCCTGACCTGGACCGGCGCGGTCAGCATGGACTGGAACGAGACCGACTCCAACTGGGGCGGGCCGCTTTGGAACAGTGCCACCCCGGACAGCGCCATTTTTGGCGCCACGGGCGTGGGCGTCGTGACGCTCACCACCAACCTCACGGCGAATACCATCACCTTCAATGCGGCGGGCTACACCATTGCCGGCAACACCCTCAGTCTGGGCGGCACCACGCCCACCTTCGTGAACAATGCCGACGCCAGTGTTTCATCCGTTCTCGCCGGCACGGCTGGCTTGAATAAGTCAGGGAGCGGCACGCTGACCTTGAGCGGAGCCAACACGTTCACCGGTAACATCAACCTCGGCGCCGGGAATCTTCGTATTACCCAGGCCGCCGGCCTGGGCGCGGGAGCCAAGACCATGACCATTGCGGCCTCCCTGACCAAGATGCTGGAACTCGATGGTTCCGACGGCGACATCTTCCTGCCCGATACCATTGATTTCACGACCAGCGGTATTTCGGGCGTCGTCCGCAACCTTGCCGGAGACAACACCATCGCCGGCTCCTTTACGATGACGTTGGGCAACGGGAATACGAAAATCATCAGCGACGGCGGGAGTCTCAAACTGACGGGCAACATCACGGCCAGCACCGGCGGTCGCGCGTTGGATTTGAGCGGCAGTTCCACGGGCGACAACCTCTTCAGCGGCGTGCTCGACAACGCCAACACGCCGGCCGTGTTGAAAACCGGCACCGGCACCTGGAGCATGTCCGGCGTCAATACCTACGCCGGCGCCACCACCATCAATGCCGGGAAATTGGTGATGGCGACGAGCGGTGCCTGTTCCAACAGCGCCGTGAGCCTCGCCGCCACTGCCGGAAATGCCGCCACGCTCGGAGTCTCAACGGTGAACGCGGCGCGGCCAGTGGGCTTGCGCGAGCCTTACCGTCAACAACGCCGGCACCCGGTCCGATCTGGAGTTCAACTTTGTTGGCGTCGCTCCCAGCCTGACGGTGGCCCCGCTGAAAGTCCTCGGCGCCGCCACCTTCACCACCCGGCCGGCGTTGACCGTCAAAGCGGGCGGCAACCTCGACGGCACCCCCGGAACCCAATATCCCCTGATAGCGTGGACGAGTGTCTCCGGTCTGACGCCGACCAATGTGACCGTGTTAAGCGTGCGCCCTGTCACGGGCCATCTGCTGGTGTCGGGCAACACGCTCTATCTGGTCATTGATTCCAACGCCAACGCCCCCATCCGTTGGGCGACCAGCGGCGCTGGGGTTTGGAACACCAACACGCCAAACTGGAAGGACGCCGGGGGCGCGGCCACCGCCTATCAGGAGCCGGGCACTGCCGGCGACGCCGTGATCTTCGACGAGACGTATCTTTCCGGGAATACCACGGTGACGCTGACCAACACGGTCACCCCTTCCGGCATCACGGTGAGCAACGCCACGCGCAATTACACGATCAGCGGCAGCGGCGGCATTGCCGGGGGAACCGGACTGACCAAACAAGGCGCCGGGCGGCTTGCCTTGAACACGACTAACACCTTCGTGGGCAATGTCACCGTCAACGGCGGCACGCTCGCGGTCACGGGCAATGGCCGGCTGTATTACGGCACCGCCAATGAAATCGCGGTCGTCACCGTCAACGCCGGGGCCACCCTCGAGTTGGATAAGTGGTGGATGCACAACGACGATTCGCTGGGGCTGCTGGGCAACGGCCCGGAGCACCTCGTGGTGAACGGCGGGACGATCCGCATGAACGGCATCACCGGCTACGGTCGGGGCGTGACCGTCAACGGCGGCGCGACGTTTGAAACGGCGGCGGGTGCCGACTGGTTCCTGCACGATTTCAACGGGACGGCGGCGTTCGTTTACAACAGCAATCCCACCCTGATCTTCACCGGCGCGGGCATCGGGCATTTCTGGAAGGCCATCACGGGCGGCTGCTCCGTCATCAAGCGCGGCGCCGGGCAGATGGTCCCTGCTGGGCGCAAGGCAGCACTTACACCGGCAACACCATCGTGGAGCAGGGCGTCCTGCGCGTCATGCGCGCGACGCTGTCCGACACCGCGACCGTGATCATCAATCGCGGCGGTATCCTTGACCTGTGGCATGACGACACCGACAAGGTGGGAGCCCTGGTCATCAACGGCGTGACCATGCCGGCCGGCGTGTATAATCGCACGACGCATCCGGAATATTTCTTCGGCCGGGGCAGTTTGATCGTGGGCGGCCCCGCCTCCACGGGACCCACGGCCTTGACGTATTACACCAGCGGCGAGGAGAGTTGGCCAGCCGGCAAGGAAACGGCCATCACCAATTCCATGAATGGCTGCCTTTCCTATTACAACGCCTATGGCACTTACGGACGTTTGGGGGGCAACATCAAGATCCAATACAACTCCAGCGTTCCGACGGCCAACGCGGGGCATGGAGGCCCCATCACATTTGGCGGTTCGATCAGCACCCGCACGGCGATTCACGAAATGACGCACGTCATGGGCACCGGCACGGCCGGGCAATGGGATTACCACCGCGCCAACGGCCAGTGGCTGGGGCCGCACGCCAACAACCTTGTTTACCAGATTGACCATAACAGCAGGATCGGCTGCGACCCGCGCCCACTTCTGGCCTTACAACATCAATTACCCCAACGAGGATTCCACCAAGGCGCGGCAGGTCAGCCCGATGGTCGTCGCCGCCATGCGCCGGGACATGGGCATCTTCAACGACCCGCCCACCATCAGCACCGTGGCGGATCAAGTCGTCAGCACCAACATGTCCACCGGGCCGATTCCCTTCATCATCGGTGACCCGAACACCGCCGTCGACAGTCTGAATGTCACCGTCTCCTCCTCGAACACGAATCTGGTCCCGGCCAACAGCATTTTCCTCAGCGGCACCGGCACCAATCGCACCGTCACGATCACCCCGACGGGCAGCCTGGGCGGGTCCGCCGTCATCACGCTGTTCGTCATGGATGGCGAATGGGCCACGCCCACCTCGTTCACCGTCTCCATCGGCAACGGCGCCCCCACCGCCTACCACTGGCTCGTCGGCAACGGCACTTGGGACACGGTCACGCCGAACTGGTGGGGCTTGGGCACGCTCTGGCCCAACTCTGGCAGTGACAAAGCGATCATCGGCGGCCCGTCCGGCACCATCAATCTGGCACCCGGGATGATGGCCAACAGTGTCACGTTCAACAGCTCTGCCACGATTCAAAGCAACACATTGACCTTGAGCGGAACGACTCCTGATCTGTCTGCCCAAGGTGGCGCAACCGGGGTGGTGGCGACGGTGGTGGGCGGTTCCGCCGGGCTGACCAAGCTGGGCGCCGGCACGGTTGTTCTGAGCCGCACCAATACCTACACGGGCGTCACGACCATCAAGGACGGCGTGCTGCAACTCGGCGACGGCGTAGCTGACGGCGCCCTGGCAGGTTCCACGAGCATTGTGGCGAGCAACAACGGCGTGTTCGCGCTGAACCTTCAAGCCACCCGGGCCTTGTCTCAAACCGTCAGCGGTAACGGTGGTCTGCTGGAAGAGTGGCCCGGCCACGCTGACGCTTTCGAATGCCAACACCTACACCGGGCCGACCACGGTCAGCGCCGGCACCTTGGTCATCAGCAACAACCACTCGAGTTCAGCCCACACCATCGTTTCCGGCGCGGTGCTGGAATTGAACACCGCCACCGGCGAGAAGAACTACGGTTCGACGGCCTTCTCCGGCTCCGGCACACTCCGAAAATCCGGCGCGAATCGGGCGTATTGGGGAACTACTGCCGCGACGTTTGCGCTCGGTTCGAGCGCCTTGATTGATGTGCAGGGCGGCACGTTGACCGGCGGATCGAACGGCAACGAGGATTGGGACGCCAACCAGTCCGACTTGAACGTGGCGGCGGGCGCGATCTTCGACGGTGTGGAGGCCGAACGTACGGGTGAATCGCATTAGCGGCACTGGCACGATCAAGACCGGCTATGGCATGGCGCTGGCTACACGGACTTCACCATCGGCGTGGCCAATGGCAGCAGCACCTTTGACGGCACCATTGCCAACAGCGGCAGCACGGGCAACCTGACCAAGGAAGGCTCCGGCACCATCACGCTCACCAAGGGAAACACCTACACGGGCACCACGGCGGTCGGGAACGGCAAACTGCGGATCGCGCACAGCAGTGCGCTGGGCACCTCCGCCGGCGGCACGTCCGTTCAGGGCGGAGACAGCCCCGCCACGCTGGAACTGGCCGGCACCAATCTGGTGATTGCGGGTGAAGCCTTGACCCTCGTCGGCAAGCAGGGCAACAACGCCGACACGCCGCACCTGCGCAATGTTTCCGGCACGAATACCTGGACCGGAGCGATGCAGACCGACACGGGCGGCAACATGTATAACCTCGAATCGCAAGCAGGTCTGCTCACTGTCTCCGGTGCGTTGAACAACAGTCTGGCCGGACGTTACTGGCAGTTGCTCGGCAGCGGTGACGGCGTGGTCAGCGGCGTCATTGGCGGCGGATCGAGTCCGTCGAGCACTTACCTAATTAAATCCGGCAGCGGCACCTGGACGCTTTCCGGCACGAACATTTACACCGGCTCCACGACGATCAACGCGGGCACGCTGCGCGTAACCGGTGTTTTGGCGAACACGGCGGTGACCAACACCGGCGGCACGCTCGACGGCACCGGCGTCATCAACGGACCGGTGGGGGTTTCCGACGGGACGCTGGAGCCGGGAATTTCAATCGCGCTCAACGAAGTTCTCACCATCCGCAACGACCTCGTGCTCGGCGGCACCGCGCGCTTCCAGATCGGCAAATCCGGCGCCACGCCGGTCTGTGACCGCGTCCTTGGGGTGACGAACATCACCTATGGTGGGACGCTCATCGTGACGAACGTCACCGGCGCGACCTGGGTGGGCGGCGAAACCTTCAACCTGTTCACCGCCTCGGGCACCAAGACGGGCAACTTCACGAACATTGTCCTCCAACCGTCCGTGGGGGGTGTCATGCCGACCTTCGCCCCGGCCAGCGGGCACTTTGAGCCTGGCGGTCATCCCGCCGCCGACGCTCGCGCTCACCAACCTCGGTGGCGGCGCGTTGCGGTTCTCCTGGACGGGCAGTTTCAAACTCCAGTCGCAGACCAACAGCCTGGGCACCGGTTTCGGCACGAACTGGTTTGATTATCCCGGCGGCGGCACCAGTCCGGTCAGCGTGACAGTCGACCCGACGAAAGGCAGCGTCTTCTTCCGGCTGTCCCAGTAAGGGTGCACGCACAGAGGCATGGGACAGCATCGCCTGTCCCCATTGGGCATCTCTCTGACCTCTGGCGATCTGAGGCTCTTGTCTGACCTCCTGCCCGGTTAAACGCCCAATTGTGTGAAGAAAGGACATGAAAACGTTGGGTTTCGCCATTGGCAGCCGTGAAAAGCCTGACAAAATGAACCTCGATTATCCATTTCACCTGTCGTGAACGAAGTTTGTGCTGATGTCAAAGTTGTGATCGCGTTAGCGCGGGCCATCGCCCGTCCCACCACTCAAGGAACCAAACCCATGAACCCGATCTCGAAATCCTATCTCGCGTTTTCAGAAATGAACCCCCAGGTCCGCTGCGCGCGGGTGACCGGTGTGACCATTGTCGCCGCCGCGACGCTGCTTGCCGGCCTTGCCTCCCACGCCGACACCGGGACACTGAATCTCAGCCCCATTGCAGACAGCCGCGTTTTCAATGCTGATTGGGGGCGCGATAGTAATGACGGCGCTGGGGGCGACATTGCCATCTACCAAGCCCGAGATCGCAGTCTGCTGCAATTCCCGGTGCCGGTCGGGGCGACCCTCAACTCGGCGGCGCTCACGCTGCATGTGACCAACCCGTATGGTGGCAATCCGACCGGGGAGACCATGAGCATCTACCGCCTGACGCAGGCATGGACCGAAATGGGCGTGACGTGGAACAGATATAACGGCGCCAATTCTTGGGCCACGGGCGGCGGCGATTACGACGGGACGGTCCGGGCCAGTTCCACCGCAAATCCTGGTGTCGGCGAGGCGATCACGTGGGATGTGACGGGGCTGGCGCAGGACTGGGCCAATGGCACCTACGCCAACAACGGCCTCATCATCATCAATTCAGGCACCACCAGCGGTCTGCATTTTGCCTCGAAGGAAAATGGCACGGCTGCCTATCGCCCGGTGCTGGCGGTCTCCTTTACCACCCCCAGCACTCCGCCGGCAGGCGCTTGGACTTGGAATGGCGGCGATGGTAGTGGCGGTGCCGTGGACGGCAGCGGGACGTGGGGCGATGCCAACAAGTGGTGGAATGGCAGTCAGGTCACTTGGGCCGACAACAACGACGCCATCTTCGGGGTCGGCACCGGCACCGCCGGGACGGTCACGATCTCCGGTTCCGTGACACCCAAGAGCCTGTGGTTCAATAGCACCGGCTCCGGCAACTATACCCTCGCCAACGGCACCCTTGATTTTGGCGGTGCCACGCGCATCATCCACACGGTCGTCAACGCTACCATCCAATCAGCGCTCTCCAACGGCGGGTTGCTCAAGCAGGGTGCGGGTACGCTTTCCCTCTATGCCGGTGCCGGCGACAACAATGCCAATGTCTATTATCAAAATCTCTCCGGCGGCCTGAACATTGTGAGCGGGATCGTGGAGTTCACTAGCCAGTTTATCCGGATGGGGTCGATCACCATCGGCAACGGCGGCACGCTCCGGGCCACGGTGCCTTGGGCGACAGGATCGAGCAATCCGTGGTTTGACGGACGGTCGGCCGGTTCCATCACCGTCAACGCGGGCGGCACGCTCCATTCCAGCACGGTTGGAAATGGTATTTTGGAGGGCCTCACGCTTAATGGCGGCATGGTGACCGGCAGCGGTGGGCCGAGTGCCGACTGGGGGAATTTTACCATCGCTTCCCAAGTGACGGCCGGGGGAGCCACAAGCTCGACTATCTCGGCTGATCTGGCGGTGACCGGCACGCAAACCTTCAGCGTGGGCAGCGGCAGCACCCTCAACATCAGCGGCGCAATGCACAACCGTCACGGGGCATCGGCGGGCGGTGTCACCAAAGCTGATTCCGGCACGCTCAACCTCTCCGGCAACAACAGCTACACCGGGGGAACTTCGGTTAACGACGGAACGCTCCAAATCTCCGGTAGCGGCACCCTTGGCAGCGGATCACTGGCTGTCAGGAACGGCGCGACCCTCAATCTCGGCTCGACCTCGCAAACTCTCGGCGGCGATCTGAATGGCAGTGGCGCTGGAAATGGCGCGGTCGGCACCATCAACAATGGCACGATCAATCTCAACGGACGGAACGCCTACCTCCAGAGCGGCACGTTCACCATGGACCTGACCGGCGGCGGTGGCAGCCGCGTGTGGATAGGCGGCGATGGCAATGCCACCGTCGAACTCGGCGGCAACAACAGTTCTACCTACACCGACAGTAACTCGACCATCATCGGACATAGCACCACGGGCAATGCGGGCACGGTGAAACTGCTCAGCGCCACTGCTCTTGGCCCGAACGGCCAGACCGCCCAGGTTCACAGCGGCACACTCGACCTCAACGGCCAGACCGGCATCACCGTCAGCAGCATCATGCTCAACAACGGCAACTTGGCGAACCAAAACACCAACACCGCTGCGAGCTATGCCGGAACGGTCACGTTTAACGGCACGACCACTCCGCAGCTTGGCGGGGCAGGCGACATCACGCTGAGTGGTGCCTTGGTAAATGGCGGCTTCACCAAGTCCGGCAACGGCACCCTCTCACTCTCCGGCAACAACACCTACAGCGGCAGTACCGCGGTCAACGGCGGCACGCTCGCCTTCACCGCTGGCACCAGTTCGCTGGGCAGTGCTGCGGTGAATGGCGGCACTTTGACCTTCGGCGGCAACGCCGTAGTCACGATGAGCTCGATCGGCGCACAAACCTGGCAGACGGTTCAATTTCAGGATAACGCCGACGTGACCTTGAGCAGCGGCCTCAGCGTTTCCGGTTTGGCATCACGGTTCAATCTCTCCGGCGGCACGCTCCGGACGCCGTCCATTGCCGCCTCCATGGTGGTGTGGAATCAAGCCGGCGGCTCGATGCATCTCGGCGGCACTCGCATCGTGGCCACCGCCGATACCGACAACTTCATCACCATGAACGGTTGGGAAAGTTGGAATGTCATCTTTGTGAAGCCGGCGGGCGCGATCTTCGACACGGCGGGACACAACATCGGCATCCATTACACGTTGGTGGATGAGGGCGGGGCAGGCACGCTCACCAAGCTGGGTGCTGGAACTCTCACGCTCTACGGCGGCGGCAGTCCGGCGGGCATTTACAGTGGTGCGACCACCGTCAGCAACGGCACGTTGCTGGTGAATGGCATCATTGGTAGCGGCGCGGTGTCCGTCGCCTCGGGTGCCAGCTTGGGCGGCAGCGGCACCCTCGGCGGCGCGGTGACGGTCGATTCTGGCGCTACTTTGTCCCCCGGCGCCTCGATCGGCACGCTCACGCTGGGCAGCAGCCCGGTTCTGAACGGCGTGACGTTGATGGAAATTGACAGGGGCGCCACTCTGCAGAATGCCGACAAGCTGGTGCGCAGCGGCGGCAGTCTCACCTTCGGCGGCACGCTCACTGTCGCCAATGTCGGCGCGGCGCTCACGGGTGGCGAGGACTTCGATTTGTTTGACGCCGTTTCACTGGGCGGCAGCTTTGCCGTCCTCGACCTTCCGTCCCTGGGGACGGGGCTGAACTGGTGGACGGGACGGCTCTCGACCGAGGGGCGCGTGCGGGTTAATCAGGCTCCGGTCGCTCCCGCCGCGAATCAGATCCGGTCCTACGGACAGCCCCTCCGCATCAAGCTCAGCGATTTGCTGGCCGCATGCAGTGATCCGGACAGCACTGATGGCGACTCCGTCATGGCTTTCGAGTTGACCGGCACCGGCAGTCAGGGAGCGACGGTGACCACCAACGGTACCTACCTGCTTTACACCCCGGCGTCGGGAAGCAATGCGACCGACACGCTGACCTACCGGGTGCATGACGCGCGGGGTGGAATCAGTGCCTCAGCCAACCTCACCATCGCGGTGGACAGCCAGCCGGTGGGGGCGGCCCAGGAAATCACGGTGACGAACGGGACCGTGACGGTCATCTTCCAAGCGGTGCACGGGTGGCATTACGACGTAGAGCGGGCGCCGACGACCAGCGGGCCATGGGCCGCACTTTCGAGTTACCAGAACGTGGTGCCGGACGCCAACGCCCGCATCACGGTCACCGACACTCCGCCCGAGGGGTGGACATCGGCATTCTACCGGCTAAAGTGGCTGGGCAACTGAGGAACGGCGACGGACGAACAATCATCAAGGAACAGACGTATGAAACAGATTCATTGGATCGCGATGGTAACAATTGGTCTGGCCCTGCCGGCCCAGTCGGCGCTGCATACCAGCGGCGAACTCACCGCCTTGATCCCGCAGGACGGGGTGACCTGGTACTCGAGTTCAATCACCGTGTCGGGCGAGGCCAGCTCGCTCACCGACGTGAACGTGCTCTTGAACCTCACCGGAGGCTACAACGGCGATCTCTACGGGTACCTGGTGTATGACGGCACGACGGCCGTGTTGCTGAACCGGATTGGCCTGACGACCCTCAACCCGTTTGGCTCCGCAGGCGCCGGGATGAACGTCACTTTGAGCGACGGGGCGACCGACATCCACACGGCAGGCGACGCGGTTCTGACCGGGATGTGGGCGCCGGACGGGCGGGCGATCAGCCCGCTGTCGTCGGGGGCGGCCTTTGACAGCGCGCTTCGGCAGAATGGGGGCAATCCGCTGGGGCTGTATGACGGGAAGAATCCCAACGGCACGTGGACGCTGTATTTCATGGATGTCGTGGGAGGGGTAGAGCAGAGCACGCTGGACAGTTGGAGCCTGGACATCACGGCGGTGCCGGAACCGGCGCACGTGGCGTTGGGGATTTTTGGCGGGGTGCTGGCGCTGGGCGGGCTGGTGCGGCGGCGCCTGAAGAAGGACTGAGAGGGGGCGGCGCGGCGGGGGACCGGTCCGGAAGCGGACCGATTTTCAGACCGGTTCTTGACCGATTTTGGCGTTTGGGACCGGGCCTTTCTCCCGGGAGGGCAGGGGAGAATGTTCGCGGAGATCAGGCCCGCGGGCTTCGAGGGTGGGTCAGTTCGCTGCCTTGAGCGGGCTGCGTTGTGAGCTTTTTGAGCGGTGTGATTTCTGTTGTTGTTGGCGATGTTGGTAGTGCCATGAATGCTTCCAGTGAGACAGTTGTGAGCGCGGCGTCCGCGGCCCAGGCGGTGTTGTCGGGCGACCCGTCGTGGGTCGTTGGCGGCGGCTTGCTGTTGATCGCATTTGCCTATGCCCTGCATGTCCGGCGGCAGTTGCGCCACGAGGCGCAGGCCCGGGCTTTGGCCCCCCAAGCTCCGCCGTCCGCTCCTCCGGCGGGCTGAACTGCTCTGCTCAAAGCGTCCGCCGCGAGTATCCGAACCACCGAGCTCCTTTTGGCTAGGGTCCTTCTCTCATTCTCTTGTGCCCTCAGGGATCAGAAGTGTCCTACGGTTGTTCCCCGAAAGAGACAATCCGCAGTCCGCCGTTCGTCCGTTTACGGAGCGCGAGTTGCCCCCAACTCGCAGCAGCCGCGCACTGGGAACCCGCCCTCGAACTGGAAGGAAGCCGCACAGCGCCCTACCGCCAGCATTCCCCGAGCTTGAGGCCGTCGCGCCTGTTCGAGGCCGCTGCGGATTGAGACAATCCGCGGTCCGCCGTTCGTCCGTTTACGGAGCGCGAGTTGTCCCCAACTCGCAGCAGCCTCGGACTGGGAACCCGCCCTCGAACTGGAAGGAAGCCGCACAGCGCCCTACCGCCAGCACTCCCCGAGCTTGAGGCCGTCGCGCCTGTTCGAGGCCGCTGCGGGTCGCGGACCCGCGCTCCGGAACGGCAGGTTCAGGGGCAGGCATCAACCACAGACAGCACCGAGCGCCACAGCGCAACGGCAGGGGGGCTCTTGTTTGGTCAATCCGACCTTGCGCCTTTGCGCCTTCGCGCGAAGTATCCATCTGCCCTCCCATAATTCTGTCGTACGCCCCCATTTCAGCGTGACAGGGTTTGCGGTGGAAACAATCATGTTCCTTATGTTGCGTCGTCAAACGGTGAGTCGAATCACGCCAGCCCTGTTTCTGGCCTGGATGGCCACGTGCTCCGCTCCGGCGGAGTCGCCCTCGGATCAGGCATGGCGGGGGCAATGGTTGGGTCCGCAGGCGCTCCCCCAGATGAGCCTGGCCGGCGCTTCCTGGATCTGGGCGGACGAGGTCGGCGTGGATCCCACCCGAAATGCCCCGGGGGGCGCGCGGACCTTTCGTCGGGAAATTGAGTGGAACGGGTCCTCACCGGTGGCCTGTGCTGTCGCGGCCTTTGCTGCGGACGACCGTTTCAAGCTGGTCGTCAACGGCAAGTTGTGTGGGGGTGGGACGGACTGGCGGCGTGCGACGGTGGTGGACATCACCACGGCGCTGCGGTCCGGCATCAATCAAATCGAGGTGCAGGCTGTCAATGATCGGGCCTCCGGGCCGGTCAATGCCGCCGGGTTGATTGGGAAGCTGCAGATCGTGTGCGCAGACGGTTCGCGTCACGAAGTCGTGACCGATGCCCAATGGGAAGGCGCTGGGGACATGTCCCCCAACGTATGGAAACCGGTACGCGTGCTGGGTGGCCTGGGCATGCAGCCTTGGCTGGGCGTTGACACGAGCCCCGTGTCTGAGCAACGCAATCTCTGGACCTGTTACCGTAAGAGCTTTTCTTTGGCGGGAAAGCCCGCTTCCGCCCTGGCGCGCATCGCGGTGGATTCCAAGTATTGGCTGTGGGTCAATGGCCAGATGGTCGTGCGCGAAGGCGGCTTGAAGCGCGGGCCGAACCCATCGGACACCTACTTTGATGTGGTCGAACTCGGCCCTTGGCTGGCTGAGGGCAGCAACACCATCGCGGTGCTCGCCTGGTATTGGGGCAAGGAAGGGTTCGCGCACAAGAGCAGCGGCAAGGCCGGCTTCCTGTTCGAACTCGAGGCCGGGACGAACCGGATCCTATCGGACGCCTCCTGGAAAGTTCTCCGGCACCCTGCCTTTGGTGAGGCGGGCAACACGCCGAATTTCCGGTTGCCGGAAAGCTCCGTCCACTTCGACGCCCGCCTGGACCTTCCGGGTTGGAACAGCCCCGGATTCGACGATGGCGCGTGGAACGCAGCCAGCGTCTTCGGGGTGCCGCCGGCGGCACCGTGGAATCGTCTCTGGCCGCGGGAGATTCCGCAGTGGAAGGATTACGGGCTGAAGGACTACGAGAATGCCGCCGCGCTTCCCAGCGTCAGCACCGGCGCCGCGATCACCGCACGGCTGCCCTACAACGCCCAGGTGACGCCCTGGCTCAAGGTGTCCGGGCCGTCCGGGCAGTTCCTCAAGGTGGGCACGGACAACACGGCCAACGAGATCAACGCCGAGTACGTCACCCGGGACGGCGTGCAGGAATTCGAGACCCCGGCCTGGATGAACGGCCACAGTGTCGTGTATCAAATCCCGGCCGGCATGCAGATCCTCGGCCTGAAATACCGTGAAAGCGGCTACGACACCGAGTTCAGCGGCCACTTCACCTGCGACCGCGAGTTCTACAACAAACTCTGGTCCAAGGCGCAGCGCACCCTGTATGTCACCATGCGCGACAACTTCATGGACTGCCCGGACCGCGAGCGCGCGGCGTGGTGGGGCGACATCGTGGTCGAGTTGGGCGAGGTGTTTTATTCGCTCAGCCCCTCGTCGCACGCGCTGATTCGCAAGTGCATGTACAACCTGGTCCACTGGCAGCGTCCGACCCAAACCCTGTTCTCTCCCATCCCGGCGGGTAACTGGGACAAGGAGCTTCCCCAGCAGATGCTGGCCAGTGTCGGCAAATACGGCTTCTGGACCTATTACCTCAACACCGGCGACGCCCAGACCCTCACCAACGTCTATCCGCATGTGAAGGATTATCTTTCGGTCTGGCAGACGGACAGTGAGGGGTTGATTGTGCATCGGTCGGGCGAGAACGGTTGGGATTGGGCGGACTGGGGGGAGAACATTGACACCCGGGTGCTGGACAACGCGTGGTTCTGCCTGGCGCTGGACGGCGCGGCGCGCATGGCGGATGTGGTGGGCACAGCGGCCGAAGCCGCGGCCTATCGCCGGCAGCGGGACGCTATCGTCGACGCGGTGAATCAGCGGTTCTGGAACGGCAGCGCCTACCGTGATCCGGGATACGGCGGGATCACAGACGACCGCGCCAACGGACTGGCGGTCGTGGCCGGGATCGCCGGCACGGACAAGTACCCGGCGATCAAGACGATCCTGGCCGGCACCCGGAACGCCTCGCCCTACATGGAAAAGTATGTGCTGGAATCGCTCTTTCTCATGGACGATCCTGCCGCCGCCCTGGCCCGCATGCAGTTGCGTTATCAGGAGATGGTGGACAGCCCCCTCACGACATTGTGGGAACTGTTCGGCACGGGGGGAACGCTCAACCACGCATGGTCCGGCGGCCCGCTCACCCTGATGTCGCAATACGTCGCGGGTATTGCGCCGACGTCGCCGGGCTTTGCGACGTATCACGTCAAACCTCAAATGGGTCCGCTGCAACAGGCCGGTGCCGTGGTGCCGACCGTTCGTGGGAACATCCGGGCCGGCATCGTGCGCGGGGCGGGACAGTTCACGCTCACGCTGACGTCCCCTGCCGGAACCAAGGCGACCGTCGGCTTGCCGGTGCGCGGCGCGGTGCGGATCAACGGCCAGCCGGCCGACGCCGTTCCCGGGGCGGCCTACAAAGGACGGATCGGCGGGTATGAGTGTTACGAGGTCAATCCCGGCCAATGGGTGTTCTCGGCGGGCGAACACTGAGATCCTGACGATTCAGAAGGCAACGACGATGATGAAGAAAATGGGAATACCATTCGCAACCGTGGCGGTTTTGGGCAGTGCCGTTCTTTCGGCAGTCGCCGCCGTGCACACGGTCGACAACGGAACGCTGGCGGTGAAGTATGACGAAGGCGCGGGGACGTTCGCCGTTGCAGAGAAGGCCTCCGGCCGGGAGTTCATCACGGACGGGCGCCTGGAGGCGTCCGCGCCTCTGCGGCAGGGGGAGATCTGGCCGGACACGAGTGGCGCGCACATCAACGCGCACGGCGGCGGCGTGATGTTCCACCAGGGCACCTATTATTGGTATGGGGAACACAAGGTCGAAGGCCAGGCCGGGAACGTGGCGCAGGTGGGCGTGCATGTCTATTCGTCTCGCGACCTGCGCCACTGGAAGGACGAAGGCATTGCGCTGAAGGTCTCGGACGACCCGCGCAGTGAAATCGTCAAGGGCTGCATCATCGAGCGGCCCAAGGTGATCTTCAACGCCCGGACCGGCAGGTTCGTGATGTGGTTCCATCTCGAACTCAAGGGCCAGGGCTACGGGGCCGCGCGCAGCGGCGTGGCGGTGGCGGACGCGCCGACCGGCCCGTTCACTTACCTCTATTCGATGCGCCCGAACGCCGGGGTCTGGCCGCTGAACGTGCCGAAGGACCAGCAGAAACCGCTGGCGACCGGGGAGGCGGCAGCGCTGGCTCAGGCCCATATCACCGGCGATTCCATGCCGGCTTTCGCAAGCGAGCAATACACGATCCTCCGCCGCGACTTCGCCGGCGGCCAGATGGCGCGCGACATGAACCTGTTCGTGGACGACGACGGCAAGGCCTATCACCTCTACGCCTCCGAGGAGAACTCGACGCTGCAGATCTCTCAATTGTCCGACGACTACCTGAAACCTGCCGGGAAGTATATCCGCGTGTTCCCCATGGACTACAACGAAGCCCCGGCGATGATGAAGCACAAGGGGAGATACTATCTGATCTCGTCCGGTTGCACCGGTTGGGCGCCGAACGCGGCGCGCTCGGCGGTGGCGGACTCGATTTTCGGCCCCTGGACCAAGCTCGGCAACCCGTGCGTGGGATTCAACCCGCAGATGAAACTCGGGCCGGAGAAGGCGTTCGGCGGGCAAAGCACCTTCCTGCTGCCGGTGCAGGGGCGTCCCGGCACGTTCATCGCCCTGTTTGACCAGTGGCGTCCGGACAACGCGATTGACGGGCGTTACTTCTGGCTGCCGGTCCGGTTCGAGGGGCAGGGGTTCAAGGTGGACTGGACGGACGAGTGGAACCCCGCGCTACTGACGCGTCCCCCAAGCGCCGCGGTTCGGACCGAAGCAGCAAGCGACCCGGTGTTCGGCAAGGGGCGGAGAATACTCGTCCCGCAGGTGGACGGCGCCACTTCATTGGAACTCTACAGAGACTTGCCGTTCCTGTTCATCCGCAAGCAACTCACGAATGACGGCGCGGCGGCAACCGACCTCCAGCGGGTCGTTCCGGCCACCTTCAGCCTCGACCTGGGCAGGCCCGCGGACGCGCTGCGCACGATGGGCACAGCGGGTCTCACGGCGCCCGACAAGCACCCTGGCAGCTACGTTTTCCTGACGTGCGCGGATCCCGAAACCCGCCGGGGCGTGGTGGCCGGCTGGATCACCCACGACCGCGGTGACGGCGTGCTCTTCTCCGGCATCCGGGAGGGCAGGGTCGAGTTCAAGGCGCAGATTGACTACGGCCATCTGCGGGTTCCGCCGGGCAAGTCCGAACGGTTGGAGACATTGGCCGTCGGCCTGTTCGACGACGCGCGCATCGGGGAGGAGTGGTTCGCCGACGCCATCCGCAAGCAGTACCACATCAAGCTGCATCCCCAGGTCAGTGGCTACTGCACCTGGTACTCGGAGGTCGGCGGCCATGGCGACCCGAAGAACGGCGCCGGCGCCAGCAACGAGCGGGACGTCGTCGCCCTGGCCGAGTTCGCGTCGCGCGAGCTCAAGCCGTTCGGATTCTCCTTCGTGCAGATCGACGACGAGTGGCAGGACGGCGGCCAGTACAACGGCCCGCGACGCGGGTTCGATCGCGCCAAGCCCGACGGCCCTTATCCGAACGGCATGCAGCCGGTCGCGGAAAAGATCAACCGGCTCGGGCTGACCGCCGGCCTCTGGTTCATGCCCTTTGCGCGCAACCACCAGGATCCGGAATACAAGGAACGCCAGCACTGGTTCACCCAGCGCCTCGATGGCAAGCCGTACGAGACCTCGTGGGGCGGCACCAGCCTCGACCTCACGCACCCGGAGGTCCAGGCGCACCTGACTTCCCTCATCAAGACCATCCGCGGCTGGGGCTACACCTACTTCAAGATGGACGGCCTGTGGACCGGCACCAGCACCGAACAGATCTACGTCAACGACGGCTACAAGGACGACCAGATCGGCAACCATCAGCCGTTCCATGACCCGAACAAGACCGGCATCGAAACCTTCCGCGACGGGCTGAAGCTGATCCGCCGCGCGGCCGGGCCCGACGTTTTCTTCTCCGGCTGCTGCGCCAGCCAGAACATGCGCAGTTTCGGCGGCTCCATGGGGCTGGTGGACTCGATGCGCATCGGGCCGGACAACGGTCCCGACTGGGAGGCCATCATCCGCGGCCCGATCCGCGGCTCGCGCCTCTACTTTCTCAACGGCCGGGTCTGGTGGAACGACCCCGACCCGTGCTACGTCCGCGCTTCGATCCCGCTGACGCATGCCCGGCTCATCACCTCGTGGATCGCGGTGAGCGGCTCGTTCTGGCTCAACAGCGATTGGCTCCCGACACTTCCCCCGGAACGCATCGAGATACTCAAGCGGACCATGGCCGCCCACGGTGCCGCCGCGCGTCCGGTGGACTACTTTGAGCGTGACGTGCCCTGCATCTGGCTGGTCACCGGCACCAAGCCGGCCGCCGGACGTCGCGATGTGCTCGGGCTCTTCAATTGGGACAAGCAGCCGGTGAAGTTGGAGTGCGGTGCGGCGAAGGCCGGCCTCGAATCGGAGGCGACCTACCACGTGTTCGATTTCTGGGCCAATCAGCTCGTGCCGGGATTCAGGGGGGCATTCGCGTTCGACGTGCCGGCGCAGGAATGTCGCGTGCTGGCCGTGCGCGCCGCCGAAGGCCGGCCCGTGCTGCTCAGCACCTCGCGCCATGTGACCCAGGGGATGACTGACGTGGTGGAGGAGCGGTGGAAGGACTCCGCCCTCTCCGGCGTCAGCCGCCTGATCGGCAACGACCCCTACGAATTGCGAATCGCCGGCACGCGCG
The DNA here is from genome assembly GCA_963751435.1 of uncultured Verrucomicrobiae bacterium. GTDB lineage: Bacteria > Verrucomicrobiota > Verrucomicrobiia > Limisphaerales > DSYF01 > JALOTU01. Next base: position 64,749 of record CAVVUP010000028.1, on the reverse strand, counting down.
ATGGCGGCCGCACGTGGAAAGCGCGCGCAGTCGAACTTTCCGCCGCCGACCGGGCCGCCGGCGTCACGGCCTCGCTGATCGAGGAGCCGGGGCTCGTACGCGTCACGGTCCGCTCGCCCGTTGCCCGCGAGGTGCGCTGGCGTGTTACTTTCACGTCTGAATAAGCGGTCCGCGATTCCGGTCGATGTCAGTGTCCGTTGCAACGACCCAACGGGTGACACATGATCAAGGACGCACACGATGACCATTGGGATTTCGGAAGCACCGAGGCCCCGTACCTGCTGAACCCTCACTGAAGACTTATGAAAACAAGATCAATCTGGTCCATTGGCTGTATGCTCACCCTGAGCCCCTCATTGCTGGCCGCGCAGACCACTTTCGCCCCGTCGCCGGGATGGTCGCTGACTTCGGCACCGGAGGTTCCAGCTCCCGCTGCGCCGAACAGCAAGCGACCCGCCGATCCGAAGGAGTTTTCCGAGGTGAAAATGGAGTTCAAGATCGCGCCGGGACCCTTCGAGCCGACGTGGGATTCGATCAAGAAGAACTATCCGGGTGCGCCCGATTGGTTCCGCCAGGCCAAGTTCGGCGTCTTCGTTCACTGGGGTCCGCAAGCCTCGGGCCGGAGCGGCGACTGGTATGCGCGCAATCTCTATCGCCAGGGCCATCCCGCCTACAACAATCACCTCTCGAACTTCGGGCACCCGTCCGAGTTCGGCTACAAGGACGTGCTGAACGCATGGAAGGCGCCGAAATGGGATGCCGCGGCCCTCACAAAGCGTTTCCACGACGCAGGGATGCGCTTCATGATGGTGGTCGGCGTGCACCACGACAACTACGACCTCTGGAACTCCGCCTACAACCCCTGGAACGCGGTGAACGTCGGTCCCAAGAAGGACATGATTGGCGGCTGGTCGAAGGAGGCTCGCAAGCTCGGCATGCGGTTCTGCATCACCTTCCATCACGAATACAGTTGGTGGTGGTGGGCGGACGCCTACAAGTCGGACGCCCAGGGGCCGAAAGCCGGGATCCCCTACGATGGCCACCTGACTCTCGCCGACGGCCAGGGCCAATGGTGGCAAGGCCTCGATCCGCGTCTGCTCTACAACATCAACCTCGGCGAATACGATCAGGTCGCGGAGATTCCTTTCACCCGCAAAGGCATCTTTCAAGATCACCAGGCCTATGCCCAATGGTATGCCGAACGCTGGGCGCTGCGCATCATGGACGCGATCGACCAGTATGATCCCGACATGTTCTACACCGACGGCAATTCCTCGGAACCGTTCAGTGGCGATCACAGCGGGTCCGGCTTCAAGTGCGACGCCGCCCGCCGGGTGGTGGCGCATTTCTACAACCGGTCGCTGGCGAAGCACGGCAAGGTGGACACGCTGGCGCTCATCAAGTTCCAGCAGGGCAACCCCGCCGTCGGCATGACCTATGAGGTCAACATCCCGAACAAGATCATGACCAACCAGGCGTGGATCGGGGAGAACCCCATCGGCGACTGGTATTACGCGCCGGGCTACACCTACGAGGCGGTGAACCTGGTGCGCAGTCTGTTGGAATACATCTCGCGCGGCGGCAACTATGCCTGCGCCGTGCCCGTCGATCCCGAGGGCGGACTCGAGCCGCAGTGCGTGGCCATGCTCCAGCAGATGGGCGACTGGATGCGGGTCAATTCCGAAGGGGTCTATGGCAGCCGGGCTTGGGACGCCTGGGGCGAGGGACAGGTGGTGATGCCGAATGGACGGCTCGGCCCGGACCAGGTCCGCACTCCCTACACTGCCAGGGACATCCGATTCACCGCCAAGGACGGCGCCGTCTATGCCTGGCTGATGGCGTGGCCGGAGGACGGCAAGGCCGTCATCCGCTCGCTGGCCCAAGGCGCGGGCGAGATCACCGACGTCACCCTGCTGGGGCACCGTGGCAAACTCGATTGGCGGCAGACCGACGAGGGGTTGGTTGTCAGTCTGCCTGCGGAAAAGCCCTGCCAGTACGCCTACTGCTTGAAGATCACCGGCCCCCGCCTGCATCGCAGAACAATTCAGTCCCAACAACCTTCCCAACACGATTGAAGTGGGTTGCCGGAGCGGTGGGTCGGGGCTTGCGTCCCGGGAATCTTGGTGCTGGACCCGGGTCACAAGTCTGCTGAGAATTCCCGCATGACATCTCCTGCTCTCAATATCGCCTACGCCGGCATCGGTCTCGATGCCTACTGGCCGCAGTTTCCCGGCCTCAAGGAAAAGCTCGAAGCCGACATGGCGGTCGTGGCCGGCAAACTGGCCCGGCCGGGTCTCCAACTGGTCAATCTCGGGTTGATTGACAACGTGGACGCCGCGTATGCCGCCGGGCACACCTGTCGCCGCAACGAGGTGGACCTGATTTTCCTTCATTCCACCACCTACGCCCTGTCCTCGACCGTCCTGCCCTTGATCCGTCGCGCCAAGGTGCCGGTGGTGGTGCTGAACCTCTCACCGCTGGCGGCGATCCCCTACGAGAAGTTCAACCGTTCCGGCGACCGCCGCGCCATGACCGGGGAATGGCTCGCCCACTGCGGCGCCTGCCCGGTGCCGGAAATCGCCAACGTCCTCACCCGCGCCCGCCTGCCCTTCTTCCAGATCACCGGGCAATTGCACAATGACCCGGACGTCTGGCAGGAGATCGATCGCTGGATCAACGCCGCGAAGGTCGCCCACGTCATGTCCCACAACCGACTCGGCGTCATGGGCCATTACTACGGCGGCATGCTCGACATCTACTCCGACCTCACCCTCCAGAGCGCCGCCTTCGGCACGCATATCGAACTGTTGGAGGTGGACGAACTCAGCGCCCTGCGCCGTGAGGTGAGCCCATCGCAGATCGCGGATCGGGTCGCGCTGTTCCGGACCGAATTTGACGTGCAGTCGGACTGTTCGGAGGAAGAACTGGCCCGGGCGGCCCGCACCTCGGTAGCCCTGGACCGGTTGGTCGCGGACAAGCGGCTGGGCTCGATGGCCTATTACTACATGGGCACCGGCATCACCGAGAACGAGGACACGCTCAGTTCCATCATCCTTGGCAATTCGCTCCTGACCGCCCGGGGCTGTCCCGTCGCCGGCGAGCTCGAGATCAAGAATGTCCAGGCCATGAAGATCATGGACATCCTCGGCGCGGGCGGCTCGTTCACCGAATACTACGCGGTGGATTGGAATGATGACGTGGTCCTGATGGGCCACGACGGCCCCGGCCACATCGCCATCGCCCAGGGCCGGACGAAGGTGCGCCCGCTCACCGTCTATCATGGCAAGGTGGGGAAGGGATTGTCCGTGGAAATGTCCGTCAAGCACGGCCCCGTCACCCTGCTCAGCGTGGTGGAGACGGCCGACAACCGCCTCAAGCTGCTCGTGGCGGAGGGCGAGTCGGTTCCGGGGCCGATCCTGGAAATCGGCAATACCAACAGTCGCTACAAGTTCCCGGTCGGCGCGCGCGGCTTCATGAACGGCTGGAACGCGCACGGCCCGGCGCACCACTGCGCCGTCGGCGTCGGCCACGTCGCGCACCAGATCGAAATCCTCGGCAAGTTGCTCGGCCTGGAGACGGTCGTGGTGTGCTGATTTGAAGAAGGAACGCTCAACGCTCAAAGTTGAACTTGCAACCTTCAACGGTCACAACCGACTTGAAGGTTGATCGGCAGAAGTTCATTCAGGTTAGGTTAAAGGAGAACTTCCCCATGAAGGCACAATTGATTCTTGGCCGCGGCCTGCTGGCGGCGGCGCTGTCCTTCGTCGCGCTGGTGGAGGCCGGCTGTGCCGTTTGCACCGGGGCGAAGGTTTCCACCGGCCCCGTCATCAGCAACCGCCAGCCGCGCCGCACGGCGGACGGGCAGATTGTGGATGCCCACGACGGTTCCCTGCAGAAGTTTGGCGACCGCTATTACCTCTACGGCACCGCCTACGGCACCACGGACGGCTTCAACAAGAATAACCGCTACCGCTGTTACAGTTCGGCCGATTTGGTGACGTGGGAACTGGAGGGCGAACTGCTCCAAAATCCGCCCGACGGCGTCTACTACCGCCCGTACGTCGTTTACAACAAGCGGACCCGCGAATACGTGCTCTGGTACAATTGGTATGCCACGCTGTGGGACGGCCAGTACGGCGTGGCCACGAGCGGCACGCCGCGGGGGCCGTTCGTGATCCGGAACGGCAACGTCAAGGTTGCCCAGGCAAAGCCCGGCGACCACAACCTGCTGGTGGACGACGACGGCACCGGGTACCTGATCTATACCTCGATTGCCAACAAGCACTCGATCTCCGTCGAGAAGCTCGCGCCAGACTATTTGAGTTCGACCCTGGAGAACAGCGGCTTTCTCGCGGATGGCTGCGAAGCGCCGGCGCTCTTCAAGCGGAAGAAGCTTTACTACGCGCTTTTCGACAACTGCTGCTGCTTCTGTCCCGAGGGCAGTGGGGCGCGCGTCTATGTGGCGGAGAAACCGCTCGGTCCATACGCAATCCGTGGCAACATCAATCGCGACGCCTTGGGCAACCCCATCATCGCCGCGCAGCAGACGTATGTCGCCCAATTGCCCACGCCGCGCGGCCCGGTTTATCTCTGGATGGGCGACCGCTGGGGTTCGCGGCCCGACGGCGTCAAGGGGCACGATTTTCAATACTGGAGTCGGCCGCTGGAATTTACCGAGGACGGCAACATCCGCCCGTTGCAGTGGGATGCCACCATCGGCGACAAGGATTTCGTCATCCCGCCCGTCCCGTTGGCGGCTCTCCGGCGCTATTCGCCGAACCAGATCGTCATCGAGTCTGCCACCTATGGCGATTTGAATGGCAACAACCTGGCGCGGATTCGCGACGTGAAGGCCAAGGTCGAACAGGCGATGCGCACCGGCGATGGACGCTTCACGGTTTCCACACTCGCGGACGGCGACGATCCTGCCTATGGCGTCGTCAAGACTTTGATAGTTGTTTACCGCGCGGACGGACGCCCGAAGACCTGCATCGGCAAAGATCCCGATTCAGTGGACTTGTTGGAAAAGGACTAAGCCATGAATCGGAAGGTAATAATCCGATTCCTAGCGGCCCTCTGTCTGGCGGGCAGTTGTTACATTCTACCCGCCGCTGCTTTTCGCGATTTACGCTGCGAAAATCAGGTCGCGCCGGTCAGCGTGGACTTCGCACAAACACAGTTGAGTTGGCGGATGGAGGACAACCGAAGGAACGGCACTCCCGTGAATAATCAGCGGCAGACGGCTGGTCAGATCGAACAGGCGCTGCGCACCCGCGATGGCAGTCTTGCAATTTCTACGATGGCGCAGGGCGATGATCCCGCCCACGGCGGCGTGAAGCTTTTGATCGAGCAGGCAGATGGTTCTGGAAGGACCACCCTTTCCAATGGCATCCCCGCGATTGCTTTCGAGGCCGCCGCAACCAACGGGACATCCGCCACATGGAGTCTTCCTTCGGCCCTGGAAGCGGGATGGCACACCGTGGAGCTGGAGTTCGGGCCGGAAAACAATACCCGCAAACTGATTGATTTCGAATGCCTCGATGCCGGCGGGAATTCTGTCCTGTCGGTGAACCTCTATCACGCTCCGTCGAAAACCGGCGGCAACCCGCTTTGCCGGTTCGGCATTTACCTGTCCCGTCCAGCCGCCGCCATCCGCTGGGGCAAGAACCAAACCCGCAACATGCGCTCCGCTCCCCTGGTCGGCTTGAGCGTGAGGAATGGTCGACCGGCTTCCGGAAGCGCCTTCATGGAAGCGCTGGCACTCGGGGTCGAGCCGGACCAACTCCGGTTTCCCGCGGATCTCGGCGGCGGGCATCTGCGCGTGATCACCGACAGGCCGGTTTCATTGCGGTGGACCCAGGCCGGAGGAGGATCGTTCGTGACGCCCCCAGCCTTGGAGACGACGACGTTTCTCACGGGAATAGTATCGGAAATCCGGCCGGTCGGCGGCACGCCGCAACGGGCGCTGCTGGAGCGGCGCTTTGAAAGCCCGTCGCCAGTCTCTCCAGCCGGCTTGGAGGAGTCGGTCATCCCGTTGTTTGGCGCCGAGCGCCGGCAATACATGATCGAGGTCGTTGGCAGCGGTCTCGACCCGGCCAAAGTTTCCCTCGCGGACTTTCCCGGCGGAGCCCGCATGGCGGCCGTGCAATCATGGGACGACGGTATTCCGCAGGACCAGCGCGCCGCGGAACTGCTGCACCGCCACGGCTGGCGCGCCTCGTTCTTTTTCAACCGGAATTCCCGCATGGTAAATCGCTGGAAGGAACTAGAGGACCTTGGCATGGAGGTCGGCTCCCATTCCTGGAGCCACCCCTTCTATCCGTTGCAGTCGCCCCGGCGCTGCCGCGACGAAAGCGTGCTGATGCGGCGGTTTCTCGAAAGCAAGACCGGCCATCCGGTGATCTCCTTCGCCTATCCGTTCAACTATGGCGCCGCTTTTGATGCGCAGGGCGACTACGTCCTCCGCGCGCAGCAGGACGCGGGCTATCTTTCCTGCCGCAGCACGATGAACGGGCCGCTCTCGCTCGATGACCTTGGCGATCCGCTTGTCCTGAAGACCAGCGCCCATTTCCTCGCCGCCCGTGACCGGATCGAGGCGGAATGGCAGCGCGCCACCAATGCCACGCGGGGGGTCTTCTATCTCTGGGGCCACACCTACGAGATCGTCACGGAAGCGGATTGGCTGGCCTTCGAGGAGACGCTCCACACCTACGGTCGCCGACCCGGTGTCTGGTATGCCTCGCAGGGCGATCTGATGGTCTGGAAACTCCTGCGCGAGGGGGCCCGCGTCACGGGCTCCGGCGATGCGCAACGCCTGATCGTGCGGGTAGAGGCCGCCGCGCCCCACTCTTGGTGGGCGGCGCGAGTGCCGCTTGCGATTCACGTGTCCGGCCGCGTGACCGGGGCGACGGTGGACGGCAGGGTGCTGCCGGTGGTCAAGGGAGAGGTGCAGTTTCATCCTGATGGCTGGGATTCCGCCTTATCTTCTCCCACGGTAGCGTCACCTGCTGAGTCATCCACCGAAAGTGTAGGCAGCCGCCCCTTGTATCTGCCACAGGGCCGGACGCCTCGGTAATCTCTTTTGACAATCCGCCAATCCAATGAACGCATTATCTCGTGCCAAACTTCTCCTGCTCGCGGCCGCCTTCCTTGGCGTCGCGCTGCCTTGCCGCGCGGAGGTCGCCGCGTTGGAGCGGGATTTCCGCAACCCGCCGGAGACCACCCAGCCGCGCTGCTATTGGTATTGGTTCGACGACCACGTCAGCAAGGAGGGCATCACCCGGGATCTGGAGGCCATGAAGCGCGTCGGCATCGGCGGGGCTTACATCGGCATCATCGGTGGGGCCATTGGTACCCGCACCGAACTCAACCCGAAGCCGCTCACCGACCCCTGGTGGGACAATCTCGAACATGCCGTGCGCGAGGGCACCCGGCTCGGTGTGGATATCGGCCTGTTTAACTGCCCCGGCTGGAGCCAGTCGGGCGGCCCGTGGGTGAAGCCGAACCAGGCCATGCGCTATCTGGTTCAGGAGGAAATCCGCCTTCAGGGACCCCAGCGCTTCACCGGCAAGCCGCCCGTGCCGACTGGGACGAATGCCGAAAACTTCCAATCCGTGGCGCTGCTCGCCTTTCCCGCGCCGGAAGGCGACGATGTCGTGGTGCCGGTGATCGAAAAGCAGGGCAACACGGTGCGTTTCGCCGCCCAAGCGCCGGTCACCGTGCGCAGCCTGATCGTCCAGCCCAAAGAAGTGCTCAATGCCAAGGCCGAGTTGCTGGCCTCGGATGACGGCGTGGAATTCCGATCGATCCGGAAATTCACGGTGGCCCGCACCACGCTCAAACACGGGCTTGGGCCGGTTTCCCTCGCGCCGGTGGCGGTGTCGTTTCCCGCGGTCACCGCGCGTTATTTCCGGCTCGATTTCACCACGAATGGCCTGCCGTTCGCGGCGGAGAAATCGCTGGGTGAAATCCGGCTTTCACCCGCCGCGCGGGTCGAGGATTTCGCCGGGAAAGCGTTGTTGAAGTCCCATGAAAACAGCGTGCCGCCCTTCGATGCCTATGTCTGGCCGCCCGCGTCCGAAGGCGACCAGGCGTCGCTCGCGATTGATCCGTCCCGCGTCGTTGATCTTACCGGAAAGGTGCAACCCGACGGCTCGCTCGTCTGGGATGTCCCGCCCGGAAACTGGATCCTCCAGCACGTCGGCATGGTGCCGACCGGCACGATGAACAAACCCGCTTCCCTAGGCCTGACCGGTCCCGAGGTGGACAAAATGAACCGGCAGCACCTGGCCACTCTCTTCGATGCCTATGTCGGCGAATTGCTGCGACGCCTCAAACCCGAGGAGCGCGCGTCCTGGAAATACATCATCGCCGACAGCTACGAAACCGGCCTGCAAAACTGGACCGACGGCCTGCGCGAGGATTTTCAAAAAACCTACGGCTACGACCCGCGGCCGTATCTCCCCGCGATCTACGGCCGCGTCGTCGGCTCGGCGGACGCGACGGATCGGTTCCTCTGGGATCTGCGCCGTCTCGTCGCCGAGCGCATCGCCCGCGATTACGTCGGCGGCCTGCGCGACTTGACCCATGCCCAGGGCATGAAGCTCTGGCTGGAGAACTACGGGCATTTCGGCTTCCCCTCCGAGTTCCTGCTTTACGGTGCCTACACCGATGAGGTCAGCGGCGAGTTCTGGCTCGGGCGCAATCACAATACCGTGGAGATCCGCGATGCCTCGTCGGCCGCCCACGTTTATGGCAAGTCGCCCGTCTGGGCCGAGGCCTTCACCTCCAGAAATCTCACCTTCCAAACCACCCCGCGCGACCTCAAGGCCCAGGGCGACTGGGCCTTCTGTCAGGGCATCAATCAGTTTGTGCTGCATGTCTATATCCACCAGCCGGACGGGCAACAACCCGGTCTCAACGCTTGGTTCGGCACCGAGTTCAACCGCCACAACACCTGGTTCGAGCAATCCAAGTCCTGGATTGACTACCTGCGCCGCTGTTCGGTGCTGCTGCAAGCCGGTCAGCCCGTGGCGGACTACGCCATATTCATCACCGAGGACGCCCCGAAGATGACCGGGCCCATGCCGCCGCCGATTCCGACCGGGCACGACTATGACTTCATCAATGCCGATGCCATTCTCAACCGCCTGGAAGCGCGCGCCGGTCGCCTGGTCTTGCCTGATGGCGCCAGTTATGCCGCGCTGATCCTGTCGGATTCCCCGACGATGCGCCCGGCCGTGGCGCGCCGCCTGCGCGACCTCGCCCAAGCCGGAGCCAAAATCATAGGCCCGAAGCCAACACGCTCGCCCAGTTTGCAAAACCACCCGGCCTGCGACGAGGCAGTGCGCCGCCACGCCACCTGGGACGCACTGCCCGATCCCGCCGCGCTCGCGCTGCCACCGGATGTCATCGCCCCGCCCGAAATCCTCTGGACCCACCGGCGGACGCCAGAGGTCGACCTCTACTTCCTCTCGAACCAATCGGCGAAGGAGCGCGCCGAAACCATCACGTTCCGTGTCACAGGCCGCCCGGCCAGCCTATGGAACCCGGTCAACTCGGAAATCCAAAGCGTCAGCCACACCGAAACCAATGGCTGTTCGTCGCTCGATCTGCGCCTGCCACCGATTGGTTCGGTTTTCGTTGTCTTTGGTCCCGTGCCGCCCGGCACAGCCTCGCTCGAATCTGCCGAAGCGGCAGCCGCCCGGGAAATCACCGGACCGTGGCAGGTCGCCTTTCCGGAGCGCCGGGTGACGTTTGATGCGCTCGTGTCATGGACCGAGCGACCGGAGCCGGAGATCAAGTTCCATTCCGGCCGCGCGACCTACACGGCGGAATTTCAGATTTCAAATCGGCCGCCGGCCATCAAGCTCGACCTCGGCCGCGTCGAATCCATGGCCACGGTCCGCGTCAACGGCCGGGAGTTCCCGACCTTGTGGACCTATCCCTACCAGGTGGACATCACTTCCGCGCTGAAGCCCGGTCGAAATGAATTGACGGTGGAAGTCGTGAATAGCTGGCACAACCGCCTGGTGGGCGATGCGGGACGGACGAAGGAAGAGCGCCGCACCTCGCTCACGCACAACCCTTTCAAGGCGGGCGATCCTCTGCAGCCGGCCGGCCTGCTCGGTCCGGTGCGCCTGCTGGTTGGGTCGGGTGCAGATTGACTACACCAAAACCGCCACCGAAGAACATGATATTGACAAGCCTTCCGCGCCCCGGATTTCAAGCGGCTTTCGTCTCCATGGGCTTGTCACTTGCGCTCGGAGCCGCCGCGCTTCACGCCGCGCCCAACCGCGTGCAACAACCGCTCACCGTCCATGAAGTGCCCGAGCTGCGAGGTTTTCTGGGTCAACGCTGGGACGCCAACCGCACCGGTTCGCTTCACGGGTTCGACATCGACAAATACACCCGCCTTGTCGAGTTACGGAACCACCGCGACTGGTGGTGGGCTGGTGAACAGGACGGCAAATGGCTGGAGAGCGCGGTGCTTTCCTCGGCCCACTCGGATCCTGCGCTGCGCGAGAAGGCGCGGACGATCCTCGCGCGCATCCTCGCCAGCCAGGAACCGGATGGTTACGTCGGCATCACGGCAAAAGACATCCGTACGCCGGAGAAACCGCTGCGCGGCATGGACCCCTACGAGCTGTATTTCAAACTCCACGCGCTCATCACCGCCTACGAACAATGGGGCGACAAGGCCGCGCTCGAATCCGCAAAAAAACTCGGCGACTATTTCACCCACACCATCGGTCCGGACAAAGCCGGGTTCTGGCCAAGCGACCTGCGTCCGCCGGAAAACAAGGAGCGGGTGCTGCAAGGGTTTTCGCAGATTGCCGGGCATGCCGTGCATTACGGCTGGGAAGGCACCTTGCTCATTGACCCGATGACGCGTCTGGCCCTGGCCACTGGTGATCAGAGCTATACCGACTGGAGCAAGTGGGTCGTGGGAAACATCGACTCGTGGAGCGGCTGGAACAGCTTCTCGAAACTCGACCAGGTCGCCGCCGGCACCCTCGGCATGCACGAGGTCCAGCCCTATGTCCACGCCCACACCTTCCACATGAATTTTCTCGGCTTCCTCCGGCTTTACGAAATCACCGGCGACGCCTCCCTGTTGCGCAAGGTCGTCGGGGCCTGGAACGACATTGCCTCGCGCCAAATGTATGTCACCGGCGGCGTCAGCGTCGGCGAACATTACGAAGCCGGTTACGTCAAACCCGTCACCGGCCACGTCGTCGAAACGTGCGCCACCATGTCATGGCTGCAACTCACCCAATACCTCCTCGAACTTACCGGCGAAACCCAATACGCCGACGCCATGGAAAAACTCCTGTGGAACCACGTCTTCGCCTCCCAGGCCGTTGATGGTGAAACCTACCGCTACCACACCCCGCCCAACGGCGTGAAACCCGAGGGGTATTACCACGGTCCCGACTGCTGCACCTCCAGCGGCCATCGCATGGTTTCCCTGCTGCCCACCTTCCTCTACGGTAAGGATGAAAGCGGCATCTTCGTCAACCAATACGCCGCCTCCACCGCCGCCGTCCCGCTCGGCGGCGGCCCAAACTTCCGCCTCCGCCAGGACACGGACTACCCCGAGGGCACGGATATTCTTCTCACCGTGGAATCCGCGCCCGCGTCGCCCATTGCCTTGCGCCTGCGGATTCCCTCCTGGTGCGCCGCGCCCCGGCTCTGGCTCAACGGACGGAAACAATCCGGCGTCACTCCCGGAACCTACCGCGCTATCGAACGGGTTTGGAAAACCGGCGATACCCTCAAACTGTCGCTCGGCATGGAACTGAAGTGGGTGCGCTCCGACGCGCCATGGAGAACCATCATCCACCGGCTGCCGGGCGGGGAAATCATGCACCGGCCGGTGGACGGCGACAGCCCGCCCTGGGCCCTCACCCGTGGCCCGGTCGTTTACGCCGCCGACACCCTTTGGTGGAACGATGCGCGGGTGGCGCCACCCGCCAACGTCGGCGAAGACCTCGGAGCCATCCCCGACACTGCCGCCATCCGTCCCGCCGCCAAACCAGCCGGGCTCATCGGTCCGGCCTATGAAGCCACGTTCGCCGCCGCAAGCGGCGGCCGAGCCAGCGTGCTCATGCTGCCATTCGCCAACATTGGCCGCTGGTATCGCCAGGACCGCCCCAAACCCGAGCGAAATTCCGCCGCGTATTCCTACGCGATCTGGTTCCAGGCCCACGACAGCCCGTCGTTCCTGGAAGGGTTTTGAATTTTATAAGAACTTTACTCTGCATCCTGACGTTCATTGCCACGGCTGCCCTCCTTCCAGCGGCCGTGGTCAAAGACCTTCGCTGTGAGGACCTGGCCGCGCCGGCAGGCGTGGACATGGCGCAACCGCAGTTGAGCTGGCGGATGGAGGACAACCGGGCGAACGGCGAGCCGGTCAAAGATCAGCGCCAGATCGCGTATCAAATTCTCGTGGCCTCGACGCCACAGCAACTTGCCGCCAACAAGGGCGACCTCTGGGACAGCGGCAAGGTGCTCTCAGACCAAAGCCTCCGGGTGGCCTACGCCGGCAAACCGCTCGCCTCGCGGACGCGGTGCCATTGGAAAGTCCGCCTCTGGGACAAGGACGACAAGCGTTCCGCTTGGAGCGAACCCACCGAGTGGACGATGGGCCTGCTCAAACCGGAGGATTGGCAGGCGCAATGGATTGTTCATCCGGCCACCAATGGGATTTCCTATCCCTGGCTGCGCCGCACGTTCGTTGTGTCGTCCGACGTCAAACGCGCCCAAGTTTTCGTCAACACGCCGGGCCTGTATGAGCTTTACCTCAACGGTCAGAAAGTCGGCGACGATGTCCTCGCGCCGGCGTATTCGCATTTTCCCAAGCGCATGTTTTACACGGTGCATGACGTCGCCGGCTCGTTGCAGCGGGGAACGAACACCGTCGCGCTCTGGCTCGCGCCGGGCTGGTATCAACCGCGCTACGGCAATCCTCACAACTCGCCCATCGTGCGCGCCCAACTCGAAATCCAAACTGGGGCTGGCCACACTGTCATCGGCACCGATGCGTCGTGGCGCACGGTGGACAGTTGCCTCAGCCAGGTCGGCAACTGGGGCTGGAATGACATGGGCGGCGAGCGGTGGGACGCGGCGAAATGTGTCGCGGACTGGAATCGGTCCGCGCTCGACGACAGCGGCTGGTCTCCCGCCCGGGAAGTGGCTGCGCCGGCGGTCACCCACTGCTGGCTGGCGATGCCGCCGAACCGGATCGGAAAGCCGATTGCGCCCGCCAAAATTTATCAGGTCAATGGCAAGTGGGTGATTGATTTCGGAACGACGCTGACCGGCTGGATGCGGCTGAAACTCGCCGGGCTCAAACCGGGGCAGGAAATCGTTTTGGACTACGCCGATCTCGACCAGCCGAAACTCCAGCACATGCCCAACCCCGATGGCTTCCAGACCTTCAACCAGCGGGACATCTATGTCGCGGGCGGCCAATCGGAGGATGTCTTTTGCAGCAAGTTCAACCAGCACGCCTTTCGTTATGTGGTGATTGGCGGGTTGACCCGCACGCCAAAACCGGACGAGGCCGAGGCGCTGCCCATCATGACGGATCTCGCGCCGTCCGGGGAATTTCGTTGTTCAAATGAGTTGTTCAACCGCATCCACGGCATCACGGTGGCGACCTACAAAACGCAGACGCCGAACGGCGTGCTCGGTGCCGGCGAGAGCCGCGAAAAGGAAGGCTACGGTGACGGCGGCGCGTTTCTCACCGGCTTCCTCTACAACTTCGAGAGCGCGGCCTATTTCCGGAAATGGCTCAACGACTGGCGCGACACCCAGCGCGAGGACGGTTTCATCGCCCACACCGCCCCCCGTCACGTCGATCACGGCGGCGGGCCGCCGTGGGGCGGGCAGGCCAGCGAACTCGCCCGGCGTTTGCTGTTCTACTACGGTGATAAGCGTGCCGTCGCCGAGGCGTATCCGGCGCTGAGGCGTTATGTGGACTTCATCGAGACGCACACCCAGGACGACATCCTGCGCTACTACTGCCCTTACGGTAGGAACAGCGAGTGGTTTCTGGGCGACTGGGTTTCCCCGGTGGAATCGGAGGACAAACACGGGTTCGTCTTCGAGACCCGCGACGAGCAGGAGTTCTTCAACAACTGCTATCGCGTGGTGCTCTGGCAGCAACTGGCCGACTTCGCAGCCGCCCTCGGTGACCAGGCTGATGTGAAGCATTGCAACGACCGCCTGGCTGCGATCCGGCCGCTCATCCACAAGGCCTGGTTCGACCCGGAAAAGAAGGGTTACCGCTGCACCCGTCAAGCCTACCTCGTCGCCGCCTTGCAGGCCCGGATCATGCCCGGCGCATTGCGGCCGGTGATCCTGAAGCAACTGGAGGACGCGATTGCCGCGAAGCAGGGACATCTCGACACCGGCATGCTGGGCACGCCGCTGATGCTGGATTTGCTGGCCCGGGAGAACCGGAATGATCTGGTGGCGACGATGATGGCCCAGACGACGTATCCGAGTTGGGGCTTTCTCGAGGAGAAACGCAAGGTCACGACTTGGCCGGAAACGTGGACCGGTTGGGGCAGTCAGATCATCCTGGTTACCGGCACGCCCGGCGCCTGGTTTTATGAGGGCCTGGCTGGCATCCGGCCCGACCCCGCCGCGCCGGGCTTCAAGCAGGTCATCATCCAGCCCGCTGTCGTCGGCGACGTGACCTGGGTCAAGGCCCATCACGACGGTCCCTACGGCCGCATCGCTGTGGATTGGAAAAAGGCGGCGGATGGCGTCTTCACGCTGGAGGTCGTGGTTCCGCCGAACAGCACCGCGACAGTGTTTCTGCCTGACGGCTCCAAACGCGAGGCCGGTTCCGGCCGGCATTCGTGGACAGTGCCGCTGGCCAAAGGCGGGGCGCAGGTGCCGGCCGAGCGGCGTGGGGAGCGGCTGATGCCGCCGAGCGGCGGGGACGGGGCGGCGGAGGATTTAGAGAAGCATTTTGGCGCGCCGCCGGCGGCCGCGCGGCCGTGGGTGTATTGGTTTCCCCTCAGCGGCAACCTGACCAGGGAGGGAATCACCGCCGACCTCGAGGCGATGGCGCGCGTCGGCATTGGCGGCTTGATTTACATGGAGGTGGATCAGGGGACGCCAAGAGGACCGGCGGATTTCGCCGGCCCGCTTTGGCGCGAACTGTTCGCGCACCTCTGTGCGGAGGCCCGGCGGCTGGGTCTTGAGGTCAGCATGAACAACGACGCCGGCTGGTGCGGGAGCGGCGGACCGTGGATCACGCCGGAACTCTCCATGCAGAAGGTCGTTTGGAGCGAGACGACGCTGGAGGGCGGGCGCCAGTTCCACGGCGTGCTGGCACCGCCCAAGGCCGAACGCGGTTTCTACCGCGACATCGCGGTGTTCGCGATGCCGGCACCGGACGACGATTTCCGAATTGCGGACATCGCGCACAAGGCCGTTTTCCAGAAGAAAAACTTCCTGCCCTCGCAGCCGGCTGGGTTTGCGGAGGCTCCCGCAAAAGCAGTGGTTCCCCGCAGCGGCATCCTTGATCTCTCAGCGCGGATGGACCAGGACGGGCGGCTGGCGTGGGGCGTGCCGCCGGGTAAATGGCTCGTGCTCCGTTTCGGACACACCACCACCGGTCAGCAAAATAGTCCCGCGCCGGAATCTGGTCGCGGCCTGGAGTGCGACAAGTTCAGCCGCGAGGCCACGGCTTTTCATTACGCCAACCTGATGGGCCAACTGGTCGCTGAACACCGGGCGCTGGCCGGGCAGGACAAGACGCTGGTGGCGACGCACATTGATAGTTGGGAGGTGGGCGTTCAGAACTGGACGCCGAAGAATGCGCGAGGAGTTCCGGGCGCGGTGCGGTTACGACCCGCTGCTGTTCCTGCCGACGTTCACGGGCCGTGTGGTGGACGGCGTCGAGGTGACAGAACGTTTCCTCTGGGATTTGCGGCAGACGGTCTCCGACTTGATTGCGGAAAATTACGCCGGTGAAATGCGCCGGCTGGCAAACCGGGACGGTCTGCGGCTGTCCATCGAGGCCTACGACCGTGTGCCTGCGGACGAGATGGCGTACGGCGGCCAGGCCGACGAGCCGATGGGCGAGTTTTGGGCCTGGCAGAGATTCGCGGGGGCGAATGGACCCGGGTGATGGCTTCGGCGGCGCACGTTTACGGCAAACGGATTCTCGCCGCCGAAGCGTTCACCTCCAATAAGGAGGAAAAATGGCTCGGCCATCCCGGCAACCTCAAGGACCTCGGTGACTGGGCGTTCTGTGAGGGCATCAACCGCTTTGTCATCCACCGCTACGCCGCGCAGCCGTGGACCAATCGTGCGCCCGGCATGTCCATGGGACCGTGGGGTCTGCATTACGAGCGCACGCAGACGTGGTGGGAGCAGTCGAAGGCGTGGCATGAGTATCTGGCGCGCTGCCAGTATTTGCTGCGGCAGGGATTGTTCGTCGCCGATGTCCTCTATCTCCAGCCGGAAGGCGCGCCGCGTCGGTTCGAGCCGCCGGCGGATGTCTGGCTCGCCCCGAACCTTCGCGGCGGCTACAACTTCGACGGCTGCACAATTGAGGCGCTGCTGACCCGCGTCAGCGTGAGGGACGGTGGCCTCGTGCTGCCCGACGGCATGAGCTACCGCGTGCTCGTCCTGCCGCCGATGGAGACGGCCACGCCGCGCCTCTTGCGCAAGATCAAGGAACTCGTGGACTGCGGGGCGACCATCCTCGGCGATGCGAAGCCGCCGCGTCGTTCACCAAGCCTTGCCGATCTGGGGGCGGGCGACGCCGAAGTGGCGAAACTCGCCGCTGAACTCTGGCCGAGGCTGGTCACGGGCATGACCGCCGCGGAGTATTTGGCCTCGCGCGGCGTGAAGCCCGACTTTGCCGCCAGGCCGAACCTCCGCCACATCCACCGCAGCACCGGGGATGCGGAGATCTATTTCGTCGCGAATCCCGAGCCGCACGACATTGAGGCAATGGCTTTGTTTCGCATCACCGGACGGCAGCCCGAGTTCTGGTGGCCGGATACCGGACGGACCGCGATGGCGTTGGCATTTGAACAAAAGGATGGCGTCACAAAAGTGCCCCTGCGGCTGGAACCGCACGGGTCGGTGTTTGTCGTGTTCCGCAAGCCGGCCACGGGAGTTGATCCGATTGCTGGCGTCACACGCGACGGCAAACCGGTTTGGCTGGCAACCCCGCCCGCGCCGAAGATTGTCATCCAAAAGGCGCGCTACGGTGTGCTCGACGATCCGCAACGGACCCGCGACGTGCGTGAAAAAGTGCAGGCATTCGTGGATGCCGGCACGACCGTTCTTCCCGTGAAAGAAATGGCGCGGGGCGATGACCCTGCCTTCAAGGTGGTCAAGACGCTGGCTGTGGAATATTCCGTTGGCGACCAAGTTATGCAGGCTGCCGGGACGGATACGGACACCATCCAGTTCAACATCACGGTGGCGCCCCCAACGCCGGCGCTGGATCCTTGCCGTCGCGAAATCTGGCAGGACGGCCAGTATGTATTCACGACCGCAAGCGGACGGAGCCGGACGGTTCAGGTTTCGTTGCCGGAACCGTTTGAGATCGCCGGCCCGTGGGAGGTGAGTTTCGATCCGAAGTGGGGCGGACCGGAAAAGGTCGTCTTCGCCACATTGGAGGATTGGAGCCGGCGCCCCGAGGACGGCATCCGCCATTACTCCGGCGCGGCCATCTACCGCGCGACCTTCAAAGCGCCGCGCGTTGCGACCGGACAACGGGTTCTCCTCGATCTCGGGCGGGTGGAAGTGATGGCCGAGGTGACGCTCAACGGCGAGAAGCTCGGCGTGCTGTGGAAGTCGCCCTACCGGGTGGATGTAACCGGGCGGCTGAAACCCGGCGTGAACACGATCGAGGTGAAGGCGGTCAACCTCTGGGTTAATTGCCAGATCGGCGACGAACTTTTGCCGGAGGAGAGCGACCGCAATACCAACGGCACCTTGAAGGCCTGGCCGCAATGGCTGCTGGACGGCAAGCCCAGCCCGACCGGCCGCCACACCTTCACCAGTTGGAGGCTGTGGAATAAAAGTGACCCGCTCGTCGCCTCTGGTCTGCTCGGTCCGGTGCGCCTGATTCCAGTCGGAACATTCTGAAACCTCTCTTTTCCATTTTATGAAACCTCTCTCTTGCCTCTTGGCCCGGACATTTCACACCGCTTCGTCGGAGCGCCGGCTTGCAGCCGGCTTTTCGCTGCCAGATGGTCCCAAGCCGGTTGCACACCGGCGCTCCAATCTCTCGGCGTTTCGTGCGCGGTGTGGAATATCCGGCCTGGCCCTTCTTGCGAGCGCCACCTTGCTTCCCGCTGCGGAGGTTAAGGACCTTCGCTGCGATACTGTGGCCGCGCCGCTCGGCGTGGACATCGCCCAACCGCAGTTGAGTTGGCGGATGGAGGACAACCAGAGGAACGGCGAGCCGGTCAAAGACCAGCGGCAGACCGCGTATCAGATTCTCGTCGCCTCGATGCCGAAAAAGCTCGCCGCCGAAGAAGGCGACCTCTGGGACAGTGGCAAAGTTCTATCGGATCAAAGCCTCCGGCTGGCCTACGCCGGCAAGCCCCTCGCCTCGCGGACGCAGTGCCATTGGAAAGTCCGCGTGTGGGACAAGGACGGCAAACGCTCCGCGTGGAGCGAACCCGCCCAGTGGACGATGGGCCTGCTCAAGCCCGAGGATTGGCAGGCAAAGTGGATCGCCGCGGGATCCGAACCAGCGTCCACGCCGACGGGTGTGGTTGTGACCAAGGCCACCTATCGCACGATCGATGGAAAAGTTGCGGTGGATGTCACGCCCTTCCTGAAGCGGGTGGCGGAGGAAAAACGGTTCCCGTTCAAGGTGGAATTCAACCAGCTCGGCGGCGATCCCGCGCCCAATATCGTCAAGGAACTGGTGGTGGAATATACGCTGGGCGCCCAGTTGGGTGTGTCGCGCGCCCGGGATTTCGAAATGCTTGCCATTCCGCAGGCTGCGCCGGGCGTGCCCGCGCCGTGGTTCCGGGGAGAATTCGATCTGCCGTCCACACCGGAGTCAGCGTTGGTGACGGTCCATTCGCCGGCCTATTTCGAGTTGCATGTGAACGGGGAGAAGGTCGGCGACGATGTGCTGATGCCGGCGGTTTCGGACACGCGCGACCGCACGTTCGTGGTGACGTATGACGTGGCCCGGCTGCTGAAGCGCGGAAAGAACTGTCTGGGGATCTGGGCGGCCAAGGGATGGGCGGACAACCTGGTGCTGCGCGTCCAACTCGATGCCGTGGTCGGCAGCCGGCCGTTCACGTTCGGCACCGGACCGCACTGGCGGAGCCGGCCCAGCAACCTCAGCCATATCGGCGGCTGGAGCTGGCACAATTTCGGCGGCGAGCATCTGGATGCCGGCCGCTTCATTGCCGATTGGGCCAGGGCGGGGCTTGATTCCGCCGGATGGTCGCCGGTGGCCGATGCCGCCGCGCCGGACGGGGCGGGCGTCTGGCATGCCGCGCCGGCCAACCGCATTGGCGAGCAGATCGCCCCCGTCTCGATCACGCCGCTGGCGGAGGGCCGATACGAGATTGATTTCGGCCGCAACCTGACCGGTTGGCTGCAGTTGAAGATGTCCGGACTTCCCGCCGGACGTCTGGTGCGGATGCATTTCGCCGACCGCCTGTTTCCCGACGGCGTGCAGGCTTCGCCGATCGGCAACATCGCCATCAGCCGGCAGAGCTGTGTTGATTTCGCCCGGATTGGCGGCGGGCACAATTCCTATCAGACCTATCGGCAGACCAGCGAGTTCGTTTCCTCCGGGCAACCCGGCGAGATGTTCCGCAACCGGTTCAACTACGCCGGATTCCGCTACGTGGTTGTCGAAGGCCTCGATCGTGCGCCGGCGAATGAGGACGCGGTCGCCTTGCTGGTCGAGAGCGCGCTGTCCGACGCGGGGGCGTTCGCCTGTTCCGATCCGCTGCTCAACCGCATTCACACGGTCAACCGATGGACGCAGCGCTGTCTGAATCTCGGCAGCTACTATGTGGACTGCCCCACCCGCGAACGCATGGGCTACGGCGACGGCCAGGTGGCGATCCAGGGCATGATGATGAACTTCGATGCCGCGAGCTTCTATTCCAAGTGGGCGCAGGACTGGCGGCTGGGACTGGAGATGCGGCGGGGTTATCTGCCTTACGTCGCGCCGCCGTTCGAGAAAGGCGGGGGCGGTCCGCCCTGGCCGGGCGGAATCGCGCGCATTCCATGGGAGCATTACCTGCACTATGGCGATCCGGCCGTGCTGGAGGAGAACCTCGATGGCGCACGGAAATATTGCGAATATCTGGACGGACGGTCGAAGGACGACGTGCTGCATGCCTGGGGTGGCGGGTTCGAGTTCATCGGCGACTGGGTGCCGCCCAACCGCGGCATGGACACCCAAAACTGGCCGAACAAGGAAATGGCCGAGTTGTTCTGCAACTGTTTCCGGGTTCATCTCTGGCAGTTGGTGGAGCAGATGTCGGCCGCTCTCGGTCGCACCGCCGAGGCGGAGCACGCCCGCCAGCGCGCCGACGCCATCCGCGCCGCCACCCATGCGGCCTTCTACGATGCCGCCAACCACCGCTACGTGATTGACGAGCAGATTTATTACGCCTTCCCGTTGCTCATGGGCGTCACTCCCGATTCGGAACGCGCCGCCGTGCTGGACAACCTGATGCGTTGCATTGTGGAGAAGAACAACGGCCATCTCGACACCGGCATGTTGGGTACGATGTTCCTGCTGGAATATCTCAGCAGCATTGGCCGCGATGATCTCGTGCTCGGGATCTACCAGAAAAAGGACTATCCCGGCTGGGGCTACATGGTGGAGCAGGGGGCCACGACGATGTGGGAACAGTGGAACGGGTATTGGTCGCAGATTCACTCCTGCTTCACCTCGGCGGACAACTGGCTCTATCACGGACTCGCCGGCATCCGTCCGGATCCGGCGGGACCGGGCTTCAAGAAAGTCATCATCCAGCCGGCGGTGGTCGGCGACCTCACCTGGGTCAAGGCGCACCATGACGGGCCGCTATGGCCGCATTGTGAGCCGGTGGCAGCGCGCCGGAGACACTGTGGTCATGGATATTTCCATTCCTGCCAACTCAACGGCCACCGTCCATGTGCCGACGCGGGATGTCCACACCATCACCGAATCGGGCCGGCCCGTGGCCCAAGCCCAAGCCTGCCGGCTTTTGAAAACGGAAGCAGGGTGGCGGTGTTTGCCGTGGGTTCCGGCACGTTCCATTTCAAATCACAACTGCCACCGGCTCAATAAACGGATTGTAAACACATCATTTCCACAGCCGTCCAGGAAGAGAAACCACCCCTCCAGATGAACTCATTCTCCACCACCTTCCGGCACCAGTGCCTGGCCCCGGTCCTGCCGTTTCTGCTCCTGACCGCCGCGGGCCCGTTGCGTGCCGGGACGGCAGACACCTTGCAGACGTCCATGATCTGGTCGCCCGCGTCACCGGCGGGCCAGCAGGCGTATGTGGCGTTTCGAAAGGACTTCCACCTCGACCAGCGCGCCCGCAGCCGCGACGCTGCATCTCTTCGCCGATTCGCGCTATCTGCTCTGGGTGAACGGAACGAACGTCCTGCGCGGCCCCGGCCGGTTCAATCCCAAGCGCCCGGAGTTCGACAGTCTGGACCTTGCGCCGTATCTGCATTCCGGCACGAACACGCTGGTGGTGCTGGTGCATCATTATCCGGCGATCAATGGCCGGATCATGCGCCATGCGCCCGGCTTGACGGCGTTGCTTGAAGCGGAAGGCAAAGAGATCCTGCGCACGGACGCGTCCTGGCGATGCAGCGCCGACACGGAATATCGCCCCTCGCCGGGAGCCTGGAGTTCCATTCCTGATGTCATTGACGGACGGCTGCGTCCGGGCGACTGGACGGGGGAGGACTTTGATGATGCCTCGTGGGCGGCGGCGGTGGCTGTGGACGGCGGCACCTGGGGCAAATTGCAGCCGCGCTCCCTGCCGCTGCCGGTGGAAACGGAATTGACCGGCCTAAAGCGGCTCCCGGAGGGCGAACCGCTGCTGTCGCTGTTGCCGGTGGAATTGGAGTCGAAATCAAACCGCCCCTGGAATTATCCGGGGGGCTTCGTCGGCAAGTCCTTCGTGATCGATTTGGGGCGCATGGCGATGGCCTATGCCTCGCTTGACCTGGAGGCGGACGCCGGCAGCGTGTTGCAACTGCGCTATGCGCTCCGCTACCAGAACGGCCAGCCCGCCGAGACCTATGGCGTCGGCACGACCTACACCGCGCGCGCCGGCCGGCAGCGTTTCATCGCAGCCGATCAATGGTGCGCCCGCTATGTCACCGTCACCTGCCTGTCCGGCCGCGTGAAGCTGCTCGGTTTCAAGATGACCGAACGCCGGTATCCCTTCGAGCGGGTCGGCCGTTTCCAATGCAGCGACCCGCTGCTGAACCGGCTCTGGGACATGTCGGTCAACACCATCGAAGTGACCAGCGATGACGCCTACGGCTCCGATGCCCGCGAGCGCAACGAGTGGGTGCAGGACGCGTGCAAGGCCAGCTTCAACACCACGCGGGTGGCGGAGGCCGGGCCGGACGGGCGGGGCGGGTTGCTCTATTCCGATCCGCGCCTGTTGCGGAATGTGCTGCGGCACGCCGCGCTGTCGCAGATCGCCGACGGCAGCCTGCTCGGGCACCTTCCCGACCGATCGGGGTCCGGAGGACTGCCATTACGTCATCGAGGATTATTCCTGCCAATGGGTCGAGGGCTTGCGCACCTATTACGAGGCGACCGGCGACCGGGAATTCGTGCGCGAAATGTGGCCCGCGCTGGTGAAGCAGATGCAATGGTTCCTCGATCGCCGCACCGCGCGGGGGCTCCTGCTGGCCCGCGAATACACCTCGTTCGACAATCCGCTGGCCTACATCACCTGCGAAGGCGCGACGATCAACGCATTCTTCTACCAGGCGTTGCGGGATGGCGAATCGCTCGCGCGGATGCTGGCGGAAACCCGAATGCCGCCGAACTCTACGCGCAGGCGGCGGCATCGCTATTCACGCGCGTTCAACCAGCATTTCTGGAACGCCCAGGCCGGGGCCTACCATTGCGGCTACCTGAAAGACCGGTTGCTGGATCCCACCGTCCACGCACAGTTGCTGGCGCTGGATCGCGGGTCTGGTGCCGGCGGAACGCCAGGCCGCGACGCGGGCATGGTTTCTCGCGCACTATAAAAACTCCGGCGAGTTTCATTGCTGTCAGCAATCCAGATTACGACCGGATGATTGCCGCCCAGGCCGGCCTCGGAATGCCGATCATGTATTACTGGGCGTTCCACGAACTCTATCGCATGGACAGCGCGGCCATGGACGAGGAAGCCGTGGGGGAAATGCGGCGTCGCTGGAAATACATGGTCGAACTCCAGCAGGACGCGGGCACGCTCAGCGAAAAATTTGTGGATGCGAACGGCCAGGGGGCCAGCGAGTCCTGCCACAACTACGGCTCCGTGCCGGCGTATTTTCTCAGCTCCTACGTGCTCGGGGTGCGGCGCGACGGCCCGGTCGGGAACAAGCATCTCCTCGTCGAACCGCGGCCCGGCGACCTCACCAGCGCCGAAGGCGTGGTGGTGACTGAATTTGGTCCGGTGCCGGTGGCGTGGTCGCTTGCTTCAGGCGAAGTTCGTCTGTCCTGCACCGTTCCTGCCGGGGTCAATGTCACCCTGCGGATGCCGTGCCCCGATAAGGTTTCCACTGTGCAAGTCTCGTTTGATGGCGCGCCCGTCATGAATCCGGTTCGCGATGGTCGCCATATCGTGCTGACTACCGCGGGGGGCGAACATCATGTGACGATTCGATTTGACGGGGAGAAAACCAGGTGACGGGAGCCCAGACATGACAAAGGTCCTAAAATTATCGATGGGCAGATGGCGGGGCGGGAGCAACTTGCTGGAGGCGGCCACCGTCCACGTGCCGGCGAAGGATGCCCACGCCATCACCGAATCGGTCCGGCCCGTTTTCCAGGCCAAGACCTGTCGCCTTGTGAAAGCGGAAATGGGCGTGGCGGTGTTTGCCGTGGGGGCTGGCACGTGTCGTTTCCAATCAACTTTTCCTCCCGGCACGCACTAATGTAATTTTCATCACATCATTCGTTCACAATTTATCTATGCGCCTCTATTCTCAAGTCGGTATTCTCACTTCGTTGCCCCGTCGCCTGTCGTCGGTGGCCTTGCTCTGCGGTTGGTCCGCGTTGGCCGCCGATCTGCACGTGTCGCCGGCGGGGAAGGACACCAATCCCGGCACTCAAGCCGCGCCGTTCCAGACGCTCACCGCTGCGCGCGACGCGGCGCGCAAGGTTGCGGGCCATGAGCCGGTGACCGTCCATGTCGCCGATGGAATCTATTATTTGCCGGAAACGCTCGTCTTCACGCCGGCGGATTCGGGCCGCGCTTCGGCCCCCGTGATCTATCGAGCCGACCACGAGGGGAAAGCCATCCTCAGCGGTGGGCTGAAGCTGGAGCTAAAATGGGAGCCGTATCGCGATGGAATTGTTCAGGCCGCAACTCCGGCGGGGTTGAGCATTGACCAGTTGTTCATCAACGGGCGCAGCCAGCGCATGGCGCGGTATCCGAATTACGATCCGAACCAGCCCACCGCCCCGTATCAGGGCTACGCCGCCGATGCGTTCAGCAAGGAGCGCGCCGCCCGCTGGGCGGACCCGACGGGCGGCTACATCCATGCCCTGCACGTGGCTCGCTGGGGCGGCTATCATTATCGCATCACGGGAAAGAATCCCGACGGCACGGTGGCCTACGAGGGGGGATGGCAGAACAACCGGCAGATGGGCATGCACAAGGAGTTCCGCATGGTGGAAAACATCTTCGAGGAACTTGATGCCCCGGGCGAATGGTTTCACAACGCCAGGACCGGCACTCTCTATTTCATGCCGGAACCGGCCACCGACCTCGCCAAGGCCGTCGTGGAAGTCGTCCGGCTTCGTCATCTCGTCGAGTTTCAAGGAACCGCCACTGCGCCGGCGCGCTTCATCACCCTTCAGGGATTCACTTTCCGCCATGCCGCACGCACCTTCATGGACAACCGCGAACCGCTGCTGCGCTCGGACTGGACGATTTATCGCGGCGGGGCGGTTTTGCTCACCGGCACCGAGGATGTCCGCATCCTCGACAGCGACTTCGACCAGCCGGGTGGCAACGCAATCTTCGTCAACAACTACAATCGCCGCGCGTTGATCAAGGGCTGCCACATCCACGACGCCGGGGCCAGCGGCGTCTGTTTTGTGGGCGACCCGGCGTCCGTGCGCAATCCGCTCTTCGAATACAAGCGAAGCCAGGATCTTGGCGCCATCGACCGCACGCCGGGGCCCAAGACGGACAATTATCCCGCCGATTGTGCCGTCGAGGATTGCCTCATCCGTGGCATCGGTCGCGTCGAGCGTCAGCCGGCTGGCATCCAGATCTCCATGTCCAGCCGCATCGCCGTGCGGGACACATCGATTTACGATTGCGCCCGTGCGGGCATTAACATCGGGGACGGCTGCTGGGGCGGGCATCTGATCGAGCGTTGCGACGTGTTCGACACCGTGCTCGAGACGCACGACCACGGCTCGTTCAATTCCTGGGGGCGCGACCGCTATTGGACCAGCAACCATCGGGGTGTTTCCGAGCCTGAAGTGAAGAAGGATCCCGCACTGCCCTTCCTCGATGCAATCCAGCCCGTCATCATTCGCGACAGCCGCTGGCGCTGCGATCACGGCTGGGACATTGATCTCGACGACGGCTCCTCGAATTACGAGATCTACAACAACCTCCTGCTCCGCGGCGGGCTCAAGTTCCGCGAGGGCTACGGGCGCCGTGCCTGGAACAATGTCCTCGTCAATTGTGGCTTTCACCCGCACGTTTGGTTCGACGACAGCGCGAGCGAATTCCGCACGAACATCGTGATGACCGCCCATGCCCCCATCGGCCAACCTTCGGGATGGGGAAGGCGGGTCGATCAAAACCTGTTCGTTTCCGAATCCGACCGCCGCAAGCATCTGGATTCCGGTGGAGACTCCCAGTCCATCAGCGGCGATCCGATGTTTGTTGATCCGGTCTCCGGCGATTTCCGGGTCCAGGAGGGCTCCCCGGCCTTCAAGATCGGGTTCAGGAACTTCCCGATGGACCAGTTCGGGGTGAAGAAACCCGCGCTCAAGGCGTTGGCGAAGACGCCGGCCATTCCCGAGGTGAGGGTGGCGCCGGAACCGGTCCCCGCCCAGCCCGCCGCGGCGGCGGTTTACTGGTTGGGCGCCTCCGTGCATGGGCTGGAAGGCGAGGAGTTCTCGGCCTTTGGCGTGAGCAAGGACGACGGCGGGGTCCAACTGGTGGACGTGCCTGCCGGTTCAGCGGCGGAACGGGCGGGTTTGAAGAAGAATGATCTCCTGCAACGACTCAATGATCGAAAGATCACCAACACCCCAGGCTTGTTCGCCGCCCTCGTTGCGCTCGGCGAAGCCCCGCTTCAGGCGCTGGTGGTCCGCAACCAGCAGCCCCAACTCCTGTCGCTTCAGTCCACACCCCACATCGTCGTCGAGTCCGCCGCCACCGCCTCGGGGTTCGCCCGGCTGGTTCCCGCATCGGCTCCGGCGGGCTCGGTTTCCGCCAAACCTGCCACCCAGAACGAACCGCTGGCCAGCCTGGTGGACGGTCGGTTGGCCCGAAACTATGGTCCGGTCTTTGGCAACGGCACCCGCGACGGCGCTTACAAACTGGATCTCGCCTCATCGCGGCCCATCCAAGCCATCACCTCCTGGTCCTTCAACCAGAATGGCAACCGTGGACGCCAGGCGGTCACGATTTACGGCAGCCATTCCGCCACCGATCCGGGGTGGAACACGGAAGATGCCGCGCGCTTCACTGCGTTGGGCACCGTGGATACCGCCAGTCTGCCGGCGGCGGAATTCCAGGCGATTTCCCTGCGCGCCCGAGCCGGACAGTCTCTCGGTTCATTCCGCTGGATTGTCTGGCGGGTCAGCCCTGTGACCGGCTTGGGCGAGAACACCGCCTTCCAGGAATTGAGCGTCGAGTTGGGCCGTCCGCCCGGCTTGTGATGAACGGGGAAGCACGATAGAAGCACGTCATGATGAGAACCTTCAAATGGACCGTCCTGTTCGCCTGCCTGCTGTCGGCCGTGTCCCTGGTTGCGCCAGCCAAGGACGCGCCATCGGGCCTGCTCTGCAACCTGCTCACCCAACCCGAGAAATGCGTCATCACGGAGCCGGAACCCGACTTCGGCTGGATCATGAATTCCAGCCGGCCCGATGACCGGCAGACGGCCTACCAGATTCTCGTGGCGTCCAGTCCTGCGCTCCTTGCAAAGGCAAAGGGCGACTTGTGGGATTCGGGGAAGGTTACATCGGCGCAATCAATCAATGTTCTCTACGGCGGCCGGCCGCTGGCGGCGCAGGCTTCGTATTGGTGGTGCGTCCGCACCTGGGACAAGAGCGGCAGGAGATCCGGCTACAGCGCGCCGCAGCGATTCAACACCGGCGAATTCAATCGCCCGGACAAGAAGTGGCCGGGCGAAAGCCGCTGGGTGCAATTGCCCGATGGCCGGGGCGGCACGAATTGGACGTTCGAGAATCGCCCCCCCATCGCCTTCCATCCGCGACCGCCGGTGCGCGTGGAAGCCAAGCCCGACGGCACCTGGTTCCTCGATTTCGGCCAGGCCGCCTTCGCCACCTTGGAATTGACGATCGCCTGGACCCCAACCGATTCTGCTGCCACCCACGGCGTGATCCAGGTGGTCGTCGGGGAACAGTGCAAGGGCGCCACCGTGGATCCCAAGCCGGGCGGCGGGATCATCTACCGGAAGATTCCCCTGACGATCCACCCTGGGAAACGGCGCTACACCCTCGAGGTGCCCCGTTTTGTCCCGCATTACCCGCATAGTCAACCGATGCCCTTGCAGATGCCCGAGATCATTCCGTTCCGCTACTGCGAACTGATGCCGGGAGCCGAAACCATCACCGTCGAAGATCCCAGACAACTGGCGCTCTGGCTGGATTTCGACGACACGGCGTCCGCGTTCACCTCGTCCAGCCGACTGCTCAACGACGTTTATGAGCTCTGCAAGTATTCGGTGAAGGTAAACACGTTCAACGGCGACTACGCCTCCAGCCAGCGTGAGCGGATGATGTATGAGGCCGACACCTACATCCATCAGATGAGCCATTACGCCGTGGACCGCGCGTTCGCCACCGCCCGTTACAGTCACGAGAACATGATCTTCCACGCCTCCTGGCCCACCGAATGGATCTCGCACAGCCTCTTCATGGCCTGGGCCGACTACCTTTACACCGGCAACTCGCGGTCCATCGCCCGGTATTACGAGGAACTCAAGCCCAAGACGCTGCTGGCGCTGGCCGCCACCAATGCCCTCATCAGCACTCGGACAGGGCTCCAAACCAGGGAGTTCCTCCAGTCCATTCACTTCAACGGCAACGCCCTCCGGGACATCGTGGATTGGCCCACAACCGAGGCGGACGGCTACGACTTCCGGGATTTCAACACGGTGGTCAATGCCTTCCATTACCGGTCCCTCGTGCAGATGGCGCAAATCGCCCAGGCACTGGACAAGACCGAGGACGTCCGGTTCTTCCGTGAGAGAGCTGACCGGGTGCGGGACGCCGTCAACGCGATGATGTTTGATCCTCAGCGCGGCCTCTACGTCGATGGCATCGGGTCCAGCCATGCCTCGCTGCACGCCAATGTTTTCCCGTTGGCCTTCGGTCTGGTGCCGGAACCACACCGCAAGACCGTGCGTCGAGTTCATCAAATCGCGCGGCATGGCCTGCAGTGTCTATCCCACGATTTACTTTCTGGAGGCGCTCTTCGACGCCGGTGAGGAACAGGCGGCGCTGGACCTGATGACCTCCGATTCGGACCGGAGCTGGCTCAACATGATCCGGGTCGGCTCGACCGTGACCACCGAAGCTTGGGACATCAAATACAAGGCCAACGGCGGCTGGACCCATGCCTGGAGTTCGGCCCCGGCCCAGATCCTTCCGCGCAAGGTGGTGGGCATTGAACCGCTGGAGCCGGGCTTCGGCCGGGTGCGCATCCAGCCGCGCCCCGGCAGTCTTACTCACGCGAGCGCGCGTCTCCCAACCATCCGCGGTCCTGTGGAGGCGGCGTTCAAGCGTTCGGGATCGGCATCCTTCGAGCTGACCGTCTCGTTGCCTGCCAACATGACCGCCGAAGTGGTTCTGCCTACCTTGGGCCATCCCTCGGACGTGCTCATGGTCAACGGGAAGCCGGCCAAGGGCCGGATCGAGGGAAGCCATATCCGCTTGTCGGATCTTGGGTCAGGAAACCATCGGATCGTCCGTTCGGGCGGCCCCTAGCGCCACAGCGAACAACCCGCACCCACCAGAATTATGAAAGCCAAAGTCAGACTGTCACTGGCCAGCATGCTGGCGCTTACCGTCCTGCTGCCAACCCCGCCCGTCACTCAAGCGGCCGACGACTCCGCGCCCCTGCCCAAACCTGGGCGACCCGTCTCGTTTATCATCGGCACGAACGATTTCCTGCTGGACGGCAAGCGCCTGCAAATCCGCTGCGGTGAGATCCACGCCGCCGCGTGTGCCCCGCGAGTATTGGCGGCACCGCCTGAAGATGTGCAAGGCCATGGGGCTGAACACCGTTTGCGCCTATCTGTTCTGGAACCTGCACGAGCCCCGCGCCGGGCGAATTCGACTGGACCGGCCAGGCTGACGCCGCGGAGTTCTGCCGCCTGGCCAGCAAGGAAGGTCTGTGGGTGATCCTGCGTCCCGGGCCCTACGCCTGTGCCGAATGGGAAATGGGCGGCGTGCCCTGGTGGCTGCTGAAGAAGGCGACATCAAGCTCCGTACGCGCGACCCCAAGTTATCTCGAACCCGCCCGTCGCTATCTCAAGGAAGTCGGGCGCGTGCTCGGCTCCCTTGCAGATCACCCGGGGCGGTCCCATCCTGATGGTGCAGGTGGAGAACGAATACGGTTTCTTCGGCAACGACGCCGCTACATGGGCGAGCTGCGCCAAGCGCTGGTCGAGGCCGGATTCGATGTCCCGCTGTTCGCCTGCAATCCCACCTACATGTTGGGCAAGGGCAGTCGCACGGACCTGTTTCATGTGGTGAATTTTGGCTGCGACCCGGCGAGGGGTTCAAGGCCCTGCGCGAGATCCTGCCCACAGGGCCCGCTGATGTGCGGCGAGTTTTACCCCGGCTGGTTCGATACCTGGGGCGATCCGCATCACCGCGGCAACCTCGGCAACTACCTGCGCGATCTGGAAACCATGCTCAAACGCAACGCCTCGTTCAGCATCTACATGGCCCATGGCGGCACCACCTTCGGCCTCTGGGCCGGCTGCGACCGCCCGTTCAAGCCGGACACCTCCAGCTACGATTACGACGCGCCCATCAGCGAGGCAGGCTGGGCGACCGAGAAATTCCAGCACGCCGCGAACTGTTCGCCCGCTACCTTCTGCCCGGCGAAACCATTCCCGGAACCCCCAGCGCCCAATCCTGTGATCGGCTTCGCGCCCGTTCGCGCGACCGCAGCCGCCCCGGTCTTCGACCAACCTGCCGGCGCCCATCGCGGATGAAACCCGCGCAACATGGAGGCCTACGACCAGGGCTTCGGCTGCATCCTCTATCGCACCACGTGCCCGCCGGCCCGGCGGCACGCTCGAAGCCGCGCGCATCCACGATTTCGGCTTTGTGTTTCTCGATGGCAAGCGGTCGGCGTGCTGGATCGCCGCCAGCCGCAAGGCAAGGTTCCGTCCTGCCCGCCCGCACACGAAGCCGCCACGCTCGACATCCTGGTGGAGCCGATGGGCCGCGTGAATTTCGGTCACGGAGATCAACGACCGCAAGGGCCTCCACGCCCCGGTCAAACTGGCCGGCACCGAACTGAAAGGCTGGAAGGTCTTCTGCCTGCCGCTCGACGCGCAAGATGCTCAAGCGGCCTGAAGTATCAGGACGCCGCCAGCCTGCCGGCCCCGCGTTCTGGCGGGCCACCTTCACGGTCGAAAAACCGGGCGACACCTTCCTCGACCTGCGCTCCTGGGGCAAAGGCGTCGTTTGGGTCAACGGCCATTGCCTCGGCCGGTTCTGGAACATCGGCCCCACCCAGACCGCCTATGTGCCCGGCCGCTGGCTCAAGACCGGCGCAAATGAGTCATCATCCTGGACTTGTTCGGACCGGAGAAACCGGATGATCGCCGGACTGGACAACCCATTCTCGATCAGCTCCGCCCGGAACTGGATTTCGCGCCAAGCCGCCGGCCGGAAGTGACGCTGAACCTCTGGCGGACGCTCCGGCCCACACCGGCACGTTCGCCGCCGGGACAGCCATCCAGGACATCACCTTCGCCGCCCCGGCCAACGGACGTTCTTCTGCCTCGAATCCCTGGACGCGCACGATGGCGAGCCATTCGCCGCGATCGCGGAACTGGACCTGCTGGATGCCAGTGGCCAGCCGCTCAACCACGAGAATTGGACCATCGCCTACGTGGACAGCGAGGAGCGAAGTCGGCGAGGACGGCTCGGCGGAGAATGCCATCGACGGCCAGACGGCCAACTTCTGGCATTCGGAATGGAAGATGAAGTCCCCGCCTCATCCGCACCAGTTCATCATCGACCTTGGGTCGAACTGCACCATCGGTGGTTTTCGCTACACCCCGCGTCAGAGCGAGGGCGGCGGCCGGATCAAAAGCTTCCGCGTTTACGTGGGCGACAGCCTTGTCCAACCGAAGAATCCGTGAATCACGATCCTCTGTATGGCGGGGACGTGTGAAGAAGAGCTAAGAAAACGTGGCGTTTTGCCATTGTGAGAACACAAGAATCTGAAAGAGTCTTGCCCAATACCGATGCGTCTGGCTCCGGGTTGTCCGACGGGTCTATCCGAGAACAGCCGATGGGCTGTCACTCAGCGTGTTTATGAACCAGGATACCCGATTCCCCAACCTACTCGCAGCGGTGCTGGCGCTGTTGCTCGCATCGGCGATGGCGCAAGCTGCGGAACCGGTGTCCGTCGAAGCCTTCGACCTCGGCCGCGTGCGGTTGCTCGACGGCCCGTTCAAACAGATCCAGGAACTGCATCGCACCGGTATGGTCGGTCAAATCGATCCAGACCGGCTGCTCTTTCCGTTCCGCAAGAATGCCGGACTGCCGCAGCCCGCGGGGGTGACCGCCGGCTATGGGGGCTGGGACGACGTGTTCATTCAGGGTCACTACGCCGGTCACTATCTCTCCGCCGCCTCAAGGTTTTACGCCGCCACCGGCGACACCGCCTTCCGCGACAAGGCCAACGCGATGGTGAACGCCCTCGCCGAGTGCCAGGACAAGCTCGGCGGCGGTTATCTTTCGGCCTTTCCCGCGGCCCGGTTCGACAAACTGGAAGCCACGCCTCGCAGCGGGTTGGTCGAGTATTACACCATCCACAAGGTGCTCGCCGGACTGGTGGATGCGGCGCGGTATTGTGACAACCGGCAGGCGCTGGAAATCGCGGCGAAGATGTCGGATTACTTCGCCGGACGGATGGCAAAGCTGACGTCTGACCAGATTGAACTGCTCTTGCGCACGGACTACACCGGGAATCCCGTCACGGAGTTCGGCGGCATGGCGGAGGCGCTGACCGACCTATACACCCTTTCCCGCCAGCAAGGCGATCCCAACGCCGGCCGGCACCTGAAGCTGGCGGCCGTGTTCAACCGGGATTGGTTCATCACCCCCCTGGTAAATGGCGAGGACAAGCTGAGCGGTCTGCATGGCAACACGCACGTCGCCCAGGCCACGGGCTTGGCGCGCTACGCGCAGGCCACTGGCGACGCCCGCACCGGTCAGGCCGCCGCCGCGTTCTGGACACAGGTGGTCCAACGCCATTCGTTCGTCAACGGCGGCAACTCGTTCCATGAAAAGCTGCGCGCGCCCGGGATCGAGGTGACCGGCACGGGGGATGCCGTGCTCAGCCCGCTCACCGCCGAGTACTGCAACACGCACAACATGCTCAAGCTCACCCGCTCGCTGTTCGAGCGCGCGCCGGCGGTGGCCTACGGCGACTACTACGAGACCGCCCTCTACAATCATATCCTCGCCGCCATCGCGCCCGATCACGGCAAGGTCATCTATCACATGCCGATGCGGCCCGGCGACTTCCGTGTCCACATTGACGAGCCGTTCTGCTGTCAGGGCACCGGGATCGAAAACGCGGCGCGCTTCGGTGAGGCCATCTACTTCCATCGCCGCAACGAGTTGTGGGTGAACCTGTTCATCGCTTCCACCTTGGACTGGCGTGAGCAGGGGATGAAGGTGCGCCTGGAAACGCGTTATCCCGAAGACGGGGTCATCCGGATGAAATTCGAGGCCGCCAAACCCGTGAAAGCCACGCTCAATCTCCGGATCCCGTCCTGGCTCGGAGGAAAGGCGGCGGTCAAAGTCAACGGACGGAAGGTCTCTGCCGACGCCGTTCCCGGCAGCTTCCTGCCGTTGACGCGCAAGTGGAAAGGCGGGGACGCAGTTGAATTGCATCTGCCCTTGGCGCTGCGGATTCGCCTCAGCATGGACGACCCCGCCACCCTCTCGCTCTTCCACGGGCCGGTCCTGCTCGCCGGCAGACTGGGTCGCGAGGGCATGCCCGTTTCGGACGTCGGCGGTAACAGGGTGAACGAGGTCTGGCCGCAGTTCCCGGTCCCGGTGTTTGTCAGTCCAACACCCCTCAGCCCGGATCTGTCCGTTCGGGCCGATGCCCACGCCCCGCTTTCATTCACCGCCGACATGGTGAGTTCAGTGGATCGCCAGCCGGTGGAGGTGTCCCTGGCACCCTTCCATCAGGTCCATCACCAGCGCTATGCCGTCTACTGGAAAGTGCTGGAACCCACGCAAGTGGATGCTTACGTCGAGCGCCAGGCAAAGATGATGGCGAAGGCGACCGCGTTCATCGCCAATGCCGAGGCTGAAAAGAGCCGCAACTTGCAGGGCCAGAAGACCAGCTCGGGCACCTTCTCCGGACGGGGATGGCGCGATGCCACCGATGGAGGCTGGTTCTCCTACCGCCTGCCACTGGTTTCCGGAACCGAACAGAACCTCGTCTGCACCTACTGGGGCGGCGAGACCGGCAACCGCGTCTTCGATATCCTGGTCGAGGATGCCAAAATCGGCACCCAGACGCTGAGCCAAAGCAAACCCAACGAGTTCTTCGATGTGTCCTATCGCATTCCGCAGGAACTGACCCACGGGAAACAATTCGTCACCGTCCGATTCCAGGCCCACCCCGGAGCGATGGCGGGCGGGGTGTTCGACATCCGCTTCGAGGCGGCTCCATAATAGAACAGTCCAATGCTGAGAAACTTGGTGTCCTGCCTGCCAATGAAACAGATCACTATGAGACAAATCCTCCGAGGTTCGGGTGGGGGCCATCCGTCCGCTGCCCATGCAACGCCCGATTTATCCGGCAGAGCCGTACCAATCATGTCGTGCAGCCGGATGGATCCCGCGCTTGCCGTCTTTGCCCCGTCAAGCGGTGGGGCGGTGCCCGAATGCGTTCGCTGGCTTGGCGGATTACTCCTCGCCTTCGCCGCGCTCAGCCCCGTCGTTGCCATCCGTGCCAATGGCTCTGGCATCGAGGGCTATCCGCCCGTGAAATCGCTCGACGAGTGCAATGTCGTCTGGGATTCGCCGAGCGGCGATTCCTTTGGCTCCATGCCGCTGGGCAACGGGGATGTCGGTGTCAACGTGTGGGTCGAGCGCAATGGCGATCTGGTGTTCTACCTCGGCAAAGTGGACGCCTTCGATGCCGGACACCTACTTCCCAAGCTCGGTCGTGTGCGCCTGCGCCTCGATCCACCGCTGGACACCAATGATTTCCGGCAATCGCTCCTGTTGCGCGAGGCCGCCGTCGAGATCAGAGCCGGCGACGTCAACCTTCGTGTCTGGGTGGATGCGAATGCGCCGGTCGTCCGCGCGCAAGGTACCAGCGGCACGCCGCGCAAGGCGAAGTTGACCGCTGAAACTTTGCGGCCCTGGCAAAGCGCTGCCGACTCGCTGCCCGCCAAAGGCACCGCGGCCTTGCTTTTCCACGAACCTTCCGACCACATCGCCTGGTGCTACCGCAACCAGTCCTCCCGCTGGGCGGACAATTTTGCACAGCAGAACACCCCGGAAATGGTTGCAAAGACCAGGGATCCGATCCTCCATCGCACCTCCGGGTGCGTCATGTCGGCGACGGGCTTCACCCGCGTGTCGCCGGAGGCTCTGGCCACCGCCACGGCGACCACCTCCATCGATTGTTCGGTGCGCATCCTCTCCAGCCAGCCGGAAAGCCTCGATGCATGGAAGAACGAGGCCCTGCAGCCTGTGAAGTCCGATTGGGCCGCCCACCAAGCCTACTGGAGGGAATTCTGGAACCGCAGCCATGTGTTTGTCAGCCGCTGTGGTGGCGGGACGTTCAACTTGGACCAGTGCCGCTTCACCCAGTTTCCACAAGGCTCGAAGGCTTACGAAGGCCACAAGGAAATCGACCCGCAACTCAATGCGTTCCAAATCTCCCAGCGTTACGCCCTCGAGCGCTTCTGCCAGGCGGCCGCCAGTCGCGGGGCCGTGCCGCCGCCCTACAACGGCTCGATCTTTACCATGGACATGCCGGCCGGCGTGCTGGGGTTCAACGCGCCCAAGCCGCATCCGGTTTCACCCGACGGCCGCGACTGGGCCGTCCTCTCGTTCATGTGGCAGAACACCCGCCATCCCTATTGGTCCATGCCTGCCCGCGGCGACTACGACACCCTCACGCCGGGCATGCGCTTTGTGCGCGGCGGATTGGAGATTGGGCGGGATCGGTGCCGGAAAATCTTCGGGCTGGAGGGCGCGTTCATCATGGAAGCCAGTTGGTGGCACAATGTGGGCGTGTTCAACTGGGAAGGCGTGCCCGCGCATCTTCGCTACCACCAGCTCGCCACCATCGAATTGCCCGCCCTCATGGCCGAAACCTACGAGCATACGCGCGACCGCAAGTTCCTTGACGAAATCCTCCTCCCCTGTGCCGATGCGGGGATTGAATACTACGCCCATCGTTTCACCAAACGGGGTGCCGACGGCAAGATGCTCATGGAAGGCGTGGGCTGCGCCGAAACCTACCAGGGCGTGACCAATCCCTGCACCGAGATCGGCTGCCTGAAATATCTCCTGACCAAGCTCCTTTCCTTCGAGATCGACGACGCCCGCCGGTCGAAATGGAGCAAGCTGCTGGCGGCAATGCCGGAGGTTCCTACCCGCCGCATCCGCGGCCTGGACCTGCTGGCCGTGGGTGAGTTCTATGATGCCGGACGCGAGATCTGTGAGAGTCCGGAGCTTTACTCGATCTATCCGTTCCGCCAGGTGTGGCTCGGAAAACCAGCCTTGCTCGCCAACGCCCGCCAGTCCTTTCATGTGCGCAACCTCAGCCTCGACGGCACCGACGACAAACAGGCCGTCGAAACCGGCGGCTGGCAGTCCGCTCCCGTCCAAGCCGCGTATCTCGGGCTTGCCCGCGAAGCCGCGCGCCTGGCCAGCATCAACTTCAACGACCGGTTCATTCACTGGACGGACAACGTCGATCCCCTCGCACCCTTCCCGACCCGTCCGCGCGCCCGGTTCCCGGCGTTCTGGGAGTGCAAGATGGACGGCACGCCCGACAACGACCACGGCGCCAACTCGGTCAACACGCTGCAAAGCATGTTGCTGCAAAGCGACGGACGTCCGATTTACCTCCTCCCCGCCTGGCCCGAGGACTGGGACGTGTCCTTCAAGCTGACCGCTGCCTTCAACACCACCGTCGAGTGCGTCTACCGCAACGGCAAAGTCCAGTCGCTCAAAGTCACCCCAAAGTCGCGCCGCGCCGATATTATCGACATGAGCACGTCCGAGAACCGCGTCCGCACCCTGGTCGAGGTGGCCTGTGCCGACCGCAACTGGCTGTTCGGCCTGCCGCCGATGCTGGATGGCCAGCCCAAGCCGGGGCCGTCCACCGGGCCCTGGCTCAAGAAATATGGCGAAAGCGTCACCGACGTGAAGGGCGCGCCCTGGCCGAACTGTGTGTTGCGCGACAACGTGCTCTACGTTCATGGCGGGGGCGGGGCTCCCGCCATTGCCGCGAAGGTCGTTTCTTCCAAACGGCTTGCAGACAGCATTCTCAAGGTGGAATACGACCAGTCCGCTCGAACCCCTCGCCCTTGCCGCCGTCTCGGCCGGTTCGCTCGCCGTCGGCAGAGCCGGCACGACCCTGGATCTGGGCGGGCCGGTGACCTTTGACCGCGTCGAGTTCACGATCGAGAACCCCGATTACCGGCGCGGGCAGGGCAAGTCTTTCGAACTCCAGATCCAGCAGCCCGACGGCTCCTGGCGCACGGTCCATCAAGGCCGCGTCTTCGGCACGATTTACAGCAAACGATTCTCCCACGTGACGGCAAGGCACGCGCGCCTGTCCATCGAGGCCAACGTCCGTCAGTTCGACCTGTTCAGCTCCACACACTAAATCACACCTCGAATAATCCATGCACCTGTCCTCGACTCCCCGCACCGTGTCCTTGCCCCGGATGGTCGGTTACGGCCTCGGCGAATGCGCCAATTCACTCATCATGAATGGCTTCTTCGGCTTCGCCATGCTCTACTACACCGAGGCGCTCAAGCTCAGCCCGGCCCTGGCCGGCATCGCCATGTCCGTCTCGGTGTTTTGGGAGGCGGTCACCGAGCCGGTCATGGGGCATTTCAGCGACCGCACCCGCAGACGGTTCGGGCGGCGGCATCCTTGGATGCTGCTGGGCGGCCTGTTGATGGCGGTGTGCTTCTACTTCATCTGGGCCGTGCCGGCAGCCGTTGCGCGGACACACCCAGCCGTTGTTCTGGTATCTGGTGGTGATGAACCTGTTCCTGCGCACCGGCCTGACCATGTTCTTCATCCCCTACCTCGCGCTGGGCTTCGAGATGTGCAGTGACACCGACGGGCGTGCCCGCCTGCAGGCCGTCCGGCAGGTGCTCAACATGGCCGCCAACTTCGCCGGGCCCGCCCTCGCGTGGAGCATTTTCTACCGGGACGGTGTCGCCGCCGACGGCACCAAGATCATCGGCACCACGGTTCCGCAGAACTTCATCCACATGGGCGCGCGCTTTCTCCCTGGCGACGGTGGCG
Source organism: uncultured Verrucomicrobiae bacterium (assembly GCA_963751435.1). Taxonomy (GTDB): domain Bacteria; phylum Verrucomicrobiota; class Verrucomicrobiia; order Limisphaerales; family DSYF01; genus JALOTU01. Next base: position 26,545 of record CAVVUP010000028.1, on the reverse strand, counting down.
TTTGTCCTGGTGGTGCTGGTCCTCACCCGGCAATGGATTGAGGACACGCGGGCGACCTCCGCGTCCGACAAGCCGGTTCACCATGAGAATTTCTGGGTGGACATGAGAACATACGATCCTCGACCCCAACCCGCGCTGGGTGTTCGTGTTCATCTTCTTTGTCTGCGTCGGCATGGTGCTGGTCAGTTCCCTCCAGATGTATGTCTATGTCTATTTCATGAAGTTCGAGCCGTATCAGAAATCCATCGCCCATGGTTCGACGATGATCGGCATGGCTGCGGGCGCGGCGCATCTCCGCCTGGCTGGCCAAGCGGCTCGACAAGCGCGGCGCTGTGCTCCTCGGTGGCCTGCTCAGCATCGCGTGCAATGGGGCTCTCGCCGCCTTGTTCCTCACCGGCCTTGTCCCCGTCGGCAACCAGGCGGCTCTCTGGTTGTTCGTCGCCTTCCATGCCACCTACTGGCTGGGTAACGGCATCATGCTGCCGGTCTCCACCGCAATGATGGCCGACGTGGCCGAACTCCACCGCGCCCGCACCGGCGTGAACAAGGACGGCGCCTACTCGGCCGTGTTCAGCCTGGCCATGCGCCTGGCCATTTCCTTCAGCCTGATGGTGTCCGGCTGGACGCTCACCGGCATCGGTTTCGTCGCCAAGGAAGGGGCATCGCAGACGCCGGAAGCCATCTGGCGCCTGGGCGCCGCCACCTTCCTCGCCGGCCCGCTGGTCTGTGTCGCTTCCTTGCTGGCCATCCGCCTCTACCCGCTCACGCGAGAAATGATCATCGCCCAGACCACCAAACCGGCTACGGTCGGTCCGGCGGGCTGACCGAGGCGTGGCAATGCAGGCCGGCCGGCAAGTCCGCACGTCACAACTGGAGGAGACGGGCGAGAATTCGGGCTCCCACCGATGCCCGGCACTTGCAGATGATCGTTCACTCGCCCACCTTGTGTCTGAATGTCTATGAAACAATTGGCATCATTGGCCCTCTTCGGCTTGGCCTTGGCGCAAAACGTGTCAGCGTCCGTCTGGACCAATGCCATCACCGCATCGCCTCAGGATTGGAACGTGGATGCCAATTGGACCAGCCCGGCGGCGTATCCCAGCGGGAATGGCGCGGTGGCGTGGATCACCAACGATATCGGTGGCGACCAGGTGATCCACCTCAACCTGCCCGTGACCAACGGCACCCTGACCCTGGGTGACGCCGACGGCACGCACCCCTTCACCCTCGCAGCCAATGGCGGCACCTTGTTTCTTCAGAACAATGGTTCGACGGCCTCACTCAGTCAGTCGGCTTCGAGCAGGGGCGACACGGTCTCGGCGAACCTGGTTCTGGTGGACCCGCTCAGTGTCCGCAACGACTCGGGCAATCCGCTCACGCTCTCCGGCAACCTGAGCGGAACGGGCAGCCTGACCAAGGTTGGTCCGGGCACGCTGGTGTTGAGCGGCACCAGCACCTACCAGGGCAACACCGCGATCCAGGCCGGGACGGTGAAATTGCAGGGCGGGGCGGTGACGGCGCCGGTGGCCGGCACTGCCCGATGGTTCGATGCATCGAGTACCAGCCGCGTCACCACCAATGCCGGCGGACAGGTGACGCAGTGGAAGGATGCGAGCGCGAATCAAGTTCACGCCACACCGCAGACCGGCTTCAGCCCCACCTACGCGCCCGACGCGCTGAATGGGCTCGGCGCAATCCATTTCGGCCCCGGCCCCAACTACAAGGCCACGAACAGCGACAGCCTGAATTTCACCCGCGACACCGCGGTGCGGAGCGTGTTCTCGGTGTTCAAGGGCGCCAGCTTCCTGCTGACGGACACCAACGCCTATGACTTCCACCGCCCGACGGACACGGATCCGCGCTCGCCGCTGTGGGTGGGCGCGCCGAACAATTACACCAGCGCCAACATCCGCAACGGCGCAACCTACGTGAATGGCCTGCCGGTGGACGGGGTCACCTTCGCCATGCCAACCAATCTCAACAACGGTTTCAACCTGGTGGAAGTCATCACCGCCGGCAACGTCACGGCCAACGGCTTTAATCGGGACCGGGTCTATCACGCGGGCGACCAGTGGCAGGCTGAAGTGTTGATCTACGACACCGCCTGAGTGACGCCAACCGGCTGGCCGTCGAGCAGTATCTCAACCGCAAGTGGTTCGGCTCGGCGGCAACAACACGCTGCCCGCCGGCACCGATTTGAGTCTTTCCGCCGGTGCCACGCTCGATCTCGCCGGCACCTGCCAGGCGGTTCACTCGCTTAGCGGCGCGGCAGGGAGTGTCATTGACAACAGTTCGTCGCAACCCGTGCGGCTGACCTGGTCAATGGCAACGCTGTTTCGACGACCTTCGCCGGCGTGCTGAGCAACGCCGGCGGCGGCCCGTTGTCACTGGTCAAGAACGGCACCGGCACGCTCACATTGTCCGGCCCCAACACGGGCAGCGGCGCCACCCGGTCAACCTCGGCACGCTCATCGTCAACGGCACACTCGGCCCCGGCGCGGTGACAGTGTCCGCCAACGCCACCCTCGCTGGCACAGGCACCATCGGCGGCACAGTGTCCGCGCAGTCCGGCGGCACGCTGTCGCCCGGCGTGGCGGGCGGTGGCACTCTGACGATCAACAGCAACCTGACCGTCAACAGCGGCGCGCAACTCCAGGCCCCTTGGGCGCCACCAGCTCCCTCGTGGCCGTGGCTGGAAACGTGTCGCCTTGGGTGGCACGGTCAACGTGGCCGATGGCGGCGGGTTTGGCGTCGGCACGTATCCGCTGCTCATCCGGGTGGCGGTCTGACCTGGAACGCGCCCGGCGTCGGCACATTGCCGGATGGTTACGCGGCAGTGTTGGACACAAACACGCCCGGACAGGTGAGACTTGATCGTCAGCGTGTCGCCCTTCCGCGCCTGGCAACTCAGTATTTCGGCAATCCCGACCTTCCAGGCGCCGCTGCCGACGCGGACCCGGACGGCGACGGCGGTGAGCAACTGGAACGAGTTCCTCTGGCCGGCACGAACCCGACGAACACGCGTTCTCGCGCTCTGCGGCTGCTTTCGGCCGCGAAGGAAAGCGGCGGGCTGCGGGTGACGTGGTCGGCGGCCGGGCGTGCGCAGCAATGTGCGTGCAAGTCGCGCCCGAGCCGTTCGATGCGAGCTTTAATGATCTGAGTGGGCCGATGGTGCTGCGCATGTCCGCCGGCGACGCGTCGACCAATTACCTCGACACCAACGGCGCGCGACCCATCACCGGTCCGCGTTCTACCGGGTGCGGCAGGAACCGGTCCCGCCGCTCACCGCAGGCGCAGCGGCTCCAGTGGTGGCGCGAGGCGCGGTTCGGCATGTTCATCCACTGGGATCCTGATCAGCCTGCTCGGCTACGAGATCAGTTGGTCGCGCGGCAATCCGGTGTCCCACCAACACCTACGACAACCTGTACAAGCAATTCAACCCGACCAATTTCAACGCCGACGAGTGGGTGGCCATCGCGCAGGCTGCCGGCATGAAATACATGGTGTTCACGACGCGGCACCACGACGGCTTCAGCATGTTCGACACCCAGGCCACCAATGACATGGCCAACATCGGCACCACCAACATTTACAAGATCACCGCGCCCGAGTGCCCGTTTGGGCGGGACGTGGTCAAGGAGCTGGCCGCCGCCTGCCACCGCGCCGGCATGCGCTTCGGCGCCTATTACTCCCAGCCGAACTGGGTATTCACAGGCACGCGACGGACTACAAGGCTTTCCTGAAGATCCAGGTTCGCGAGTTGATGTCGCGTTACGGCCGGGTGGATGTCCTCTGGTACGACGGGCTGGGCGGCAGCGCGAGCACCTACGACGCGGCTGCGCTTAACTCCCTGGCCCGCTCGCTCCAGCCGGCCTTGCTCATCAACAACCGGAATGGCGGCCTGGCCGAGGATTTCGATACGCCCGAACAGAAGGTGGGCACCTTCAACAACACCCGCGCCTGGGAATCCTGCATGACCATCTCGGCGCACAATCACTGGGCCTGGGGCGGCGCAAGCGACGGCGTCAAGAGCCTCTCGACCTGCATCAATCATGCTGGTGAACTGCGCCGGGGGCGACGGCAACATGCTGCTCAATGTCGGCCCGCGCCCCGATGGGAGGCATCGACCCGGAACAGGCTGGCCGCATCCAGGAAATGGGCGACTGGCTCGCGCCAATACGGCCAGAGCATCTATGGCACGCGCGGCGGACCGTTCAAACCGGCCGCCTATGGCGCCTCCACCTACCAGGCCAACACCGTATACGTGCACGTGCTGAGCTGGGTGCAGACCGGTTGGTGTTGCCCCCGATTCCAGCCCGCGTCTTGAGCTACCAGTTGCTGACCGGAGGGACGGCCAATGTGACCCAGACCGACGAGGGCATCCAGATTTCGGTTCCACCGTCCAGCCAGCAGCCCATCGACACCATCATCGCCTTGGAACTCGACCTCGATGCCAGCCTGATCACGCCCGTGGATGTCCCGGCGCCTGTTTCCCTGACCACCGGCGCCAACGCCACCGCATCCAATGTTTATCAGAACCAGGCCACCTACAACGCCGCCAAGGCGGTGGATGGCAACACCTCCACGCGCTGGGCCACCGACACCGGCACGCGCCAGGCCTGGCTGGAAGTGGATCTGGGGAACGTGAAAACCTTCACCTACGCCAGCATCAGCGAAGCCTACGCCAACCGCGTGCAGAGCTTTCAGTTGGAATGGTTCGATGGCGCCGACTGGCAACCGTTCTGGACGGGCACCACGCTGGGATCGCAATGGTCGCAGACTTTCCCCCCAGTCACCGCCCAACGAGTCCGTCTCAATATCCTTGATGCCACGGACGGGCCCACGATCTGGGAATTTCAACTGTTCAACTGAACGTTCAACCCTCCCGCGAGCGAGCTGCCCGGACTCCGGGTGCGGGTGCGGCGCCGCAGGAACCGGTTGGTTGCGCCAGCTACTATCCCAACCTCGAATGGCGCGCCCGCCGCGACTCGAACGCGGGACCCTCTGCTTAGAAGGCAGATGCTCTATCCAACTGAGCTACGGGCGCAACACATTGTAAAGAAGTGAGTTATGATTATGGTGGAACCCCCTAAAAACCCCATTGTATACTGCCATTGTATACTGTAGGTTCTGAGGCGTGCCAGCACTGCCCATGACCACCAATCCGCCAGCCCGGCGGCTGCGGTTGAAGGCCAGCCAACGCCTTTCCTCCGACGGGAGATGGAAGACGTTCCTCAAGATTCCGTGCCTGTTACAATACACGCCCACAGGAGTCTATTATGCGCGCGTGCGGGTCGGCGGCAAGCTCGTTCGACGTTCGCTGAAGACGGCGGTCTACACCGATGCCCTATTGCGCTTGGGCGACTTCCTGAAGGAACTGCGGTCCGTCCCCCCCAGCACCGACTTGGCGCCTGTCACCTTCGCTGAAGCTCGATCCCGGTTTCAGGAACAGCTCCACAACCGCCATGACCTCAAGCCCCGTGCCCAGGAGTATCGGGAAGGTTGTATCAAAGTCTTGCTGAAGACTTGGCCGGCATTGGATGAACTAAAGTTAAAGCGTATCAGTGAAACGGCTTGCCAGGAATGGGCCAAGCGGTTCCTGGAGGCTGGCTACAACGAGCACTATTTCAACCAGACACTCTCCACCCTGAGGCAGATCTTGGCTTGCGGTGGGCTGACTCCCAATCCGGCTGCCAGCGTCAAGCGTCGGGGCGTTCGCTTGAAGGATCTCAAGTTGCCCGAACCTCATCAATTCCTGGCGTTGCTGCAAAACCTCGAGCAGGGTGGGGGAGGTCAGTCCCGCCATGCGGCCGATCTGGTGCGGTTCCTCGCCTTTTCCGGATGTCGGTTATCCGAGGCCCGGCATGTCACGTGGGCGGATGTTGATCTGAAGCAGGGCCATTTGTGGGTTGAGAACGCCAAGCAGCGACTCACCAGTCTGAGCACGAGCAGGCGTAAGGTGCCGATCATCGCCGACATGCGGGATTTGTTGCAGCGTCTCCAGAATTCGAATCCGAGCCCCACAGAACCAGTGTGCAGGGTGCATGAATGTCAGAAATCGATGACCCGCGCCTGTCGGGAACTCAATCTTCCTCGGTTGACCCATCATGATCTTCGACACCTATTTGCCACGCGTTGCATCGAATCCGGGGTCGATGTCCCGACGGTCAGCCGTTGGTTGGGGCATCGGGATGGCGGGGCGCTGGCGATGAAGGTGTATGGGCACCTGAGGGACCGCCACTCTTCCGAGATGGCCAAGAAGGTCACGTTCGCTGCACAACCTTCCGGACGCCGCACGCGACCATCACAAGATCCTTAACGCGGGCGATCCTCACCTGGTGACCCCCTTCAGCAAACCCTCGACCTGTTGATGGGGAATCAGCAGATGTCGAAGGACCTTGGAAGGTTTGAGTAATCCTCGGGCGATGAGTCGACGGACAGATTTCTCACTAATTCCCAACATCTTGGCCACCTCGTCGACCCGGTAGGCTAGGCGAGGCAGGTCGCTCATCCTTCTTGTCTCAGGGTAGCGCCGAACCCCGTCGCCAAAGAATGCCGGCGCGGGCTCTCCCTGAGGCATTTTGTCTAACTTTGATGTTCCTGCTTCTTCCATCGCAACTCCTGGCTCCTGTCTCTGGGATGAGTCTTACCTATGTCTTTCCCGTCCGTGTAGGACGCTGGTATCCAGTGCGAGTCGTCAGATCTTGTTGAACTTCTCGTCTACAGTTCGGCAATACGGACGCAGAAATCTGCCAGATGACGCTCCGCCCTTTTGGGGAGGGATCGGACCTCCCCGGGGCCACGCATTTGACTATCCGCTTAAGGTGCGCCTGCGGATGCAGTCGCGGCTCCGACCCCCACGATGCGCAGGAGGTCCACCTCCACCCAGTAGGGGCTGCGTTCGCGTTGGTGGCGATCCGCCGCCTTGTTGCCTTCAACGGCCTGCAGCCGGAACTCGCCGCGATGCGTCTGTCCGTTGAGGCGCACCACCACCACGCCGCTGATGTTGCTGGCCTTGCCGGCGTAAAGGTTGACCCATGCCTTGACCAAGGTCAGGTCAGTGGGATTGAGTTCGACGTATTCATAGTCAACCCCCTGGTTGGCGGAGCGGTAGTCATGGAAGTAACGCCCCTCGGGCGTGGTTCGGTTCTGGAAGAACAGATCCTTGGCCGCAGGGTTGGCCTTCACCCACAGATCGCAATCCACCGGCGCCGACCACATAATGCCAATCCCGATCTGGCCGTGGGTTGTTTGCACGGGCAGATCCGCGTTGCGCAAGGATTCCGGGAGGTCCGCAGCGGCCGGTTGATTCACCACTGGTTCGGCTGCTGACTCCGAAGTCGCCGGGGCCAGCCAGCGAGGAACCGGGCGGCGATTCACGGGCAGCATCTGGATCTTGTCATCGTTAGCATCGAGTTGTGCGTTCACGATGGGCTGACGCACCCCTTCACTCGCACGACGGAAGGCGAGGCTGACGTCCGGGGCAAACGTGGCCAGCACGCCATCCTGTTGACCGATGAACAATGACCAGAAGCGCGTGACACGTTCTTGATGGTAGTCGTTGAGGAAGCTGCCCGGTCCTACCAGGGCATAGTGCACCGTCACTCCCGCCAATCGCCCACGCCGCAACGCCGTGCCGAATACCGACACACTCTGATTGGCCAGGAGATGCGCATCGGATGGATAGGCGTCGTCCATGTTGCACGAGGGCATCTCCGGGTTCAGATAGAACGGAGAGGCCACCACGATGACGCGCAAGGGCTGGCCTGGCGTGCGCAGTTGAGGCCCCGCAAGATCCAGAAACTCCGGCAAGCGGATCGCCCCTGTCCCCGGCTGCCGCTTCGCAGCATCCTTGACCAGGAAGCTGCGCAGTCCGGTGATGGCCGGTGCCAGCCGCTGGGCCCGGGCCCGGGCGTTGTTCTGGAACAGTTTTCCCTCGGGGATGCTGAACTCAGTGACCGGCTGCTGGTTCAGTGCGTCATAAACCAGAACCCTGTCTCCGGGTGACGTCTGTTCGAGCGCGAACAGCAGGAGCTGTTTGAGCACAACTTGGGCGTCACCGGTGGTGTAGTGCGGGCTCAGCCCGACGAGGTAGGATTCGCCAAGAACGGGCGATCCGGCGAGTGTGAGAGCCGCCAGCGCGGCGGCGATGCAGTTGCGTATGGTGCTAATGGTTTTCATTTCAGTTGGTCCTTTCGATTGATGGTTTCGGTTAACGGTTAAGGAAGTCATCCAAATGCTTGTCGTTCACGGCGAGTTTCACGGCGGCCCGGAAGTACGCCATCGCCCCGCCCACGAATTGTTCCCGGGCTTCATTGATGGCGCGGATCTTCCCTGCGAGGATGCCGGCCAGGCGGCGGTTTTCCGCCTGGCGACGCTGCCAATGGGTGAGGTCCGACTGGGCCTTGAGATAGGCGGGGTTGTCGGTGCGGGTGCAAGGCGCATGCTTTTCACTGATCAACTGGATGGTCAGCCAGCACCCGCCCGCCAGGAACACCTCCGCCAACATGGCCACCAGCACGAAGGAGTTGTTGGAGTGCCCCTGATTGGCCCCCGCACTGGGATCGGTGAGCGATGCGATAATGTCCGCGGTGGACTGGGTCATGCCGGGGAACGTGTTTGCGAATTGCACGGCCCAGACGACCCCGAACAGCAATCCCAAGCCCCAGACACCATAGGTGTAAGCCAGCCGCCGGGACTTGAGAGCGATGTGGGAGCCGGGCATCTTGACTGCCACGGCCAGGCCTACCGGAATGAACGAGAACAGGTAGGCGCGCCAGAGATTCTCAAACACGGGGATGCCTGAGGACTGAAGCACCGAGGCGTTGGTGTTGATGCCTACGGCCAGCAACACCAGGGACATCAGCGCGAGCAACACGATTTGCACGATGTCGAAGTTCGTCCAGGGCACGGTGGGCTCGGCCTGTTCGCGATAGCGGTCGGTGTGCTCAAGGATTCGGGTCAGTTCCTCGATGTGACGTTGCGCGCCCGATTCCTCGACACGCACCTGCTCGTCCAGACGGCGGCACTGCTCCAGCAGTTCGGCATTGCTGGAATCAATGCTGCGCGTATGGTAATCGCAGCATTCGGGCTCGCCGCTGTGCCCGCGGGTGATGGCGAGGGCGCGTATGAGCTCCTTGTCCTCCCGCGGCATGCGCACCGGTTGTTGAGCGACTGTGAGTATCTCGTCAGAGAGTTCATGACTGCCATAGGCGACCGGTTTGCCTGTGCCATTGCCGTTAGAAGCGGCGTGCTTGGCCATGGCGCGGTCGGACGCCCTGGCAGGCGATTCGGTTTTGAGTGCTTTTGTTTTCATGTGTATTTGTTCAGTCGTTGCGGTTGTTGTTAGTAAGAATGCGGACGATGGCGACAAGCACAGCGCCGCAGAAGCCGATGACGATCAGTCCCAAGGTCATGTCCTCCGGTGAATTTCCCGGCCCGATGCGCTTGACCGTGGACAGGAAGGCAAGCGCCGGTTCCCAGTAGCGTAGAAACAGCACAAGGACGATGCCGCCCAGAATGAGTGCGATGATGTTATTCGTGTGGATCTTGTCTATCTTCATGATGTGTACCTTTTGTTTTGAGTTTGATTCAGTGGCCAGATGAGGAAGTTCGACGGCCCGTGCGCGAGTACGGCGGCATGGGGCAATTGTTGGCGATCCAGTTGAGGGCGGCGCCCAAGGTCAGCACCTGAATCCGCAAGGTGGGATCCGTCCGGTCACCGGCCTGACGGCGGAGCGCAGCCTTAACCTGGGTCCGGACCTTGGCGGTGGGGACAACAATGCTCAATACCTTGGCTCCCAGCCGCTCCGCTTTGGCGACATCCCGGGCCACGCGCGCGCTGCCGCGCTCGAATTCGAAAAGCAGGAACTGACCGCCCACCTTACAGGCAAGGTCCACCGAGGGCGGACGTGGGCCGGCTAAGACCGGAAGTTCTTCGAACAAGTCGAAGCCTTTCAAGCGCAGGGCGTTGGCCACTGGCTGGGCCATGGCATGGGTGTGGAGGAAGGTTCCTTTCATGATCGGGCTTCCTTGTTTTGGCGCACGGCCTTGTGCGCAGGTTCGAGTGGTTCGATGACAGTGGCAGCGCGACCACGGACTTTGCCGGCCAGGCTGTGCTCGCGGATATATCCGCGGGCGACCAAGCGCTGGCGAACTTCCGCCAGCCGGGTGCCGTTCAGTCGGGTCTTGCGACTGTAATGAGTGACGGATTTGCCGGGCTCGCTGACGATCGCCTGCAGCACGCGGAGGTCGGTTTCGGACAAAGCCGGTTCCGGCTGGGCCTGTTGGGACTCGACTACGATAATGGGATGCGGCGTCCAGTGCCTGAACTCCTCGGCGAATTCGGTCGGCAGAGCCTCAAGCGGACGCTGGCTTTCGCGAACCTCGTCTTCGGTTGGGGGGGCAGGCAATTTCGCCAAGGGCACCTTGAACAGAAACGGATGGGTCCAGGATCCGATGGAGACCTGGCCGACGAAGGTGCCCGGCACAAGATTCAGGCGAACATGCTCGACTTGCTCCGCGCTCAGTGCGCAGTCAGCCGCCAGGGTGGCATAGTCTTCGTGGCAGCCAAGTCGGCCGAACACCTTCAGTGCCAGGTTGGGGCGGAGCCGGCGCGAGAAACCTACGGTTGATTGCACAATTGGCCAGATTCCCAGCCCGCCACCCCTGACCACACCGGCCAGTTCATCCAGTGGAGCGATATCGCCACCGACATTGGCGCGTTCGTTGAACAACCGTTGCCCACCCAGAGCCTGAACTGGCGCAAGTATGCCCGGATCGTGCGCGCCAAGACGCGTCGGCTGGTCCTGATCGAACTGGCCCACCTTTCTGCACACGGCCCGGTGAGCGCAACGACGGTGAGGAAGAGTCTGCGCGACGAACATCCCATTGGTTTGAATCCGACCATTCGCGCTTTGAAAGAGCTGTGCGCCTTGGGCGCCGCCAAGGCGCAGCCCTCGGAGACCCTCCCCGATCACCGCAACTACCGTCTCACCCCCTTCGGCCAGCGACTGATCAGCCAGCTTTCGCGATGACAACGGAGTCTTCCCCGCGACTGGCCTCCAAACTCCGCCGCCTGGACTGGTATCAGTTCGAGAAGCTGGTGGCCCTGGTGTATCAGAAACAGGGATTCATTGTTAACCGCCGGGGTGGAGCGAAGGCCGATGGCGGGATCGATCTCATTCTGAATCGTGGTGGCACCCACACCGCCGTTCAGTGCAAACACTGGCAGAAGTGGAACGTCGGAGTGAAGACTGTGCGGGAGCTGCTGGGCGCCATGACCGCCGAGAGGATCGAGCGTGGAATGCTGGTCACCCTTCGCGGTTACACGGACGCCGCCGCTCACTTCGCCAGAGACCATGGCATCCAACTGGTGGCCGAAGACGACTTGCTCTCCACCTTGAAATCCGCCGGTCTGGCATCCGATCACGAATTTCGTGGGCTTTTGAACGACCAGCGCAAGTTCTGTCCGAAATGCGAAAGCAAGATGGTCCTGCGAACATCGAACAAGGGCTCACACGCCGGCCGCCAGTTCTGGGGCTGCTCTGCGTTCCCGAAGTGCCGGTTCACATTCCAAACGTGACCAAGTTGTTTCCGCCAAGTGCCCGGTGTCGTCATGGACCAGGGTCACCGTAGTTCTCGAATTGTTCTTGCCAGACACGTTTCAGGGAACCCCAGTTCAGTTCATCGCCGGCGTTGCAGCGCGAGCCAGTTGGGAATAGCTCAGGAGGCCCCGTGTGGTCTCGATGTAGCGGGTGGCACCACCTGGCGGTGTAGTTTCTCCAGCCATGTTTCGTCAACCGGCTCTCCCTCGAAAGCCATGGACAATGCCACCTGACGGGGAAGCCTCCGCCAACGGACCTGCTGCTGGGCCGCGGCATCCAGCCGCCGCCAGCGTTCGATGGTGTCGGTCCATTTCATTTTGCCACAACGTAGCGGATTCCAGTCCAAAACGAAACAGCGAAATCCGAGACATCCGGCAAGACCCACGGCGCGGCGCGCTCCCCCCTCCCGCAACCGAAAGGCCTAAATACTTCGTCCTCTACCTACTACTACTGAAAGGAGGACTTGAACAAAATGGAATTGAACACTTCGACGGGGCAGGACGGAATCTGCCCCCATTGTCACGCAAAGGTGGAGCACCTGGTGTTTGCCGAGGACAGAACCATCACCGGTGAATTCCGGGATGGCATTCACTATGAGGTCGATTCCTGGCCTATCGGCGAGGACACGATGACGTATGAATGCCCGAAGTGCAGTCACGGTGCTGTTCCGCACCGAAGATGACGCAGCGACGTTCTTGGGCCGGCAACCGAACCGCCGTCGTAGCGACCGATCAGGCCCCAAGCCCCAAGCACTCGAAGCCAGCCGGATGAAGGATCACAAGCTCGTTGTGGAATGAAGGCCCGATGCAATCGTGGCCAGCGCGTCTGGGACTGCTGCCGGCTTGACGGAAGGCGGTGACCAGCGACCGCTATTACCACAGCGTGCCCTCCTTTTGTAGTAGAGTTCCCACTCTTCCTTACAACCCAGGATGGGGGCGCTGGCGTTGATGAGGGTGCACCGGACCCGACCGCCTTCAATCTTCTGCCAATGAGTATACATCCGGGGTTCCGGCAGAGTCCAACTGTCATCCCCTTCGATCACCATAAGCTTGTCGGAAGCGAGTCAGCGCTCGCCCCCCTCGACGATCCAACAACCATAACAATAATCGCCAAATGGAATCTGATTCATCCTATACCCAGCGGACGAACTGGTTAGTGGACGCAAAAGGTTGTTTATCACAAACATCCACAATTTCGCAGGCTTTGGCCTGCGGCAGGCTCCGGGAGAGCGGAACTTCCCGGTCAGGCACATCAGTGGGCCTGACACTCTTGTCGCCATCCACTGTCTGACGTCACAGCGGCAGGTACTCCACGCGGTTGGCGAACTCGTTGAAGTCCCCGACTTTGGCCAGTGTCTCCAGGTCCGCAATGGCCCGCCCAATGGTGATTTCGAAGTTGGTGCGCATAGATGACGCCACCGAAGGATTCACCGACACGCTGCCGCCGCGTTGCCTCGGCCAGCAGATCTTCATCCTGGCTGAACAATACCCGGCGCAATTCCGTGGCCCGGTTAAGCAGGTCGGGGTCTTCCAACTCCGTGGTGCCGTCGAGCTGCGCCGTCAACACGCCCACACCCCGCAGAATCAACCCGCGCGTGATGGCCGCAGGCACATGCACGTCCATGTAGAGGCCCACGCTCACGCCAGCTTGCCCATTTCACGCAGCCGTTTGCGGATGGGCGACTCGCCGGCCTGGGCGCGCCGGTGCTCCACCTCCTGCGCGCTCCGCTGGATGTGCGCATCCATCTCGGGCTTGTGATCGTAGTAGAACCCCAGCGCGGCGTGAATCTGCGCCAGCGACAGGTGTGAATGCTGGAAGTGAATCTCCTCCGGGCTCCATCCGTGCGCGATCATGTCCAGGGCCACTTCGACCACCTTGGTGTTCGTGTCATCAATCCACGCCACACCGCGTTCATCGAGCCGGATGTGTGTTGTCGTTGAAACAGGCATGGCAGGAACTTACTTTGCAGCGGTGGCCACGGCAACAGGTAAGCGCCAGAGCCTAGGCACGCGTGGCTCGGAAAGCCGTTGGTGGAGGGGTTCAGCGGGGCGCCAACCCCCATGCGCTGCGGCCAGGATGGGAATGACTGGGGGTTGACCCGGCCAAACGCGGGGGTGAAATGCTCACCACATCAGCAAACCCAGCGCACTCGGATCGCGGTTCAAGGAGGGCAAGCGCTACTGCCTCGCGCCCGAGGGGATCACGCTTCTGCACGCCTGGCCTAAGCTGGAGGTCGTGCGTCGGTGCCTGCTCGTCGGACTCGATTGGTTGGGCTACACCCTGTGTTCCGAACCCTCTGCCCACCAGCCTTTTTAAGTGCCGGCGGCTTGTTCAGGTCATGCCACGCACCAAAACCAGAACCTCCCGCACCATTTCCCTGCTGCGTCACATCCAGCGGCAGCTCGCGGATATTGACGCCAAGCTCGATCACTTGATCAAGGCTTACCGCCAGTTCCATCTCACCGACGATTTCTTCTCCCGCTCAACAAATCACGAGTTCAAGGGCTGACCTTTTCAGATCCGCTTGACGCCCTGGGCTGAGCCGTTTTCACGGTCCGGTCCGCACGGGCACGAACTCGCTTCGGGAATCCCCGGGCCTGTGCCGGTTCATCCAGCACGCGCTCGGTTTCCCACACCATTCCCACCTTCGGCCATGGATGCCGGGCCAACTGTTCTCACCTGAGAACTCCCGGTGTCCCGAGGTGTGGGTAGTCACAACAAGAGGAGAAAACACATCATGAACCTGTGTATCGTAGCCGGGCGCATCGTCAGCCGCCCGAACGCCAAAGGAACCGACCGCAAGATCCTCCGCTTCACCGTGGAGACCCGGGACGGTCATGACGACGGCGAGGCCAAGGAACGCGTCAATCAAGTGCCCTGTGTGCTGTTCGGTCCCTCCCCGGAACTGGAACAGACCCTCACCGAACGCGGCGAAGGCCTGCGCGTCGAGTTGCAGGGCCGCATCGCGACCTGGGGCGACAACGGCAACAAGAGCGGGGCCGAGGTGGTGGTGTTCAACCGCAGCCTCACCTTTGCCAAGGAATAATACTCAATCCTCCACCCTGAAAGCGGAGTGCCTCACCGGTGCTCCGCTTTCGCTTTTCTGGAGATCACTCAAATGAACGCAAGCAATACGAGTCAGTCGGTGGATTTCCGCCGGCTCAAACAGTGCGTGTCCATGCGCCAGGTGCTGGAACGCTACGGACTGTTGACCCAGTTCCGGCGCAGCGGGGACAACCTCAGCGGGGTGTGTCCGTTGCATCGGGGCAGCAACCCCACCCAGTTCCGCGTCAGCCTGGACCGGAACTGCTGGATCTGTTTCGGCGATTGTCAGGCCGGGGGCAGCATCATCGACTTGGTCAGCCGCATGGAACAAGTGGGCATCCGCCAGGCCGCCCTGCTGTTGCAGGACTGGTTTAACGTCGGGCCAGAGAGTCCCGTCATCACCCCGCCGCCGGTCCTGCAGGCACAGAGCAATGTGCCGTTGCGCTACACGCTCAACCGGCTGGATCACAATCATGCGTATCTCAAGGAGCGCGGGTTGACGCGGGAAACCGTGGAGACCTTCGGCGTGGGGTATTGTCGGATGGGTTACTGGCGCGATTGGATCGTGATTCCGATCCGTGACCGTGAGGGGCTACCGGTGGCTTATGCGGGTCGTTGGCCGGGCAAACCGCAGGCACATATCCCCAAGTATCGGCTGCCCCGCGGGTTCCATAAGTCCATCGAACTGTTCAACCAGCATCGGGCGGCACGGGAGAACCCCGAGCAACCATTGGTGGTGGTCAAGGGGTTCTGGGGTTGCATGCATGTCTGGCAGGCGGGCCATCGCAAGGTGGTGGCGCTGATGGGCAGCATGATGTCCCGCGTGCAGGAAGAACGCATCGTGATACTGGCTGGTGAGGGTCCGGTCCTGTTGCTGTTGGACGAGGATGGGGCGGGGCAGAAGGGGCGTGCGGACGCCTGCACCCGGCTGCGCTCGCGCGTGCCGTCCGAGATCCTCGAACTGCCGTTGGCCGGGCAACAGCCCGACTCGCTGGAGGGCTGGCAACTGCTGGAACTGATCCAGGGACGAAAGGCGGTGGCCGCATGAAAGCACCGGCGGAAGTGAAGGTGGTGACATTGCGGGAATGTCCCGTCCCGGAATCACTGGCCGTCTGCGAGCGGCCCGAGCAAGCCGTGGAGTATTGGCGGCTGCACATCCAGACGGGCGTTTATCACAACGCCGATGTGGAGAGCCTGTATGTGCTCATGCTCAACACACGGCGACGGGTCAAAGGGCACACGCTGGTGACCATGGGGACGCTGGATACCCTGCTCGTGCATCCTCGTGAGGTGTTC
This sequence comes from uncultured Verrucomicrobiae bacterium, assembly GCA_963751435.1. Taxonomy (GTDB): domain Bacteria; phylum Verrucomicrobiota; class Verrucomicrobiia; order Limisphaerales; family DSYF01; genus JALOTU01. The sequence continues at coordinate 10,598 of CAVVUP010000028.1, read as the reverse complement.
AGAGCGGCCATAACCACCAATGCCTCGGCGGTCATCATCATGCACAACCATCCCTCGGGAGACCCCACGCCTTCGGAAGCGGACATCAAGGTCACCCGTGACCTGATCCGAGCCGGGACGCTATTGAAGATCGAAGTGCTGGACCACGTCATCGTCGGCGCGGGGCGGCACGTCAGTCTTCGGGAGCAGGGATTCTTCACCTGCTGAACCAAAAGAGGCCATGGTATGCCCTATCAAACCATCTGGGTCGAGCCGGAGCGGTTCCTCGAACATCGCGGGGTCGTCGTGCTCCACACCTACAAGAACGATGACCTCGACGAGGGACCGCGTCGGTATGACTTCACCGTCAACGCGGAGTGCAGCCAATGCGATCCGCATTGTGACGGCACCGAGTGCCGGCATGTCTTCCACGTGCGCGAGTTGTCCACGTGGCAGGCAACCCCGCATCCGCCCTATTACACCGGGGAGAACAACACCCCGGACCACCACGCGGCGTGGGAACGTCATTGGGACCTCGAATCCCAGGCGATCCGCACCGCCATCCTCAACGCCATCGACCAGGGCGAGTTGACCCCGGAGGGGGTTCAACCCGTCCCCCGATGACGCCTTAATCCCTTTCGGTCGTTCAGGCACCTGCGGCGTGATCTCACAGTCACGCCGTTTTGCTTTGTACACCGGAACGAAAACAACAAACCAAAAACGAAAGGCAACACATGAACGGAGACCATCAAATATTGGACGCACTCACCCGTGAGGGCGTGCTCATCAACGTGTCGGTGCGCTATTGGCGCGCCACCAAGAAACTCAACGCCGAGGATCTGGGTCTGGACCCGGGCAATGTCACGGACCGGCTGATCCACCTCGGACACAAGCGGCTGTTGCCGCGCGAGAAGCTCGAGGCCTTTGCGCTCATCGAGAGCCGGGCGCACAGCCTGATGGATACCTGCACCTTCCCGTTCCTCAACGGGTTGGGGCATTTCCTGCCCAACGCCAAGCTGGCCGAGGTCACCCGCAAACTGGACCAGCTCCAGGCGGAGTATGCCGAGGCCCGGCGCGGCTTCCTGCTGCGCTACGGCCAACTGCGCGAAGAGGCCGTGGCCGAATGGCGCGCGGCGGCGCAACGGTTGGTGGCCGATCCTGATCGACTGGTCACGGCCATCGAAGCCTCGTTCCCGAACAGCGCCCGGATGGAACGGGCCTTCGGCTTCGAGGTGCAGTTGTTCCAGGTCCGGGCGCCGGAATCGCTGGATGTGACCCTGGTCAGCCAGGGCGCACAACAGGAGGTCATCGAAGCCCGGCAACGGGCAGCAGCAGAGGCAGCCGCGCAGATTCATCAGGGCGCCGAGTCGTTCCTGGCGGATTGCGTGGCGTCACTGCGCGAACAGACCGCCGCGCTGTGCGAGGAGATGCTGGCCAGCATGCGCGAGGGCAAGACCGGGGTGCATCAGAAGACGCTGAACCGGTTGATCCGGTTCATAGACGAGTTCAAGCAACTCAACTTCGTGGGCGATCACGAAATGGAGGCCCAATTGGACCGGGTGCGGCAGGAGTTCCTGTCGCGCACGGCCGAGGAGTATCGGGACAGCGCCGGGGCGCGGCAACGGTTGCAGCAGGGGTTGCAGGGGCTGGCGGAGCAGGCCCGGGCCTTGGCCCAGCAGGACAGCCGGGAGCTGGTCGAGCGGTTTGGGGCCATGGGGCAGCGCCGTTTCCACCTGGCGGCAGCGTGAAAGGAGGAAATATGAGTCACTTCGTATCCATTGAAACCCAGATCAAGGATCTGGACGCCCTGCAGGAGGCCTGCCGGGAGCTGGGGCTGGAACTGGTCGCCGACGCGCAGGCGCGCGGCATCGGCACCCAGCAACACGGGGAACGGGTCATCCGGCTTGCGGGGTCGTGTGACATCGCGGTGCAACGCCAGGCCAACGGCAGCTACACGCTGGCCACAGATTGGTGGGGCGGTTACGTCGAGAAGGAGGTCGGGGCAAACTACGGCCGGCTGCTCCAGTTGTATGCCGTGCACAAGGCCACCCGGGAAGCGCGGCGCAAGGGGCTGAGCGTGCAACGGAACGCGCTGCGCAACGGGGCCATCAAACTCACGCTGACGGGGGTGTCACCATGAAAACCATCGAAATCATCGTCAAGCCCGACGGCGGGCTGCAGATCGATGCGGTGGGGTTCAGCGGGGCGGATTGCGAAAAGGCCACGGCATTCCTGGAATCGGCCCTGGGCGACATCCGCCGGCGGGAACGCAAGCCGGAGTATCACCGCCACGCACGGCGGCAACAGAAGGTCGGGCAATGAGCACCCTGTGCGTCCTGCCTGACGGAACGGTCCGGGGCCTCTACACCGAGCGCATTGATCTCGGGGCCCTGGGACCGCTGCACATCGAACGGGCCACCTGGATTGAGTTCGACAACCGGTCGCAGGCCTGGCGCGTGTTCGATGCCTATGGCGACTGCATGTACTGCTCACCCTCACGGCAGGTGTGCCTGGAGTGGGAGCAGAAGCACCTGAACTGGGTGTTGGAATCGCAGTAGCCAACAACGAAACAGTCAACAGGCCCGTCCGGTGTGATGCCGGGCGGGCTTTTTCACTTCAAACCAAAACGAAAGGAATCCCATGAAACAAAGAATCATGAACTACATCCGGGCAGGGTATCCCGGCATCGCCCTGGTCTCGTGCGAAGAAGCGCGGATCGAGGCGGAACTGAAGGGGATTGCGAATGAACTGGAGTATCATCTGTACGCCTGGTCGGTCACCGAGGGCTTGGTGGACACCCAGGACGGCCACACGCGTGAAGCGCATGACCCGATTCAATTACTGGAATCGGTAACGGAGCTGACGGAGAACACGGTGGTCTTGATGAAAGACTTCCACCTATTCCTGGAGGACAACAACCCGGTCTTGATCGGGCAGTTGAAGGAGGTGCTGCGCGTGGGCAAGACCAAGGGCAAGGTGCTGATGCCGGTGGGTTGCCGGCAAACGTTGCCACCGGAACTGGCCCGGGAATTTGTCGTGGTCGAGTTCGCCCTGCCGTGCAAGAAGGAGCTGGGGCTGGTGCTGGACAACATCGCGACGTCGGCGAAGCTCCCGCAGCCGGAGAACGACGAGCGGGATTTGTTGCTGGAAGCGGCCAGCGGGCTGACGTCCATCGAAGCCGAGAACGCCTATGCGTTGTCCGTGGTCGAGTGCGGGAGGTTGGATGCGCAGGTCGTGGCGCGGGAGAAGGCGCAGGAGGTGAAGAAGAACGGGTTGCTGGAAATCTGCGACTCGCCGTCCTCACTGGATGAGATCGGTGGGCTGGACCAATTAAAACAGTGGCTGGTGCAGCGCAAGGACGCGTTCAGCCGTGAGGCGCAGGCGTATGGGCTGCCCAGCCCCAAGGGATTGCTGATCGTCGGCATCCCCGGCACCGGCAAATCCCTGACCGCCAAGGCCACGGCCAGCGTGTTCCAGCGGCCACTCCTCAAACTGGATGCGGGGCGGTTGTTTGCCAGTTTGGTGGGACAAAGCGAGGGCAACCTGCGCAGTGTCATCGCCACGGCGGAGGCCATTGCTCCGTGCGTGCTGTGGATTGATGAGCTGGAGAAGGGGTTTGGGGGCAGCCGGAGTTCCGGGTCCACCGACGGCGGGACATCGGCGAGGGTGTTCGGCTCGTTTCTGTCATGGATGCAGGAAAAGACGGCGCCGGTGTTCGTGGTGGCGACAGCGAATGACGTGACCCAGTTGCCGCCAGAGTTGCTCAGGAAAGGGCGGTTTGACGAGCTATTCTTTGTCGAGTTGCCCAACCAGGAGGAACGGGAAGCCATCTGGCGCATCCAGATTGCCAAGTACCGGCGCAAGCCCGACGAGTTCGATATCGTGCAACTGGCGCGTGGGACCGAAGGGTTCACCGGTTCGGAGATCGAGCAGGTGTTCATCGACGGGTTGCATGCGGCGTTCAGCCGGCGGGAAGAGCCCACCGACCTGTCCCTGGCTCTGGTGCTCAACGATGTGGTGCCGCTGAGCAAGCTCATGGCCGAGCAGATTGACGGCCTGCGCCGCTGGGCCAAGGGCCGGGCAAGACTGGCGACCAAGACCGAGACGGCTGCACATGGCCGCAAACTGGCGGTGTAGAGCCGACGGGGGGGCCTGCCATACCGGCGGGCTCCCCCCATTTCAGGCTCAGAGGGACCAGTAAGAATGCCCTTTTTCTTTGTCCCCTGCTGTCACTACTCCACGGTAGTAACAGTCGAAGCGCACAGAACCCAAGCACGTTCGTCCATTCAACCATGGGAAAGTCTGACTCAATACACATGTATATGTGTGGGGAAATCCATCGAATCATTGAAGGCCAAACTCACTTCGCCACGGCCCTCTCCGAACCCATCGCACCCCAGAGCCCGCTGCCGACCGCCGGAGGGGGCGGCGGATAGTTCCCCTTCCCGCACCCTCCAGCACAACAACATGAACGCCAGGAAATACAACGCGGCCGCGCCCAGGTAGATTTCCCGGCGATGATCCCCGGCATGACCAAACACGAAGGTGTGAAACACAAACGCTGCCGCCGTGCTGACCATCCGGAGCAGCGCGTTGAACCGTCCCATGAACGCGGCGGGCAACACATCGCGGAACAGATACGGGTAGGCCGACGACACCACCACGTTGAAGACTTGGAACACCGCGATTAGCACTCCGAAAAAGACCAGGAACACCGCCAGTGGCGCGGTCTCGAGCCCTGCGGCCGCCAGCACCCTCTGCAGCCCCGCGGCCAGCGCGTCCGCATACCCGAACAAAGCCAGCAACCCGCTCACCACGGGCGTCGCCAGAAACAAGAATGGAATGCGCCGTCCCCACCGGCTGCGAAAGCGGTCCGATCGGTAGCTGAACACGGGGTTGACAAAGAAGTTCACCACCGCCGGAAAACTGCCCGCCAACAGCCCCATCATCAGGTTGCTCGCCCCGGCATCCTGGAGCTGCAACGGGACGATCTTCGGCCAGGCAGTCTCCATCAGGGTGATGCAGAAATCTCCCCACAACATCCACGCAAACAGCGAAACCAGACCGGCTTTTGTGTACTCCAGCGTGCCCACCCGGTAGTGCGGATCCACCGCCTGGGCAGGGGCAGTCTTCACCTCGGCGGGTGCGGGCAGAGCATTCGCCAGTTGCGAGGTCACAGCCGGATCATCGCCCGGCCCGATCCCAAACTCCACCCGGCCCGCGACATTTTTGCATGCTTTTTTTTGCCCGGGGCCGGCCTGCCCCATGCGTGGTCTGCGCCCGGGGAATCCCGATTAGCGGGAGGATCGTGACACCCGCCGGACAGGACGGGCAGTTCCCGCCGGCTCCCGTGGTCCGGACGACTCGTCCGGATGCGTGAGCATGTTCACCATCATTGTCCGGTAGTCCCGCGGGGTCATGCCGCGCAGCCGGCGGAAATGCTCGTTGAAGTTGGACAGGTTCTGATAGCCAACCCCGAAGGCGATCTCGGTGATCGGGGCGTCGGTTTCCATCAACAGGCGGCAGGCCTCGCCGATGCGCAATTCGCCGACCAGGCCCACAAAGGTGTTGCGCGCATGCTGGCGGAAGAAGCGGCTGAACGAGGCGGGCGACATGCGCAACAGCTTGGCGGCATCCTCCTGCCGCACGTCGCCATCAAGGTTCTCCAGGATGTAATCCATCACCCGCTGGATCTTCTCCGCTGCGGGCCCGGGCGCCACCGGGGTCGGCGCGGGTGAAATCGGCGACAACTCAGTCGAATAACTCCACCGCCGCAGCAGGTCCAACAACGCCAGCAAACGCGCGTCAGCACTCATCCCGATCATGGCTCAGCGTCTCGGTCGAGGAGCGCCGCGTCTCGCCGGTCACTCGCAAGCCATTGGCAGCCCGCTGCATCAGCTTGGGCCACCAGACGTTTTCCGGCAAATGCACAAACTGTTGCCCGCAAAAGTCCGGCCGGAACTGCACGATGATGTGTTCCAGATGATCGCCCGGCGGCGGCACCGAATACCGCGCATGGGGCAGTCCGCTGCCCAGCAGCACCAGCTCGCCCGGTCCGTACCGGCTGATACTGCTGCCCACAATCGAGTAACCCTCGCCCCGCAGCGTCAACACAATCTCGAGTTCAGGATGGTAATGCCACACACCAGTTGCACGCTGCCGCTGTCCCAATGGAAAAACCGAAACGAGGAATCCCCGGCGTACACAATGGCTTGCAGATGCGGGGAACGGCGCACGACCTGTCCCAGCAGCCGATCCTGCGCGCCTTCGTTTCGCAACCAGCGCTCGTGACTGTGTCCGGAGGTGGATGGGGTTGTGCTCAACGCCTCGCACTCTACACAACCCCACACCGCAAATCAAACCGGTCCCCACACACTGGTGACGCGGTTGCATCGGCTGCTGCGACGGATCGCGCACGGATTGGAAGTCCTGGGCGGGGTCGGGCGATGGCCGGTGGCACATCAGGAGGCGACCCGACGGCACCCCGCTGGAAGCCGGGGAAGACCGGATGGTGCGGCAACTGGGCAGAACCCATTTGGCCGGCTCGGCGCTTTGTCCCGACGAGGGTGACCACCTGATGTGGGGAGGGTGGTCGGGGCGATAAAACCATTGACAAGGAATGCGGGCTCTGTAAGTGGTTATAACCAATGAAGGCCACCGCGTACAACGAAGTCGCGGCCCGGATGCGCAAACGCATCCTGGCTGGTCGCTGGACGTCCGGGATGCGGCTGGCGGGCGAGCGCGAGTTGTGCGAGGAGTTTCGCATCTCGCGGATCACCGTGCGCCATGCCCTGCGGTTGCTGGCCGAGGAAGGGTTGATTTACAAGCGTCACGGCAGCGGAAATTATGTGGCCGCCAAGGGCGCGCGCCGGATTCCAGTCATGATCGACTACACGGGCAGCATGCGGAATCACGCGCCCAACTTGAAACGGCGGGTCGTGGAGTCGGGGTGGCAAGCCGCGCCCGAGGCGCAGGCAAGCGAACTGAGGATTGCGGCGGGTGAACCGGTCTTGACGGCAACCCGGGTTGACAGCCTGGAGGGGGTGCCGCTTGCCTGGGATCAGTTGTTCATTCCCCGCCGGTTTGCGGCCGGCTTGAACCAGAAGCGCCTCGCCCGGGTGGATTTTCTGGAACGCTGGGCCGGAGGAGCCGATTTCAAGGTGCATCATTGCCAGCAAACGGTGGAAGCCATTGCCGCCGATGACATGACGGCGAGATGGCTGGAGCTGCCGCGGGGTGCGCCGGTGTTGAAGGCGACGGAGATGTTTTACGCCAGCGTGGTTCAGCCGGCGGGACTGTTCGTCACCTGCTACCATCCCCAGCACATCTGCATCCGTTCCAGCATCCGCTGGCAGACGACATGATGTCCCGCCCAGGCATGGACCCGATGATGAAAGTTCTCGCCGCCGCTGCGCATCCGGACGACATCGAGTTCATGATGGCGGGGACGCTGCTGCTGCTGAAGGACGCCGGGTGCGAGATCCACATGTGGAATCTGGCCAACGGCTACTGCGGGACGGCCACGCTGCCGCGGGAGGAGCGGCTGCGGCTGCGCTGGCGCGAGGCGCAGGCCTCGGCCCGGTGCCGGGGCGATCGCCCATCCGCCGCTGTTCGACGACCTCGCGATCCTCTATGACCTGCCCTCGCTGGCGCGAGTCGCGGCCGTGATGCGCGAGATCCAGCCCGACATCATCCTGACCCAATCGCCGCAGGATTACATGGAAGACCACCAGAACACCGTGCGGCTGGTGGTCACGGCGGCGTTCGCGCGCGGGCATGACGAACTTCGCGACCGAGCCGCCGCACCGCGCCGTACGACAGACCGGTGGCGGTCTACCACGCGTTGCCGCACGGCCTGCAGCGATGGGCTGCGCCAGGCGATCGAGCCGCACTTCTACGTCGATATCACCGGCGTGCTGGCGCGCAAGCGGGCGATGCTGGCCTGCCACGCATCCAGAAAGAGTGGCTGGATGTCAGCCAGGGCATGGACGCCTACCTGGACGAGATGGAGCGGATGAGCCGCGAAGTGGGCCGCCGGTCCGGACGTTTCGAGTACGCCGAAGGCTGGCGGCGGCATTCGCACCTGGGCTTCGGCCCGGAGGAGTTCGACCCGCTGAATCGAACTCCTCGCACCTCCAATGAGCCTGATCTATGGCACGACCCCTCAGCAAACTGGCCCCCGACTGGTGGGATTACACGACGCTCGACCCCGAAATGCTCGCCGACGCCGCGCGGCTGGACGCGCGCAAGCTCCAGGGCCTGTCCCGGCCCGGCTTCACCGTGCATTTTTACGACACGGTCGAGGAATTCTACGCCGCCGAGGCGCTGGAATACATCGACGCCTGGCAGCAGAGCACGCCGGATAATCCGGCGGGCATCTGCGGCCCGATCGGTCCCACCGAGCAACTCCCGCTGGTGGCGCGGATCGTCAACGCCCTGGGCCTTGAACCTGAGAGGCACGACGCGCACTTCTGGGGCATGGACGAATGGGTGATCGACGGCCAGCCGGTCTCGACCGACCACCCGCTTTCCTTCGCGCGCTGCGACAAGGCGCTGTGCTTCAACCGGATCGAGCGGAAGCTCCGGCATGCCCGAGCGAGAACCTGCATTTCCCGACCGGCGACCTCGCTGCCTACAGCCGCAGCTACGACCAGTCCGCTGCGTGGTGATGCAGGGCGGGCAGGGCGAGATCAAGCACTGGGCGTTTAACGACCCGCTGCCGCGCGACCGGCAAATACCAGGACGCGCCGCCCACGCCCGGAGGAATACCGCAAGCTCAGGCACCCGGCGTGGTCGAACTCCACCCCGTGACCATCACCCAGAACGCGCGCACCTGCGGCGGCGGCAACGTGGCGCTGGTGCCCACGCACGCCGCGACGGTCGGGCCCGTAGGAGACGTGGAAGGCCGAGAAGGTCTCCATCTGGCATCCGGGCCATCACGACAACCCGTTTGGCATGCGGCTGACCGCCCTGATGATCTCCAAGCGCTTGCCGGATGCCGCGGTGCCGATGTCACTGCTGGCCGATCATCCCAACGTGCAGTTCCACTATCTGCGCTCCGGAATCGGCAGGTGGAAGTGGAGATGCATTGAATCTCACACCGCCGGTTCAGCCGGCATACCGATAGGCCTATGGCATCCCGGTTTTTATGGATCAGGCGGAGTGGCGCGGCGTTTGCCGCACTGGTCCTTGCGGTCTTGCTCTGGCTTCTCTGGCCGGGCGAGCCGTGTTTGACCGGCTTCAGCCCGCAAGGCATGGCCCGGCGGGAGACGAGGATGTGGCGGGATCACTATGCGAAGAACTGGCGGGGGCTGTTCAGCGATGCCTGGCAGGAAGTGAACCGGGTGCTGGTGGACTCCTACACGCAACTCAAGAACGCCGTGACTGCCGGGGAAACGGATGCCATCGCAACTGGCCCGATTGAGGAGGCTGCGGTGAGCTTCACCGCTTCGCCCAGCCTGTGTCCCATGAAACGTTCTTAGACTAACGATGTGCTGCAGGCTGCCGCTGCCGGCCCAATCACCCATAAGCGCATGTCCAACAACCAGACCTTCGTCAATGCCCGTCGCGGCCTGATCGCCGGGCGGAACTGGATCGTCGACCACGTGAAGATGATCGACACCTGGCCGGCCCAGGACGCGCTGGCCACGATTGGCGGGCAGTCACAGGGCAATGGCGGCGGCCCCTACAACGTGCTCAAGGACCTGGCCAAGCTGGGGTGTGGCTTTCCGCTGGCGGGGGTCGGTTTGATTGGTCAGGATGCGGATGGGGAGGGGATCCTGCGGGATTGCGACGCGCATGGCATCCGCCGCCAGCAACTGCATCAGACCGGTCAGGCGCCGACCTCCTACACGGATGTCATGACGGTTGCGGATTCGGGCCGGCGGACCTTCTTTCACCAACACGGGGCGAACGCCCTGCTCACGCGGGAGCACTTCGATCTGATGCAGACTGACGCCCGGATGTTTTATCTCGGCTACATGTGCCTGTTGCGTGGCTTGGACTGTATTGACACGGGAGGCCGGACGCCGGCCTCTTGGCTGTTTGAGCAGGCGCGAGAACTCGGGCTGGTCACGGTGGCGGACCTGGTCAGCAACGAGACCTCAGATTTTGCGGCGATTGTTTATCCCAGTCTGCCGCACGTGGACTACTTGTTCTTGAATGAATATGAGCTGGCGCGACTGGTGGGGGGCGAGGTCAGTCGGCAGCCTGCCCCGCTTGAGCTTCAAGCGCGCAAGGTTCTTGAGCGAGGCGTCCATCAAGGGGTGGTGGTGCATCTGCCCGAGCTGGCCCTGTGTGTTCCGCGGGGGCAGCCCGCCGTGATTCAGCCTGCGGTTTGCGTTCCGCGCGAACAGATCGTGGGCACCGCCGGGGCGGGGGATGCCTTTGCGGCCGGGTTTCTGTTGGGGTTGCATGAAGCTTGGCCGCTGCAACGTTGCTTGGAACTGGGGGTGTGCGTTGCGGCTGCTTCATTGCGCGACGCGACCTGCTCTGCGGCCGTTGAGCCCTGGCAAGCCTGTGTGGCTTGGGGAAACCGGCATGGCTTCAACCCTCTGCCCGGAAGATGAACCCGCAACGACAGGCTCACGCAGGTCAGGCTAGGCTTGAAGCAACCTTGG
>CAVVUP010000027.1:0-122274 GCA_963751435.1 uncultured Verrucomicrobiae bacterium | reverse complement strand
CACCTCCTGATCGTAGGTTACACCGTCGCAATCGTTGGTGATTGTCCACGATTGGTTGGTGATTGCAGCCTGGAGGTTGGCGATGAATAGCTGCCAGGTGTCAGCGCCAAAATCACCCCAGGTGCTGTTCCACCCGGTAGTCACGGCACCGCACGAGACAGCCGTATTGGATAGGAGGTTGAACAGATCCTGATAGGCCACGGGAAATTGAGCAATTGCTCCCGTCGGATTGCTTTCCGAGGTAATGGGCCGGTCGTAGCAGCCGTATCGGCGCTGATAGCCCTGGGGGTGCGTCCCGGAGTAATTCTCGCTGTAGTCCACGCGCATGTCGGTGGACTTCGTGCCTGCCGGGTCACATTGCCGTACGGGTCAGTCGAGGCGGTCTGGGTCCAGTCGTGAGCGCAATTTTCCGTCAGCCAGGTGCCGGCGTAAAAGACCTGCTCCGTGCGCGTGTAGGTTGCCCGCACGAAGTTGGCGATGGTGAGGTATTTTGAGTCTTCCAGGCCGGTGCATTCGTCGGCTGTCGGTCCTCCACAGCAGGCTCCACCGGACCGAATGAAGCCAAACCGTCCCGGCCAGGCTGCGTACGCCTGGACACCCTTCCACCCGAGCCCGCAATTCTCGCCTGATCGCGGGATACTGACCGTCTGACCGGTCTTCTGGTAGCAGTTTTGGCCGACTACGGACACCGGGCCGGTGCCGGTGGAGCCGGTCGGGCACGGTAGCACGCCGGGCACATAGCCCGGTCCGACCGGTGTCCCGTCGAAACCCGTGTCGTAGCAAACCGCCAGGCCGGGATCGCCGCAGGTGGGCGGATCGGTGCTTGCAGCGAGGGTGCAGGAGCCATCCGAGCCGATCACATTCCAGGCACGCGAATAAGGAGAGCGTCCGTCGGGATTGGGTGGGTCGGAGTAGTCGTGGACGCGGGTGACGTTGACCCACTCGTCCGCGACCAGGGGCGCGCAGCCACAGCAGCACCCGAACATTAGTCAGCCTCCCAGCGCCCGAGCGGGCAGGTTTCAGTGGCCAGCGACCACTTGCTGAAATACTTGCCATCCAGCCAGCAGCCGCACTTGCGGCAGCGGTGATAGACGGTGGAGCCCTTCGGGAATGGGATGCACTCCGGACAATCGTGGAGGCAGGCGATCTGCCGGGCGGTGACGACCTCAGTGGGAGCCAGGACAGGCTGCATCGAGACGACAGCGCGGGCCACGCGGACGCCGGCGCGGGCGGCGTTGGCGGCCTGCACGGCCATCGGCGGGAGTTGTCCGCAGTTGCAGCCCATGAGTCACAACCCGATTTTCTGGCCCACGCGCACCATGAAATTGGTCAGGTGCGCGGCGTTGTCGTTGGTCATGCGTCGATACCGCAGGTACGGGTAGGTCACGGCGATATTTGTCATCCCCCAATTGCCATTGGTGGTGCTGCGCACGCTGAACAGCCACTCGTTGGTGAAGTGCGATCCATCCATGCTGGCGTCCCAGAGCGTGGTGACGAGGTTGGTGCAGGAGGCTGGGACGGCGTTGGTGTTGGTGCTGATCAGGCTGTAATAGACCAGGATCTGCGCATAGTTGCCTTGGCCGACATCCATGCTGAGGTCGATAGAGGTCGAGTTGGAGAAGGCTGGGACGTAGCTGTTGGTGCCCCCGGAGTGGGCGGTGTAGAGGTTGTAGCGGTATTGGGCGCTGCTGGATAAGACGGAAAGGACGAATAGGACGAATGGGAGCAGGTGTTTCATGGTCAGCCGAGGTGGTAGAATTGTTCTAGGGTGGTGTTTGTCTCGTCCACGGTGGCGTCTTCGGCGTTGGCGTGTTTGGTGTGGTTTGGCATGCCGGCGGTCAGCACTGGTAGCCAGCATTCGGTGCCGTCGGACTTACAGCAGCGCACGTACACGACGTTGTTGTCCATTGGACCACGGAGCCCCAAGCGATTTTTGAGGGCAGAAATCTCGACCTGTTGGGCGCTGACGATGGCACAGAGGCGCTCGACATGCCGCCAGAGGTGCTGGACCGGGTCGCCCGAGGCTGGCCGAGTGGGTTTGATGATCGCTGCCATCAGGAGTAAAGGTCGGCATCCCAGTGCCCGGATGGACCGGCCAGCCATGCGCGGGTGAGCTTGTAATGGGTGCCGTTGTAATCGAGGTCATCCGCCTGCCGCAGCCAATCCAGACCGGATCCCAGATAGCCAGACAAGGGGCCTGACGGGGTCTCGATGTAGCCACCGTCCACCAGCGTCGGAATGGTCCACGAATAGAGGCTCCACGTGTAGGTCCAGCCGGCCAGGTAGTAGGTTTCGATCCCCTTGAGTCGCTTTTGGCCGAGCAGTTGGGCAGTGGCGTCGGTGACAAGCAATTTGAGCTTGGCCTTGGTAGCAGGGTCTGGGGCATCTATCCAGGCGCGCACCTTTTCTTGGTCATCCTCGTCTAAGGTACTGAATGCAGGGTGACTCTCGATGCGCGGATTCACCTCGAATGGCTTCAGGGAGTATTCATCAGGTGGCAGTTGCTGTCCGCTACCCGAGGCATTGGCCTCGTAAGAGATGACGAGTTCCCCGATTTGCTTGGGTAGGCGCTTGACCACGCTCTGGGTGACGATGTAGCCGGACATGCTGCCGGACCCCAGCGTGCCTTTCGCCAGGGCGCTGCTGACGCACAGCGAGTGCAGGCCGCGGTAGCGGCGGACACAGGTCACACGTTCCCCAAGCACATATTCCGGGCTGTCCGGCTGCTCGACCAGGACAGTATTCACCCCGCCGGTGAACAGGTCGGCTTTACCTTTCCAGACGATGCTAGGCATTATCGGTAGGAGTTGGAGGAGGCGGGAGCAGGCGCGGATCGGCGGCGGCGGCGGCGCGGATGATATCCGCCAGCGGAATGCCCACTTGGGCGTCCCCGTGCTTGATGATCAGGCCCGCTTCGCCAAGTGACACGGTGCGGAGGAATCCTGGCACCGGTTCATCGCAGATGGCCGTGAGGATTCCGCGAGGCTCGTGCCAGGGCGCGTCCACAGCCTCGGCAATCAGGTGGGTGATCTGTTTCATGAGTTGACGAGGGCAAGGTCACGGCGTCCGGCATACGCCTCGTAAAGCTTCTGCTGCCAGGTGACGATCTTGCGGGTGTTTGCGGCGGTTTCCTTGGCGTAGTCCGCTTGCGAACCGCCGCTGAAGACAAAGCCCATCTTTTCGAGGGTGGTGGCGTCGGGCTTACCAGAACCAGATGACATAGCAAAACCCGGCGCTCCACTAGAACTTGGAGATGCAGTGCCAGAAGCAGCAGCGGCAATGGCTGGAAAGAGGCTGCCGTAACGCTCTGCCAACCCACGCAGCGCGGCTTTCATGGCCTTATCAGCTTCCGAGTTTATCTCCCCAAGCCCAAACTCGCCGGTGCCGAGATTGAACCTGACACCTCCTTGAAGATTCTCCTTAAATCGCTCCTGGAATCCATTTTCCCAAACGAACGTCATCTGAGATAACAACTCCTTTGGGGACGTAAACCCATTGACCGGGTTCAAGTTGTCCTTCACCGCCTTAAAGTAGGCCGTCATGTTCTCCGCATTGACCTGCATGGTCCCTGCAACAGGAACTCCGCCAGCCAGGCCCGATCCCAGTGCCGGGCCTCGACCGCGTCACTCTTGAGTTCGATCAACGCGCCGAACAGCGGGCTGGTCTTCTTGGTCAGCGGTCGCTTGCGCGTGTAGTAGGCCCCGGGCAGCGTCAGGTATTGACCGTCAGCGCGCTTCACGAACTCCTGGGCGGGCAGCAGCTTGCCAAACTCGACCGCATACTGCCGGCACAGATGCCGCACCCCGGTCACCAGCTCCGCATCCGCGGCGTGCCGTTGCAGGCGCCGCACCCAGTCGCGCTCCTGTTCCCCCGCGTTGGGCAGGCGCGGCTGGTAGAGCTTGCGCTCCACCTCCCGCTGCACGTGCTCTTCGTCCTCGGCCTCGAGCCACCCGGCCTGGCCGAGCTGCTCGACCGGATGCGACCCCGCCAGCACCGCTTCGAACGCCTCGATGATCGACGGCGCCAGCCTTGCAAAATCCTCCTGCCGTGGCATGGCCCTAGAAAGTCAGGGGTTCAGCCGCCACGCGCGGCCCGCGCCGCGTCAGACCCTCGCTCTGCCGCCCGTCAGGAACATGGTTCCGCGCCGTCGGCCTGTTGGCCGTCGCATTGTGGCGACGCGTCCGACGCCGCCCCGTCTGGTTGGTTCGCCCATACCGTTTGTTCATCCGCTCCTCCTCGCAGCAGGCTGGAGAGGGCGCCGTCCCAATCCGCCTTGCCGTTGGTTCTCCATGCTTTGGGCAGCAGACACACCCGCGCCGCCACCCCGGCGCTCCGTTTCAGGTCCGTGGCCAGATACCTGGCCCAGATCATCGCCTCGTGCCGCTGTCGCAGCGGTCGGTCGGACTTGTCCTCGCTGTCGAAGGCCACCACCACCTCTCGCGCCCCCACCGTCTTGAGCCAGTCGTCCAGTTCCGCCCGCAACGCCCACGTGCGGCCAAAGGTGATCCCCGGCAGCGAACACACACCCCACGCTTCCTCCCCATCCACCCGGCGCGCCCCCACCATCTGCCACAGCGCCGCCGCCTTGAACTCCCCTTCGCAAATCACCACCCGCTCAAACCGCTCGGGTTGCTTCGCGCCCAGCACCCGCGGCACGTAAATCCCGATGCGCCCCGCCGCCGTGCCCGAGGGCGCGCCGCCCTTGTGCGGACGCAGCTTGCCCAGGCTCCCGTCCAGGTCGCAGTAGGGGATCAGGACGGGATCCGTCCAGCCCCACACCCACTTGTCGTCCTTGTGCCGCCGCTGGCTCTCGGGTTTGCGATGGCTGATGCCGTAACCGCAATACTGGTTGTTCACCCGCCGGGGCTTGCGCCGCCCCAGGTCGGACGCCAACCACAAACCCGACGCCAGCAACTCGGACATCTCATGGCGCGTCGCCAGATCCTTGAGCAGTTGCGCGTTCGTCCGGGGATTGCTGCGTAAACCCAGGTCGCGACTGGTCTGGGAAAGCAGTCCGCGCTTGTCCCACAACGCCTGCTCATCCACTTCGGACAACACCAGCTTCGAGTAGAACTCGCGCAGCGCCCGCAGCCCCGGGATCTCGGGGGGCGACTTCTTCTCCGGCTCACTGCGTTTGCGGCGGGACGTTGGTTTGGGTTCGGGGGCGGGCGGTGGTTGGGCTTCGGGGGGCGAGGCGGATGGGTCGGGCTGGGGGGTTGGGGCCGTGTCAGGAATGTCCTGCGGCGGAGCGGGCGTATCCGGCATGGAGTCCGGACTCTCCACCGCAGGCGTCTGCGGGGTAGGCGCAGACGAAAGCTCGGGTGCAATCTCGGGTGTGATCTCGGGCGTGGAATTGAAACGCGCGCGTTCCTCCCACACGCCGGCGGCCTTGAGGTATTCGCGGAAGGCGTCCCCCCGACCCAGCCCCGCCACGCGCGCCAGGAATCCGACCTCATCCATCGCCTTGGCACCGGTCGGACACGACGTGCTCATGCACTTGAGCAGCAGCACACCGTTGGGCGCTTCGAACAACCCCGCCTTCTTCTTGCGCCGACAGAACGGGCACGTGAACGACTTCCAGGACGTCCCATCGCCATCCGGACCGTGCCCATGCTCCTGGATCAACCGCTCGAAGGGCAACCGGCTGCGCGCTTCGGCCAGCGACTTTTCCGAGTCAAACCGCTCCGCCCGCGTGTGGGGATTGCGCTCGTGGACTAACATGCGCCCCCCTCCCAAAAGCAAAGTGCCCCGCAGGCCAAAAGGCACACACAGGGCACACTCTCGTCATAACCTATTGTGGTTACAATGGCGGAAGGGGAGGGATTCGAACCCCCGTTAGGATTGCTCCTAAGCCTGATTTCGAGTCAGGTGCCTTCAACCACTCAGCCACCCTTCCAGCCATTTAACTGCAATAACTTACGAAGACTTTGAACCAGCCAGTTTGACAATTGTATACTGAAATCTGATACGGGTTGGATGCCGAAACGCTCCGCACCCCCGCCCGAGCCGGATGCCGATCCGCTCTGGCAGAAGACGTCGTTTGCCAATCTTATGCGCTACGTTCCAAGCGGGAAGTATTTTGCCCGAGTCCGGGTTGCAGGCAAGTTGATTCGCCGCTCCCTGAAGACCACGGTCCTCTCCGTCGCGAAGCTCAAGCTTGCGGATTTCGAAAAGGGCGAACGGGCCAAGGCGGAGGCCAACGGGCGCGTCGTGGATGGTAAAGCCACCGTTGCTGACCTTATCGCCGAATACAAAACCCGGCTGGAAGGCAACTATTCCATCAAGCCAAGAACCCGGGAATACTATTTGGAGCGTCTTGCGGCCCTCCTAAAGTCCTGGCCCGAACTGGAGAAGCTGGACGTTCGGCGGGTCCTCCCCGAACAGTGTCGCAACTGGGCCAGCCGGTATCAGACCAAGTCCAGCCCCACCAACTTCAACAACACCGTCGCCGTCCTGCGTTCCATCTTCGCCATCGCCGTTCAACAGTGCACCCGTTACACGAATCCGGCCACCGGGATTCCGCGGACGCGGACCAAGCCCAAACAACTCACCTTGCCGACGCAGGCACAGTTCCATGCCTTGGTGGATGAAATCCGGCGGGTTCCGTTTGGGCCTGGTTTGGCGAGTGGGGATCTCGTGGAGTTTCTTGCCTACAGCGGGCTTCGCAAATCGGAGGCGGCGAATGTCACCTGGGGGGATTGTGACCTGAAGAAGAAGGAGATTCTCGTCCGTGGTGATGCGCACACCGGCACCAAGAATGGTGAAGTGCGGCGTGTGCCCATGATATCTGACATGGTCGCACTGTTGGACCGGTTATGGGCGGAACGGCGCAGTCCTGAAGCAGGTGAGGCTGTCATGCGGGTCAAAGAGTGCCAGGGGACATTGACCCGGGCGTGCAGGACCTTGAAGGTCAAGCGCATTACCCATCACGATTTGCGCCACCTCTTTGCCACACGGTGCATCGAGACTGGGGTGGATATCCCAACCGTGTCCCGCTGGCTGGGACACAAGGGTGCTCTCGCGATGAAGGTTTATGGACACTTACGGGATCAGCACTCCGTGGCCATGGCGCAGAAGGTCACGTTTAAGCTCCACCCAGCAGCCAAAGGTTAATTGACTCGTAGCGTCACCATTTGCGCGGGTGTTGAATGGGCGCAAATGAGCATTAAACGCGATAAGTTCAGCGCTCTCCAGCCAGGAAGCCGATCACAGCCGATTGGCGTATACAGTAAAGGAAAGTGCCGGGATTCTCGGCATCAGCCAGGCAAGGCCATGCCCTCAGGCGGATTGGGACCGAACACCCGATGTACCGTCACCGCGTTGCTCACCGGCACCTGCACCCAGTCCACCCGGTTTGATTCGCCTCCCAGTAGCGTTGCCGTCTGCACGGTGAACGTCGCGTTGGTCAACTCGTTGGTCCACGTCACCGTCCCGTCGGGCGCCACCGCGGTGATCGTCGCCGGCACCGGGCCGGTGATCCGGAAGAAGCGAGCTTCGTCGGCCAGGGCATGCGCCGCCCACAGGCTGCAACTCAGGGCTGCCGTGAGGATTCGTGTCTTCATGAGGAGTGTGCCCTTTCCCTTTAGCCCACCGATCGAGTCAATGGTTCGTGGCGGTCGACGTTAGTTGCGTTCATACCAAAACCACTGGAAGCCAGCAAGGCGAATAGGGGTGGAATCCGCGCTTCCACCGTCTGCGGCCTGGGCGACGCCGTTCACGCCGTCACGGCCCGCCTCGGCCTGCCGCACTGCCCCGGCTGCGTCCGGCGCAAGCGCTGGCTCAACCGCGTGACGGCCGGCTGGACAGCGCGTATGCATGAAAGCGCCGTGAGGCAGGAATAATGGGGCTAACGCAGATTTGGCGGGACATTTGCCTTGGAACTTTTTACCGTCGGCGGCGTGAAACCGAAGAAATCGTCGTCCGATAGGCCCTCAGAGAGCGCTCAGGAGCTCTTGGAGCAGGTCCGAGTCGTGCTGGTCACCGGGACCGAAGAGCGCCGTCGTTTTCAAAAACTGCTCCGAAAACACCATTACCTGGGCGGGTTAAGAGCTGTGGGCGAGCAGATGTATTACGCGGCTGTGGATGCCCAAGGCCATTGGCTGGCACTGCTGCTTTTCAGCGCCGCCGCCAAGCATCTCAAGCACCGGGACCAGTGGATTGGATGGACCCGGGCGCAGCGCGATCGGCGCTTGAGCCTGGTGGTCAACAACAGCCGGTTCCTCATCCTGCCGCATGCCCATATGGCCAACCTGGGTTCACGGGTGCTGCGCCTGACGTTGGACCGCCTCAGCGCCGATTGGCAGGCCCGGTATGGCCATCCGGTGCTGGTGGTCGAGACCTTTGTCGACCCCGAGCAGTTCAACGGCACGGTCTATACCGCCAATGGCTGGCAGGAGGTTGGATTGACCGACGGTTGGGGTCGTTGCCGGCGTGACTTCTACGTTCAACACGATAAACCCAAGCGATTGTTCGTTCGTGAAGTCGTTAAGAACGCCCGTCGCAGTCTGCAAGCCGAACACCTCAAGCCGGCGTTGGCCGGGGTGGAGAAGAAGGCTGGAGCCCGGTGCTATCACAAGTGCGGAGAGTTGCGGGCTCTGACCGAACACTTCAAAGCCCTGCCGGAATACCGGGGCCGCGTGGAATCCTATCCGGTTTGGTCGCTGGTGACCCTGATGCTCCTGGCGCATGCTGTGCGATGCTCCACGCGGGCAGAAGGATCTGGCCAAGCTGGCCCGCCGGCTGACCCAACACCAACGCCGCGCTCTGGGCATTCGGCCCAGTCCCAACGGCCGTTTTCCAGCCCCCAGTCAGTCGACGTTTCTCTCGGTTGTTGTCGGGGCTGGATGCCCGGCGGCTCAACCAGGTCTTGCTGGACATCCAGGCCCAAGTGCGTGGCCAGCCCCCGCCCGATGAATTGATCGCGGTCGATGGCAAGGAACCCCGCCACGGCCCCGGCGACGCCATCCTCAGGCCGTCACCGTGCCCAGCCAGTTTTACCTGGGCAGCGCGCTGGTCGACACCAAGACCAATGAGATCCCGGTGGCGCGCGAACTCTTCGGCGAACTGGATTTGACGGGGCGCTCGGTGGCTCTGGACGCGCTCCACACGCAGGATCAAACCGCCCGAGAGTTGGTCATGGAGCACGGAGCGCATTATCTGCTGACCGTAAAGAACAACCAGCCCACCCTGCGCCAAAACATTGATCAAATCGTGCCCGTTCCGCCGACGGGTTTTTCCCCCTCTGGGTCCCGACGCCCACCCGGGCGCGCACCCTCGAAAAGAATAAAGGGGTTCCCGAAAGCCGCACCCTGGAGAGCCGCCCCGCAGCGGCTGAGGACATCGGGTTCCCCTTTGCGGCTCAGGTGGCCCTGCTGACCCGGCAGCATGTCGGACGCAAAAACGAAACCGTGGGCCTCATCACCGATCTGGCGCCTGACCAACTGCCCGCAGCGCAATGGCTCAAAGCCAACCGCATGGCTTGGGGAATCGAAAACGGAACTCATCAGCGCCTGGACGTCTCACTCAATGAGGACCGCTGCCGGGTTCGCAGCACCAACGCGTTGTGGATCCTGGGCATGCTCCGACGCCTGGTCATCAGCCTCTTCATGCACTGGCGCGCACGCCATCCCAAGCCCCACCACCAATCACTTACCGATTTCCAAGCCGCCATGGGCGAAGATAACCTGGCCATGGCCATGGCCTTTGTTACCCGCCAACGTCCTAAACTGTGAAAACCCCTTCATGCATACGCGCTGGGGTGAGCGCCGTTCTCGCACTTTTCCTTTGCCCACCTGCTGGTGCAAAGCTAGTCTGCCACTGGCTTTGTCCGGTGGTGTAACGGTAGCACAACTCCCTTTGGAGGAGTTTGTCATGGTTCGAATCCATGCCGGACAGCCAACCGCCGTGGCGCTGCGGGTGGGCGATCTCCCGGCCGCCCGGCTTGAGCGCCTTGGACGATTCGAGTTCAGCACATGGACAGTCAACCTCCACCACAACCAACCGCTTCCGTTCCGCGGTCCCGAACCGGACTGGCCACCGCCTGCCTGGTGCTCGGTCTCCTGTCGGTGTTCTCCAGCATCCTCCTGGTTGGCGCCCTGTTCGGCTTGGGGGCCCTGCTGGTGGGGATGCTCCACATCTCGAAACGCCGCAGCCCAAACGGCCTGGCTTGGGCCGGCATGGCGCTGTCGCTGCTCGGCATCGGACTCAGCATCGGGTTGGGAGTGCTTTACTTCAAGGGCTTCAACACGCTCCGAACCCGGTGGACCGAGGAGTCAACCGCGGTGTCCAAGGAGTCCAGCGACCCTGACTTTGCAGGATGGATTGGCGCTGAACTGCCCGAGTTCACCGTCACTGCCCTGGACGGGGAGAAACTCAAGTCCAGCCAGTGGCGCGGGCGCCGTGTGATCCTGGATTTCTGGGCGACGTGGTGTCCCCCCTGCCGGCTGGAAATCCCGCACTTCGTCCAGCTATCCAAGGAACATTCACGCGATGAATTGCTGATCGTCGGGCTCAGTTCCGAGGACGAGAAGACCCTCAAAGCCTTTGCGGACAAGGAGGGGATCTCTTATCCGATCGTGTCCGCCGCCGATCTTCCGGCGCCATTCGACAGCATCGATGCCATTCCGACCACGTTTTTCATTGATCGGAACGGGCGCATCCAGAAGGTGACAGTCGGGTATCGCGATTACGAGCAACTCCGGGAATTGGCACTGTCCGAGGACATGCCCCGGGAGGCGAGACCTGCCGCAGACGGCCAACCTTGATCGGGAATCATGCAGAGGCCCTTTAAGTCGAAGGCGCAAGGCTGCAAAGGCCCAAGGTTTGCGCGGTCTTCCGCAGCCAGGTTTGACCGATGCCCTTCGAGGAGCACCTTGCAGTTGCGGACGCCGGCATGTTGCCGTATCCACCTTGCGTCCGGGTCTCTTTGCGACTTGGCGTTTTATTCCAGTTGAATCCTCCAGGCCAGGTCATCCCGTCACGTCTATGAACGAACCACCTCCCCTCCAACCTGCGCTTCCGCCCCCTTCGGAGTCGATGCCTCTGCTGGCGCGGATGATGAACGTGTTCGCGGTGCCGGGCGAGGTGTTCGAGGACGTCAAACGCAGTCCGAATTCCCCCGCCTCCTGGCTGGTGCCCATCCTGGTCGCGTGCGTTGTGGGAACGGTGTCCGCCCTCATTCTCTTCTCGCAACCGGCCATCCTCGATGAGATGCGCGGGATGCGGTCGAAGGCCATGCAGCAACAGGTGGATCAGGGCAAGATCACCCAGGCGCAGGCCGATCAGGCCATGAGCATGGTGGAGAAGTTCACGACCCCCGCGGTGATGAAGATCTCCGGAGTCGTGGGCGCCCTGATGGTCTCCTTCGCGCGTGTGTTTTGGTGGGCCTTCGCCGTATGGCTGCTGGCCCTGCTGTTGGTTCGCGTCCGGGTGCCTTACCTCAAAGCCCTGGAAATCACCGGCCTCGCCAGCTTGATCGGCACCCTGGGCATGCTTGTGACGTTGTTATTACAGATCAATCTCGGACGCAGCACGGCTACCCCGAGTCTGGCGCTGGCGGTCTCAGAGTTCGATCCCAGCAACAAGCTGCACATGGTTCTGGCCGCACTGAACCTGGTGCAGGTCTGGATGGTCCTGGTCATGGGCGTCGGACTGGCACGGTTGACCGGTATTCCGTTCGTGCGCGCCAGCCTGTTGGTGATCGCGTTTTATTCCCTGCAGACCAGCGCCCTGGTGCTGATGGGGGCGGGCATGGCCGCCTTGTAGGCGCGCCGTCACCCGGACCGGTCGGCGGCGCCCCGTCTGAAAGTCTTTGGACATGAGCAATTCACGAAAGCGAAGGAAGGTTGTCGTCTTCACCGCCATCGGACTGGTGTTGGCGGGCCTGATTACTTGGAGTGTCCTGGCCAAACGCGAAACGGCGGTATCCGTGCAGACCGAGAAGGTCGGACGGCGGGACATGACGGAGATCGTGGTGGCCAACGGTCGCATTGAACCGGTGACGGAGGTCAAGATCAGCCCGGAAGTCAGCGGCGAGATCGTTGAATTGCCGGTGGTGGAAGGGCAGTCGGTGCGCAAGGGGGACCTCCTGGTTCGCATCAAACCCCAGCAGTATGAAGCCAGCCGGGAATCCGCCCGGGCCAATCACGAGTCCGCCCTGGCCGGGTTGTCCACCGCCCAGGCCCAACGCGCCCGCGCGGAGGCGGAATACCTGCGCAACAAAGAACTCTTCGACAAACGGCTCATCTCGGAATCGGTCTTCCTCGAGGTTGAAACCACCTACAACGTCGAACGCGCCCGCGTCAAACAGGCCGAACAGCAAATCGCAAACGCCAAGGCCGCCCTGCAACGGGCGGAGGAAGACCTGCTCAAGACCGCCATCTACTCCCCAATCGAAGGCACCGTCACCCGCCTGACCTCGCGCCTCGGCGAGCGGGTCCACGGCACCGCGATGATGGCCGGCACCGATATCATGACCGTCGCCAACCTCGATCAGATGGATGCCCTCGTGGACATCGGGGAGATGGACATCGTCCTGATCAAGCCCGGTCAGAAGGCCCGACTCGAAGTGGACGCCTTCCGGGATGAGAAATTCTCGGGCACGGTTTCCGAGATCGCCAATGCCGCCAAAGGCTCGGGCACCACCACTGCGGCCGCCGCCACCGCTTCGCAGGAGGCCACCAAGTTCGAGGTCAAAATCCGGTTCAGCGAGAAGGCCGACTTTCGTCCCGGCATGTCGGTGACCGCCGAGATCGAAACCCAATACCGCACCAATGTCCTTGCCGTCCCCATCGCCAGCATCACCACCCGCCCCCCCAAAGGCAGCCCCCCGACAAACTCCGTGGAGAAGGCCGGATCCACCAGCGCCAAACCAAAGCCGCCAACCGCGCCGAACAAGGACAAACGGGAACGCGAAAAGGCGGTCGAGGTGGTTTTCGTTGTGGACGGCAGCCAGGTCCGGCAGCAGCAGGTCAAGATCGGCATCAGTGACGAGGATTATTGGGAAATCACCGAGGGCCTCGAACCAGGCGCGGAGATCGTAACCGGGGGGTACCGCGCCATCAGCCGGGACCTCCAGGACGGGTCAGAAATCACCAAGGAGACCGGGTCCGGCAAGAAACCCGGTAGAGGCGAGAAAGGGCCGGCAAAATGAAGGGCGCACCTCCACACGGCCTTTGGAACAACGGATTCATACGGCAGAACGCTGCGAATCGCGATCTCCAGCGGGATGACCCCATCGTTCGTGCGGACCGCGGATTGTTTCCCCTCCGCAGCGGCTTCCGCAATGCGGGGCGGCTGCGAGTTGAGGACAACCCGCGTTCCTCTGCGCGCTGATTCTGCCATGTCCACTCCCCTCATCCGTCTCGAGAACATCAGCCGCCGATATCAGATGGGCGGGGAGACCATCCACGCGCTGCGCGAGGTCAAGTTGCAGATCCATCGGGGCGAGTATGTCGCCATCATGGGACCGTCCGGCTCGGGCAAGTCCACCCTGATGAACCTGATCGGATGCCTCGATACTCCCACGGCGGGACACTATTTCCTGAACGGCATCGATGTGAGCGACATGGACGACAACCGTCTGGCGGGGGTGCGCAACCGGGAGATCGGGTTTGTGTTCCAGACCTTCAACCTCCTGCCACGTTCGAGCGCGCTGCACAATGTCGAGCTGCCCCTGATTTATGCGGGACTTCCAGCCGAGCAACGCCGGGGCATCGCGCTCCAAGCCATCCGCGACGTCGGACTCGAGGACCGCATGCATCACAAGCCCAACGAACTGTCGGGCGGCCAGCGCCAGCGCGTGGCGGTGGCGCGCGCGCTGGTCAACAAACCGTCCATCCTGCTGGCCGACGAACCCACGGGCAACCTCGACAGCAAGACCGGCGCGGACATCATGGAACTCTTTGGCGAGCTTTCGCGCCGCGGAAACACCCTCATCCTCGTCACCCATGAGGAGGACATCGCCCGTCACGCCCGCCGGATCCTGCGCATCCGGGACGGATTGATCGCGGCGGACGAACCTGTGGAGCCCTCTCCATGAACCTCCACCGTAGCGCAGCCGTCCCGGCTGCCCTCCCAACCCGGCAGGCGGGACGCCTGCGCTACTTTGCTTGGCCTTCGGTTCAAGGGTTCAAAGCGCGAAACCGGGTTTCGGAGAATTCTCCCCATGAAGCTGCTGGCTGAGCTGGTGGAAGGGCTGCGCATCGCCTTCGCCGCGATTCGCGCCAACAAACTCCGCTCCACCCTCACCACGCTGGGGGTCGTCATCGGCGTCGTCACCGTCACGCTCATGGCCACCGCCATCGAGGGCCTCAACCGCGCCTTCATGGAGAGCGTGTCCTCCATCGGAGCCGACGTGCTCTACGTGCAAAGGCGGGACTGGATCATTCGCTCGCACGAGGAATGGCGCGCGATGCGGATGCGACGACGCTTCGACCTGGCTCAGGCGCAGGCGGTGATGGCGCGGGTGAACTTTGCGCAGGCCATGGCCCCCGGCGACGGTCATGGGGCCGCGGTCGAGTACGAGGAGAAATCGGCCAGGGACGTCCGGGTGTTCGGCACCACGGCCGACTTTGCCCGGGTGGCCAACCTCATCCTGGACGAGGGCCGCTTCCTGACGCCCGCTGAGTCCGAGGGTGGTCGTCCGGTCTGCGTGATCGGGGCCTCGGTCGCGACCAACCTGTTCGAGGCCAAACCGGCGGTCGGCAACCGGCTTCGTCTGAACGGCAGGACCTACGAGGTGGTGGGTGTTCTGGAAAAGCTTGGATCGCCCCTGGGCGGGCCCAGCCTGGACAACCAGGTGCTGATCCCGCTGCCCAACTTCATACTGGATTTCGACCGCACCCCGGACATCACCCTGCATGTCAAGGTGAGCGACCTGGTGTCCCTGGACGATGCGCGCGAGGAGCTTCGCAGCATTGTGCGCCAGGTGCGACGCGTGCCGCCGGGGGATCCGGACGACTTCTCCATCAATCAACAGGACCAGCTCGTGGACATGTTCCGGAAGGTGGCCGGGACCATCGCCGGGGTGGGGCTGTTCATCACGGGCCTTTCGCTGTTCGTGGGCGGCATCGGCATCATGAACATCATGTTCGTGTCCGTGACCGAGCGCACCCGCGAGATCGGCATCCGCAAAGCCATCGGGGCCAAGCGCCGCACGATCCTCATGCAGTTCCTCATTGAAGCCGCCGCGCTCTGCCTCTTGGGCGGCTTGATGGCCCTGGCCATCGCCTGGCCGATGACCTTTGCGATGCGGGAATTCATCCCCGCCACCCTGTCGCCGCTGGTGGTGGGCCTGGCGCTCGCGGTGTCCGCCCTCACAGGCATCGTCGCCGGATTCCTCCCCGCCTGGCGTGCCGCGCGGCTGGATCCGGTGGAGGCGCTCAGGAGCGAGTGAACGGGACCAGCCCGGGCGCCTGCCCTATCCGGGGAAGATGAGTGAATGTGACGCGCGCAACGTTCCCGCTCTTGTGGTACGACATCAGATGGCGGACGTGGGATCCGCGCGGGTCGAATCCCGATGAAATCAACATTGCCCTCTCGGTTGGGCTGTGAAATGGTTTCGCTGTGGACCCCGTCAGCCAGTTCAAGTTCGCCTGTCCGGTGTGCGGACAGCATTTGGAGGCGGGGGCCGACGAGGAGGGGCAGACCACCGAGTGTCCGAGCTGTTTCAAGAAGCTGACCGTGCCGCAGGCGCCCACCAGCGGGGGGAGCAAGTTGATCATCACCGCCTCGCTGGCCGACACGCGGCGGGTGCCTGTTCCGCGAGCCTTGGAGCCCGTGCCGCAACCGGTGCCGCCGCAGCGGTCACGGCGGCCTTTGATCTACCTGTTATTGGGGCTCCTGGCTGCGCTCCTGGCAGCCGTCGGATTTTACCTGGCCAAGCGCAGCCACACTGAACCCCCCCCGCCAGAACCTCCGCCCAAGGTGTCACTTTGGACAGACCAAACCAATGCGCTGACCCTCCTGGAAGCGCCGGTAGCCGGCGCCCTCAATGGATGGGATTTTGCGCCGACGACGGCCATCTGGCAGGACACGCGTCTCATCCTGCGGCAGGACGGAGGTCAGCCCGAGGGGTTGCAATTGCAGATCACCTTTCCCTTGCACGGAGGGGAATTGGTGCCGGGCAAGACCTTCCGCCTGAATTCCGGCGATCCACCTTTCGATCCCCCCATACGAATTCTCTGGAAGCAGCCGGATGGAACCGAGAAGAACGAACCGGTGCGTTCACAGTATCTGCTCCAGATCGAATTTGACCGGGTGTCGAAGGCCGCTGTGGGCGGGCGGATTCACCTTTGCCTGACGGATTCCCAACGAAGCTGGGTGGCGGGCCGGTTTTCCGCCAAGAACCGCACCAAGGTCAAGTGAGCGGCCGTTTCAGCGGATTTGTTCCAGGCAGTGGGTCAGGAACGGCAGCAACTGCTTCTTGCGGGACACCACGTCTGCCAGTTCAAAGATCCCCGGTTCGACCTCCGGGTAGCTGATGGTGTCCATCATCTCCTTGTCCGCCGCCAGCAGGAGCAGGGAGTTACGACGTGTGACATCGGTCACCAACAGGGCGGCAAAGAAGTAGCCCCGCTGGGTTCGATACGCCTGCAGTGCTTCCATCACCGCCGGCTTCTTGTTCCAGAACTGGGTGAAGCCGATTTCCTCGATCTGCGCCACGCTGAACGTCTCGCCGCGCTCGGTGTATTCCTTGCAATCGCTGGTGATCGCCTGGGCGGGCGGGCGCGACACCAGGATGGAGCCGGATCGGAACAGGTCTTCGGCGAAGCGGCTGGCATTGACGCCGGCGACTTCCTCGAGCCGCTTGAGGACGGACGCGTCCCGTTCGGTGGCGGTGGGGGAACTGAGATTCAGGGTGTCGGCGATCAGCCCGGACAACAGCAATCCGGCGACCTCCTTGGGCATCGGCACCCCGAGCCGGAAGAAGCCATCGGCCACAATGGTGCTCGTCGAGCCCACCGGGTCGTTGAGGAAATAGATCGGGCGGGATGTCATCAACGCCCCGATGCGGTGGTGGTCGATGATCTCGATCACCTCCGCCTCCTCGGCCCCGTGCACGGCCTGCGAAAGCTCGTTGTGATCGACCAGGATCAAACGCCGTTTGACGTTCTTGAGGAAGTCGGACTTGGACAGGATGCCGACCGTGGCGCCGTTCTCGTCAATGACGGGGAAGGCGTGGAGATAGGATTGCTGTGCGGCGCGCTGCGCGGACTTGAGAGGTTCATCGTCGCGGAAGCTGAGGAAATCCTCATCGATCATGTGACTGATGGTGATCGAGGCGCGGCAGAGCATGGCGGTGGTCATGGAATCGTGCGGGGACAACAGCAGGCTGACCGCCCGGCGCCGGGCGGCGGCGATGGTTTCCTCGCGGATATCCAGATTGCCGGTCACCACCACACAGCGGACCCCGGCCTCGACGGCCAGTTGCTGCACGTCGTGGCGGTCCCCCACCACGACCAGCATCTTGCGTGGGGGATACTCGTGGAGTCGCTGCTGGAACGATTCCAGGGACATGCCACCGATCATCAGGGTCAGATCCTCTTCCTGGTCCGGATCCTCGGCATGGATGAGCTTTGCGCCCAGGGTGCGCGTGATGCCCTGCAGGGAGGCCAGGACGCGGCGCGATTCGAACAGCCGATCCGGCCCCGGCAGATGGAACTGCATCATCTTGAACACGTTCGCCAAGCCCAGGCAGCGCTGCTGCCGATCCAGGACGGGCAGCACACGCAGGTTCTTGTGATCCATCCAATCCAGCGCCTCCGCCATCGGGGTGTCGGGCAGCGCACTCATGACGTTGCGCTGCATCACGTCGCGAATCTTCGGGGAAACATCCGCCACAAAACGCGGCGCGGGCACGCCAAACCGGTGCAGGACAAAATCAATCCGCTCGTTGGTGTCACCGCAACGCGCCGCCACTGCCTCCGGAAGCCCCGTGCGGCACCTGAACTCCGCGTAGCCGATGGCGGAACAGATGGAATCGAGATCCGGATTGCGATGGCCGATGACAAGAACTTCGTTCACGGGATGTTGCGATTGCGTTGCATGCGCGGACGTCCGCCGGGGAGGAACCGTCGTCCCTCCGGCTCATGGCCATGAACGGAGCAAACTCGCTCCTTCCGGGGTCCGGGCGCGGCAGAAGCTAGTGTGAGGCGTCGGCTTGGGCAAGGCTTCAATGGGTCGAATGGGTACTATACACTCGAAAGGGGGTTTGGTAGTCTGCGCACACTTATGGCACTCGACGACATTCTGCTGGAAGCGGAGGAGAAGATGATGAAGACCGAGGAGGTCGTGCAGCATGAGTTTGCGAGCGTGCGCACCGGCAAGGCCTCTGGGGCCCTGGTGGAGAACATTATGGTGGAGGTGTATGGCTCCAATATGCGGATCCGCGAGGTGGCCGGCATCACCACCCCGGAGCATCGGATGCTGGTGATCCAGCCCTGGGACCTCGCCAGCCTGCATCCGATCGAGAAGGCCATCCAGAAGGCCAACATCGGGCTCAACCCTTCCATCCAAGGCAAGATCATCCGCCTGGTCATGCCCGAACTCAGCGAGGAACGCCGCCAGGAGTTCGTCAAGCTCGCCCACAAGATGGCCGAGCACGGACGCGTCGCCATCCGCCACGTCCGGCGCGATGCCATCGAGCACATCAAGAAGGAATCCAAGACGGGCGGCGTCAGCGAAGAAGATGTCGAGCACGCGGAGAAGGAAGTGCAGAAGCTGACCGACCAGTACATCAAGAAGATCGACGATCACCTGGCCCACAAGGAAAAGGAGATCATGACAGTCTAATGAGGCAGGGCCTCAGACCGGCAAGGCTATCTGCTATTCTGGTGCTATTCTGGTGTCACCCGGCTAGGCTATTGATTGCCAGTTAGTTCCACGAAAGCGGTGCTCGATTTTGTACCTTAGCGCCGATTCTTGAGGCTGATTTCGAGGCGTAGGGCACTTCGGCTTCCTTTAGCAGCCAAACACGGGAGAATTACATAAGGCTCATGGGGCCTCCTTACGTCGGCTCCTGCGGATGGGACCTGTAGGACGCATGGACAACCCCCGAGCACCGGACTACCCTCCGTGCACACCAGAACACCAACTTCCCATGAAACCAATCACCTTGCTGGGCCGGGTGTGTGCAGTCTTCGGAGTCACTCTTCTCTTACCCACCCACGCACTCGCTCAAAGCCAGATCCCCGCCGAACTCAAGGATTGGCAGGACTGGGCGACTTGGGATGCCAAACATCGCAACTGCCCGACGCCGTTCAACGACGCCAGCAAGCCACGTCTGTTTCTGGCCGGGCAAACTGTCGCTCTGGGCGGACCAGAAATCCGCGACGTGGGAATTGGAGCGTCGCGGTCTTCAGCAAGACCTGGGTGCCGCTGCCCGGCGGCGGCGACACCTGGCCGCTGGATGTGCGCGTGGACGGCGCGGCCGCGGCCGTGGTCGAGCATGACAGACAGCCCAGCATCGAACTCGCTGCCGGGACAGCGCACCATTTCAGGCGCATTCCGTTGGGAAGGCGAAATGCCGCAGCTCGTCCGGGTGCCGCGCGAAGTGGGCGTGCTCTCGCTTTCCCTCGAAGGCCGGAAGGTCGAGATCCCGAACTGGGACGACACGGGCAATCTCTGGCTCAAGCGCGTCCGCGTCGAGGCCACCGACAAGGACGCCGTCACCGCGCAGGTCTGGCGTCGTCCTCGAAGACGGCATTCCGCTCTGGCTGCGCACGGAAATCGAGTTGAGCGTCTCCGGGCAAGAGCCGGGAGGAAGAGCTGGGCAACATCGTGCCTGAAGGCTGGAGCATCGCTTCGGTGGAGGCGCCCGTGCCCGTGGCCGTGGACGACCAGGGCCGCATGAAGGCGCAGGTGCGTGCCGGGCAAATGGATCGATCCGCCTGGACGCATTCCGCACGACGGACGCGGGCGAAATCAAGTTTGCCCGGGGCGCCCAGCCGATCACCGCCACGGAACTGGTGGGGTTCCGCGCCTTGCCGGAGTTTCGCATGGCGGAGTTGGGCGGGCTCCAACGTGGTGGATGTTTCCCAGACGACCTTTCCGCAGAAGTGGCGCAACCTGCCGGTCTATCAATGGCCGACCGACAAGCCATTCCGGCTGGTGGAAAAAATGCGCGGCATGGGGTTGCAAAAGCCGGAGGGTCTGAAGATCAAACGCGTGTTCTGGTTCGACGAGGATGGCAAGGGCCTCACGTTCCGCGACCAGATCAACGGGGCCATGCAGCAGGTCTGGCGGCTCGACATCGCGGAAGGCCAGGAACTGGGCGCAGCCAAGATTGGCGGCCAGGCTCAACTGATCACCACGAATCCCGCCAACGGCGCCCACGGTGTCGAGATCCGCGCGCGCAACCTGGACATGCAGGCGATCGGACGTTCTGAGCGGGTGAAAGCCATCCCGGCCACCGGCTGGCGATCGCCCGCCGACGGGCTTCACGTGACGATGAATCTGCCCCCGGGCTGGAGGCTCTTCGCGCTCTTCGGGGCCGACTGGGTGGAGGGTGACTGGCTGAGCGCGTGGACGTTGCTCGACCTGTTCCTGCTGCTGATCTTCTCGCTGGCGGTGTTCAAGCTGTGGGGTGCGAAGGCTGGCATGGTGGCGTTTCTGGCGTTTGGCCTGGGTTATCACGAACCAGGCGCACCGCGGATCACGTGGCTCTTCCTCCTGTTGCCGCTGGCCCTTCTGCGCGTCGTGCCCGAAGGTGGCGTGCGCAAATGCATTGTCGGTTGGCGGTATCTGGCCATCGCGCTGTGGCTGCTCTGCCTCGTGCCCTTTGTCGGCCAGCAGACTGCAAAGCGTCATCTACCCGCAGCTCGAGCCGCAGGGGCAGAGCTACGGTTCACATCCGCTCTTTGGCCGGCCCCCGTTCCGCATGGGCCCGACACTCGCCGCTCCCTTGGCGGACCAGGCGGCGGTTGAGCAAGTGCCTGCGGCCCTGGAGCCGCAGCGGGCTCCCACCACCGGCTCCTACGGATGGTCTTCCGTTCCAGAGAGGGCAGGCCGATCGAGGATCGAAGCCAACCTTCTCTATGAGGCCAAGGCCAAGATCCAGACCGGCCCCGCTGAACCGGAATGGAGTTGGAACTCGGTGGCGTGCGGCTGGAACGGTCCGGTTTCCGCCGACGAGCACCTCCGTCCGTTCTTGATCTCGATGACGATGCATCGCGTGCTCACGGTTGCTGCGCGTCGCCTTGCTCTTGATGCTGGGGGCTGTGCTGCTCCGACGGCGCGACAAGACGCCGACCAGCCATGGATTACGCAAAGCTCCAGCCGTGGCGGCGGCGGTTCTGCTTTTCGCGCTGCTGTTACCCGCACAGTCGTTCGCGCAATGGCCGGACCAGGAGACGTTGAACACCCTGCGCGACCGTTTGCTGGAACCTTCCGACGCCTACCCGCACGCCGCGGAGATCCCGTCCGTGGACCTGAAGGTGACCGACGGGAGCCTCTTGATGAGCGCGGAGGTGCATGCGGCCATCAAGGTCGCCGTGCCGCTCCCGGGCAAACTGCCCTCGTGGTCACCGGTGTCGGTCAAGGTGGATGATGTTCCCGAAGTCGTCCTGCGCCGCAACGAGGGTTACCTTTGGGTCGTCGTTCCCGCCGGCGTGCATCGTGTGACCGTCGAAGGATGGCTTCCCCCGGCGACGGAATGGGAGTGGACCTTCCTGTTGAAGCCGCGACGCGTGGTCATCACCGCACCCGGCTGGACCGTGACCGGTGTGCGGCCCAACGGCATTCCGGAGAACCAGGTCTTCTTCGCACGCCAGCGCCAGGCGGCCGAGGGCGAGGCGGAGTACGACAGGAAGGATTTCAATGCGATCGTCGGCCGTCCATCGCCATCTGGAGGTCGGCCTGGTGTGGCAGGCGCGCAACGTGGTGACGCGGCTTTCCTCGCCAGCCAAGGCGATTTCGCTGCGCATCCCACTGCTCGCGGGGGAGAAGGTGCTCACGTCGGGCGTCATCGTCGAAGGCGGCTTTGTGGAAGTGCGGCTGGGCGCGGGCGAACAGGAATTCGTCTGGGACAGCGAACTGCCGGTTGGCGGGAAGATCGCGCTGACCGCCGCGAAAACCGATCGCTGGGTCGAATGCTGGCATCTCGTGACCTCTCCCGTCTGGAATGCGTCGCTTTCGGGACTCGCGCCGGTCTTTGAAACGAGCGAGCAGAACCTCGTGCCCGTCTGGCATCCGTGGCCGGGCGAGAGCGTCACGCTTTCGTTCAGCAAGCCCGAGGCGGTGAGCGGTGACACGATCACGGTGCGGCGCGTGAACCATGAGATTTCGCTCGGCAGCCGCCAGCGCACTTCGCAACTCGCGCTCAACGTCCAGGCCAGCCTGGGCGACGATTTCATCCTGGAACTTGATCCCCAAGCGGAGATCTCCTCGCTGAAGCAGGACGACCGCGCGATTCCCGTCCGCCGCGATGGCGGGAAGCTGATCGTTCCCGTGCATCCGGGCAGCCAGACTTTGAACCTCGAAT
Organism: uncultured Verrucomicrobiae bacterium; assembly: GCA_963751435.1. Taxonomy (GTDB): domain Bacteria; phylum Verrucomicrobiota; class Verrucomicrobiia; order Limisphaerales; family DSYF01; genus JALOTU01. The sequence continues at coordinate 99,794 of CAVVUP010000027.1, read as the reverse complement.
GGCACCCGAACCAGCCGCTGAAGACCATCGCAGTGGCGGACAAGGTGAAGTTGCCGGTCGAGGCGGCGAACATCACCACGGTCATGCACGTGCCGGAAAGCCGCTGGGTGCTCTGGGCGGCGGGGCCTTTGCGCGGGCCGGCCGTGCGGTTCTGGACCGTGCTTGCGGTCTCCATTCTCGCCGCGTGGCTGCTGGGCGGGTTGAAGCTCTCGCCGGTGAGCCGATTGCAGTGGACGCTGCTCGCACTCGGGCTGACGCAGGTCCACTTCGCCGCCGCGCTGGTTGTGATCGGGTGGTTCTTCCTTCTGGCGTGGCGCGGGAAGAACGCCGGTGCCCTTTCCCCGTGGAGATTTGATTTGCTGCAAATCGTCCTCACGGGTCTGACGGTGGCGGCACTGGGAATCCTTGTGGCCGCCGTCACGGAAGGTCTGCTCGGCAGCCCGGAGATGTTCATTCGCGGCAACGGTTCGTCGCGCACGGTCCTGTGCTGGTTCCAGCCGCGCAGCGGAAGCGAGCTGCCGCGGCCGTCTGTGGTATCCGTGTCGGTCTGGTTCTACCGGTTGCTGATGCTTGCGTGGGCGCTCTGGCTGGCCGCCGCGTTGATCCGCTGGCTGAAGTGGGCATGGACGCAGTTCAGCGAGGGGGGCTGCTGGAAGCGCATGGCGAGGAAGGGAAAAGTGCCACCGCCGCTACCCGGAGCGAAGGCGTAATCGTCAAAGGTCAGAGGGGTCAAACCTCCAGAGGGGTCACCAGAGGGTTCAATCCTCACTTTTGACACCCGCCTCCCTGCTTGCCGGTCTCGCGCGTCCAGCACAAGTGAGCGGCTCCGACTTCACCCTTTGCACCGGCACCCGCTTGCCGTCCGGCTCACGTCTCCATCATTTACAATCCACGCCACCGCCCCCAGAGTACAACTCCCGGCGGAGAAACAAACATTCCGCAGGCCAGTCAACGACGAGAAGAAAGGCAACGCATGGGTGATCGATCACCAAAATCAAATCAGAAGAAGTCTTCGCAGAAGCAGGCCAAGGCCGACAAGGCGGACGAGAAGAAGAAGCAGGCTGCGGCCGACAAGCAGTCTGTCCCCAAGCGGTAGCCCCGTTTCCACTGCCTCCCCGGGCTTCACAACTTGGAGAGGCCGTTCTTTGTCGCCCCATCTGGGGCGCAGAGGAAATGGACCCTCATACAGCACAAGGGCCGGTCCACTCAGACCGGCCCCAAATCAATGAGAACTGCCCACAGCCTACCGAGTTCCCCCCCTCCCACCAGTCCCCAGTCCTGGGGACAAGGGCAGGGGAGTTGAGTTTGCGTCAGTTGCCTCCGGTTGATTCAGTATGCGATAAATTGCGGCCAGCTTGTCTCCAAAATGCCCTGCAAGTGAGTCGCCAAAAGTTCAAAGTGGCGGCTGGGACACTTGCAACAAACGCCCTTGCGACTACTTCATTGCGGTCCTGTTGGAATGAGCGGTGGGCCAGATTCACCCCGCTATCGACTATGTCGCGCAACTCCATTCAATCCTCCGGTCGCTCGCCTGCGGGAGCCATCTTCACGAGTCTGGGGATAAACTCCCCCAATACCGTGACCAAATTGCTCTGCGCCGCCATCACATCGCGGATGTCTTTGTAGGCCATCGGCACTTCATCCAGACCGGCGCTGATGAGCGTCACGCCTTGCTGCTTGAGAAAACGGTTCACGTCCTTCCAGTTGAACTTCTCGTTCGCGGCTTTGCGGCTCATCGCGCGACCTGCTCCGTGGGATGCCGAGTTCAACGACTCCACGTTGCCCTTGCCGCTGACAATAAATCCCGGCGCGGCCATGGAGCCGGGAATAATACCCAGCACAGCGCCGATGGGCAGGCCGTAGCCCGCGTGCGCATCCGGCATCAACGCGCCCGCCACCGACACCGGCAAAAGACACGCTTTCTCCATCTGCATCACTGCCTCGTGATCCAGCCCTTCGCCCCACTGATGATATTTCACGGGCTCGGCGCGCGGTGGCGGCGGTGCATTGAGCAACGCCTTCGCTAACTCTTTGCGCAAATCATCCGCCAGAAACGCCGGCGGGTTCGCCACAATGGCCGCAACCTCCGCGTGCAACTGCGACTTGTCACCACCGCCGAGGATGAACCTGGCCACAAAATCCGTCGCGCGCCGCGTTGCTTCACCCAACGGCACGCCGAGACGGAGAAACTCTTTGGTGTTCATTATTTGGTGAACTGGTTGGGGCCGCTGCCGAACGTGTCGGCGTGCAGTGGAATTGCGAGAAACCCGAGGCTGATTCCGGCACACAATACGACTGCGTGACTCTTCATAACGCAATCCCTTTCCGAGCTTGGTTTACTACTGCGGAGCACTTATCAGAAGCGGCGGGTAGATAGAGCCAGAGTTGTTCACAGCCCAGGCGCAGGACTACGGCCCGGAAATTTCCCACGAGCACGACCTGCGGAAATTGGCGGGCTATCCCAGGGGCGAACGTTACGCCTTACCCCCCCTACGGCGCTTCTCGCACCGGTTCTCGGGCGTTCTCGGGGGCGGTTTAGCAGCGCCTCGACCTTCCAGCAGCCCGAAATCAGGCCGCGCATGGCCGGAGTATCGCCCGGGACCCGTGGGTGAAATCCTTAGACGGACAATGACAAAGCCCGCCAACCGCGCAGGCTGACGGGCTTGGGTCTGGGCGGGGGGCGTCGATTACCTTCGCATTCTGGCCATCACCAACGCCAGCGAGCCGAGGCCCAGCAGGGTGAAGGCGGAGGGTTCGGGGATAATATGGTTGCTTCAATGCTCAGGGTCGCCTTGCCGTATATGTCTGTTCTGTCGGGGGGCAGATATAACGTCGGGTCCCGACCGATCCACAACTCATCAATGGTAAGGCTGATACTGTCAATCCGATAACCAATTAGGTCGGACCCTGTTCCACGGCATAAATGTTCTGATGAGGAAGTGTCCGTGAAATCAGGCCCAAGCCCAGCGCAAAGCCCTCGGCTTCTGGCCCAAGAAAGGCACGAAGTTTTATCCGGCCCCGACCTACACCGTCCTGCGCGATCTCCTGATCGCCCTGGACCTCGAAGCCCTAGCCGACGTCCTCACCCGCTGGCTCCAAGCGCAGGCCGGACGCCTGCCCGCCTCGCTGGCCCTGGACGGCAAGACCATTCGCGACCACCTGGGCTGCATTGTCAGCCTGGTCGAACACGAGGACGGCGCGCCGGTGGCGATTATTGCCGCCCCCAACAAAGGCCACGAACTGCCCGCCGCCCAAACACTCCTGCGCTCCGACGCGGTGAACTTGCTGGGCTGCGTCGTCACCGCCGACCCGCTCCACTGCCAGAAAGAAACCGCGCAGATCATCACCCAGGAAAAAGGCGGCGACTACGTGCTGGGCGTGAAGGACAACCAACCCACCGTGCCGAAAAACGCGGCGAAGAAACTGGCCGGGGCCACCCCCCTTTTGCCCAGACCGAACCCAGCCGGGGCCGGATTGAAACGCGCGCGGTAAGCGTGGCGCTGCCGGCTGCGCCACAAGAACGCGGCCTGTGCGCTGGCGCTGCTGCGCACGGCGTTGCTGCAACCGGTGCTGCGGTGCGGTTGGGGCACGACCCGGCAGGTCTTCGAGCGCGTGGCCGCCCGCCCCAGTCACGGCCTCAATCTGCTCGCCAAACGGGCCTTCCCGTGACAGAACCCAAAAACCCTGATTCACGCTTTCCCCTCCCGGGCAACAGTTACTTCTCGCGCAGGGCGTCTACGACCAGATATGGGGCGAAGGGGCGTGGGGTTGGAACGGCGGGATCCACATTCATGGCGCCGGAGCCCATAAGGATGAAACCGTGGGGTGCGGGTTTGTTGGGAACGCGAACCGCTTTCCTGATACCACGGCCAGGGAAGATCACCCATCTGGGGCGATGAGTTTGGGATTCGACTTGGCGCGGGGTGACGCTATGGTGTTGGCATGGCGTTGGTGCGCATTCTTGTGGACGGCTACAGCCTCCTGCACGACTGGGTGGATCTGGCTCCGGGAAAGTCCCGACATTGCGCGGCGGCCCGGGATGCCCTCATTCAGACGCTCACGCATTACCAGGATGCCGTTGGCATTCCCATCACGATCTTCTTTGATGGGGCGGGCGCTCCAGCCCACACGCCCAAGGCGCACAGCTCCCGGCGGGTCGAGGTGCTGTATTCGCGGAACGGTCAGACGGCCGATGACATGATCGAGCGCGCCGCCTATCGCTTTCAGGATTACGGCGAGGTGCTGGCCGTCACCAACGATGTGGCCGAACGCAACCTCGTGATCCACATGGGCGGCATGGCCGAGTCGTGCGAATGCTTCGCCCATACGGTGGAGACCGCGTTGGCCGGGTTGGCGGATGATGTGCGGCGGCACAACCGTCAGGAGCATGCACGATATCGGGCGTCCCGGACCGCAACCAATCGCCTGGCGTCCCCTCGAACCCCATGAAAGTCGGAATCTCACTGCTCACAGGAGTGTGGCTGCTCCTTGCGGTTGTCCCCGCCCCGGTGGCGGGCGCGGGTACGAACGCGCCGGCCCGCATCCCGGACCGATACCTATTCCTCCTGAACGTTTCCTCCACCATGCGGACGCGGGCCGCGTCTGTGCAGGAGACCCTCACGGCTCTGTTGAAGTCCGGAATGAATGGGGAGATTCGGAAGGGTGATCAACTCGGCTTCTGGACCTTCAACGACACGTTGCATACCGGGGAATTCGAGTTGCTGCAGTGGGACGAAGACAACCGCGACCCGATCGCCCGGCGCGTCCTGGATTTCGTCGAGAAGCAGCGGTTCAGCCGGACGGCGGATTTTTCCGGGGTGATGCCGGAGGTGCTGGCGGTGGTTTCGGAATCCCGCCGCATCACGGTCGTTCTCTGCGGGGATGGCAACGAGGTGATTCACGGGACGCCGTTTGACGAGGCCATCGCCCAATCGCTTCAGGAACTGACGGAGGTACGGAAGCAGAAGCGGATGCCCATCGTCACCGTGCTGCGCGGCTACAAAGGGGCCTTGATCGGGCACCGCACCAGCTATCCCCCCTGGCCAATCGAGTTCCCCCCATTTCCACCTGAACCCAAGCCGAAGCCCGAGCCCCTGGGTGCGGTCCAGACCAACGGTGCGGCTGCGCTGCCGGATCTTTCCCGGACCCTGATGACCACCAACAAGGGCCCCATTGTGTTCGCCGAGCCCTTGATCGTGAGTGGAACCCGGAGTCAACCCCCTAAAGCTCCGACCGGCACGTCCAACGCCGCGGGACCGCTTCCACCGGCTGCCGGGCTGAACATGCCGGTACAGACACCCACCCAGGCACAGTCCGCACCGCGCCCGATGGCGCCGGTGGCAGTTGGAGAAGAAGCGACACCGCACCCCGAGCCCGGGACGCCCACACCTCCGCCAGAGAAGGAGGCCGGACAAGGGTCTGAGCTGCCGATGGCCCTCGTCACAATCGCCGGGGGACTGGTTGTGCTCGTGATCGTCGCGGGTGGCGTCCTGTTGATGCGTCGGCAGCGGATGAAGTCGCACACCAGCCTAATCACCCGCTCCATGGGCGAACAAAGAGACCGCGAGACGCGCTGACTGCGGCTCAGGTGGCTTAAGCAGACTCTGGCGGTGTCGTCGGTGTTCCCGGCACCGGTTCCGGTTTCGAGCCAGTCCCGGGCTTGAACCGTTCGATCTGGTCGATGCGGTGATGATGCCGTGCGCCGTGGACATCGAATTCGACCTGTTCGCCGGGGGATTTGTTGAGCAGTGCCTGGGCGACGGGCGAGAGGTAACTGATGATGCCCCGGTCTGGATCGCTGTCCCAGGCGCCAAGGATGGTGAAGGTCTCCTGGCGATTCGCCTCGAGGTCGGTGGCATGGACGATGGTGCCGATGCTGACCACATCGGTGCGCGGTTCTCCGAAGTCGGTGCCGCGGGCGCGGATCAACTGGGCTTCCAGCTCCTCCTTGCGCCGCATCAGGACCTTCTGCATTTCCTTGGCCGCCTTGTACTCATGATTTTCGCGCAAATCCCCGTAGCTGCGCGCGATGGCGATTTCCTTGGAGTTTTCATGGATTTTCCGTTGCACTAGATCGGCATATTCCGAGCGCCGTCGCTCCAAGCTTTCCCAGGAGACGAGCAGGGCGTTGTCCTGCTTGGTTTGCTCCCCGGAAATGAGCGATTGAACGGAAGGATGACTCTTGACCAACCGGGCCAGCAGGGAACGCTTGTCCATGTCATCGAACACGGTGGACAACTGGAGGCCGCGCGTCACATCCCGGATCACATCCATGTCCGCCGCCGCCGTCAGGTCGGCGAGCAGTTCCCCATCGCCCATGATGAAATCGCGCAGCCGGTTGGAACGCCTCTCGTTAAATTGATCGCGCTCCATGGAGCTGATCATGGCTCGGAACACCTCCGGTCCGAGGATATCGGCAAAGGTGTCGCTGCGTTCCTTGCCCAGCCAGAGCAGGAGTTCGCTGCTGGCCGAGTGCTGGCTGATCAAGCGGGCCAGGACCTCCTTCAACTCCGCCATTCGACCGGCCTGGATCAGGGTTGTCACCAGTTCCTTGCACAAGCGGGCCGAGATCCCGTTGAGTGACAACAGCACCACCTCATGCCAGTTGTCCGGATTGGCCTCCTTGAAGGACTCGATGGCGCGGCGCTGCTTGGCGGCCGGCATGCCCTCCAGCACGTCGGCAAAGATGAGTTCCTGATGCCAGATGTCCGCGGTGTTCAGTTCCCCCGGCTCGGGGGGCAGTTTGGCGATGGCTCGCAGGTCATCCCGGGCGAACACAGCCTCGAGGGCCACACCGGGCTTGGTCCGTTGATGTGAGGGAATCTCCTTGTTCAGGGTCGAGACCATTTCGGTGGCCAAAGATTCCACCCCCGTCAAATCTTCCACGCTCCGGGCGGCTTCGGCGGCCACCGCCAGGCGGGCCTTCAATCCCTTGGCCGACCGGAAGGCCTCGATCAGTTGATCATGCAGGGAAATCTCGGATGCCTGATAAACAATGAGTTCGCTCTTCTTGGCGGGGATCTGGAAGTGTCCGTCCTTCTTGATCTCATGCCGGGCGGCGTCCCACCACTTTTTCCAGTCCTCGCTGATGACCTCCGGGACCAGCGCCTGCTGGATCTGGTCCTGGGTGGCTTTCCCCCCGTAGCTCTTGAGCACGAGTTTCACCAGCTCAAGGTGGTTGGTGGCCGCCAACTGTTTCAATCGGTCCAGATCGGAGGCCTTGAGGGCCAGGATGTGGTCCTTGGGAATGGGCTTCAGGGCTTCCACCGCAAAGGTCAGGTCCATGGCATGCCCTTCCCTGCCGGGAAAATCGATGGTGAACCGGCCAAAGACGGTGTCCACCGTGCGGATCCGGCCGAAACCCCAGCTTCGATGCATGCAGAAGCCGCTTTCGGTCAACTGCATCAGCGACTCAACATGGCGTTGGTGAATCTTTCCCGCCGCCACCATTTTTTCCAATTCCGCGCGCATAGACCTCATCTTAGGCTCGCTCCGGGGGGGGGAAAAGCATTTATTCCCGGTGTGCTTGAGCCGACACCCCGAAGCGCCGCCGCCTCCGCCCTGCTCAAACGGGAGCGCGGGGCCGATTTCATTGAACCTTTGCTGGATCGCGCCATTGACGAGGCGCGATTGATGCCGGTGGACCGTGCCTTGTGCCGCGAGTTGGGCTTGGGCTGCGTGCGCTGGCAGGGCGCGCTCGATTGGCTGATCGGCCAGCGCACCGGTGGGCGTGAACAGATGGCGGCAGTCCGCGTCGTCCTGCGCCTGGGCTTGTATCAACTGCTGTGGCTGGACCGCATCCCCGCCCACGCTGCCGTGGATGAATCCGTCGAGTTGGCCCGGCAACTGGGTTGCGGCCCCCAATGCGGCTTCGTGAACGCCCTGTTGCGGGGCTATGCGCGGGAACTGGGCCCGACCCGAAAGCTCCTGCAAGACCTCAAATCCTCAGACCCCGCCATCGGCTGGTCGCATCCGGCCTGGCTGGTGGATCGCTGGATTTCCAACCGCGGGCGGACGGACGCCCTGGCCTTGCTGGAATGGAACAACACGCCCGCCGACACCTATGCGCGGGTGAACACCTTGAAGACCGACCCGGGCCGGCTCCTGGAACGCTGGCGTTTCGAGAACGTCGAATACGATTTCATCCGTCGGGACTGGCTGCCGGAGAACGTGGTGTTCCGGCTCAAATCCCATCCGCCGTTGATCAAGCTGGGCAGCTTTCGGGACGGTTGGTTCTACGTGCAGGATCCCAGCACACTGCTGGCTCCGCTGATTCTGGATCCGCAGCCCGGGGAAGCGGTGCTTGACCTCTGCGCCGCGCCGGGCGGCAAGACCACGTTCATGGCGCAGATGATGAAGGGCGAAGGCCGAGTCGTGGCCTGCGATTCCTCCGCGAAGCGTCTGCAACTCATCCACGAGAACATCGAGCGCTTGGGGGCCGGCTCCGTGGAACCCTTTCAACTCGCATCGGGAACAACGCCGCAATCCGGAATCCTCAGTCCACAATTCGATCGCGTCCTGGTGGACGCGCCCTGTTCCAACACGGGGGTCATGCGGCGGCGGGCGGACCTGCGTTGGCGCATCCAGCCGGCAGAGATCGGGCGTCTGGCCGACACGCAACTGGAGCTGCTAGCCGCCACCGCCGCCCGGGTGAAGCCGGGCGGGTGCCTTGTTTACAGCACCTGCAGCCTGGAACCGGAGGAGAACGGCCAGTTGGTGCGGCGGTTTGTCAGCCGATGCCCCGGCCTCGAGTTGGAGGATGAACAGGAGGTGACGCCGATGCGGGACCAGGTCGATGGCGCCTACGCCGCCTCGTTGCGGAGGATTGGCTGAAGCAGGCTTACATCCCCATGATCTGGTAACCGCCGTCCACGTAGATCACCTGGCCCGTGATGCCGGCGCTGCCGGCGCTGGCCAGGAAAAGACCCGTGGCGCCCAGTTCCTCCGGTGTCACATTGCGCTTGAGCGGGGCGTGCTCCTCGTAATGCTTGAACATGGCGTTGAAACCGGAAATGCCGCGGGCGGCCAGGGTGTTGACGGGACCTGCACTGATGCAATTGACGCGGATTTTCTGGGGGCCGAGATCGTAAGCGAGATAACGGGTGCTGGCCTCCAGCGACGCCTTGGCCACGCCCATCACGTTGTAATGGGGGACAACCTTCTCGGCGCCGTAATAGCTCATGGCCAGGATGCTGCCGCCGTCGCTCATCAACGGCGCGCCGGCCCGGGCCAGCGCCACCAGGGAGTAGGCGCTCACATCGTGGGCGATCCGGAACGCCTCCCGACTGGTATTCACAAACTTCCCCTCGAGCGCGTCCCTGGGGGCAAAGGCGACGGAATGCAGCAGCAGATTCAACGTCCCGAACTTCCGGCCCGCCTCCTCGAACACACGGGCAATGTCATCGTCCTTGGTGACATCGCAGGGAGTGATCAAGGTGTCGGCGCCGAAAGCTCCGGCCAGTTCCTCGACATTCTTTTGCAGGCGTTCGCCCTGGTAGGTGAACGCCAGCGAGGCGCCCTCGGCTGCCCAGGCTTGGGCGATCGCCCATGCGATCGAGCGTTTGTTGGCGACACCAAACACAATGCCAGTCTTGCCTTCCAGTAGACCCATAGTGGCACAAGGGTATGGGAAGGCCGGAATGAAGCCAACCACGGAGTAAGGCAATCCCTCGATGCTCGTTGCTCGATGGTCCAGTATGGAGAATCCAGCATCGAGTCTCGAGGATGCGCTTGCTGGCCCCGGCCTGTCGCGGCTAGCCTGTTCCGGCGACTATGCGCAGCGCAGTGTTCCAAAATGTGTCCCGGATCGTGATCAAGCTGGGCACGGGCGTGCTCACCGACGCCGCCCGGCACCCGGACCTGGCCCAGATGAAGCAGTTGGTCGCCCAGATGGCGGCGCAGGTGCGGGCGGGGCGGGAGGTGGTCGTGGTCAGCTCCGGCGCGGTGGGGGCCGGCATGGGGGTGCTGGGATATGCCCGTCGGCCAGCGGAAATCTCGCAACAACAGGCTTGCGCCGCCGTGGGTCAGCCCCGGCTGATGGCCACCTATGAGCGCCTTTTTGCCGAGCATCAGTTGAATGCCGCCCAGGTGCTGCTCACCCACGCCGACCTTGAACACAAGGAGCGACACCTCAACGCGCGCAACACGCTGATCACCCTCCTGAGCCACGGCGTGGTGCCGGTGATCAACGAAAACGACGCGGTCTCCTTCACTGAGATCAAGTTCGGCGACAACGACATGCTTTCCGCGCTGGTGGCCTCCCTGCTGCCTGCCGACCTGCTGGTCATCCTCACCACCGTGGATGGCTTGATCGAGAATTACGGCGGCAAGAATGCGCGCGTGGTCCCGGCGGTCGAGGACATCGCCGCCGTGGAAACGCTGGCGGGCGGCACCGACAGCGCCACCGCGGTCGGCGGCATGGCGTCCAAGCTCGCGGCGGCCAAGGTTACCGTGCGCGCCGGCATCCCGCTGGTCATTGCCTCGGGAAGGAAACCGGATTCGTTGGAGCGCATCCTCTCCGGGGCCGAGGAAGGCACCTTGTTTGTGCCCAAAGCGGCCCGGCTGCGCGGGCGCAAGCGTTGGATCGCGTTCTTCCACCATCCCAAAGGCACCCTTCACGTCGATGACGGCGCGCGCAAGGCCCTGCGTGAGCAGGGCAAGAGCCTCCTGCCCCCGGGTGTGGTGCGCTGCGAAGGCGAGTTCAAGAAAGGCGACGTGCTGCGCATCTGCGACTCGAACGGAACCGAGTTCGCCCGTGGCCTGGCCAGCTTCAGCGGGGACGAAATCCGCACCCGGCAGTTGAAGCGCGTCGAAATCGTGCACCGGGACAACTTGGTGGTGTTGTGACCTGGAAAACTGGAGTGCTGGAGTATGGGGGTGTTGGGACCATGGAAAACCAAGCAAGGCCCACTCCCTCCCCCCACAACCCATCACTCCATGTCTCGTTCCCATGAAAAAGACCTCCGCCATCAACGACCTGCTCAATGTCATGGCCCAACTGCGCTCGCCCAAGGGCTGCCCGTGGGACCGTGAGCAATCCCACCACTCCCTGCGCTGGCATGCGGTCGAGGAGGTCTATGAACTGATCGATGCCATCGAGGCCGGGGACGACCACGAGATGGAGGAGGAACTGGGCGACCTGCTCCTGCAGGTGGTGTTTCACTGCCAGTTGGCCAGGGAACGCGGCGCGTTCGATTTCGACCGCGTGGCCCGGCACATCACCGACAAACTCATCCGCCGCCATCCCCACGTGTTCGGCGATCTGAAGGTCAAGGACGTGGACCAGGTCTGGGCCAACTGGGAGAAGATCAAGCGCGCCGAGAAACACGGCACCCATCGCGCCCGGTTCTCGGCCTTGGACGGCATTCCCAAACACCTGCCCGCCCTGCAACGCGCCGAGAAGCTGACCAAGAAAGCGCGGAAAGCGAAACTGCTGGACGACGTTCCGGCAGCCGGCGCGAAAACGAAGTCACAGGTCGCCCAACAGTTGCTGGCTCTCACCTCTTATGCGCAGTCGAAGGGCTGGTCCGCCGAGGACTTGTTGCGGCAGGAGACCCGCCGGTTCGAGCGGCGCCTGCGCCGGGCCGAGCGCGAAGCAGGTCGATGATGCCGTCGCAGGCTACCCAAACATCAGCTTGGTGGTGGGCGCCTGTTCATCCCAACCGCGCGTGGGTTTGGAGGTGATCGAGGAGACGTCCTTGACGGAGATCTGCCGTCCGCGGGTTTTGGCGCCCTTGACCTCGATTTCCAAAGGTTTGCAGGTCTGTTGATTAATCTTCTGGTAGGCGGCCGGTTTGTAGCGGATGTAGAGCAGGTCCGGCGTGTCCGGTTCGAAGAACAGGACCTTGGATTTTGGCGGCGTCAGGCTGTAGAGCTTGTTGAGGATCGATCCCCCGAACGTGAACCGCTTGAGATAACTGGCCTGACGGTTGGTGTAGGCCATGGTGAACACCCGCTCCCGCTCAGGCAGGCCGCAGTGGAACAGTTCGGGTCCGACAAACAGCTTCTCCGGCAGCTCGGTCACCTTGTAGCTGCCGTCCTTGAACACCAGCAGGATTTTGTCGAACTTCGTGCACTCGGTCTTGAACTCCTCGCCGCTGACCTTGTAGCCCACGTAACCGCTCTCGCGATCGTAGGCCACCTTGAACGCCTTGAAGGCCACCTCCTTGACGTCAATCTCGTCGTGCCGGCTGCTCCGGGTCAGGCGCGGATATTGCGGCCCGTATTTTTCGATCAACCCTTCCAGATGCGCGATCGCATACTTCACGAGCTGCTTGAGGTGCTTGCGCGTCTCGGCCAGCTCGGCCTGCAGCTTCTCGGTCTCCTCCCGGTGCTTGTTGATGTCGAACAACGAGATCCGGCGGATCCGCACCTGGAGCAGCCGCTCGACGTCCGGATCGGTCAACTCGCGCAGCAACTGTTTGCGGAACGGTTTGAACCCCTCCTGAACCGCGGCCAACACCGCTTCGTTGGTTTTGCACTTCTCGATGGCCTTGTAGAGGCGTTCCTCGATGAAGATCCGTTCCAGGGTGCGGAAGTGGAGTTCGTCCTGGAGCTTCTGCTGCTTGAGTTCCAGCTCCCGTTTGAGGGTGGCCACCAGTTGATCGGTGTTCGCGCGCAGCACCTCGCTCACCGTCATCTCGACCGGCCGGTTGTCCCGGATGACCACGATGCGGCTGGCGAGGGTCACCTCGCACTGGGTGAAGGCGTAGAGCGCGTCCACCAGCTTGTCCGTGCTCACGCCGGAGGGGCACTTGATCTCGATCTCGGCCGTCTCGGAGGTGAAGTCGTTGATGGATTTCACCTTCAGCTTGCCCTTGCGCACCGCGTCCTCGATCGAGGCGATCAGGGATTCGGTGGTGGTGGCGGGCGGGATCTCCTGAATCAGCACCGTGGCGTCGTCCTTGACCTTGATCCTGGCCCGGACCTTGATCGTGCCCTGGCCGTCCCGGTAATCCCGCGCGTCCATCAGGCCGCCGGTGGGGAAGTCGGGCAGCACCTTGAACGATTCCTTCTTCAGGATGGCCATCTGGGCCTTCAGCAACTCGGGGAAATTATGGGGCAGGATCCGGGCACTGAGCCCCACCGCGATGCCCTCGGCACCCAGCATCAGGGTCAGGGGCAGCTTGGACGGCAGCGTGACCGGCTCGCGGTTGCGCCCGTCGTAGCTGGGCACGAACTCCGTGATTTCGTCATTGAACAGTTCCGTGCGCGCCAGCTCGGTGAGCCGGCACTCGATGTAACGCGGGGCGGCGGCCGGGTCGCCGGTGTAGATGTTGCCGAAGTTGCCCTGACCCTCGATCAGGTAACGCTTGTTGGCCAGCACCACCAGCGCGTCGCCGATCGAGGCGTCGCCGTGCGGATGATACTTCATCGTGTCCCCGACGATGTTGGCCACCTTGATGAACCGTCCGTCGTCGTTCTGGTGCAGGGACCACAGGATGCGGCGCTGCACCGGCTTGAGGCCGTCCGCCAGGTTGGGGATCGCCCGGTCCCGGATGACGTAGGAGGCGTAATCGAGAAAGCCTCGGTCCACCCGGCGATGCAACGGCAGCTCGGCCTTCTTCGGGTCAAAGGGCCGGTGCGCCACCGCCGTCACCTGTTCGGCATGAACATGCTCGGCCCCGTGGCCATTCCCCGAGGCCTTGTCCAGCTTCGGCGGCGGGAGCGGCTGCTCCGGGTCGAGGATGGGCAGTTCGGGCTGGCTCGAATCCTTTTTTTTCTTGGCGGCGCACATTCCGGCGCGGAATGAAGCCACAACCCTGGAACTCGGGCAAGCACGCACGTGGGCGCCCGAGGCGAGGGCGATGTGCTGCATCCTCGGCGAAGCGAATCGTGGAGAACGCCTACAACCTCACCCTCGCCAGCCTCGGCCTCGTCGAGCCGGAGAAGACCGACCACGCCGAGCCGGAGGACATCCTCGCCAGCGTGGCGGAAAAGGAGCGGCGGATTCTGGCGTTGGTGGATGAAATGAAGGCATTGCTGGAAGCGGAAACTTGATTCAATCCGCGTCTGTGATTACCGTAAGTCCACCATGAGAACGCTGGAAATTTCGCTGGCCCAAATCGGCAACTCGCGCGGCATCCGCCTCTCCGCCGACCTCATCCGCAAGCACGGCTTCGAGCACGGCATTGTGCTCGAGGACCGCGGCCACGAAATTGCCCTCAAGCCCAAGGCAGGCCCCAAGAAACTCTCGTGGGAGGAAACCGCCCGCGAGATGGCGGCGGCGAAAGAGGACTGGTCCGAGTGGGACGGCACGCTGGCGGACGGCCTCGATCAAATCCCCTGGGACGCCCCTGCATCCGTGGGATGCGCATCCGGGTGAAGGACGTGCTCGACCTGCTGGCGGCGGGCGTCCCCGAGCAGGAAATCCTCGCGGACTTTCCCGACTTGGAAGCCGGAGACATCCGCGCCTGCCTCGCTGAGGCGGAGACGCTGCGCCAAGCATTGTGGGACGGCATCTTCGCCGAAGTGCCGGAAGAACTCTGGCAGCCCATTGGCATGCACGCGAAGATCCAAGGCGGATAGCGGAAGGCGGTGGCGTAGGGATTCAGCACTTCATCCGCCGTGAGCTTGGCATCGGCGGATCGATTTGCGCCTGGACTACTCCTCCACCGGCACGACGAGATGCTGCCTGAGGTAGTCTTTGCGCTCGGGGGTGTTCTTGCCGACCTCGAGGATCAGTCACCCGGCGGGATCGGCACCGACAGGTTCCGGCAGATGGAACGGGCCAGGAACTTCTTGATCTCGCTGTGCCTGGGAATGGCTTCCTTGCGACCGGTCAGGGGGTTTTGCCAGATGGAATGACTGGCGCCTTCGCGGAACGGCCTGCAGCCGTTTTCTTGAAGATGCGCGAGCAGTGCCCGGCGCTTCATGCCAGCACCAGTTCCGCCGTTTCCGCGCGGGGATCGAGGCGAAATGCCTCTTCGCGCTCGGTTTCAAGCAACAGTTGGACAGCGTTCTTAAGGTCGGCCAGACATTCCTCGCGCGTTTCCCCCTGCCCGTTGGCGCCGGGAACTTCCAGGCAAGTCGCCCAAAAGCCGCCCTCACCCGGTTCCCCGCGATGCAAGATGGCTGTCAGCTTTTTCATGTTTGTATTCTAGCCGTTCCGGTGGATGGCGCAAAAGGTTTGTTTGCGGTCTTTCACTCCTCCACCGGCACGACGAGCTTGTCCATGATGAAATCTTTGCGCTCGGGCGTGTTCTTGCCCAGGTGAAGTTACAATTCCGGTTCGCCCCGAGCGCCGTGCCAGTAACGCAAGATGTCCACGCAGTCTTCGTTCAGCCGTGGCCGGTAGTAGATGATGTAAGGACGCGAAACCAGTTTGCGCACTCCGGCGCGTTTGGAATACGGCGAACCGACCAAGGGGAAATTCTCCAGAATCGAAACCTGATCAATAAGTGCATTGCCCACGCGCGCGGCGGCGTCCGGGTTGTCTTTTTGCAATGAAACGAACGGCAGACTCCAAATCCGCGATGGCTTGCGGGGAGAAGATTATTTTGCAGCCCATGAGCCGACGCGTTTGCGGACTTCATCCATCGAAACGCCCTTGCCGGCATCAATGTCGCGCCTGGCTTCATCCAGCGAGCGCAGCAAGCGCTCTTCTTCTTGAGCAGTCATCTCCGGCTCGGCTTGGGAATTGAGCCAAAGCTGCAAGGCTTTCTTTTCGTTGCTGGGAAGCTGGGCAACGGCATCTTGAATCTCAATCAACGTGCTCATGGCAGTGAGAAACTAGCGCGCCGCCTCAATTTTGGCAAAAGGCATTTCACTCCTCCATCGGCACGACTAGGCTGTCCATGATGTAGTCCTTCCGCCCGGGCGTGTTCTTGCCCATGTAGAAGTCGAACATCGGCGAGGCCTCGGGCTTTGGCGCATATTCCACGCGGCTGAGCCGCATGTCCGGGCCGATGAACTGGGCGAATTCTTTCAGGCTGATTTCAGTCCGCCAGATGCACATCAAGAATCTTCACATGCCGGTCCGCAAAGTCGTCCCAGAACTTGATGGCGAACTTGCCGAAGATGTGAACATCCACTCGCCGACCGGCGGAGTCGTGCTCCACGAAATCCGAGAACTTGGAGGGGAACGCGGCGATTTCTCGGAAGTGCTTGAGAATGTCGGCCTGCTCCTTCGGGCGTCGTGTTCGCAGGAATTCGAGGACTTCGATGTCAATGAGCAGACGGGCGTCGCTCATTTCGATTCACTGGGAAGCCCCAACTGCTGAGCGCACTGTTCTGGCGTCAACCAGCGGTCGGGGGACTGGTCATCAATCTTCGCCGCCAGTTTCGCCGCGTAGCCTTCCCGCCCTTCATCCTGCAACGCCACCATGAACGCCATCAACTTCCGGCGGGCGTCGGCTGACAAGGCCTGGACCTCATTCATCAGGGCTTCGATGCTCATGGACGGAGGTTACGCCCGGATGACGTCGATCGCAAGCCGCAGGGTGAGCGGCCCAGCAATTCGGCCCATGAAACACAAGTTCACTCCTCCACCGGCACGACCAGCTGCTCCATGATGTAGTCCTTCCGCTCGGGCGTGTTCTTGCCCATGTAGAAGTCGAAGATCGGCGCCGGCCTCCGGCTTGGGCGCATATTCGACCTGGCTCAGCCGCATTTCCTTGCCGATGAACTGCTGGAACTCCTTCGGGCTGATCTCGCCCAGGCCCTTGAACCGCGTGATCTCCGGCTTGCCGCCCAGTTCCTTCACCGCGTCGTCGCGCTCGGCTTCGCTGTAGCAGTAGATCGTCCGCTCCTTGTTGCGCACGCGGAACAGCGGCGTCTCCAGCACGTAGACATGGCCGTCGTGCACGAGTTGCTCGAAGAACCGGAAGAAGTAGGTGATCATCAGGTTGCGGATGTGCAGGCCGTCCACGTCGGCGTCGGTGGCGAGGATGACCTTCTCGTAGCGCAGGCCCTCGATGTTGTCCTCGATGTTGAGGCTCTGCATGAGGTTGTACATCTCGTCGTTCTTGTACATCACGTCGCGCTTGAGGTCCCAGACGTTGAGCGGCTTGCCCTTGAGCACGAACACGGCCTGGTTGTTCACGTCGCGGCAGCTCGTGATCGAGCCGGCGGCGGACTGGCCTTCGCAGATGAAGACCATCGTGCCCCGGCCCTTGCCCTTGCTTCTTGTCGAAGTGGTGCTTGCAGTCCTTGAGCTGCGGGATGCGCAGCGTGATGGCCTTGGCGCGTTCGCGCGCCAGCTTCTTGACCTCCTGCAGTTCCTTGCGCAGCTGCTGGGTGTCCTTGACCTTCGCGATGATCTTCTCGGCGATCGTCCTTGTTGCGGTTGAAGAAGTGCAGCAGCTCCTCGCGCACCTTGTTGACCAGCTCGGTGCGGATTTCGGTGTTGCCCAGCTTGTTCTTGGTCTGCGACTCGAAGACCGGGTCCTTCAGCCGGATGGCCACCGCGCCGACCATGCCCTCGCGCACGTCGTCGCCCTCGAACTTGCCGTTGCGCGTACTCGTTGACCGCCTTGAGCAGGCCCTCGCGGAACGCGCTCAGGTGCGTGCCGCCGTCGCTGGTGTACTGGCCGTTGACGAACGAGTAGAACGTCTCGCCGTAGCGGCTGTTGCTGTGGGTGAAGCAGAACTCCAGCGTCTTGCTCGCGTAATGCAGCGGCGGGTAGATCGGCTCGCTGCCGTCGGCCTGCCAGATCCTCCATCACCAGGTCCATCAGGCCGTGCCGCGACTGGAACGCCTTGCCGTTGTAGATCAGCCTCAGCCCGGTGTTCAGGTAGCTGTAATGCCGCAGCCGGCGCTCGATGTGCTCGGGCCGGAACTCGATCTCCTTGAAGATCTCCGGGTCCGGCTCGAACTCGATGAAGGTGCCGTCGGGCTCGCTTGGTCTTGCCGCTCGTTCTCCTTCTTGCAGCTTGCCGCTGCTTGAACTGCGGCCTCGACGAACTCGCCCGTCGCGATGGCTGCGCACGAGGAACGCCTTCGACAGCGCGTTGACCGCCTTGGTGCCGACGCCGTTGAGGCCGACGCTGAACTGGAACACGTCGTCGTTGTACTTGGCGCCGGTGTTGATCTTGGAGACGCAGTCCACGACCTTGCCGAGCGGGATGCCGCGGCCGAAGTCGCGCACCGCGCACGCGGCTGCCCTCGATCGTCGATCTCGACCTCGCTTGCCGTGGCCCATGATGAACTCGTCGATGGCGTTGTCGATGACCTCCTTGAGCAGGATGTAGCAGCCGTCGTCGTAATGCGCGCCGTTGCCGATGCGCCCGATGTACATGCCGGTGCGCAGCCGGATGTGCTCCAGCGAGGACAGCGTCTTGATCTTGCTCTCGTCGTAATTGTGCTTGCGGTTTCTCAGCCATACGTCGCCCATGAAAATGGAAGGAAGCGGGGCGGATGAAAACAGGAAAGTGAGATCTTCCCAGGAACCAGGGAGGGACGGCGCGCCGCGCCGTCCGCGCCGCGTCGAGCGGGGCCCCGTTCCGCCCGCTGATGCGCGGGCGGGGACATCGCAGCGCGATGTCCCTACCAACAGCCGGTTCATGGAGGGTGCCCGCAAGGGCGGGTGAGGGAATTCTTACGGTTCATGGCGCCGGCCCGTGGCTTCAAGGCGCTCGCTTGGATCTCCAAGTCCGGGTTTGATTCCCGTCTTCTGTCACCACGATGACCGCCCCCCCCGGAATGGAATCCGCCACCCGGATGGCGCGTTCGGGTCCCAACACACAGCAGGCGGTGGCCAGGGCATCGGACGTGGTGGCGTCCGGGGCGATCACAGTGACCTGGATGCGGTTGGTCAGTCCCAAGCCTGTGAAGGGACTAACGATGTGCGAGTAGCGCACCCCGTCGATTTCGACGAACTGCTCGGTGTCGCCGGAGGTTGAGATGGCGGCGTTGCGCACGAGCAGGGTCTGAGGAACCAGTTCGCGGCCCGAGGCGGGTGCCGGGGTGACAACGAACAGTCCTACGCCGGCACCGCCGTATCGGGAGTTGCTCCCGTGCCTTGTTCCGCCACCGGCCTCCACCCAACCAGAGAGGCCCGGTTCCTTCGGGCGCGTCCCGAAGTCGGCGATGGTCACGGTCCATCCCTCCTTGCCCGGCGGGGGCAGCCCGGCCCGGATATCGCCGCTGGCGGCCACCAATGCGCGCTGGATCCCGCAGGTATTCAAGACCTTGAGGGCCTCGTCCGCCGCGTAACCCTTGGCGATCCCGCCCGCATCCAGACGGGTGCGGATCAGGGTCAACGTCACCGTCTGTGCGTTCGGATCCAGGAGCACGGTGCGCCAGTCCACCGCGGCCCGCGCCGCGGCCAGATCGGAGTCCGAGGGCAGCGCTCCTCGCTTTCGGGAGAACCGCCACAGCCGGGTCAGCGGACCGCAGGTCAGGTCGAACGCGCCCTCCGTTTCAGCCGAGATTTGCGCCCCGCGCTGGAGGACGGTGAACAAATCGGCGCTGACTCTCACTGCGGTGCCGTTAGACGCTGCCGACAGCCGCATCAGCTCGCTGTCCGCCATGTAATCGCTCAGCCCATCCTCCAGTTGCGCGATCCGGTCGAATGCGGCCTGTGCGGCTAATTCCGCCTGCGCTTCCGATGGGGCATACAGTGTGATGCTGAACAGGGTGCCCATGTGCGGGCTGGAATACTCGTAGCGGTCGAGTCGGGGTTTGGATTCCGGCGTGGTGCAGCCGGAGGCGAGGAGCAACAGAAGCGGGACGCCGAAGGCAAGGGCGGCGCATTGGGGCAATGAACCCGGAGCGCAGACATTCGTGTCTGCCCGGCCCAACCGCAGCCCCCCTGGCCGACAGGAATGTCGGCGCTCCCGTCGGCGGTTCATGGCAAGCATTTTCCGAAGCCCGGTTTCGCGCATTGAACCCCTGAACCTGGGAACGAGCGCGAGTTGTCCTCAACTCGCAGCAGCACCGCATCATCGGAGCCGCTGCGGATTGAGACAATCCGCGGTCCGGGGGGAGCAGTTCATGGGGCGTGCGACGAGTGCCTCACGTGCTACAGCACCTCGGTGACGCCGGGCAGTGCGCGCGGGTAATAGCCTTTGGCATCGGGCAGAACTTTGGGGGGGGCGTCCCAGGCCAGCCGTTCGGGGAAGAGGTCCTTCTGCCCGTTCAAGGCGGCGTCCCATTCGAGCATTTGGCCGGAATAACAGGCCATGCGTCCGAGCAGGGCGGTCATGGTGCTCCTGGCCCCGTTCTCCGCCGTGCTGTTGGTGATTTCCTTGCCATTGACAATGGCGTCAAACAGGAGGTCGTGCTCGATCTGGGTGGATGCACGGTCGCTGCGTTCGCGGTGGCGCCAGCGTTCCGCGCCGAGGATGGTTTGGCGGTGCGGTTCGGACTTGCCCGTGGTGCCAATGACGAATTCGCCCACCTGATTCCAGCAACCGGCGATGTGTCGGCAGTAGCTGAACATGCGGGTGCCGTCCTCGTACTTGGTACTCGACGGCATGGTGATCGAAGTTCTCGCCATACTCAGGGGCGGTCCGCACCTGACAGCCGCCCATGCCCTGCGCGCGCACGGGGTAAGCGCCCTTGATCCAGTTGATGACATCCAGGTTGTGGATGTGTTGTTCGACAATATTGTCGCCGCACAACCAGGTGAAGTAGTACCAGTTGTTGACCTGGTACTCCATTTCGGTGGGCTCGCGCTTGAGAAGGGTGGCCAGTTCGTCGCGCTTGCGACACCACAGCACCCCGCTGTTCCAATACACCTGCGCCGCCAGCACCTGCCCGATCGCCCCGTCCTGGATTCGTTTCACCGTCTCGATGTAGCCCGGGTCGGACCGACGCTGGAACCCGACCATCACCTTGAGATTCTTCTCCTTGGCGGCCTGGGCGGCGGCCAACACTTTGCGCACGCCGGGGGCATCGGTGGCCACCGGTTTCTCCATGAACACGTGTTTGCCCTGCGCGATGGCTTCCTCGAACGTGATGGGACGAAAACCGGGCGGGGTGGTCAGGATCACCACGTCGGCCAGGGGAATGGCCTTCTTATAGGCGTCGAGCCCCACAAACTGCCGGTCCGGGGGGACGTCTATTTTGTCGCCCAGTTCCTTCTTGAGCGTCTCCAGACTGTTGTCCAGACGGAATTGGAAGGCGTCGGCCATAGCCACGAGCTTGGCCGGGCAGGCGCTGTTCTTGAGCGCGTCGCGCACTGCGCCCGTGCCGCGTCCGCCGCAGCCGATCACGGCCACCTTCAACGGGGTGCTGCTTTGGGCGAACACGGTGCGGGGCAGGGCCAGGGTGCCGAGCAGTCCTACCCCGGCGGCCAGGGAGGAGGATTTCAAGAAATCACGCCGCGTCAGTGAGGACGGCGAAGCCGGTTGTTGGGGTGTTTGCATGGTATTTTGGTTTTGTTCTGTGTTTGGACGTGTTGGGAGGCCAAAGGATTCAGGCCTTCTCATTCCCGTTCGACGCTGCTGTTCCAGTACGCCTGCATGGCGTCCGGACCGGGGACGCCCAGCGGGCGCACAATCCGGAACCCGATGAAGTCCGCGTCGGTGAAATACCAGATGCTCTTGGGCAGTTGCGGATCCTGGAGTTTCCAGCGGGGATCCGAACCCCGGCGGGCGGCGCTGCGGCAGGCCCCGACCGGGTCGTCCCACGAGCCGCCGCGGACGGAATGCGGGTAAGGTTTCGTGGCTTTGTTCCAGGGAAACTCGATCGGACCGCCGGCGGAGTGGGCGCTGTAGAAGCCGGGATCGTATTGGTCCAGCACCCATTCCACCACGTTGCCATAGATGTCGTGGAGACCCCAGGGATTGGGCTGCTTGCGGCCCACCTTCTGATACTTGAAATCACTGTTCAGCTCGAACCACGCGTAGTCATCGAGGGCCGAGTCGTCGTCACCGAAGAAGTAGGCGGTGGCGGTGCCGGCGCGGGCGGCGTATTCCCATTCCGCCTCGGTGGGCAACCGGTAGAAATGACCGGTCTTGGCACTCAGCCACTGGCAGTACTTGTTGGCTGCATGCTGGGTCATGGCGATGGCCGGATAACCCTCGCGCCCCATGCCGAAGGTCATGTCCGTGTAAGGTTTCGAGGGATGGGTGATCGCGTCGGCCAGTCGGTCCCCACCGGCATCGCTCGCGTTGGCCTTGCGCAATTTCTTTTCGGCATCGGGATACATGAACAGCTCGAACTCCTTCCAGGTGACCTCGCAGCGCCCCATCCAGAACGGCGCCAACCGCACCTTGTGTTGCGGCCCTTCATCGGGTCGACGCCCGGTTTCGGTTGCTGGACTGCCCATGACGAACTCGCCGCCTGGGATCGGCATCATCGCGTAGGTGACCGGGGTGCCGGGGATGGTGTTCGTGTAAGGTCGCATCGAGGCCTCGTTGGTGATATCCGCCCGCTCGACAATCCGCGCGTGGAGGTCGGGGATGGTCAGGTTGTCGTTGTCGGCCAGGGTGGGCAGGCGTCCGTAGACCCCTTCTTTGAACGTGCCGTCCGCCTCATGAAACAGTTGGTAGCGCACGGACGACCCGCCGTTGATGAGGCCGCAGAAGACCACCAGACCGTCCTTGGCCGGCAGGGCGCCGGTGAACACGTGGTTCGTAGGCGCCTGCAGGGTCTGGATCCGGCTTGGCTCGCCGCTACTGTCAAACCCGTACAGGCCGGCGGTCGCGCCATCCCCTTGAACGACGAACAGCCGGCTTTGACCTGGATGCGGCAAGGTTGCAACCGACCGGATGGGGCCGCCCAGATCCAGCGGGCGGGCCGGGCCGAACTGATAGCGTCCGGGCGCGGACTCGAGGACGGGCCGGTGCACCACCGTTGGGCGGCCTGGGGTCCACAGCAGCAAGTCGTTCAAGGGCAGGCCGCGCACCTTGGCAAACGTGTAGTTGACCTCCGGCTCAAGACCCGCAAAGGAAGTGACCGTGGCCGGTTCGCCCTCGGCGAAGGACTGGATCCGAAAGGATGTGCCGGTGTCGGTTTGGAACAGCACGGCGAGGAACTCGGGGCCGCCGTCCGCCAGTTGCACGCGGTTGCCGCGCGCGGGGACGCCGGGCAGGGGCAGCTCGACCAGTTGTTCCATTCTCCCGCCCGCGTTGCGAAACAGGCTGGCCATGTTTGCATCGGGCGTGTTGTAAACGCTGCCCACGAACAGATCGTGCAGGGGCGTGTTGCCTTTGCCCCCGAGCTCCACCGCCACCACGCAGGCCGGCCCGAGCAGGAGGAACGGCACCTCGACCGGCGCGCTGGGGGTGGTGGGTTCGGAGACGTCCAGCACCCTGACTGTGTTGCCATCCCGGGAGGACAATGCCAGTCCGTCGCGGTCCTCGCTCAGCAACCGGCCGACGCTCAGTCCGGTCACGCCCGAGGCGCCGCTGTCGCGCCAGTCCACCCACTGGTACCGGCCATCCGCTTGCTGATAACCCGGACGCACCCGCCCGGTGGCCTTGTCCACCAGCACCACGTCCGGACGCCCATCCCCGTTGAGGTCGGCTTGCGTGATGAATTCAGACTCGGTCTCCTGCACCACCGGAGAAGCCCACACCGGGCACACGCACCAAGACAACGCCATCGTGCCAAGCAGGAGTCGCAGTGTGCGGGGAACCATGTTGGGCGAAATCATGCGCTGTTCATTCATTGAGTTCAAGCGCGACCGTCAACCGTGACCGCCAACCGCCGGGCCGGAAAAGTGTTTCGGCTGCAGAACATTCCGGGAAACCCGAACTCGCACTTCGAACCCCTGAACCGCCGGTACAAGTTTATGTTGCATATGCAACATAAAAGTGTCCGGCACGGTTCAGGGGGAGGCATCCTCGATGAACCCGACGAGGCAAGCCAGAAACGGCTCCAAGGCATCCACGTGCACCCAGTGCCCGGCATGCTCGATGGTTTCGATGCGTGCGCGGGGGAACAACCGCTCGATGGGCAGCCGGTCATCGTCCCGGATGTAATCCGAGCGACCGCCACGCACAAACAGGGTAGGACCCTCGTAGGGCACCATTCCCGTGACGGCGACGGTCAGTTGTTCCCGCTGCGCGTAGAGCGCGTCGAGGTTGATCCGCCAGTGGAACCCGCCGTGGGGCGAGGGGACCAGATTGGTCAGCAGAAATCGTCGGGTTGCATGGTGCGGGATGCTGGCCGCCAGCGCTTGGTCGGCCTCGGTGCGGGTGCGAAGGCGCGACAGGTGAAGGCCGCGCAACGCCTGGAACACCTCATCATGAACGGTCTCATACGCGCGCGGCGCGATGTCCACCACGGCCAGACTTTGCACCCGGCCGGGATGCAAGAGGGCGAACTGCATCGCCACCTTGCCCCCGAGCGAATGCCCCAGCAGATGGGCGGTGCGAATCCCGGCCTGGTCCATGAATGACCGGAGATCGTCGGCCATCAAGGGATAATTCACGTCGTCGTGATGCGGCGAGGCGCCATGATTCCGCAGGTCCACCGTGTGAACCCGAAAGTGCCCGGACAACCGCCGCGCCCCCGGCTGCCAGTTCTGGTGCGAGCCAAACAGCCCATGCAGGACGATCAAGTCCGGGCCGGAACCCACCACCTGCGAGTGCAGTCTCATGCGCGTTGGAGGGCCCCAGTGTTTCCCGAAGTGGCAGCCGCGTCAAACCCGGACAACCCAGATGCGCCCCGGCTGCTCGACCGGCCCCGGATTTCAATTCGGGCTCGGATCCCACTGCGCCCCGTGCTACCTATCGCCCTGGATCGAAATGAATCCGCGCCAAAAACCCACCACCCCGTCGGACCTGCGCTGGCCGGCGTCGGACGTAATCCTCCCGCCTGCCCCCGGCGCGGTGGCTGTCTGGTGCGCGTTGCTTCAGTGCGACACCAGGCAGTTGGTCGAGCCCGGGCCGCCGTTGTCCTTGGATGAGCAGGCGCGCGCTCTGAAGTTTCTCAGCGAGGAACTGCGTCAACGGTATGTCGCCTCACGCGTGATCGTTCGCCGCATCTTGGGGGCCTGTTTGGGGGTTGCACCGGAACGGGTGCCGATGCGGTCCGACGCGAAGGGCAAACCGCACCTGGCCGGCGACTGCGGGGTCCAGTTCAACCTCGCCCATTCCAGCGACCTGCTTGTGGTGGCGGTGGCCCAAGGGCTGCCGGTCGGCGTCGATGTCGAGCGAGTCCGACCGCTCAACGACGCGCCCTCCATCGCGCGCCGGTTCTTCACACGGAGCGAGGCGGATTGGTTGGAGGCGCAGGAGGGGGCGGACGGGGATCGGTCGTTTTTCCGGTTGTGGACGCGCAAGGAGGCGGCCCTGAAGGCGACGGGCGAGGGAATCTCGAGCGGTTTGAACTCGATCGAGTTGCTGGACGACGCCGGCGCGTTCAAGAACACCGTTGTCCGCAACGCCGGGGATGCGGCTCAAACGGTTTGGACGCTCAGGG
The DNA here is from genome assembly GCA_963751435.1 of uncultured Verrucomicrobiae bacterium. Classification (GTDB taxonomy): domain Bacteria; phylum Verrucomicrobiota; class Verrucomicrobiia; order Limisphaerales; family DSYF01; genus JALOTU01. The sequence goes on along the minus strand of CAVVUP010000027.1, from coordinate 74,479 downwards.
AGCTGGAGCCAGCCAGAGGATTTGTCGGCGCGCTCGCCTGGCCGGCCGGGACCGGCCCGGTCGATGTGCTGTTGCGGCGCACAAGGTGAGCCTCAAAAGACGCACGCACTCCAGACGCTGGCGCGCAGGTCGGTGATGCCTTGGAATGCGCGGAGCGTTCACCGCCGCTTTCGGACCCAGTTCATCGCGCGCCACCAACGTCGACCTTCAGCGGGGACTCGATCCGGGCGGCAAAATCGCGCATATACTGTTCGAGCGCTTCCGGTTGGTCGAAATCGCCGCTCTTACTCCACGCCGCGCCGAAGTAATACACGAAGGGCTTGCCGGGTGTGGCGGTTCCGATGGCCAGGTGATGGGTGGCGTCGCTGACGAACTGGTCCACGCCCTCCGGTAACAGCACGACGCAGCCGGTGCGCCCGTTCGGTGGCATCTCCGGCTCCCAATACACCAGCCAACCCTGGCGCGCATTCCGGGCCAGCCAGCCTGGGCCTTCCCGATTGGCAATGCCCACGCCGATGGACAACGGCTTGCGGCTCCCGCTGGTAAAGACGCTTTCCGAGCGCGTGCAGTTCGAGTTGGCGTCGATGCTCAACCGTTTCACCTCGGAAACCTGGCGGCCATTGGCATCCCAGGCGTCGTAGGTCAGTTCGAACACGCTCCGCACGGGACCGCTGGCGATCAGACGATGGCTCTTGAAGTTTTTCGAGACGTGCAGTTGCTTGCCATCCCAGATGCCCGACCCGCCGCCACCGCGCGTGGGTCCCACTTTGTAACAGTCGCAGCCTTCCCCGCGGTCGGTGTGGTAATCGGGCCGCTTGTACCACTGGTTGACGACCAGGTTGCGCGTGCTCTTGACCCACACATCCACGCCGCTGCTGGTCAGCGGATCCCCGCGATCCGTCATCAGCGCCGGCCCATACATCCGGAAGGCAATCCGGTCGCTTTCCCATGCGTAATCATCCTTCCGCTCGGGGACGAACCGCGCGAAGGTCTTGACGACCGGCGGCGGGACGGCGGCCAGCGCTGCGCCGGGGAGGACCAGGAATTCCCGCGCCTCGCGGGCGGCCAAGTCCACCTGGAACAACAGTTCCTCCTCAACGATCTGCGAATCCAGAATGCGGGAGGTCAAACCATCCATGACCACCGGCGTCTCCGGCAGCCGCATGAGCGGCACGGCAACCGTTTCGGTGTTGCGACGGAAGTCCGCGGGGTTCTTCACCTTGACGCAGGCCGGCTTGGCCTGTTTCAAGGCCGCCAGTCGGTAGACTTCGCTTCCCGCCAGCAGGAAGGCACCGACACCATAGATCTCTGTCTTGTCCTGCTCGAATTTCTTGGGGTCGGCGCCGATGGGTTGGACGTGGGTCAGTTTGCCATCCGGCTCGGCACAGGCGACCAGGGCCGCCCAGGCCTTGCGCACGGCGGGCTCGCAGGTCTTGGTCTCCAGCAAACCCTGGTTGATGCCCCAGGCCAGCGCGTAGGTGAAGAATCCCGAGCCGCTGGTTTCCTGGAGGGGATAACTGGCCGGATCAAGCAGGCTCGATCGCCAGAGCCCATCCGGTTGCTGGCATTTCAACACGGCCGCTGACATTTCCCGGAACTGTTGCTCGAACCGTTTCCGATCCGGGTCGTTGGTGGGCAGGAACTGCAGCATACGCACCAGGCCCCCCATCACCCAGCCGTTGCCGCGGCTCCAGAAAATCCTCCTCCCATTGGCCTCGCGTTTGTCGAAATACGTGCTGTCGCGGAAATACAGGCCCTCGGCTGGGTCGAAGAGATAATCCGAGGTGCGCCACCAGTTGGTGACCGCGAAGTCCCGATAGCGTGCATCGCCTGTGGCCGCGTAAAGGCGAATCCAGGCTGGCGGCGCCATGAACAGGGAATCGCACCAGGACCACAGGTCGCCGATGCCCTTTTGCGTGAAATCCAGGGAGGCAAATGCACGGGGATTGGCGAGGACTTGGTCGAACCGGTACGCAGTGGGGCAATCATCCGGGGGTCGCGATACCGGAAATAGAGTTCCGCATAGGTCTGGCCCACCGCGTGGTCGTCGGCATGATACGGGCGCCGCCCCAATTTCCATTCATTGGCCTGGCTCATCGCCAGCATGGCCTCGCGATATTTGGAATCGGCCGACAAACCGGCCAGCGCCATGATGCCGGCGTAGCCGGCCCCCTGGGTCCAATCGGTCGGAGCGTGCCGGCTCGGGTTGGCCAGTTGCCAATCGGCCACACGTTCCATGGCGGCAAGCACCGCCCGGGGTTCGATGGCCTCAGACAGCGCCGGCTGCGGCTTGGTGCCGTTCAGGACAGGCAGGAGAGTGGTCTTCACCGGGCGATCCATTTTGATCGAGGACCGGTAATCGGTGTAATGAATGTAGCGGCCGGAGAGATTCTGCCAGAGCACCGTGGGGCCGTCCGGCGCGTGGTTGCGGACAACAAAGGGGCGGATGTTGTCATGCTTCGAGCCGCGGGTGATGGGCTCTGACTTCCAGGTCTTGCCCTGATCGTCGGTGGTCCAGCGTTCCAGTTCGCGCACGCCGTTGACCGGGCGGGTCAGGTAAACAATGGACGGGTTGGCCGGGTCGAGGGCCAGGCCGCCCGAGTAGTGTGGTTCGCGCTCGGTCTGGCCCCCTGGCGTCTGGGGGAACCATTGGCCGGCGGCACAGAGTTCCGTGTCGAACCACCCGGTGCCGGTCCATCGGGCGTAATGATAGCGATGGTCCGTCTCGCTGGGGTGCCGGGTGTAAACCACCACCGGGCGGTCCTGGTCATCAAACGCGATTCCCAGATCCAGGCCCGCGCCCCCGTCACGGTCGCGTCGTAAACCCGATCCGCCTGTTCCGGTCGGATGGGCAGGTCGTTCAGCCCGCCCATGCGGGCTCCGTCCGCCTTGTAGAACGCGCCGGCCCGATAACAGGCGTAATAGACGCTGTTCTGCGCTTCGTTGCGCGGGTGGCCGTCGGTAAAGAGCAGGTGAATCCGGTCCTTGCCATTGGACGCATACTTGGCGTAGGGCCGGTTGCCTTTGGGAAGCCCTGCCTGGGAAAACACGGGCTGGGCGGCGCTCCAGGTCTTCCCGAGATCCATCGACTTCGCCAGGGTGGGTTTGAAGGACCGACCGCGCCAGAACACGTAGAGGGCGTTGGTTTCGTTGGACAGCAGGAAGGGATGCGAGTAGGTGATGCCGGAGGTCTTCGGGCTGGCATCCGGCGGCGTGATCGCCACCTCGGGCGCCCACGCGGTGATGTCGCCGGGACGCTCGGTGACGCGCGCGTTGATCTCCTCCCGGGTGCCGTGCCGCGTGTAGAAGGCCATCAACCGGCCATCCGGCAGGAACAGGAACGACGGGTTGTCATGATCATCCCGCTCATACCGCTCGTGCAGCGTGAACGTGGTGACCCGTCCGGTGGCGTGATCGACACAGGCCGCCTGGACGGAGCCATTCTCGGTCACCCAACCGGAGTAGGTCCTGCCTTCCCGGCTGACGGCGCGGGGATCGGAGAACCAGCACCAGCCGCCGTCCTCGGTGAAACTGGCGTGGGCCTCGGCCGGGGTGGCAGGGACAGGCGTGTTGAACCCAACCAACAGCAGCAAGACTTGGACAGAACAGCGCCCCAACAGGCGTGTGAGAGTGAGTGGGAGGTTGCGCATAATGGGATGGGTTATAGCCGATGGGAGGCGGGGCCGTCGATGAAGAGTTGCAGCGGGCTTTGGGGCACAGGCGCCTCCGGCAAGTTCTTGGATGGACTGCCATTCAGAATGTTCGACCCGCCAAAACACGGTGAAGCGTGCACACCGAACGGGTGTTGGAAGCCATAATGAGAATTGCTGGAGTCTCGCTCACGGGACTGGCGCCGGCCTGCCGGGCGGGGTAGTCTCCCGCTCCGGAGATTCAACATGTTTGACCCTACTATTCAACGATTGCCACGCGCCCAAGAAGTGGCGCGAATGACCACCGACGAACTGCGCCAGGCCTTTCTGATCAGCGGCCTGTATCAACCGGGCCAACTGCGGGGCCATTTCACCGACCTGGACCGGCTGGTCTCGGCGGCGTGATGCCCACCGGGGCGCCGGTCGAGTTGGAGAACCATCGTGAAACCGGCCGGGCCTTCTTCCTCGAACGGCGCGAGCTGGGCGCCATCAACACCGGCGGACCCGGATCGATCACTGCCGATGGTCACCGGCACGAGGTCGAGCCACTGGGCTGCGCTTACGTGGGCATGGGCGCGCGAAAAGTGACCTTCGAGAGCCGGGATGCGAAACATCCGGCCAAGTTCTTCTTCCTGAGTTGCCCGGCTCATCAAGCCCATCCCACCACCGTGGCCAAACCCGGGGAAGCGACGCGGGTTCCTTTGGGAAAGAGCGCCGACGCCAACGTGCGGACGATCCACCAGTACATCCACGAGGGCGGCATCCCGAGCTGCCAGTTGGTGATGGGGTACACCGAGTTGGCAGAAGGCAGCGTCTGGAACACGTTCCCGCCGCACACCCACAACCGGCGCACCGAGATCTACTTCTACTTCGACCTCGGTGAGCGCGTCCTGGCCCATTTCATGGGGGAACCCGCGGCTACACGCCACCTGTTCCTTCAGAACGAGCAGGCGGTCCTGTCGCCCTCCTGGTCCATCCACTCCGGCTGTGGCCAAGGCGCCTACAAGTTCATCTGGGGCATGGCGGGCGAGAACCAAACGTTCACGGACATGGACGCGATCAAGCCCGGGGACCTGCGGTAAGAAAGCGAAGGGGCCGCATTGTGCGGCCCCTTGCTGCAATCACGGAAATCGGTTTCCGGCCTACTGCCGGTTCTTCACCAGATCCTCGACCACGTGCGGGTCGGCCAGCGTGGTGGTGTCGCCGAGCGCTTCGGCCGTGCGTTCTCGGCGATCTTGCGCAGGATGCGGCGCATGATCTTGCCGCGAGCGGGTCTTGGGCAGCGCCGCGGCGAACTGGATCTTGTCCGGCACGGCGATCGGGCCGATCTCCTTGCGCACGTGCGTTGACCAGCTCCTTCTTGAGCTCTTCGCTCGGCTCGACGCCGTCCTTGAGCGTCACGAAGGCGTACAGGGCCTGGCCCTTGATGTCGTGCGGCATGGGCGCCACGGCCGCTTCGGCCACCTTCGGATGGCTCACCAGCGCGCTTTCGACTTCCGCGGTGCCGATGCGGTGGCCGGACACGTTGACCACGTCGTCGATGCGGCCCATGAGCCAGTAGTCGCCGTCCTCGTCGATGCGGCAGCCGTCGCCGGTGAAGTAGATGTCGTGGTACATCGTGAAGTAGGTGTCGATGAAGCGCTCGTGGTCGCCCCACATCGTGCGCATCATGCCCGGCCACGGCTTCTTGATGCACAGCTTGCCGCCCTCGTTCGGGCCGCACTGGCGTGCCGTCGTCGCGCAGCACCACCGGCTCGACGCCGAAGAACGGACGGCTGGCGCTGCCGGGCTTGAGCGTCATGGCGCCGGGCAGCGGGGTGATCAGGATGCCGCCGGTTTCGGTCTGCCACCAGGTGTCCACGATCGGGCACGTCTCCTTGCCGATCATGCTCGTAGTACCACATCCAGGCTTCGGGATTGATCGGCTCGCCCACGGAGCCCAGGACGCGCAGCGAGCTCAGGTCGTATTTGTTCGACCCACTCGTCGCCCTGCCGGATCAGCGAGCGGATCGCGGTGGGGCGGTGTAGAACTGGCTCACCTTGTACTTCTCGCAGATCTGCCAGAACCGGCCGGCGTCGGGATAGGTCGGCACGCCTTCGAACATCAGACGTGGTGGCGCCGTTGGCCAGCGGGCCGTAGACGATGTAGCTGTGGCCGGTGACCCAGCCGATGTCGGCCGTGCACCAGTAGATGTCGTCGTCGTGGATGTCGAAGACGTACTTGTGGGTCAGCGCCGCGTGCAGCAGGTAGCCGGCGGTGGTGTGCACCACGCCCTTGGGCTTGCCGGTCGAGCCGGAGGTGTAGAGGATGAAGAGCGGATCCTCGGCGTTCATCGGCTCCGGCGGGCAGTCGGCGGAGGCCTTGGCCATCAGTTCGTGATACCAGAGGTCGCGGCCGGCCTTGCATCGTTGCAGGGCGTCGTCGTTGCGCTTGACGACCACGACCTTCTCGATGCTCGGGCGTCTTCTGCAGCGCTTCGTCGGCGATGTCCTTGAGGGGGATGTGCTTGCCGGCGCGCAGCGAAACATTCGAGGTGATCAGCACCTTGCAGGCGGAGTCGTTGATGCGGTCCGCGCAGCGCGTCGGCGCTGAAACCGCCGAACACGATCGAGTGGATCGCGCCGATGCGCGCGCAGGCCAGCATGGCGATCGGCAATTCGAGGATCATCGGCATGTAGATGGCAGACGCGGTCGCCCTTCTTGACGCCCTGGGACTTCAGGCACGTTGGCGAACTTGCAGACTTCGCTCGTGCAGTTGCTTGTAGGTGATCTGGCTGACGTCCTCCTCGGGCTCGCCCTGCCAGATCATGGCCGACCTGGTCGCCCTTGTCGGCGAGGTGGCGGTCCAGGCAGTTGACGACTCACGTTGAGCTGGCCGTCCTCGAACCAGGTGTGCTCGATCTTCCGGCCTTTGGTGTCCCACGTGTACTCGCGGCCCTTGGTCGGCTTCTTGAACCAGGTCAGCGCCTTGGCCTGCTCCAGCCAGAAGCCATCGGGGTCCTTGATCGAACGGTCGTACATCTGTTGGTATTGCTCGGCGTTGATGTAGGCCCGCTTGACCACGTCGGGTGACGGCGGGAACGTGCGGTTCTCCTGCAACAATGAACTGGTGGATACCGGTGCTGTTTGTGCGCTCATACGGTTCGTGTTTGTCCTTTCTGGATGTGGGCTTTCAATTTCATTCTCAGAATCCGGGGGAACGGTCAATCCCGCACTCTGACATTGCATCCCCGCGCCTCCCGGCAGCCCAGCTCGTGATACGGGGAAAGGTGGGTGAGCAGTCGCTCGATGGCCTGGTGCAGGGGCGCCTCGACCGCGCGGCGTTGTTCGTCCAGCACCGGCAGCACGCGGTCCCGCAGGCCGCCGGCCCATTCGGAACTCCCCAGCATCACGCCACCCAAGCCGAAGCTGAAGTCGTCGTAATGTTCATCGCCGCCGCAGGTGCGCCAGGCCAGGGCCCAGCCACGCACCGTGTTCTCGACGTGGTAGCCTCCTCCGCCAGCCACCAGCAGGGGGCGGCCCAGCGCCAGCAACCGCTCCAACACCTCCGGCACCACGTTGTTGGTCATGTGCAGGTGAGTGAGCGGGTCGCCGGCCAGAATGTCCATGCCCAGCTCCAGCACAATCACGTCCGGGTTGCAGGACTTCAGCAGCGGCAACACCACGCGGTCAATGACCGGAACGAACGCCTCGTCATAGGTGCCGGCGGGCAGGGAAAGGTTGGCATTGAACCCCAGCCCGTCCCCCTCGCCAATCTCCTCCTCGAAACCACCCCACGGAAACAGGGTCTGGCCACTTTCATGGAGGGAAATGGTCAGCACATCGCGGCGCCGGTAGAAGATGGCCTGGGTCCCATCCCCATGATGCGCATCGATGTCCAGGCAGGCGACGCGTTTGCCGGCCCGGGCAAGCTGATGGCAGGCCAGAGCGACGTCGTTGAGGTAGCAAAAACCACCCGCTTTGGCGGCATGCGCATGGTGAAAGCCGCCCAGCAGATTGAACACAATATCCGCCTGGCGCTGGATCAACAGGTCGGCGGCCGTCAAACCGGCGCCACATGCCCAGGCGCCGTATTGATACAAGTCTCGGAATACCGGCGTATCGGCGTGTCCCAGCCCCATGTGAAGCCCGTCCACGGTAAGATCGCCGGCGGCGGCGCGTTCGAGTTGGTCCAGATACTCGGCCCGGTGAATCTGGAGCAACTCCTCCCGCGTCGCCGGACGAGCCACCACCTCGCGATGCTGCGCATCCCCCAACAGTCCGAAGGAGAGCAGCCGTTGCCGGGTGAGCCCAGCACGCTGGGTCTTGAAGGGGCAATCCGGCGGATAGGTGAGCCCTTCAATCTCCGGCGCATACAAGAATGCGAGACGTCTGGTCTCGAGTCGGTTCACGGCTGTGCGCGGACTGTAGAAGGCAGCCGGGCTTCACGGCTTAACCCTTTTTGCCATTCTCCGGCAGTTTTTTGTGTTCATGCAGTGGGAAGCCCTGACCGAACGCACTATGGGTCAGTCCTACAGGCTGACACCCATGGGTATCTCAGGCCGCGCCCCAGACGCCCGGCCAGCCGCGCCTGCCGCACTGCAACTTGATTCCCGGGCGGGTGTCGCGCACCATGCGGCGTGATGAAATCCGCAGTTCGGAGAGTTGGCGCGGTGTTGGTGCTGGCTGCGCTCGGGGCTTTCCTAGTCCGCCAGTTCGCGTCCCCACACGACAACAGTCCGCAACCAGCTCCCAATTCGGAGAACTCCCAACGTCAGACACTTTCCCTGGTCCCCAGCGCCAAGACGGGACACTCGACACCGTCTGCGGCTGGGACGACAGCCTCGCCTCCGCCTGTAGCGATGGCTGCGCCCCGCGCTACCAACGTGTTTGGCGCCTTCAACGAATGGCGCGAGCGTTTCGCGGTGGCGAACGACACGGAGAAAGTCCGGCTGACTGACGAGGGCGTTCTGCTGGCGCGAGGCCGCCGCATTGAGCTGCGTGAGTTGATCCTCCACGATCCCCGGGCGGCGTTGGCAGCGGCCCTGCCGTTGGCGGCGCGCGGCGGGTTGCCGGCGGAAGTCTGTTCACTGCTTGAAGAGCGCGTCAGTGCGCGCGGCGACCTGAACGTGATCTTCGCCCGGCCGCCTGCAGGCCAGGAGCCGACTTGCTCGGATCCGGTGATTCGCACGGTGCAATTGCCCGGGCGCTTTTTCTACGCCTACACCTACGGCCGGCGGCTGCGGCAGATGTCCACGCCCGCCAGCTCAATCATCGGCATCGCGGTGGACGATCGGCTCGCACTTCTGGACAAACCCTATCGCGTGCTCGATGCCACGGAAGCCGCCGCGCTGCCGGACGCGCGCACCATCGCATCGACCGGTCCGTGCCCCGCATGCGGCAAGCCGCTGCCGGCGTCGGCAGGCGAAGTGACGTTCGTGGACACCGGCGGCACCGTGTGGGCGCTGCATTCGCCGCTCGAAGTGCCGGCGTTTTTCACGGCGCCCGACGGGACGGTGATCTGGGCCGCGGGCGGTTCCGGCGGCACAGGGACGAACAGCCCGGTGGTCCCGGACACCACCAGCCAGGGCAACAAGAAATTCCTCTTCATGCGCGTGCGATTCGCGGATGATGATGCGGTTTACGAACCCGAAACCGACGCCCAGGTGCGCGGCGATCTGGACACGACGATGCGCCGCTTCGCCGAGATGTCCTACGGCACGTTGCAGGGCAGTTACGCCTTCACGCCGACGCTCACGTTGCCCAAGCCGCGTTCCGGCTACATGAACGGCTGGAGCGACGTGGACGGCATGACGGCCCTGATGAACGACACCAAGGCACAGGCGGCAGCCATCGCGTCGGATCCAACCTTTCCCGGCGTGTCGTATCCGTATCATCCGACGAACTACAGCCTGTTTGTCGCGCGCTGGAATGGAGAGCCGGGCGGCTGTTGCAGCTACGGTGGCGGCGGCAATGCCTGGATTCGCTGGGACGGCGCGTCGGTGCTGATCCACGAGTGGGGCCACGCAGTTGGCGAGCCGCACGCCAACTGGTGGGCTCCTTCGACCGACGATCCCGTCGGCCCCGGCACACACGAGGAGTACGGCAACGGCTTCGACAACATGGGCGGCGGCGGGATCGAGGAGGACTACGGCGCGATGCACAAGGCGCTGGTGAAATGGCTGCCGACGACGAATTACTGGACCGTCACGAGCAACGGCACCTACCGCATCCACGCGCATGATCAGCCGACGCTCATTCCGACCAACCGCTACGGCGTGAAGGTCTTTCGCGCCAGCCGCGACGACACGTCCTACTGGCTCGAACACCGCGCCTACACCGTCAGCGGCGCGAACGCGCTTTACTGGACCAACGGCGTCGCTGTCACGCGCGAGTGGAACTGGGAGCTGCTCGACATGACGCCCGGCTCTTCCAACGGCAAGAACGATTGCACGCTGACGCTGGGCCGGACGTGGAGCGACGCGGCGGCGGGCGTGCATTACACCGCCATTGCCCGCGGCAACACGCCCCAGCCGTGGGTGGACGTGGCGGTGAATTTCGATGACGACACGCGGCCGAATCATCCACCGGTGGCCGCCGTGACCGGGAGCAGTTACGCCGTGGCGGCGGGTGTCAACGTCACGCTCACGGCCACGGCGGGCGATCCGGACGGCGATACGCTCGCGTATGCCTGGGATTTCGGTGATGGCAACCTCAGCATGAACAACCTCGCCACTCAGACGAAGAGCTGGAGCGCGGCGGGCACTTACGTGGCGCAGTGCGTCGTGTCCGACCAACGCGGCGGCACATGCATCCAATCCGTCGTCCTCAAGGTCGGCACGCCGACGGATTACACCATCGCCGGGCGCGTCACGGCAGCCGATGGCACGCCCATTGCGCGCGCCCGTATTAGCGAGGCGTCGGGTAAGCTCGCGTTCACGGGGACGGACGGAACGTTCGTTCTTGGCCGGTTGAGCGCCGGCACCTACACGCTTGCGGCGGTTCACAATGGTTATTCGTTCACGCCGTCCACCCGCTCGACCCCCGTCGGCCCGAGTGGGCTGGGCGCGGATTTCGCAAGCAGCACGCTGATGGGGCCCGGCTCGGGCGTGAACGCCCAAGTCTGGACAAACATTGCGGGCGGCACCGTCGCCAACCTGACGAACAACGCGCGTTTTCCGAACAACCCCGACTTTGCCGAAACGCTGGCGGACGCCTTCGAGGCGCCCTTGGATTGGATGGACTTTTACGGCCAGCGGGTGCGCGGCTACTTCGTCCCGCCCCTCAGCGGCGGCTACACGTTTTACATCGCCTCGGACGACGCCAGCGATCTGTATCTCAGCCCGACGACGAACGCGGCCACGAAGGCGCGCATTGCCTACGTCACCGGTTGGACCGGCAGCCGGGCGTGGACGGCTAATGCGTCGCAAAAGTCCAGCCTCATTCAACTCGCCGCTGGCCAGCGGTATTACATCGAGGCTCTCCAGAAGGAAGGCAGCGGCGGCGACCACCTCGCCGTCGGCGTGGATTTGCCCGATGGCACGCAGGAAAGGCCGATTCCCCACCACCGCCTCATCCCGCTCGAAGCTGCGCCCGCGCCCACGAATGTGGTTTCGATTGTCGCCAGTGATCCGACAGCGACCGAAGGCGCGGATACCGGCGCTTTTACTTTCAGCCGCACCGGCGACACCAACGCCGCGCTCGATGTATTCTTCAACATCTCAAGCGCGGCCGGCTACGGCGCCGACTACAACGCCATCGGCTTGAAGACGACCCTCCCCGCTGGACAGACGAACACCACGCTCGTCATCACACCGATCAATGACGCCACAGCCGAAATCGCCGAAGCGGTGACGCTGACGCTGGTCGCCGGGACGAACTACATCCCCTCCGCGACGGCAGCCAGCGCCACCGTGACGATCAACGACAACGACGGCACGCCGGCCGTGTCCATTGTCGCCACCGGCCCGAACGCCTCGAAGGTCGGGCCACAACCGGGTCGCTTCACCATCCAACGCGCGGGTCTCGTCACCAGCGCCATCACGGCCAATTACACCATCAGCGGCACCGCGACCCACGGAGTGGATTACGCCGCGATCACGAACAGGATCACGCTCGCCATCGGCCAAGCGGCGGCGGACGTCGTCATCACGCCCTCGGCCTACGCAGGCCTGGAGCCGCCGAAGACCGTCTTGCTCACTGTCACGGCAGGCAGCGGTTACACGGTGTCCACGCCCAGCAGCGCCACCGTCACGATCGCGCAGCCCGGACCGGGAATGGGGTTGCTGCGCGAATGGTGGACCGGCCTCGGCGGTGCCGGCACCGTTTCCGAACTGACGAATTTCGCCAGCTTCCCGGCCTCACCTTCCGGGCGCGAATACCTCACCCGCGTCGCGGAAGGACCGCGTGATTGGAACGACAACTACGGCGACCGATTCCGGGGTTGGTTCATTGCGCCGATGACGGGCAACTACTACTTCTTCATCGCGTCGGATGACGGCAGCGAACTGTGGCTGGGTACGAATGCGCTGGCTGCCGGGCGTCGGCGCATCGCCTACGTCAGCGGCTGGGTCAACTACCAAAGCTGGACCAGCCAGGCCAATCAGAAGTCTGCCGCAATCGCGCTCTCCGCCGGGCAGCGCTACTTCCTCGAAGCCCTCCACTCCGAAGGCGGCGGTGGCGATCACTGCTCGGTGGGCGTGCAGTTCCCAAGCGGCGCGCTCGAGCGGCCGATCACCGCACAGTGGCTTGAGCCGTGGACCGACAAGGCCACGCTCGTCGCCGTGTCCGCCACCGTCTCAACGGCATCCGAGGGCGGCACGCCGGGTGAGTTCACCTTGAAACGCACCGGCGATTCCAGCGCCGCGCTGACGGTGAGTTTCGCGGTTTCCGGCACGGCCACGAGCGGAAGCGATTACACGGCGCTCGGCACCTCGGTGACTTTCACCAACGGGCAAAGTGAATTGAAGCTGTCCATGCAGGCTTTGCTGGACGCGGCCATCGAAGGTTCGGAAACCGTCACGCTCACGATTCAAACGAACGCCGCCTACGACACCGGCTTCGCCGACTCGGCCACCGTCACCATCATTGGCGATCCCCCGCGCGCCACCGTCACCGCCACCGACGGGAGCGCGGACGAGGCTGGCGGCAACGCGGGCACTTTCCGCATCGCCTTGCCGAGCGCGGCGTATGGTCCGGTCACGTTCAACTACACGCTCGGCGGCACGGCGACGCCGGCATTGGACTACGTCGCGCTGCCCGGTTCCGTGACGCTCGCCCCCGGCCAAACCGGCACCAACATCGTCGCCACGCCACTGTCCGACGCCTACATCGAAGGCCCGGAAACGGTGACACTCACGCTGGCCACGGGCGCTGGCTATCTCGCCGGCACACCCGCCGGCGCGACCGTGACGATCGCTGATGCCAACACCAACCGCCCGCCTGTGCTCGCAGCCCTCTCGAACCAGACGCTTTTCGCCGGACAGACGTGGACCGTGACGAATTCCGCCACCGATCCCGACCTGCCGCCGCAGACGGTGGCCTTCGGCCTCGCCAGCGCGCCCACGGGCCTGACGCTCGATCCATCCAGCGGCGTGCTGACCTGGCGGCCCACGCTCGCGCAATCGCCGCTCACCACCCAGGTGCGCGTCACCGCCACCGACAACGGTTCGCCCAGCCTCAGCGTTACGCAGAGCTGCTGGGTCACCGTGAATCACCCCATCGTCACACTCGCTTCGCCGGCCCTCACCCCGAGCGGCTTCGCGCTCCGGATCACCGGCGACTCCGGCCCCGACCTCTCGATCCAACACTCCACGAACCTGCTCGACTGGGCAACGCTGCTCACCACGAATTCCCCCGTAGTGCCCTTCGACTGGACAGACCCCACCGCGACGAATCGACTGCAGGGCTTCTACCGCTTGTTGCTGGGACCATGAAGACAGCGCCGAGGGACATGGGGTGTGCGGTCGTTGCCGCAACGGTCTGGCCGGGCGCCGACACCTGTGGGCCGATACCCGGGGCATCGGCATGAACCGCACGGGTGCCTTTACCAAATACATTTCCGTCCCGATGAGCAACGCTTGGCACCACCTGCCGGACATTGACCGTGAGTCGCAATGATCCTGAGCGAATGGCACACCCGATGACCCATCACGAATGCATGAAAACGTCCACCGCTCCCCGCGCGTGTCTGGCGGGCTCTGGCCGATGGGTGTTGGGGACATTGCTGTTCCTGGCCGGCCTGACCGCCGGGCGGGCCGAGTTGCGCATTCCGGCCTTCACCGCTTACCTGGATCCCGACGTGAACGGGGCCCGCGCTCTCCTCGCGTTCCGGCATCACCGGCTGGCAGGATCCAAAGGTGAGGGTGCTGTGGTTCGGGGAACTCAGGACGCCGGGCGAGCTCGACGCTGCACGCTGGCATTGCGGCTGCCCCCGGAGCCGAATCCAAACTCCGGCTTACGGTGGGGGGCAATCTCCCGCGACGTTACCGTGGCTGGCCAAGGCACAAATCACGTGCTCGTCGATTTCGAGGCTTTCCCGATCGCGACAGCGGGTTACCAGTGCTTTGCGCTCGAGTCACTCAACCCTGAAGGCGCTCCGGCCGGTGATCTGGAGGCGCTTCTCCTCGATGGCCCGGCTGCACGGGACGCTCACTTCAATCTGAAAGAGCGCCGCAACGCCGCCTCTGTCCACCTTGATTTATCCCGGTGCCTAAAGGCACCAACGTCGAGGCGTTCTACTGCGAGATGACCGGGCTGGAGGATCCGCTCTGGACCTATTACATGGCCTGCGGCTGGCATCGCGGCTATTTCGGCATGCAGGTCAACAGCCCGACCGAGCGCCGGATCATTTTCAGCGTCTGGGACAGCGGCAGCGAGGCCATGGATCGCGACAAGGTCGCTGACGAGGACCGCGTGAAGCTGGTGGCCAAGGGCGAAGGCGTCTTCTCCGGCGATTTCGGCAACGAAGGCACCGGCGGTCACAGCCATCTGAAATACCCGTGGAAGACCGGCGAGAAACAGCGCTTCATTGTCACCGCCAAGCCCGTGACGCCACGCACACCATTTTTTCCGGCTTCTATTTCATCCGGACCAGAAAGCAGTGGATGCTGATCTCGAGTTGGAAAGCGCCGAAGGAAGGCGGGTAGCTGCGCGGGCCTTTACAGTTTCAGCGAGAATTTCGGCGGCGCCAACGGCCATCTCGTGCGCAAGGCGCTCTACGGTAACCAATGGATTCGCACCGACACCGGCCAGTGGATCGAGCTGACCAACGCCAGGTTCAGCCATGATCCGACCGGCCGGGCACGATCGTCTCGATCGCTTTATGGGAGTCGAGGACGGTCAGTTTTTCCTCGTCGCACGGCGGCTTCATCTCCGGGCTTCACGAATACGGCGAAAAGTTCACCCGCCCCGCGACCGGCAAACGCCCGGCGACATCGTGCTGCCGGCCCTACCGGAACGACTGGAGGAAAAACCATGATCGAGACATCGCGGAATCATCTCGGAACCCAGCTTCAGGCCATTCAGGCGTTCGACGAGGTGAAGAAGGAATGGGGAGCTTGACCGTTCAGCGACGATCCATCGATGAAAGCACTCCTCCTCCTGGCGCTCAGCCTGACCGTGACCGCGGTCGCTGCCGAACCACCTCGATACCCGGCTCAAGGCCGTGGATGCCCTGATGCCCAAGCCAAGAATTGCAACGACAAACCAACAACTACAATCCTGCCCCATTTATGAACAACGCGAACAACTTCAATTCCTCCCCCAATCGCAGGGATTTCCTTCCGGATGCTCGGTATTGTCGGCGCCGGCATCACGACCGTCGGGCCGATTGCTTCCAACCAGGCGGCGCAGTCCGCCGTCCGCCCCGGCGTTCGCGTTATATGGGTGGCTTTGCCGCGCCGAAGCTGGACAAGGTCCGCTGGGGCGCCATTGGCGTGGGCGCGCGCGGCAGCGGGCACGTCAAGCAATTGGCGCAGATCGAGGGCAGCCAGGTGGTTGCCATCAGCGATCTTTACGAGGACTGGGCGAGGCGCAGCGGCACGGCGCTCGAAAAGCTTGGCCAGTCCGGCGCCGGCGCTCTACTTCGGCTCGCCGACCCGGTATCATGAGCTGCTGGCGCGTCCGGACATTGATGCCGTGATCCTCTCGACGCCGTGGGAGGAACATGCGCCGATGGCCATCGCGGCGATGAAGGCGGGCAAGCATGCCTTTGTCGAAGTGCCGCTGGCGTTCACGCTCAAAGAACTGTGGGCCGTGGTGGAAGCCTCCGAGCAGACCGGCAAGCACTGCATGATGATGGAAAACGTCAATTACGGCCGCGAGGAATTGCTGTATTCTGAACATGGTGCCGCCAGGGCGTGATCGGCGAATTGCTGCACGGCGAGGCCGCTTACCTGCACGAGCTGCGCGGGCAGATGCAGGAAGTCGAGCGCGGCACCGGCAGCTGGCGCACCCCGCATTACTCCCGGCTCCACGGAGCATGTTTGGGGTCACATCTCTGCATTCTACATTTTATCGAACTCCATCCGGGAGAAAGACCGGATGAAGCCGGCGCCGTGACCGGCAGGTTGGTCCGCGGGGCGGTGTGCCTGAATCCCAGGCCCCAGTTCACCGGCCTGGGAGTCGCAACGCTTGGAGGAGCAGCCTGTGGGTGATCGGACGCCTGAACGCCGGTTCTCCCTGCTTTCGGTGCGGGGCCGGTCGGCGCTCTCAGACCCCAAGAGGCCCACAGGTCCAGACCCGGCCAGGCGCGGTGGACAAACGGTTGAGAACCTTCGGAGTGGCTCAGAAGTGGCTCAGTGAAGATTTTTTGCGGCTTGAAGCTGAATCCCTGGACAGCAACAACAGCCTTGCTGGTGTTGATAAAAGTGATTGGCGCACCCATGAGGAGTCGAACCTCAAACCTGCTGATCCGTAGTCAGCCGCTCTATCCAATTGAGCTATGGGTGCGCTCGAGGGCCAGTATCCTTAGCGGGCGTGTCGGGAAGTGCAAGTTCTTTGTCGGACTTGGCCGCACGTCGAGCGGCCGATTTGCCGCTGCCACCGGGCTTCAGGAGCATCGATGAGGGGTCCTCTCCCGCCATCAAAGTCCAGGCGGTGGACTCGAGGATCGCGATCAGCGACTCGATGACCGGTGACTTGCGCCCCTGCCACAGGACGCCAAAGGTAGTCAGGGGGAAGCCGGTCAGCGGCACCACGCGCACCTCCGGATGCCACCGGGCCTTGGGGATGCCGACCGTCACCCCGTAACCGTAACCGTTGGCGACGTACGTTTGCACCAGGTCCACAGTGCTGACCTCGATGCCGCTGAACCAGTCCACCTTGTGTTCCGTCAAGCCCTCTTGAAGGGCGCGACAGATCGGTTCGTTGCTCGGGACGGTGATGAGGGTGTCACTGATACGATCCTGCTTCCACAGTTCGGCGGCGGATTTCAGGGGGCTTGCTTTGGGGACGAGCAAGACGAGGGGGAGATGAAACATGGGCAGCACGTTGAGGCCTGCGCCCGGTTTGCCGCCGAGCAAGCCGATGGCCACATCAATCTGCTGGCTCTGAAACCAATCCAGCGTCTGCGGGTGATAGCCTTCCTTCAAGGTGACCTTGAGCTTGGGGAATAGGCGGCCCAGTTCCTGGAGCACGACCGGGAGATGGTCCCTCAGCACGATCTCGGACGCCGCGATCCGGAGATGCTGTGCCATGCCGCCGCGAAGCCGGTCGGCCATCGGACCCAAGTTCTCGAAGAAGGGGCGGATGAAATCGTACAGCTCCCGACCCGGGGGCGTCAGGGCGAACGGACGCCGGTGAAACAGGGTCACCCCAAGGAATTCCTCCAATTGAATGATCTGCCCGCTGATGGCCGGCTGCTGGATCCCGTAGGGCATCTGCCGGGCTGCCTCGCTGATGCCGCCATGCCGGGCCACGTAATAGAGCAGCTCGAGATGATGAATGTTCATGAATTATTTCCTTCGATGGCACGCTGAGTTTTATCGATTACACGCGGGGACGCAAGCCGTGCTAGGAAAGCGGCGTGAAAGCAAGTCGCGACCATCCGTGGAATTGGAGGAGGAAGCCATGAACACCGCCGCCCCCACCCTCAACCTGCTGCTGGCGTGGATGTGGATCGGACTCGGGTTCGCCTCCGGGGCGCTGCTGGGGCTGCGGATCGCCCGCGAAGGTTGGCTGGGCGGCTACGCCAGCTTCCGGCGACGAATGTATCGCCTGGGACACATCTCCTTCTTCGGTCTGGGGTTTGTCAACCTGGCCTTCTATCTCACGGCCCGCGCGTCCCAGAGCCTGCCGGCTGCCCTGTTGGATGTCGCCTCGGCGACCCTGGGCATCGGCGCCCTGGCCATGCCGGTGTGCTGCCTGGTGATGGCTCATTGGCCCAACGCCAGCCCCCCTGCCCTTTTTGCCCTGCCCGTCGGCACCCTGCTGACGGGTGGGTTTTTAACCCTGTGGATGCTCTTGAAACTATGAAAAAACGAATTGGATTCATTGCCATGAGCGGCGTGCGCGCCCACAACGAAGCACTCACGAAGCTGGGTCTGACCTTGCCAGGTTTCGTGGAACGCAACAAGGTGATCGCCTCGCTGCCCAGCCTGGGATTGCTCACCCTGGCGGGGCTGACACCGGATCAGTTCGACGTCGAGTATCACGAGATCGCCGATCTCGAGAAGCTCGCCCAATTGCCGACGCACTTCGACCTGGTCGCCCTGAGCACCTTCACAGCGCAATTGAAGGAGGCGTATGCCGTGGCGGACCATTACTCCGCGCTTGGGATTCCAGTGGTGATGGGTGGGATCACGGTCAGTTGTCTGGCGGAGGAAGCCCTGGCGCATTGCACCAGTGTGGTCGTGGGCGAAGGGGAACCGCTCTGGCCGGTGGTGTTGCGCGATTTCGAGCAGGGCCAGTTGAGGCGGCTCTACGCGCAAACACCTCCCGGCCGGTTTGACCTGCGCGACGCCCCCCTGCCCCGCTTCGATCTGCTGGATCCGGATCGCTACAACCGCCTCACCGTGCAAACCAGCCGGGGCTGTCCGCACCGGTGTGAATTCTGTGCCAGTTCGATCCTCCTCACCCCCCGCTACAAACTCAAACCGGTTGGAAAAGTGGTTGCCGAACTGCAGGCGATCAAACGGATCTGGGACCGGCCGTTCATCGAGTTTGCCGACGACAACACCTTCGTCCATCGCGAACACAGCAAGCGCCTGATGCGCGCGCTGATTCCGGAGCAACTGCGCTGGTTCACTGAAACCGACATCCGGGTGGCGGACGACGCCGACCTGCTGGGTCTGATTCGGGACGCCGGCTGCCAGCAGGTGTTGATCGGCCTGGAAAGTCCGCGCCGGACCAGCCTGAACGGGATTGAACTGCACTCGAATTGGAAACTGCGACAGCTCGATCATTATCGGGATGCCATCCAGCGGATTCAGTCGCGCGGGATCACCGTCAACGGTTGTTTTGTGCTGGGACTGGACGCTGACACGCCGGAGGTGTTCGACGACGTGCTCCAGTTCGTGCGCGAGTCCGGGCTGTATGAGGTCCAAGTCACCTTCCTGACGCCCTTCCCCGGCACCCCGCTTTACCAGCGATTGGAGCGCGAGGGACGGTTGCTGCACCCGGGCGCCTGGGAATTGTGCACGTTGTTTGACCTCAACATCCGTCCCCGGCAGATGACCATCGAGGAACTGCAAGATGGTTTTCTCAAGCTGGTCAAGGTCCTCTATTCGGAGGAGGAGACGGCCCGGCGTCGAAGCCGCTTTCGAGTCAGGCTCAAGCAGTTGCATCGGGAGAATCGTCGGAGGCATCCCGTTGGGCAAGCTACCCATAAACCGCTCCAATCTTGCCACGCCGCCCTGCCGTTGCCCAATCTGACGGTTCTTGAAGGCATTGCTTGAATCCGTGTGGATGCGCAGTCGCTACCCGCATGCGGCGGCGGCCGGCGCGTTGCTGGCGCTGGCGTTTCCCAACTGCCAGATCGCGGGGCTGGCTTGGGCGGCGCCGGCGCTGATCCTCGGCCTGACTGCCGGCACCCCCACCCGGCAAACCTTCCGCATCGGCTACGTCGCCGGCCTGGCCTATCACCTGACCTCACTCTACTGGCTGCTGCTCATTCCGGTGAAGGTTTTCCCCATCCTGGGCTGGCTGACGCTCAGCGCCTATCTATCACTCTACACGGCGGCCTGGGTGTGGGGCGCCTGGCGGCTTTGGCCTGCCCAGACCGACTCCGCCGCCGGAAATGGGGAGCCGACTGGAACGCTAACGATCGCCTGGCCGGGCTGGTTCCATCGCCTGGCTTGGACGACTGGAGTGGCGTCTCTGTGGGTGGGACTTGAGATGCTGCGAGCCCGGATGCTGGGCGGGTTTCCTTGGAATCCCCTGGGCGCCTCTCAGTTCGAGTTGGTTCCGCTGCTTCAAGTCTCGAGTCTCACGGGCGTCTATGGGGTTTCCTTCCTGGTCGCGTGGTTTGCGGCGGGGCTGACCTGCACCGGGCTGGGTTTGGTGCGCGCACCTTCGCGTCGGACCGCGTGGCTGGCCGATGTGGCGTTGCCGCTGCTGGTGATTGCCATCGCGTTTGCCTGGGGACTGCACGCAATCAATTCCGATCCCGTCCCCAGTCGCCCATTACGGATTGCGGTGATTCAGCCCAGCATTCCGCAGACGGAGATTTGGGATCCGACAGAGGACCATGCACGATTCGCAGAGGTGCTCCGATTGTCAGAGGAGGCGCTGGCCGAGCGCCCCGACCTGTTGCTCTGGCCGGAGGCCGCGGTGCCGGCTTTGCTGCGCTGGGATGAGCCCACGCACACCGCAATCACCGGCCTGGCCCGATCCAATGCTGTCTGGATGATCATCGGTGCGGACGACGCCATTCCGGGCGACACCCCGGACGACGAGGTCACCTATTTCAACAGTTCCTGGTTGATTGGTCCGGATGGAGGGATTCGCGCCACGTATCGCAAGCAGCAGTTGGTGGCCTTTGGGGAGGAGGTTCCTTGGACTCGCTGGCTGCCGTTCCTCAAATGGTTCACCCCCATCACCGGCGCATTCACGCGGGGCACGGACTTTGTCCCCTTTGTCATGGACAATCTCGAGGCGGAAACCTGCACGCTGATCTGCTTCGAGGACGTGTTCCCTCACTTGGTGCGCAAGGGCGTCGGGGCCGGAACGGACTTCCTGGTCAACCTGACCAACGACGGCTGGTTTCGAGAGGGGGCGGCTCAACGCCAGCAGGCGGCCAATGCCGTGTTCCGGGCCGTCGAAAACGGCGTACCGCTCGTGCGCTGCACGAACAACGGCCAGACCTGCTGGGTGGATCCGTTCGGACGGATCATCGAAACCTTCACCGACGAGGCCGGGGGCCTCTACGGTGCCGGTTGGACGGTGTTTTCGGTAGCCATCCCGGAGCGGGCACCACGCGGAACCACCTTCTACACTCGCCACGGGGATGTGTTCGGCTGGATGTGCGTCGCAGTCGGGGCTGGAGTTTTGTTGCTCCCGTGGACACGGCGCCATTCCCTCAAACCTCCCGAACACCCCAGAGGCGTTTGACACAACCCCGCGCCGGACCCAGCTTTATTCAGGCAAGGCTGCAAGCCTGGTATCCTGACTGGAATAAAATCAGCAACAGTGATCGGAGGGTCGTGCGAGAGCCGGGTTGCACTCTCGGGGGTGCCGTCTGGCGGGGGGGGGAAGTGGAGGGAGTGGAACGCCGCTCGGCCGTAGAGGCTTGTGCTTTGCGAGACAAAAACCCAGCAAACTGGAGGTTCATCATGAAAACCAAGAACACATCCGATCGAGCGAAGTGTGCCGGGCGAGATCCCCACGATTGGAAACGGATCCTCGTGCCTCTGGACTTCTCGGACAGTTCGGTGGAGGCGCTCCACTACGCGATACCGCTGGCGCACCAGTCGGGCGGAAAGTTGCTGCTGTTGCATGTGGTGCAGCTCCCCATCCTGCCAACCCCCGCGGTCACCGGCGGAGCACTCGGCCAGGTCAAGGAAGCGCACAAGGCCCTGACCGAACACGCCAAAGCACAACTGGACAAGCTCGTCAAGGAATCCGGCACCGCCGGCGTGGTCACCCACAAGATCGTCACCGTGGGACTGGCCTCGGACGAAATCATCAAAGCCGCCAAGCGATTGAAATCCGATCTGGTGGTCATGAGCATCCACGCGCGCGGGGGGCTCCAGCGCCTGCTCTCCAGCCGCACGGCGGAACATGTCGTCCGACAGGCCACCTGCCCGGTGCTGTGCGTCCAAGGCTGACCCACAACCCTGACCCCAGGCAATACTGGGCGCGATTAGAAGTGGGCGAGGAAGATCGGCGAAAAAACCGTAAAGCAATCGGGGAGAAACAGAATGGTTGGTGTGGGCGTGTTTCCTATCTAACTGCGGCTCACGGGCCGCCCTGTCATCTAACACTCACGTCCGCACCAACCGCAGCATGCTAGCACACATGCAGACAATCGACAAATGGGCGGGCCGCGGGGCCGGCGAGTCTGGATAAGACGCTGACGGTAGAGTGGCTTGCGTGAAAGGATCGTTCCCGCTGACCGCCTACTGGCAGTGGTATTACGGGTTGCTCGGCCAGTGTGCCAGCCCGCCCAGCGTCGAGACGTTCCGCATCTACACCAAGCTCAAGTTGCTGGACCCGGCCCAGTCGACCACGCTGACGCTGCGCTGGACCGACTACGGGGGCGCCGAGGTGGGTGAGGCGGGGGCTGTGACGACCTTTGAGGACGTTGTCAGGTCAGGTTCATCTCAGACCCGATGATTGCTGGGTGATTATGCCGCTTGGTGCATGCCCCGCGTACGTGCCGTGCAGCCACGAATGCCTGCGCTCCGTTCTCGCGCCACTCGCAATGGAGGGCACCACAGCTATTCAAACACCTCCACCACCAAGAGGGTGAAAGAGTAAGAGCAAAGAATCAAAACACCCTCACTCTGTGGGGTCGCATCTTCACATTCTACATTTGAGCCGTTCCAGACCTTGCCCCGGGATCTCCCGGCATCTCGGCGATCCGCCATTTGTAAAATGTGAAGATGCGACCCCGAATGCTCCCGTCAGCACAGGCGGCGTGCTCACTCCCGCCACGCGCGGATGAACAGGGTGGCGTCCTCGACCACCACCGGCTCCACGACATTCCACAAGGCATTCGTAGGAATCGTCACAGGCGAACCCCAATCCGCCCAACTCGAAAGCCCATCGAGCGTTTGGCGCGATTCCAGGTGGTTGATGGCTCCGGGAAGCCCATAGACGATCAGGGCCGGTGTTCGATTGGTATTGAGCACTGCCTCCAGCAGCGGCTCCTGACCCACCACCGCCACCCGACCGGCGCGGCCCGAGGTGTTCCCGACCGGGGTGCCGTCCGTGCGCAACCCGACAATGTCGGTGATCTCGACCAGTACGAAGGCCGAGGCTTGCACGGGCAGGAGGGTAAAACAGACCTGCGCCACCTGGGCTGGACCGCGCATTTCCTGACCTGCATAGGCTGACACCATAACCAAAGCCTGAGTGTCAGTGAGCATCTCCAGCTCGACCTGCTCCACTTCCGGCGCACTGGCGTAGGCCGCGAAGTTGGTGAACCGGCCAGGCGGGACCTCGATCACAAAGCTCAGGTTCGTCAGCCCGTCGCTCGATTCCAGATGCACGGGCACACAACCGTCTCCGCCGATTGGCGTGACGGTGTTCCCCAAGGCGGCATACAGACACTCGGTCACGGCCAGCGTGAAGCTGCGTGCCGCGCTTTCGCTCCCACAGCCGTCATCCGTGACCCGGACCGTGACCGGGTTGACGCTGTTGCCCTGAACACAAGCAGGGATCCACGTCAGCACGCCCGTCTGAGGATCAATCGTCATGCCGGCGGGAGCACCGGCATCCAGGCTGAATGTGAGCGCCTGCGCCGGCAGATCCAGGTCGGTGGCCAGGTTGGTAATAACCAGGTGTTCGCCCACGGCAATCAGCCGGTTGGTGATCGCTTCGAGCGTCGGCGCAGTATTGGGCAGGATGCTGATCGAAGCCTGTGCGGCTACCAGCGCCGCCTCGACGTGGCCGACGTTATCCCGCGCCACGCTGCGGAAGGCGTAGGTGTGTCCACATTCGCCGACGAAGAGCTGCTCCCAGTATGGGGTGTTCGCGAGCCAGAGCGTCCATGGACCCGCATCTTTGGAGACGTAAACATCAAAGCCCCCGACCCCTGCCCCACCGTAACCGTCGTTCCCGACCCAGCGAACGGGGAAGATGTTCCGATTGGTGATGGCCGCCAGCGGCAGGACCGTGCTGGTGGGCAGGCCGGTGTCCACCGTGTTGAAGATCCGCGGCGTGTCCATAGGCTCGTTGTAGTCGAAGAAGATGCGGGCTTCGGCGTTGATAATGTCGCCGCTCGCGATACCAGCCTTGGGCCGGATGGTGTAGGTCACGAAGCCCTGGCCGATGATGCCGTTGGTGTTGGGCGGCAGGAAACCCAGGAAGGGATCGAACGGCTGATCGCCCGTTTCGGGATCAATCGAGAAGAACTCCCAGGTGACCTCGCCATTCGCCAGGTCCAGGCTGGCGCTGATGTCCAGCAGCACGCCCAGCGAATTCGTCAGGTTCAGGCGTGTCTGGTAGAACGTGCGATCCGAGGGGACTTCCACCAGGTTGGTGCCGAAGCCCATCACGCCGAGGCGGAAGGTGCGGAGGTCCAGGTTGGTGCTCAAGGGGTGCGTGATGCGCACAATCTGCGCGGGCGCCAGCGCCTTCTGGGCGTCGTTCTCGAACCGCACCGTGTAGTGGAACGTCTGGTCCGGCGAAATCCAATACTCCGGCCCAAACCCGCCCGGCCCCACGATGTCGTTGGGGTCGTAGGAGGGCGGGCGCGGCGTGTCGTCACAATCGTCGGGAGGATTGTGCTGCTTGCAGGGGTCGCAGTCTGCGTCACCTTCGTCGCCCCAATCGAACTCCAGAGAGCTTGTCCACTCACCTTCGTGCTGCCAGTTCACGATGACTTGAACATCGAACGCCTCCTCGTTGATCTCCAGGAATGCGAGCATGGTAGTCGCCACTTTCACGTCTCCTTCAGGCCCCAGATTCCCGGGCCAAAAGTCGAACGCGTCATCCGCCTCGAACTCAAGCTCTTTAACGAGTATATCCAATCCATTCTTAGTGGGGGTCAGCCGCAGAGAACCCACCTTGTCCCCACGCAGCGATCGTCGGTCGGGCCTAACCGGCTGCGTTGGCTGCGGGTTGCCCCATTTCCCAACCCCGCCAACAAGTGTGGGATCGATGCCCCACGGAATCGTCTTGCTCGTGTCCGACTGCTTGCCATCGACGCCCAAGTACCACCTGTCAGCACCCTGGATGAACTGTACCAGCGTGTAATCTTTGCCCCTGCAGCCGAACTCCGAATCTCTCCACGCCGCACGGTTTCCCGATGGAACCCAATTTAGGATCTCGCGCTTGATTCCCGCCATCATGCCCTCGACATGAACCGGATTCTCGCCATTTCCATCTCTCGCGGTTCCGCCTTCGACCAACCGCCCTGCAAATCCGTGCTTTTCCATTCCCGGAAGCTTACCCGCACCCCGAACGGTCTGGCTTGATTGGCCGAGGCGTTTCACGGTTGGGCCAGACAAAGGCGAGCTGTCAATGAATGCCCGGGCCACCTCGGTGAACTCGTCGTTGGTTGCTTCCCGAATTTGCCCGAGGCCGTATAAGCGAAATGCAAGTTCAACGGCGGCGGGACTTCGAAGCAGAATTTCGATGATCTTCACAGCCTTGGGGGATGGCTGGTTGTTGCCGCTAAAATCCGCTATGACGTCCGGGTCCGTAAACCACCTGCGAACGCCCTCAGGGTGAGGACCGCCCGGATCAACCACAATCTGACCCAGGTCTATTGTCTGCCCAGTAAGAGCATCGAAAGGTTGGGATGTGTACAATGCGTTTCCGCCTCTTGCCACTCGAAGCACATATCGTCCCGATGGCACAACAGCATTGAATACCGACTCCTCGGTGCTGGCTGGGAAAAGTCCGTCCAACTCACCGGACGCTGAGACCACACCAATCGTAATGCCGGCTACCGGCGCTCCGCTGCCATCAACCACAGTGCCACCTACGGACGTTTCGCCGAGTCTGATCGTGGTCATGACCGGTTCTGAACCGACCGCGACATCCGGCATCCGCGCCAAGCCAATGTCCTCGGCCATTACGCGGACTCGGTAATTGCCCGCGCTCAGTCCTCGAATTGAGACTGAACCATCTGGAGATGTGATGCCCGATAGAACGTCGCCGCCATCTGACTCCAAAGCTACGAGTGCGTCGCGGACTGGTGCTTGCTGTGCTCCCACAACTCGGAAGTTTGCCGTTACCCCTGGGACTACGTGGACTTGGAGGTTTGTAAGGACTTGGCCGGCTGCCAATTCCACCGCCAGAGGCGCAGGGTTCGTGACAACTGCATCAGGAACTCGGAAAGTGTAATCTCCGGGCTGAAGGTCGAAGAAGAAGAACTCTCCGTCGTTGTCGGCCTGGGTCAATGCCACATCCCCGGTTGTGTCGTTGAAAGCCTTGAGCGTCACTCCGGCCAGTAGCATTGAGGGAGGGGCAACGAGGTGTCCGAGGATTCCGTTCCTTGTCAGGGCCCAAGCTCGATTGCGCTCGTGAAGAAGCAACGCGGACGGATTCCTGATTTCGACGCCGCCTTGGGCTAGCGCTGTAGCGTTCCTCCGAAGCATGGCCAGATAGTCTCCCCAAGTGGGTCCGACTTGCGTTGTCAGCCGTTCGAAGATGGACGCGAATTCTGCCTCTGGCATGCCGGGCGGCCTAAGGGTGCTTCAGAACGTGGTCCCAGTCAAATGCCGTCGCTTCGTCTTTGCCCTCACGATCCGCAAACGCCGTGTAGTCCCCCGCCTCCGTTCCGCTAAAGCTGTGGAAGGTCATCATCTCCGTCTGCCCTGGACGCAGGATGCCGGGCGGGCCGCCGTGGGTGTTGATGCCGAGGAAGGTGTAGCGGGTGCCCAGCGAGTAGTCGCCCGGGGCGAGGCCGAAGGGGACGGTGTTGCCGACGGTCAGCAGCGGCGCGGGGGCGTCGTTCAAGCCGTGTGTTGGCCCATTGGACGGTGAAGGTGTAGGCCACGTTGCGGCGCATGGCGCTGGGCGCGCTGACCACCGGGACCACTGGCGGCGGCCGGCCGCTGCCGACCACTTCGACCGAGTCCGGGATGGTGACCGGCGCCGAATTGCTGCTTCTGCACGACCACGGTGTAGAGGCCCGGCGCGAGGCCGCGGAGGTCGAGCGTGGCGTAGAAGCGGGTGCTGCTTTCGTAGTAGTGCGCGAGCGGCGGGGCAGTCGCAGGATGCCGGCGCTCGCGTTGGTCAGCCGGGCGGTGCAGGTGCGGTCGAAGTCCACGCCGTTGATGGGGATGGTGAGGTTGCCGGCGTTGCCGCCCTGGCCGAACGAAGTGTCGAACACCAGGAATTGCGACAAGCGGGCGGTGAGCGTGATGGCCGCGCTGCCGGGCGCGGGGATGAAATCGCCATAGACCAGGATGTAGTAGTCGCCTTCCTGCGTGTTCGGCACCACGATGCGGTGGTTGGGTTGGAGCGGGTTGGAGTGGATGAAGTCGAACTCGCTGCGCGTGGGAATCGCGCCGTAACGCACGAACAACTCGGTCGCGGCCGTGGGCGAGGCGCAGTCCAGTTCCAGCACCAGCCATTGGCCGGCAGTGACGTGGACGCGGTAGTAGCGGGCTTGGCCGGTGGCGAGTTGGTTGGTGGCGGGCACGCCCAGCGTCGAGTTCCTCCACCTCCGTGGCCACCTGGTCCAGCGTGGCGGTGATGTTGTTGAACTCGTTGGTTTCCGGCACCTGGTTCACGATGTCGGTGCGGATGATGACGCGGTAGTTGCCCGGCACCACGCCCGGCGCGGGCGCGCTCACGGTGTTGGTGCGGCTGCCGCCCGGCGCCAGGAAGCCGCTCTGGCTCACGCGGGCGAACAGCAGTGTCGCCGATGTCCCACTGGTCGTCGGCGGAGAGGTAGAGGGCGTCCACCCAGGGACCGAAGGCGGCGTTGGTGCCCTGGTTGCGCAAGACGTAGGTGAGGGCCATTTCGTAGCCGGCCACGGCGTTGGTGGGGATGGTGATGGTGCCCACCACCAGGTCCGCGGCGGGTGAATCCACACGGAAACCGGCGTCGCGGCGCGGCCCACGTTGTTCGTGGTGGCGCCGCGCTCGTTCACGCGATCGGTCGAGTCGCAGACCACGAAGACGTAGAACAGGCCGGACACGTCGGGCGGGATTTCCAGCAGCGCGGTCTGGGTGTAGCTCTGGCCGTTGGTGAGCGCGGCAGGGCGTTCGGCGTAGCCGATGTAGGTGTCGAGCTCCGGCTCGAACTGCGGTGTCCAGCGAGAGATAGACCGAGTCGAACCATGTGCCTTCCGCCGCTGGCCGGGCCGCGGTTGGTGACGGTCCAGGACAGTTCGAATAGTTGGCCGCTGAAGCCGTCGGCCGGGGTGGCCACGGAAACGACCGCCAGGTCCGGCACCGGGCGGAGAGTGACTTGCAGGGTGTTCGTGGCGGCGAGGACGTTGTTGGCCCGGTTGTCCTCAATCACTTCCGCCGCGGCGTCGGCGACGACATGGACGAAGAAGTCGCCCTGGATTTCGGCGGGCAGCGTCACTTCCAGGGCGTTGGTGTAGAACGCGCCGGGGGCCAGGGAGGCCGGATTCTGGCTGACGCCCAGCAGCACGGCGTTGGTGTCCAGCACGGCGTTGGTCGAGAGATAGATGGCGTCGGACCAGACGGCGGAATTCGGCGGGGCGGCGCCCACGTTCTCGACGCGCCAGGAGACGAGGAGGGCGTCTTCGGAAAGGACCTGGAGCGCGGACATTCCTGTCCGCTCCCTCACATCGCACGGACGGCCACGCGCAGGTCGGCGGTGGTGCGGGTGATGGCGATGCTGCGCGGGCTGGAGGCATTGTTGCCTTCGTTGGCCGCTTCATAGACGGCGTTGCCGGTGTCTGTCACGGCGAACAGCCGCTAGGTGCCGGGCGTGACGGAGAAGGGAATGGTCACCACCTGGTTGCTCACGGTGTAGCTGGCGCCTGCGTCGAGCAGGCCGTTGTGCTCCAGGTGAGCAGGGTCACGTCATCCGCGTTGCCGGGCGTGGCATCGGCGGAGAGCACGAGGCGGTCGCTCCAGCGGCTCAGGCTGTGTCGCCGATGCCCTGGTTGCGCACGGTCCATGACATCAGCAAGCTGCTGCCCGCTTGGGCGGAGGCGGGGGCGTCGAGGCTCGTCACGACCAAGTCCGCCGGGCGGGATTCGATCTGGATGGGCGACCGCGCTGGCCCGCACGTTGTTGGTCTGGTTCAACTCGAAGACTTCATGCGCCGGCGTCAGTTTCCACGAATGGCATACCAGAGGCCGCTCAAGCCATTCGGCAGGGTGGCTGTCAAGGTGTTGGTGTAGTGCTCTGCCCGCCAGCAAACCGCCCAACTGCCACTGGCTGGCCAGCAGGTAATCCAGCCCGTCCAACAGACCGGATCGGCGGAGAGATGCAACCGATCCTCCCAGAAGAACTGGAACAGGGTGTCGGTGCCCTGGTTGGTGACGACGGCAGCTGACGGTGAGGAGTGGCTGGCCAGCGCCGTGGCGGGGGCGGTTACCGTTGTCGACCGCCAGGTCCGGCGGCGGCGTGAGGGTGATGACGATGGGCGCGGCGCTGGCGGCGACGTTGTTGGTCTCGAAGACGTGCTCGAAGACGTTGCTGCGGGAATCGGTGTGAACCAGCAGGTAATAGCGTGCCGCCCAGCGACGGCGGGCAGCAACAACGAGGCAGAAGTATTGTAGGAGCCGCCGTTGGTCAGCGCGCCTTCGTGCGGAAAGGAGCCCAGCAGGATCGCATTGGTGCCGAGGCTGTTGGTCGTGGCCAGATACACCTCGTCATACCAAGCGGATTCCGCCGTCACGCCCGGCCCGGCGTTGGTGACCGTCCAGCTCGACGGCGATGGCCGTGCCGGAAAGGGCGTTGGAGGGTGCCTGGATGGCGGCCACCTGCAAGTCGGGCGGCGGTGTGAGGCCGATGACGACCGGCGCGCTGGCGGTCACATTGTCGTTCTCGCCGGACGCCTTCGGTCACCCGGTTGTCCGCATCGGTCTGGACGATGAAGTAGCGTGTGCCGCTGAGGCCCTGCGGGAGGGCGGCGGTGAGGCTGCCCGTGTAAGTCTCGTTGGTGCCCAAGGGGCGGGGGCGGGTGGCGCGGCCCAGCAGGAGGTCGCCGGCATCCAGCGTGGCATCCGTGGACAGATAGGCCGCGTCCTGCCACAGGCCCGCACCGGTGGTCCAAGTGCCGGCGTTGGTCACGGCCCAGGAGACGGTCACGGGCTGGCCGGACATGGGGTTGGCCGAGGCGTTCACGGAGGCCACGCGGAGGTTGGGCATGGGCGAGCGCAGCAGGCGCATCGGCTGGTCAGAAACGCGGGTGTTGTTGATCTCGTTCGATTCCTCCAGCGCGTTGGCGGCATCCGTGACCACGATCCACCAGTAGTCGCGGTCCGGCTCCAGGTCCTCCGGCATTGCGATACTGTGCACGCGGGGAAGGGACTGGTTGGTGCCGAGCGGGCCGGTGGCGGGGAACTCCCCCATCAGGCGGTCGTTGCCCACGGTGGCATTGGTCGAGAGATACACCCGGTCCACCCAGTTGCTCATGGCGGGAGCGGCACCCTGGTTGAGGACGGTCCACGCAATGGGCTGGGTGGAGACGCTGAGTGCTTCGAACGGGGTGTCGAGCGTGGCCACCGTGAGGTCGGGCCGGCGGGTGTCCACCGTCACCGGGCCGACGATGGCGAGGTAGTTTTCCTGCGCGTGGGCGAGGGAAGCCACCATGAGAAAGGCGGCGGCCAGGGCCCTACCGCACAAGCGGGGAGAAAGCATGGAGGTATTCATATTCTTGAGATCACAGGGTTGCAGTTGAAACCGGTGTTTTCGCGGTTTGAGGGGGGAAACTTGAACGAACCACAAAGAACGCAAAGAGGAAGGGATGGGCGAGGTGCCTCGGGCTTCAGCATGCGGGAACGGGGCTTCCTCTCAGGCAGAAGCGTGGATTTCCCAGGCCTGGTGAACGCGGCCAGAGCCACCCTTGTGCCCGACCCAGGTTTCTTTGAGTTCTCTGTGCTCTTTGTGGTTTCATTCAGTCTTCATTCAGTTCAGTTCCGCGGTTTGGATCGTGCGTTGTCGGAACGCCCGGCTGTCCACCGGGATGACAAAGGCCAGGAGGGCTGTCATGCGCTGCTGCAACTGGAGTTCGGTCCATGCCCCGGCCACGCAGGCGGCTGCATACGCGCGGAATTTGCGGGCGAACCGGACCTTGCTCCGGCGCGCAAGCCGCATGCGACCGGGGAACAGGCGGTAGCCGAGGAAATCCATGCCGAAGGCGGTGCGGTTGGCCGTCAGGTTGGGTTTGAGCTCCAACTGGAGTTCTGCTGCCAGGAAAGCCTGCACCCGCTCCGCCACGCCGCGCCATGCCCGTTCGCAGTCGCTCCAGATCACGAAATCATCCATGTAGCGCACGTTCATCAGGGCGTGGTGCAACACCCGCTCGCGAAATGCCGCCGCGCAGATGAGGCGCTCCTTGGGATCATGCACTTTGAAGTAGTGATAGTTTCCCACCCTCACATCTCCCGACAGCAGTTCCGCCCTGAGAGCCGCCAGGTTCTCGTCGAGCCGTTCCTGAAAGGCGCGGCAGTCCGCCTTGGCCCGCTTGCCTTTGGCGGCTTTCCAGAACGCCAGCCGCAGGTTGTCCGGCGCGGTGATCCGCTCCATCAGTTGTCCGTGACGCTTCACTTTTTCGGAGCGCCGGTCTGTGACCGGCTTTCGGTCTGCACGTTGCCTTTCCTGTCCGCTCTGACTGTCCGTTCACCCGTCACCAGAGGGCGCACGCGGTAAGCCGGCAACATGCCGGCGCTCCCTGCCCTCCCAGCGGCCCGGGCAGACAAGCATGTCTGCGCTCCAGCACCACCCTTCGTGCTCGGCGCCATTCCCTCTCTGTGCTCTTTGTGTTCTTTGTGGTTCATGACCATTTCATCCCGGCACGGGGTTGAAGACCAGCCGCTCCAGGAGGGCCCCGCCGTATTTGGTGATGCGCGCCTCGCCCACGCCTTCGATCTCCTTTAAGCCGGCCTGGGTGGTGACGCGCTTCTGCACCATCCGGGCCAGTTGCTCGTTGGTGAGCACCGCATACACCGGCACGTCATCCTGCTCGGCCACCGCCTTGCGCCACTCCCGCAGCCGGCTGAACACCTCGAACTCCTCGGGCTTGAGCACTTCCTTGTAGTCCACCTTGGGCGGTTTACCTCCGGGGCCGGACGCATTGCCAGGCGGGGTGCCATCCAGGTATTCCACGCAAAAGGTCCAAAAGGCGTTCTCGCCGTCGGGCACGAATTCCTTCTTCACCGCCAGCACGCGGTGGCTGCGCAGAAAGGCGTTCATTTCCGCTTCGGCGGCGGCCAGGTTCTTGATCGGGAGCACGAAGGTCTTCAGTTGCATGGGCTTCAGAACGGAGCGCCGGTCTGCGACCGGCTTTGGGCCTCCGCATTGCCATCCATGTTCGCCAGTTCCTTCATCTCGACGATCATTCCGTTCTCGCACGCCTTAAGCCGGCTGCAAGCCGGCGCTCCTGCTTCTGCTCCCGCCAGAAAAAATCGCGACCGCTGCGCGGGGCGTTCTTTGCTTCGCCAATGGCATGCGCCAACCATAAACCGCTCCACTCCGCCTCCGGGCTCAGTCGTCGCTCGTCCCTCGCGCCAACTGGCCCTCCGGCTCCATTCCGCTCTGACTCTTCTGCTCCGTTCATGGCTGACCTGGGGGCAGGACGGACCGGA
This sequence comes from uncultured Verrucomicrobiae bacterium, assembly GCA_963751435.1. Classification (GTDB taxonomy): domain Bacteria; phylum Verrucomicrobiota; class Verrucomicrobiia; order Limisphaerales; family DSYF01; genus JALOTU01. The sequence continues at coordinate 41,996 of CAVVUP010000027.1, read as the reverse complement.
ACCCGAGGATGCTGCCCCGGGACGTCGGGGCGCGGTAGTCGCGGTACGCCGCGCGGCAGTAGAAGGCGCCGTTGCTCCAACCGCCGCCGCGGAACACCCGGTCCGAGCCCGACGCTGGCCCACGAGGGTCGGTCTGGCGAGCCGGTCGTAGCTCCCATACCAGTCCCAGCACCACTCCCACACGATTCCCCGCCATGTCATACAACCCATACCCGTTCGGCGCAAAATACCCCACCGGACTGGTGTAGGGATAGCCGCCCGTCGCGAAGCTCGGGTGATAGCCCCGCGTCGGGACTGATGTCGTAGGCGTAGCTCGTGGAACTGTAGTAGTTCGCCCGGCTGTGCGTGAATGGTGTCGCTGTCGCTCCACGGAAACCGATGCCCGCCGCCCCGCCCCGCGCCGCCTTCTCCCACTCCGCCTCCGTCGGCAGCCGATACCCCGCGTTCCACTTCACCCAGTCATTCTGCACGTTCACCTGCCCGCTCCGATACACCGTCGTCTGCGCCGCGCTCGTGTAATACGCCGGCACCCGCCCCTCCTTCTCGCTGCCGCGCATTGCACCACTTCACCACGTCATACCAGTTCACCGTGTGCACCGGATGGTTCGTCGCCTTGCCGGAACCGATCGTGCTCAAAGTCGTAGCCGTGGGTGATCGCCCACACCCGCACCTCGTCCCACAGCGCCTTCGTCACCTCATACTTGTCCATGTAGAACGCGCTGATCTGGTTCGTGTGGAGGGGAAGGGCGTAGCTGTCGCCGTCCAGGGTGTCGCCCATCACAAACGGCCCGGCGGGGATCAGGACCATGCCCGGAGGTGCGTCGGAGGCGGTCAGGCGGAAGAAGACGTTGGTAGAGAACTGGTCCGGCCAGTCGCGCACGGCGTCCCAGACGATGAGCTTGTTCGTGCCCGCCTGAACGCCGAAGCCCACATCGCCGGAGAAATGCGTGGCGGGAAGGGTGTAGGAGACGCCGCCGTTGGTGGAGACGGCCACGGCGACGAACAGGCCGTTGGTGTTGGTGGTGCCCAAGCCGTAGCGGATGTCCACCAGGGTGGTGCCCGGCCGCGGGGTGGCGAGGACGTTGGTAATGCCGGCGGTGACGATGCCGGTGGAACTCACCAGCAGGGCGACCGCCAGCCCGGGCGCGAGCGCGGCTCGTGATGCGCGAAAGACACGTTGAAGCACCGGTTATGAATTTTATCACCGGCCTGACCGTTACGGTGTGGCCACTCTGGCGACTCGGTGAGGAACGGCAGGTGGCGGCGGAACCAGGAAGCGAATCAGGAGTGGTCAGGAAGCAACCCGGGCGCCGGCGCATCAGATGCCTCGGCGGCGCGGCCCTACGAGCCGGTTCATGGGAAGTTTCAGTGGATCCGCTTCCGCAAGAGCGCGGCCATTTCCCGGGCTGAGGGCACCTTCAGCCACCAGGTCGATAGCAGATAGACGGCTGCGGCTGCGGTGGCTGGCCCGAATACTTCGCCGATTCTCAGCCAGAGGGTCGCGTGGCCCAGGTGTTGATTCCATAGCCTCAGCCCCAGCCAAGCCACCCCCGCCGCCCCCAGTCCGGCCGCCAGCATCGGCCCAAGGGAAGACCAGAGTTCACCGAAATCCAGCGAACCGATCTTCCGGCGCAAGGCATGGACCAGCAAGGCGGCGTTCACCAGGGCGCTCAGGCTGTTCGCCGCACCGAGGGCGCCCTGCTTGTAGCCGGGTTGGAAGAGGAACAGGAGCGCCACGGTGAACATCACGTTCAAGACCAGGCACAGCATGCTGATGCGCATGGGTGTCCGGGTGTCGCCCAGGGCATAGAAGGCCCGGGCACAAATATTGATCGCTGAGAACAACACCAGGCCGGGAGCCAGGCAGGCCAGCGCAAAGGCCACGCGCGCCGTCGATGCCGGTCCAAATTGGCCGCGCTCGAACAGCAGGCGCACACTTGGTTCAGCCAGAAGGATCAGGAGAGCGGACGCCAGCAGGTTCACGAAGACCATGTGCCCGAGCCCCTGCCTGAGCGTACGCCGGAACTCGGCCCAATTCTGTTCAGCGGCCAGCCCGGAAAGCGCCGGCAGGAGGAAGGTGGCCAGCGACACCCCAAAGAGCCCCTGGGGCAGTTCCATCAACCGCACCCCATAATTAAACGACGCCACAATGGAGGCATCCACCCAGAAGGCAATGCCCTGGGTGATCAGCACGTTGATTTGATACGAGGCCACCCCCAGCGTGCCGGGAATCATCCGCGCAGCCACGGTGCGCACCACTTCGTTGCCCCGGGGCGAAACCCATTCGAACCGGAACCCCTCACGGAACAGGGTGGGCAACTGGAAGACCGCCTGGGCCACCCCCGCCAGCAGCACCCCGATGGCCAGGCCGTAGATCTGGTCGTGCAGCGTCGTGCCGAATCGGGGTGCCAGCCAGAGCACCGAGGCGATCATCACGATGTTGAGCGTCGCCGCGCTCAGCGAGGGCATGAAGAAATGGCCGCGCGAGTTGAGCATCCCCATGAAGACCGCCGTCAGGCAGACCAGCAGCATGTAGGGAAACATCCAGCGCAACAGCCGCAGCATCAGGTCCAATTGCGCGTTGTCCGCGGTCGCACCACTGGCGAGGCAGAGGGAAACCCCCACCAGCACCAGCCCCACGACTGCGCAGGCGGCCATGATCATTGCCGAGATCACCGCGTTGGCCGCGCGCCACATCTGCGCTTCCCCCTCGGTTCTCTCCTTGGACTTGAAGATGGGAATGAAGGCCGCGGTCAGCGCTCCTTCCCCGAGCAGCCGGCGAAAGAGGTTGGGGATCATGAACGCGATCTGGAAGGCGCCGGCCACCCATCCGTCGCCCATGAAACGCGCGTAAACCATTTCCCGCACCATGCCCAGCACGCGGCTGGTCAGGGTGGCCGCCGCCATGGCGCCGGAACTTTTCAGCATCTGCGACATGTGGGCCCGAGGCGGGAGGCGTGGTTCAGGGTGGCCTCGGCGGCAGGATCATCGCACCTCGGGGCTCTGAACCGTCCGCGGTCTGCGCCCTGCGACGGCGCCTTGGGGTGCGGTGACATGTGACCGCCTTTCAGTGCGGTCCGATTGCTGGAAGCCTCCCCGGTTGCGTGAACGTCTTGAAAAGCGCCGATCCGTCGTCGCACCTCGGGCGGTTCATGGACAGGAATCATCCCACGAACCGACGGATCAGCGTGGTGGCGTTGTGTCCGCCGAAGCCGAACGAGTTGTTGATGGCGGCATCCACCTTGAGTTCGCGCGCCTGGTTGGCGGCGTAATCCAGGTCGCACTGCGGATCCGGGTTCTGGAGGTTGATCGTGGGCGGCACCAGGCCGGTCTCGATCGCCTTCGCGCAGACCACCAGTTCTGCCGCACCGGCTGCTCCGAGCATGTGGCCGGTGGCACCCTTGGTGGAACTCATCACCAGCCGCCGGGCGTGCTCCCCGAACACAGATTTCACCGCCAGCGTTTCGGCGATGTCACCCTGAGGCGTCGAGGTGCCGTGCGCGTTGATGTACTGGATTTCGCCGAAATCCATGCCGGCACTGCGCAAGGCCATGCGCATGCAGCGGGCCGCTCCCTCCCCCCCGGCGATGGCGCTGTGAGGTGATGCGCGTCAGCGGTGTTGCCGTAACCGACCAGTTCACAGTAGATCCGGGCGCCGCGCGCCCTGGCATGCTCCAGTTCCTCGAGTACGAGCACCCCGGCTCCCTCACCCATCACAAAGCCGTCACGGTCCACGTCGAAGGGACGCGACGCCCCCTTGGGATCATCGTTTCGTGTGCTCAGTGCCTTCATGGCGCAGAAGCCGCCGATGCCCACCGGCACGATGGTGGCCTCGGCACCGCCGGCCAGCATCACGTCGGCGTCGTTCATGAGGATATTGCGCCAGGCTTCGCCGATGGCGTGATTGCCTGTGGCGCAGGCCGAGCAGGTGGCATAATTGGGGCCGCGGAGATTCCAGAACATGGAGACCAGCCCGGACACCATGTTGCCGATCAGCATCGGGATCATGAAGGGGGACAGACGCCCCGGCCCGCGTTCGAGCAGAATTTGATGTTGCTGGGTGGTGGTGGACAGACCGCCAATGCCCGAGCCGATTATGCATCCGACCCGTTCGGGGTTGGTGCGGTTCATGTCGAGGCCGGCATCGGTGAGTGCCTGCCAGGCCGCGTGCACCCCCATCTGGGAAAACCGGTCTGTGCGCCGTACCTCCTTGGGCGACGGAAAGGCGGGGGTCGGATCGAAATCGCGAACCTCGGCCGCAATCCGGCTGTCGAAAGCGGTGGCCTCAAAGGCGGTGATGGGGCCCACACCACACTTCCCGGCGAGGAGGTTGTCCCAGAAGGAGGGGACACTACTTCCGACCGGGCTGACAACGCCCAGGCCGGTGAGGACGACACGGCGGGTTCCAGATGAATAGACCATAAAACAAGCGGGGGCAGCCCCGGCGGAAACTCGCCAAGGCTGCCCCGAAACCGTGGGTCAGACAATCACTTTTCCTGGAGCTCTTCGATGTACTTGATCACATCGCCGACGCTCTGGAGTTTCTCGGCCTGTTCGTCCGGGATCTCGTTGCCGAACTCCTCTTCCAAGGCCATGACCAGCTCGACGGTGTCGAGCGAGTCGGCGCCGAGGTCCTCGATGAACTTGGCTTCCGGGGTGACTTGCTCGGGCTTCACGCCCAGTTGTTCGACAATGATGTTCTTGACTCGTTGTTCTGTGGATTGGTCTGACATGGTTATCTCCGATTCGAATTTGTGGTTGTCTATGCGAGCCCCCAAGGGCCGTCAAGCTCTGATTCTTTACTTTTTCGCGATCATCCAGCGCGCGTGGCAGGGCCAATGCAGGACCTGCCCGTCCGCCGTCGTAACTACATCACCATGCCCCCATCCACGGTCAGCACCTGGCCGGTCACGTAGCGCGCACCGGGGCTGGCCAGATACAGGGCGGCCTGAGCGATGTCCTCCACCTGGCCAAAGCTCCCAACCGGGATGCGCTTTAGCAATTCCTTTCTCAAGTCCTCATTCAGCACCGCAGTCATGTCGGTTTCAATGAAGCCGGGCGCAATCGCGTTGGCCGTCACCCCGCGCATTCCCAGTTCCTTGGCCACCGACTTGGTGAAGCCGATCAACCCCGCCTTGCTGGCGGCGTAGTTGGCCTGGCCGGCATTGCCCATCAACCCGATCACCGAGGCGATGTTGATGATGCGCCCGCTGCGCTGCCTGGCAAAGGCGCGGACAAAGGCTTTGGTGAACAGGAAGGCTCCGCGCAGATTGGTGTCCAGCACGGTGTCCCAATCCTCCTCGCTCATGCGCATCAGCAACCCGTCCCGGGTCACTCCCGCGTTGTTCACCAGGATGTCCACCCGACCCGTGTCCGCCAGGATGCGTTCGCCGGCGGCGCTCACCGCGGCCGGGTGGGCCACATCCACGGCCAGCGCCCAGGCTTTGCGGCCCAGTGCCCGAACCTCCTCGGCGGCCTTGGCGGAATTGGCCTCCGTGCGCGAGACGCAGACGACATCCGCCCCCGCCTCGGCAAACTTCAGCGCGATGCCGCGGCCAATGCCACGACCGGCGCCGGTGACCACGGCGATCTGGTTTTCCAACGGTTTCATGCGGGCTCAGCGTGTTGCGTTAGGCCTGCTGCGTCAAGCGTTCGTCGCGGCCTCAGCGGGGCGGGCCGCATCCACAAGACTTACGGTGAGAATGCTGTGGAAATTGCGCTGGCCATGGCCGTCCGGAATAACAAGACGGAGCAACGCTTTTCAGGCCTGCTGGCGCGTCTGATGGCACCGGGCACCGATTGAGCAAGGCGCCTGCAGCGCCTTTGGTGCCTCGCAGGGACGCATGCCATTGACGGTGTGACAGCTTGCGGGGGACTTGGGTCAACCACGGCACCCGCGGTGGGAAGGCTCCGTTGTTCCTGCCCGGAATGTCAGTCCGGACTGCCTTCCAGCGACGCCCGTACCATGGGGCACGTTGGGGGGCTTCCATCATTCCTGGCGGCGGGTCATCCGCTCTTTCAGCCATTGAATTGCTTGGCCGCGGTCTCTCAGCGTCTCCTGCAACTGAAGATCCCGGATTTCGGCGAGCAGCCGCCCCAGTTCCGGTCCGGGCTTCAGGCCGATGCCCAACAGATCATCACCCGTCAGCAACGGCGGGATCACCTCCGGTTTCTTCGACAGTTCATCCGCCTGCCGCACCAGGAAATCGTAAATGTCCAACCGGCCATGGGAGCCCAGGCAATCGAGCCGATGGAGTTCGAGTTCCAGGGCAAAGGTCGGGCGCAACAGCATCCGGCGAAGCGTGGCTTTGCGCATTTGAGTGGCGTCCTTGAACTGCATGTGATGACGCACCACAAACGCCACTTCCTCGATGTGCTTCCGAGGAAACCGCAGGCGCGCCAACAGGTCGCGCGTCATCGATTCCCCCACGCGTTCATGCTCGTAGAAGCGGATCGCCCCGCTGTCCGGATCGCGGGCCGCCGTCAACGGCTTGGCGACGTCGTGCATCAACACGGCCCACGGGAGCAACGGATCCGCATCCACCGGCAACTGCCGCAGCATGAGCAGCAGGTGGTTGAACACGCTGCCTTCCGGATGATACGGCGGCGATTGCTCGCACCCGATGGTGGCTTGAAGCTCGGGCAAAACCTCCCCAAGCAGGCCGCTGTCCCGCAGCAGTTCGAGCCCTCGCGCCGCGTGCGGCGGGCGGAACAGCTTGAGGAGCTCCTCCCGCACCCGCTCGGCGCTGATCCGCCGGATCATGGGCGCATGGGTCTGGACCGCCTCCAGGGTCCGTGCCTCGATCTCGAAATCGAGCTGTGCGGCAAAGCGCACCGCCCGGAGCAACCGCAGGTGGTCCACCGCAAACCGCTCCCCCGGATCGCCGATCGTCCGCACCACGCGCGCCTTGAGATCAGCCTCCCCCCCCACCCAGTCATGCAGGCGGCCGGCGATGGGATCGTAAAACAGCCCGTTGACCGTGAAATCGCGCCGCAAGGCGTCCGCGCGCGCGTCCGCAAATTCCACCCGCCCCGGATGCCGTCCGTCCGTGTAATCGGCTTCGGCCCGGAAGGTGGCCACCTGGAACTGAACTCCATTTTCGACGACGATGACGACTCCAAACTGGCGGCCCACGGGCAGGGTCTTCCGGAACAGCCGCTCGATTGCGCCGGGCCGGGCTTCCGTGGCAATATCGTAATCGGCAGGCTGGTGTCCCAGCAGGAAGTCACGCACGCAACCGCCGACCCAGAACGCGCTGAATCCGGCACCTTGAAGTTGCCTGACGATCTGGATGGCCGCCGTACGCACGGACGCAGGATGTCAGACCTGCGGTCGCGACGAAAGCAAACGCTGGCCCCCCATGAACCTCGCGGGTAACAGTCACTTTTGGCGCACGGGGCCGGGTGGCCGGAGTCACGAGGCTCGAAACTCCTGACCCCCATCATGGTTTTGAGGAGGCGACTCCGAATGCCGAGGCTCGAGATCCGAACAAAACGTTTTGGGGGCGAAGGCCAGGCAGATCATGTCAGCGAGCGCCAGATCAGGGCGACGAAGAAGGTGACGAGGATTCCCAGGACCACGGGCAGGAGCGTGGCGACGGCGGTCCACTTCACGCTGCCGGTTTCCTTGTAGATGGTGTAGATCGTGGTGCTGCAGGGATTGTGCAGCAGGCTGAACAGCATCAGGTTCACCGCCGTCAGCACCGTCCACCCGCCCGCCGTCAGCAGCTGTTTGACGGCGAGGCCTGCGATTCCAGTTCAAACATGACACCCGCCCCCTGCGCCCACCCCGGCGAGGCCGGTGACCAGCACCGTCAGCATCAGGACGGTGGGGATGACGATCTCGTTGGCCGGAATGGCCACGATGTAGGCCAGCAGGATGACGCCGTTGAGGCCGAGCAACACGCCCACCGGGATCCAGCCACCGGATCAGGTGTTCGGCGAGGCTGGTCCCGCCGATCGTGAGATGTTCGCGCTCAGCCAGATGACCGCGCCGGCCGGCAGCGCAAACACCACCGCGCGCCAGAGCACGAACAGCGTCCGGTCAATCAGCGAGGTGTAAAGCGTCTGCCAGAGCGCGGCGGCCGATACGGGCGGCAGCTCGAGGCTGAAGGTCGACACCTCGCCCTTGAGCACCGTGCGGGACAGGCCCCAGGAGACCGCGAAGGTCATCAGCACCCCGAGCACCGCCACGCCCGTCACGGCCGCGCCGCCGATGCCAGCCCGGCCAGGTGCGCCGGCACCAGGCTGCCGATGAACAGCGTGGCGATGAGGAACTGGGTGGGCCAGCGCCCGTTGCACAGGGCGAAGTTGTTGGTGAGGATGGCGATCAGCCGCTCGCGCGGGCTGTCGATGATGCGCGTCGCCACCACCCCGGCGGCGTTGCAGCCGAAGCCCATCATCGTGCTCATCGCCTGTTTGCCGTGCGCCCCGGCTTGCTTGAACAGGCGGTCGAGATTGAACGCCACGCGCGGCAGGTAGCCGAAATCCTCCAGCAGCGTGAACAGCGGGAAAGAAGATCGCCATGGGCGGCAGCATCACGCTGACCACCCAGGCCGTGGCCAGATACATGCCGTCCACCAGCAACCCGCTCAGCCACCACGGCACACCCAGACTCATCGCGCCCTCGCGCAGGACGGGATAGAGCCGGTCGATCAGCAGGTCGGCCAGCAGGCCGGAGGGCACGTTGGCCCCGCTGATCGTGAGCCAGAACATCAGCGCGAACAACGCCAGCATGATCGGGAAACCCCCAGACCCGGCTGGTCACGAGCCGATCGATCGCGCGGTCCAACGTGGGGCGGACGCCTGCCCGGGACGCGTCACCGACCGTCCGGCGATGCGCGCGGCCTCGGCGTAGATGGCCTCGACCACCTGTTCATGCACATCGCCGCTGAGGCGTTCGCGGAGCTGCCGGGCGCAACTGCAGGATGCGGTCGGCGGCGGGGTTGGCTGCGGAATCGGTTCATCCTGTGGAAGAGGGCTGCGGGTTGTCGTGCGGGTCGTAGCAGGGCGCGCCAGCTCGCCACTGCGCAGCGCCTGCGCCACATGTTCGTCGCCGCCCAGCAACCGCATCGCCACCCAGCGGGCGTTGGGCAGGCCGGGGTGGGAGGATTCCAACTGACCGACCAGTTCGTGCAGTGCGGACTGCAGGGCCGGCGGGTCCTGCGAGATGCGATGGGGACGGCAGACCCGCCGGCCCGCGCCACCTCGGCTGACCGCCTGCAGCAACTCCGGCAGTCCCCGTCCCTGTCGCGCGGCGCAAGGCACCACCGGCACGCCCAGGTCGCGGCGCCAACTGGCGATCGTCCACGGTGATACCGCCTCGGTTGGCCTCGTCGATGAGATTCAGGCAGAGCACGGCGCGATCGGTGATCTCGAGCACCTGAAGCACCAGGTTGAGGTTGCGCTCCAGCCGGGTGGCATCCACCACCACCACCGTGACGTCCGGCTGACCGAACAGGATGAAGTCGCGCGCGATCTGTTCGTCCAGGCTGGTGGACAGCAGGGAATACGTGCCGGGCAGGTCCACCAGCTTGTAGCGCCTGTCGCCGATACTCGAATCCGCCTTCCGCTCGCGCCACGGTCTTGCCCGGCCAGTTGCCGGTGTGCTGGCGCAGTCCGGTCAGCGCGTTGAACACCGTGCTCTTGCCGGTGTTGGGATTGCCAGCCAGCGCCACCACGAATTCCCAGGTCTCAACATTCACCCCGAGCTTCTTCAATTGCGCGGCGCGATAGACATCGCAGTCGGCACAGGCCTGCCGGGACGCCGGTTGGGCAACGCTCGGGTTCATGAAATGGCGGGACTCAGGCTGGAGATCCGGACCAATCCGGCCTGCTCCTTGCGCAGAGCGATGACGGTGCCGCGGACCCGATAGGCGGTCGGATCCCCACCGGGACTCTTCATTTCGGCAAGGACTTCCGTGCCGGGCACAAAACCGAGATCGAGCAACCGCCGCCGCTCGGGCCCGCGACAGGCGGGCGACAGACCCAGGACCTTGCCCCGCTGCCCCTCCGCCAGGCCGGACAGGTATTCTTCCTCCAGCAGGTCCTTGGGGGCGTAATCGGCGAGCAGCTCCACAGCGATGTTGTTGGCCACCAACGGCGCCAGCACGTGTTCCGTGCCATCCGCCCAGAACCGGAGCCGATGCGGCAGCTTCTCAACCAGCAGGCCCCGCATGCCGGGGCGGATGCCTTGAGCGGTCAATTGCGCGTAGACCGCAGCCGGCTCATCCTCGACGTGCGTGATGCGCAGCGGACGGTTCACGTCCGCCGCATTGAGCGGCATGCCCTGATCCCTCGGAACCGGCTGGCCGGGGGTCGGGAATCACATCCCCGTGCGGATCCAGCGTGGGATGGCCCAGCCGGGCGGCCAGCGCGTCGGCTTCCTCGGGGCGAAAGCAGGTGTTCCTGGCGTTCGGCCTGCCGATGCCACTCGCGCCTCAGCCACGCCGGTTTCCTCGGACAAATAGCTTTCCCAGAGGCGGTGCGCGCGAATCAGGTGCAGGGCAAGGTCGCGTCCAGCCGTCCGCAGATGCAACCGCCCCCCTTCGAATGAAAGCAGACCCCGGCCATCCAGATCCTCCAACAAAAGCACGGCCTGCCGGGTTGGGATTTCCAAATGACCCGCCAGGCTCTCAATGGTCGCTTCGGCGCCGTTGATCTCGCATTTGAGGATGTGCTTGATCGCATCCTCGCGCCGCACCCGCCGCGCCAGGCGACGCGCCGCCAGCCCGCGCCCAAGCAGGCCGGAGCGCGGCCACAGCAGCAACGCCGCCACAGCCACCCCGCTTCCAATGACCAGCCATTCTTCCATTTGTTTCCTCGTCGGGCCCACACCCCGTCCACCGCCTGTAGCCATTGCTACAATCTGTGGCCTAGACTGTCAAGCGTGCCTGCGGTATTCAAGCGTTCGCATGAACGCAGACGCCCAATCCGCCGCCGCCGGACCCGGCCCGACATCGCGACGAAAATCTGCCGAAGCCCAGGCGGTGGCGCATCGCCAGACCCGGCGCGAGCATTCCACCGAGACGGCAGAGGACTACGTGGAGGCGATTGCGGGTTTGATTGCGGAGGAGGGGGAAGCCCGCGCCGTGGATCTGGCGGGCAGGCTCGGTGTCTCGCACGTCACAGTGATCCGCACCATTGCGCGGTTGCAGCGGGACGGTTATGTGTCGACGCAACCCTATCGTTCCATTTTTCTCACGCGGAAAGGAGCGCGGCTGGCGGAGGATTCACGGCGGCGACACGAAGTGGTGCAGCGATTCCTGGTGTCCCTGGGCGTGCCGGAGCCGGTGGCGAGAAATGACGCCGAAGGGATTGAACACCACTGCAGTCCGGAGACGTTGGCGGCATTCCAGCGACAGCTTGAAGGGGCGGCGGGCGAGGCGGCGGCCACCGGGTAAGCGGACGGGAGTGTCCTCTGGGTCTTGGCGTGCGCGGACGGGGCTGCACATTTTGAGTCGCCTCCGCAACCAGGCGGAAGCATGCAGCGCAATTTCATGTTCGTGGCGGCTCACCATGAACCTGGGGCTCGCCCTCACCCCATCTCTCCCCCGGTCTGGGTGCCCGGAGGGCGGGTGAGGGGATTCGTGCGGTTTCAGGGTCCCGAGGCGCGATTCCGGCTTCAGGAGCCCGGGGGGGCGACCTGGGGAGGGGGCGTCTGGCTCAGGGGCGTGTCGCGCAAGCCGATCTGGGCTTCCTGACTAAACCACGCATTGAACGCCTCGTTCTCCAATGTCTGGCGGACCACTTTACCGAAGTCAGGCAGAGCTGCCTTCATCTTCAGCTCATCCAACGGCAGGCGCGAGCCGACGTAAACGACGAATCCGCCGTCGCTGGTGAAATTGAAGCGGCTGGGCGCGCCCACCGGGGTGTCAAACGCAACCTGCTTGAAGAGTCCCAAGGCGGCGTGCTCCTCGACGGCGGGCAGGGATCGCGTGGTCCGCGCAAACGGCGGGAGGAGCACCGGCTTGTAACCGGCTTTGACGCACGCTTCGGTGAAGGCTTCACCCGAGGCCAGGCGGTTGGTGAGGCCCATGGCGAACGCGCTGCCGAGTTCACGCGCCTTCAAGATGGCCTGCTGAAACCGGTAATCCTGAGTCACCTGGTCTTTCACGTCCTCGAACCTTGCGTTCGTGCTGGGAATCAACCGATTCAGGGTGAGCACGTAGACATGATCCTCCCCGGCGATCGGGCCGGCAAAGGGTTCGTCGTCCCGCAACCGGAATGCGGCCTGGCTAAAAGTCGAGTCCACATCCAACCCTGCCGGTGTGCTGGAACGATCGAACGGCTCGGAGACGGTCACCGTCAGACCCTTCTGCGCGGCGAGCATGGCCAGAGCGGAGGATTTCATGGGGTCCTGGCTCCACAACTCGTCCGCAAAGGCGGCGGCGTCCTGGCGCGCCGCAGCGGTCGCAAAATCGCGTCGCACCTCCTCGCGAATCTGCGCCTTGGCCTGTTCGGGGGGCAGGTTGGTGTACAAGGCGTAGAAGCTGTTGGTCAGGCGCTGCAAATAGACGCTGTCGATCCGGGCGTTCAGGTTGGTGATCGAGGCCAATCGCTCATCCGCCTTTGCAAAGTAGTTCGAGATCGGGTAAGCCACGTAACTCACCTGGACGCGGTCCGGGATCCGGTAACGAGCGATCTGGTTGGTGAAAAAGGCGGCGACGGCTTCCGGGGTGACCTCGATTGAATTCAGATGATTGGAGGCGGAGAAGAAGACCGCCTGCGCGCTGATCTCCTCGTTTTCACGAATCCACAGCGACTGGATCTGCCTGGGGCTGATCAGTTGACCGGGCAACCCCTCCACAGCCGTGAGTTGCTGGATGGCAATCTGGTGCCCGATGAACCGGTCCAAATCGGCCAGAGTCAGGCCTTGGGGGCGCAGCAACACCCGCTCGAAATCCACCAGGGTGTTGATCCCCTGCTTCGACAGGCTCCGCAGGATGTTTCCCACCACCATGGCCTTGGCTTCCGCCCCGGCGCGCAGGTTGCGCTCCTCGAGCTTCTGGATCACCAGAAGCAGGGAAAAAACCTCGCGCTGCAGATCGAACCCCATCCGTTCGGCATCCGCTCCCGGCCATTCGCCGAAGCGCAGGAAGTAACGCAGGTTCACCTCGTTTCGCGCCGCCACCATGGCCTCCTCGGTGACGGGTTGCCCGTTGATGTGTCCATAAATGCCTCTGCGCTCCCCCCCTTGCCTGCCGGTGTTGGTGCCCCAGATGACAAAGGTGAAAACGACAACGACAATGATGATGCTCCACACCCAGGTGGAGTGTTTGCGCATGGTTCCAATCATAAAGTTAGCAAGTAAAAGCCGGTCGAGGACTCTACCCGGCCGGGGGGAGGCCGGTCAAACGGATAAAGGGCCTGAAAGCGGTGTCGTGCGCCCGGATACGCAGGCCCTCGGAAATTCGCGTGACCGTCCGAGGCAACTTTCCTAAATTCTGCCCTCCATGAATCGCGAAGCGGCCTCCGACTGGTGTGAACGCGGGATCACCGGTTTGGTTCTGGCCATGCTGGTATTTTCGGCGCTGGCCACCGGGGCGGTGCGGACGCTGGAATTCCTGATCGTGCAGGCCATGGGGGTCGGGGTGCTGCTCTTGTGGCTGGCCCGCCTGTGGTTGCAAGAACGTCCGCGCCTCTTCTGGCCGCCCATTTGCTGGGCGGTGCTGGCCTTCACCGCCTATGCGGTGGGGCGCTACGCGACGGCGGACATCGAGCGTGTCGCCCGGCAAGAGCTGTTGCGCGTGCTTGTTTACGCCGGCCTGTTCTTTGCCGTGCTGAGCAACCTGCAGGGACCGGAAACCCTCAAGCGCATCGTGCGGGTGATGGTATTTCTGGCGATGGCGATTTCGGCGTACGCAATCTATCAATACGTCACCGGCGACAACCGGGTCTGGCACTTCATCAACCCGTATTCGAACCGCGGCTCCGGCACGTTTATCAACCCCAATCATCTGGCCGGCTTTCTGGAACTCCTCCTGCCCGCGGGATTGGCCCAGCTCCTGATCGGGCGCAATCGCAAGCCGGTTCTGACCATCCTCATGGGATATGCGCTCCTGATCATGAGCGCAGGGTTGGCGGTCAGCTTTTCCCGCGGGGGCTGGCTCGCAACAGCCCTCGCGCTGGCGGTCTTGTTCGGGGTTCTGGTGTTCCAACGTCGCTTCCGCTGGCCGGCGGTGGCCGTGCTGACCGTCTTACTCCTGCTCGGTGCGGCCTTCTTCAGCCAGAACCTGTTCTCCCAATCCCGCCTGGCGCGCCTCTTCGAGCGGGGGAAACTTGACACGGGATTGCGCACCCAGCTTTGGCGGCCCGCACTCGAGATGTGGCAGGAAAACGTCTGCTTCGGCGTCGGACCGGCCCATTTCGATTATCGGTTCCGAATGTATCGCCCCGCAATTGTCCAGGCCCGGCCGGATCGGGTCCACAATGATTACGTGAACACGCTGACAGACTGGGGCCTGGTCGGCACGGGCCTGGTGGCTGCGGCATGGGTGTTGGCCGGTGCGGGGGTGATTCGAACCTGGCGGGGTCTGACTCGCGGTGGCCACAGCAGCCTCCAGAGCAGTGACCGTCTGGCCCTCGTCCTCGGGGCCTCGTGCGGTCTGCTGGCCATCCTGGTGCATTCCATGAGCGACTACAACATGCACATCCCCGCCAACGCCCTGCTGGTGGTGGTTTGGCTGGCCGGTCTCAGCAGCCAGATCCGGTATGTCTCCCATCGTGCCTGGGTGACCTCCCCGCTGCTGGTGCGCGGTGCCGGTTCGGTCGCCCTGGTGGCGTGCGCTGGCTATCTGCTTTGGCAGGGACAGATCGGAGCGCGGGAGTATGTCTGGCTGGACCGGGCCAGGCGCGCCGAGTCGAATTCCGACGAGCAAGTCCAGGCCAGGCTGGCGGCATTCGAAGTGGATCCGATGAATTTCGACACGGCCTACGACATCGGGGAGGCGTATCGGCTCCGGAGCTGGCTGGGCGGGGCCGATTACGTGGCCCAGGCCGAAACGGCCTTGGAGTGGTTCGGTCGCAGCATCCGGCTCAATCCCCACGATCCCTACGCTCCATTGCGTTATGGCATGTGCCTGGACTGGCTGGGCCGTTCCGAGGAGGCGGAAGGATACTACAACCGGGCCGACGAACTGGATCCCCGCGGTTCTTACACCGCCGCGCACGTCGGCTGGCATTACTTTCATGTGCGCGACTATCCGGCGGCCCAGGCCTGGTTCGAAACGATCCAAACGGTTGCAGTGGAATGAGAATGAGATGAGTGAGCGTTACCTGCAGCTCATCCGCGAGCAGATGTTGGAGGCCGCGACCAACCCGCTGGCCCTGCCCCTGCAACGGTAGGGCGGAACGGGGAACCCCTCCGCCGGAACGATTCAGTTGTTCCGCAGTCGCGCCCCCGCACCCCCGTCGGGCGTCAGGTTTCCACTTTCAGCCTGCGAGGGCGTCCGATAAGGTGCGCTGTGCGCAACGCCCCGGCGTCAACCATGGTCGGGGAGGGCGTCATGAGATTCCATGACTGACGAAACCGGTCCCAACCCAGCTCCAACGCCTCCGCCGCCCGCG
The DNA here is from genome assembly GCA_963751435.1 of uncultured Verrucomicrobiae bacterium. Taxonomy (GTDB): domain Bacteria; phylum Verrucomicrobiota; class Verrucomicrobiia; order Limisphaerales; family DSYF01; genus JALOTU01. The sequence goes on along the minus strand of CAVVUP010000027.1, from coordinate 26,429 downwards.
GCCGGTCCGCGTCGTGGCACCCTGCTGATCGTGGATGACGAGGATGGCCCGCGCGAGTCGTTGCGGATGGTGTTCAAATCCGAATACGACCTCCTGGTGGCCCAGGACGGCCCCACGGCCATCGAGTTGGCCCGGCAAAACCGGGTGGACGTCGCCATGCTCGACATTCGACTCGGGCGGATGTCCGGGATCGACCTGCTCGAACAGCTCAAGCATCTCGACCCCGGGGTCGAGGTGGTGATGATGACCGCGTTTGAAACCACCGACACGCTGCGCAAGGCGATCAAGTTGCGGGCGCTGGATTACATCAACAAACCCTTCGACCTGCCCGCCATCCGGTCCACCGTCCGGGAAGCCATGCAGAGACGCCGGCTGGAGAGCGAGATGAACAGCACGGCGGAGAAGGTGGACGCGCTGGTGGCTGAATTGCAGGACCAGAAGATCGAGCAGCAAATGGCCAGGACCCGCGGCGACATCTACGCGAGCATCATCCATGACATCAACGGCCCCCTGGCGGTGATCTCCGGTTTTGTGCAGTTGTTGACGCATCGGGTGGCGCGGGCGGAACGGATCGAGAGCGAGGACCTCGAGTTCGTGCGCCAGAAGCTGCACACCATTTCCCGTCAGGTGGGCAACTGCGTGGAGATTTCCCAGCGCTACCTCAGCTTCCTGCGGCGCAAGCCGGGGGAGACCTCGACGGTCAGCGCAAACACGCTGTTGACGGATTTCGAGCACCTGGCCCGCGTTCATCCCGGCCGCAAGGACAGCGAACTGGTGGTCCGTCCGGTGGCGGTCGCCTGCATTCCCCGCATGAACGGCACGGACTTCATCCAGATCCTGCTGAATCTGACGGTCAATGCCTTCCAGGCGGGGGACCGGCCCTGCCGGGTGGAGGTGGCGGGAGAACTGTTCCCGCAGCCCCTCGACCTGACCGCGTTCAAGGACACGCCCGAGGAACGGCTCATGAACCTGGAATCCTTCGACAACAGTCCGCCAGTGCTCAAGTTGACTGTTCGCGATGACGGACCGGGCATTCCTCCGGACCTGCTCACGAAGATCTTTCAACCCTATTTCACCAGCAAAGCCCCCACGCAAGGCACCGGCCTGGGCCTGAACATCGTGCTGCGATTGATCAAGGAGGTCAGAGGCCTGCTCCACGTGAAGTCGGCGCCCGGACACGGCACATTGTTCACCCTCTACCTCCCGGCTGAACTCAAGCCGGACAAGCTGGCGGCATGACCGCTGTCGATCGCAAGCGCCTGACCTATCGCTACGAACGGCTTCGCGCCCCGGCCTCCGGCGTGCTCGAGGCCGCCGGGATGACCTTCCTGCTGCTGATCGCCGTCCGGCATTTCCACAGCAGCGCCATGGCCAAAGCCATCATCGGTGCTGGATCGAGCCTGGGCCTGATGCTGTGCCCCTGGCTGGTCTCGCGGGTGCAATCAGCCCAACTGCCCGCCTGCCACGCCGCCGCGATGACCGCGCTGGCTGGGGCTGCGTTGTTCGGAATCGCCGCCGCCCTGCCCTTCGAGGCGGTCTTTGTCGGGTGCACCGCCGCCGCCATGGCGTGCGCGACGCTCACGATCCCCTTGATGACCCAGGTGTATCACGAGAATTATCCGGAACACGAACGCGGCACCCTGTTCTCGCGCACGGTCATGATCCGGATCGCCGCGAGCGGCGCGTTCAGTTACTTCGCCGGACGGGCGTTGTCGGATCGGTTGGACCAGTTTCAACTCCTGGTGCTGGTGTTCGCCGGCGCCTTTGCCTTCAACGCCTGGTGCCTGCATCGGTGCCCCTCCCGTCCGCTCACCCATGCCGCCGGCACGCATCCGTTCCAGGCCTTGCGCTTTGCCCGGGAGGACCGGTTGTTCCGGCAGACGCTCATTTCCTGGATGTTCCTCGGTTTCGGCAACCTCATGATGGTGCCGTTGCGGGTGGAATACCTCGCCAACCCGGATCATGGCTGGACGCTGAACGGTCTGCCGCTGACGGCGGCGACCATTGCCGTGCTCACCGGGGTTGTGCCCAACGCCGCCCGGCTGGTGTTGAATCCACTCTGGGGATGGCTGTTTGACCGGATGAACTTCTTCGTGTTGCGCATGGCGCTGAACGTTGGCTTCTTGCTGGGGATTCTGACGTTCTTCCTGTCCGGCAGCCTGACCGGCCTGGTGGTCGGCGCGTTGTTCTACGGCATCTCGCACGCCGGCGGCGATGTGGCCTGGAGCTTGTGGGTGACCAAGTTCGCCCCGCCCGAGCGCGTGGCCGATTACATGGCCGTTCATACCTTCTTCACCGGCGTGCGCGGAGTCGTCGCCCCGGTGGTTGCGTTTCAACTGGTCACCGTCCTGCCCGTGAGTGTGCTGGCCTGGCTGAGTGGCGCCTTGATCCTGATCGGCACGGTCGTCCTGATCCCGGAAATTCACCAGGGCCGGGGCCGGCGGCGCGCGGCGGTCCTGACGGAAGACGTGCTGGACTGAGGCGTCCGGCGGTTTGGAGCGAGGCAATTGCGCTTTTCAAACGCCGTTGCGTCCGCTAACACATGGCCCAGAGTCTAAGCAAACCATGGCCTTCCCCACCCCTCCCAACGAACGACATCGGCTCAAGGTGCTCTGGCAATACGAAGTGCTCGACACGGTGCCGGAGGCGATGTTCGACAACCTCACCGAACTCGCCGCGTCCATCTGCGGAGCCCCCATTGCATTGGTCTCACTCGTGGACGAGGACCGGCAGTGGTTCAAGTCCGCACAGGGCATCAGCCAGCGCGAGACCAGCCGCGACGTCTCCTTTTGCGCCCATGCCATTTGCCAGCCGGATTTGTTCATCATCCCGGACGCGCGGCGGGATCCGCGGTTCAAGGACAATCCCATGGTGTGCGGTGCACAGGGGATTCGCTTCTATGCCGGCTCGCCGTTGATCACGGCCGATGGCTATGCCCTGGGCACGCTGTGTGTGCTGGACAACAAACCGCGGACGCTCACAACGCTTCAGAAACGCGCGCTGCAATTGCTCGCCGGGGTGGTGGTCAGCCTGTTGGAACTGCGCCGACAGTCCAAGGTGGCGGTGACCGTCGGAACATCTTCACCACGAGGGCGGGCGGTCCGGCCTGCCGGGAACGCAGAGCCAAAACGGATGAAGCGTCGCTGAGCCAGCGGTTGCCGTCCTGTGACTGCCGGACCCACCCCACCCTCCGTTGCGGACCGCCTGCGGGACACTTGCGCGGCGCGGCTTGCGTCCACCTTCTCGTTCCTGCGCCGGATGGTGGACATCAACAGCTTCACGCTGAACCGCGCCGGGGTGGCCCGGGTGGCGCATTGCACCGCGGAGGCCTTTGCTGCGCTCGGGTTCACCGCCCGAACGGTGCCCTCCAGCCACGCCGAGTTCAGCAGCCATCTGGTTCTGGAACGACCGGGCACAGGCACGCACTGCGTCGCCTTGATCTCGCATCTCGACACCGTGTTTCCGCCGGAGGAGGAAGCCGCAAATGACTTCCGGTGGCGCGAGGTGGGGGATCGGCTTTACGGTCCGGGCACCCTGGATGTGAAGGGCGGCACTGCACTGGCCCACCTGATGTTGTCCGCGCTGCGCGACGTTGCGCCGGCGGCATTCGAAATCCACCCGCTGGATCTTTCTTTTGAACTCGTCCGAAGAAATGCCGTCGGCAGATTTTGGCCGGCTGTGCCGGGACACCATTCCATCGGGGGCACGCGCCGCGCTGGTCATGGAGGGCGGTGCGAGGGCGGGGAGCAGCCAGGCCCTGGTCACGGCCCGCAAGGGCCGCGCCCTGTTCCGGGTGGAGGCCCTGGGACGGAGCGCGCACACAGGGAATCTGCACGAGCGCGGCATCAATGCCATTGCCCAGTTGGCCCATACCGTCCAGCGCATCGAGGCGCTCACCAACCACCAGGCCGGCCTGACCTTCAATGTCGGCGTCATCTCCGGGGGCACCGTGGTCAACCGCGTGCCGCACCACGCGGTGGCCGAGGTCGAGATGCGCGCCTTTGACCCGGCCATCTACCGGAAGGGTTTGGAGGCCCTCCGAACCCTGGAACACGATGTCGTCGTGAGGAGCGTCGAGGACAATCAGCCGTGCCGGGTGATCATCCAGAAGGGCGCCGAGATCCCGCCGTGGCCGCGCAACGACCCCACCGAACGACTCTTCCAGACCTGGCAGGCGACCGGACGGGAATCGGGCATGACGATCGTCCGGCAGGAACGCGGCGGCATCAGTGATGGCAACCATATCTGGGAACACGTGCCGACGCTCGACGGCCTCGGACCGTGCGGGGATCACGCGCATTGCTCCGAACGCAGCCACGACGGGAGCAGGGATCAGGAATACGCCGAGCGGGATTCCTTTATACCGAAGGCGGTGCTGAACTGTGCAGCGATGCTCAGCATCCTGAAAACGGAATGACTCGAGTCAGTGCCCCGCCCGTCCCAACCCACCAGGATCAAGCCATGACAACGCCCGTCCACGGGCACGACGTGAAGTAAATGATGCTGGAATCGACCCCATCTGTCCGCTTGGGGTTCAAACGAATGGCAAAGGCGCGCTGGAGGAGCAACTCAACCCGATGGGTGTTACCAGATACGGGCCGCCCACCAGTCCCTCCATCCGGCAATCATCCGTTTCCTGCCATTTCGCAAAGCGAAACAGCACGGTCACGCGGAGGCTGGGGACGTACACCGATTCCACCCACGCCTCGCGGAACTCGCCGTGTCCTTCATCCAGGGGGATCGTCGTCAGCGCGCGGATGTTTTCATACGGCACCTCCACCACACCAAATTCATCACCGGAAGCCCACGGACGCGGGCAAAAGAAGTGCACCCGGAGTCGGTCGATCAAGAACTCTGTCTTCGTGATGGCCATGATGAGAAGCGACCGGTCCTGCCGGATCGCTGACTCAAGCTCGGATGCCGGGAGGCTTTGGGACGCACTGTCAACTTCGTCTACATCGACCGTTTAGCGAGGGTTATTAATGGAAATCTTTCGCGTGCGCCCCCCTGTGTCGGCTGAACGCGAGCGCGGCCATCCGATGGCGGGCCGGTCGAGGTTGCGGGTGATTTCAGCCTGGCTTCTCCCGCCCTTATTCCGGCATTGAATCCGGGGCGCGCGTGCCGCACTCTTGCGCCCATGAGCAGAACCAGAAACCCCAGCACCGGCGAAGGCTATCTGGGCGCCATCATGGTACACCGGATCAGCCGCGCAGTGGGCATCGTGGAGAACGTGATCGTGGCCCGGGACGGCTGGCCACCGGAGATCACCTTGAAGCTGCCCGACGGCTCTCTCAAGAAGGGCAAGCTGGGCGACTTCCGAGAACCCAACCGCGCCGAGCGCGAAAGCCTCCCGGCGCAGTAGGCTCCCTGGCCGCAGCCCCCGCTGCGGCGCGCTTGCCGATGGATGGGCCAGGCCGATTCGCGAACGACATTTCCGGATGGGTAGGGCTGCGCTGTGCGTCCCCCTCCATAGCAGAGCGACTGCGGAGGACAGGTGGCCCGGGCGCCGGAGCACCGGACGCCCTACGGACCATGATTGCCTGAGCGATCGGGATACACCGGCTTCTTCGGTGCTTGTCTTGGATGGGAGTTCAGTTGTTTCAGCACCTCGGCAATGGCGCGGTCGAGTTGTGGATCCTCGCCGCGGGCCATCCGGGCCGGATCATCCACCACCTCGATGTCCGGTTCGACGCCATAGCCCTCGATGATCCACTGGCCCTCGCGACTGAAAATACCGAAGGTGGGCACGGTGACACTGCCGCCGTCCACCAGGATGGGTGATCCGGTCATGCCGATCAGGCCGCCCCAGGTGCGGGTGCCAATGAGGGGCCCGAGCCGGCTTTGTTTGAAGTAATAGGGAAAACAGTCACCGCCGGAACCGCTCCAGCCATTGATCAGCATGGCTTTGGGTCCCGCCAGCGACACCGGCGGCCAGGGCCAGTCGACACCGTCGCGCACGCCCCAGTAATTGCGCAGCGGTCGGTCGAGCAACTCCACAAACCGGTCCGGGATCTGTCCGCCGCTGTTGAAGCGCTCGTCCACAATCAACCCGTCCCGATCCACCTGTCCGCGGTATTGCCGCACCAGCTCGGTCTGCCCGCTCGGGCCGGTGTCGGGCACATACACGTAAGCAATGCGCCCCCCGCTCGCCTGGTCCACGTGGCGCCGATTGTTTTCGACCCAGTCGAGGTAACGCAGGCGTTCCTCGTTCTTGAGGGTTTTCACCAGGACATCCCGGGCGCCCTTGAGGGAGGGTTGGTCGTTGATGGTCAGGAAGACCGGCTTCTCCTCGGTGCCTTGGAAAGCCGCCCAAGGGTCGCGGGTGATGTCGAGGGGCTCGCCGTTCACCGCCAGCAGATAAATGCCGGCTTGAATATTGGTCAGGCCAGGATCAAGCAGCGGAGACCGTTCCTCGATATCCCACACCGCCCCAGCCAGGATCCGCTGAATCTGATAGGCGCCGTTGGTCAGAATGAAGTCGCATCCCAGGTAGCCCACGCCGCGCTCGGGTGGTTTCTCGACGTCTCCCCCCTGACGGTAAGTGTGGGAGGCGTTGAGTTCGCCGATGAGTTCGCCGAGCACATAACTGACATCCCAGCGGGTGGCGGCATCGTCGAGGATGGCCTGGTAACGCTGGCGGATGGCCGGCCAGTCCACGCCGTGCAGGCCCGGGTCGTAGAAGTAATCCCGCTCCAGGCGCCAGGTGTCGTTGAAGATCTGCTGCCATTCGGACGGCGGATCGATCTCGGCCTCGAGCTTCGCCGTGGCGAGCTTCTTGTCCATCTTCTGCGCGGCCTTGACCTCGATGATGGCGAAGTCCTTCTTCTTTCGAGCCAGCAATTTCTTGTGGTCGGCGCTGAGGTCGATCGAGTCCGCGTCGTCGAGGATGCGTTTGGTTTCGCGTTCCTTGAGATCGTAGTACTCAACTGCTTCCTGCTCGCTGTCACTGCCGGTGCGCGGCAGCCAGCGATAGATGAGCTTGCCCGGGGCGGCGCATAGATCGTCGTAGCGTCCGGCCTTGGTCGGGAGCAACACCGCGCGCTTCTCGAAGCCCTCCAGATCGATTCTCACCGGCTTGGGCTTCTCCGGCTTCTTTTCCGGAGCCTTCTCCCTGGCTTCCTCCTTCTCGTTATCCTTCTCTTTCTCTTCGTCGCCTGGGTCCGTTGCTTTCTCCGCATCCTCCTTCCCGGCTTGCTTGGGATCCTTGCCGGGCTTGGTGTCGGTGGCTTCTTCCTCGTTGCGTGGCGCCAGCGGGGAGGGCACGTCCACCCGCAGGGGCACCGCGGCCAGGCGATGGGTGTTGGCGTAGATCCAGGTGTTGTCCAGGTCGCTGTAGATGGGTTTGAACTCCCGGCCGGTCCGGTAGAAGAGGTATTGGCCGTCCGGATCGAACACCGGCTGATCATCCTCGTAGAAGCCGGATGTGACCAGGTGCGACGTCGCGGTTTCGGAGTCGTAAAGGGCGATGGCCGTCTGGCGGTTGGTCAGGTCCTTGGAGTAGGCGATCCAACGGCTGTCCGGGGACCAGCCCACGCGGAACTGTTCCAATTCGGGGTGGTAACGCCAGAGCTGCTGGTCCACGAGGGTCGTGTGCCGGGTGGCCAGATCGAGCAGCCAGATCTTCATGGCCTGATCGATGAACACCATCTTCTGACTGTCCGGCGACCATTGCGGGCGGTAGCGGTAACCCGGACCCAATTCCGTGAGGGTTTCCTCTTCACCCGAACCCTCCGCCGGCCGGCGGGTGAGCTCATATTCGCCGGATCGGTCGCTGAACCAGGCGATCCATTTGGCGTCCGGCGACCACGCGGGGTAACGCTCCGCGACGCCGGAGCTGCGGGTGAGGTTGCGGATGACACCGTGTTCGGCAGGCAGCGAGAAGATGTCGCCGCGCGCCTGCATCAGCGCGCGTTTGCCGGCGGGGGAAATCGAGGCGTCATGAATCAACTCGCCGACATTCTCAACGCGGGGCTTGAGTGTGGCCTGATCGGTGACCACCTGCACGGGGACTTCACGGTAGTGCTCCGACCCGAGGTCCAACAGGTAAAGCTTCCCGGCGTTTTCGAAAACGATATCCGACGGGCCAATGCTCGGGAAGTGGACGTCGTAATCCTTGAAATGTGTCACCGGTCGCAGGGCGCCGTTCTCATGCACCCAGATATTGGCGCGGTGATTGGCGTCCCGGTCCGAGAGAAAATAGAGTTTTCGGCCATGCCACATGGGGGCGGCATCGGCAGCCACGGCCTGCGTGAGGTTGGTGGCAGCGAAGGTTTCGAGGTCGAACAGCCAGATGTCCGGATTCATCCCGCCGCGATACCGTTTCCAGGTGCGGAAATCGACGCTCACCGGGATGTACGCCAGGGTGCGCCCGTCCGGCGACAGGTCCCCGAATTCGCCGTAGGGCACCGGCAGCCGCTCGGGCAGGCCGCCGCGGGCCGGCACCTTGAACAGTTGATTGAACCGGTTGCGCGGGCTGGTCATGCCCGAGGCGAACAGCAGGTGTTTGCCATCGGGATACCAGGACACCACGCGATCACTGGCGCCGTGATGGGTGACCCGGGTGGGAACCCCGCCGGTCACCGGCACCACATAGATGTCCATGTTGCCATCGTAGTGGCCGCTGAAGGCGAGCTGCGCGCCATCGGGAGAAAAGCGGGGAAACGATTCCTCGCCCGGAGGCGAGCTGAGTCGTGTGGCCGTCCCGCCCTTCTTGGACATCAGCCAGATGTCGCCCGCGTAAGTGAACGCGATCTGGGTTTCGGACACGGCGGGGTAGCGCAGGATGCCGGCATGGATGGGGCGGTTGGGCGTGGGATCGCCGGGCTTGGGCGCGGCGCCGGCTGGGAGGACCACGAGGAGCGGCAGCAGGACGGAGATGAGCAGTCTGCGCAGCCCCGGAATCACCCCTTGGGACCGTGAAACGGTTCGTACAACCTTTTGTTCCAACTGGAACAAAAGGTTGCATGTCCGCAGGGAGCGGTTCCTGGAAATGGGCAAGCTCCGATACGTGCACGCCAGCCGGGGCCAGGAACCGGCGAACGAAAGGAGCGCGGAGTGTCTGAATCCGCAGCGGCGTCGGCGGTGCGGGAGTGCTGCGAGTTGAGGACAGCCCGCGCTTCCGGGGCGGTTCATGGCGGGCGGCGGGTTGTACGGAAATGGGACGGAACGCATGCCCTTTGATACCCGCGCAGGACGCGCGGCACAAGCGGGACTGAGGGGTTGACCGTTTGCAGGCGGCTGGTGTTTGGGACCTTGCGAAGTTCCGGCGGCCGTGGCCCGTCCGATGCTCCGGAACAATCCCATGAGCAAGATCATTTTCGAGGTGCGACAGAAGAACGGTTCGCAGGTGATCGCTCGTATTGGGGCTGCGAATCATAGCGAGGAGCCGCACATGGGGCTGGCTGAAATCGCCATTGGCGGAACGCTGTTCCTGGCCGCCGCGGGATTGCTGCTTTTCCTGCTGACAATCTAGCCGTCGTCCCGGTCGCGTATTCTCACCCGTCCGCCGGGTCTCCAAAGCCGGACACACGGTAAATCAGCAGTTCCGCATCCGCCTCCTTCCAAGCCGAAGGTTCCAGCCCGGCTTTCCGGCAGAGGGAATCCAGGAAGCCTGCCTTGTCCGGAAGCGATTTCCAAACCTGCGGCAGGTAAGTCGAGGTCCGCCCCCCCTGTCGCAGCACCACCCCGTCCGATCCGGGCGTGATCTGGTCCAGCAACTCATCGAGGCTGCGGAACCCGATCGGCACCAAGGCGGACAGAATGCTGATGTGGATCTTAAGTTCCCCGGCCTCCTGGAGGGTGACAGGCGGAAACCGGTTGTCCCGCAAGGCGGCGCTCACGGCGTTGGTCATCACGGATTCGTAAAGGGGGTCACGCGCGATCAGATTGCCCACGCACCCGCGCAATTGGCCGGCCAGGCTCAAGGTGACAAACGTGGCGGCCGGTTGGGTCAGGTTGGCGGTGAGCGAGGCAGCCGGCACTTCGGGGGGCGGACGCCCCTGGATGGCAGCGCGGATGGCGTCGTGCGCCAAGGTGGACAGCCACTGCTTCTCCTCGGCGGAGCAGTCGGGAACCCGAAACTGTGCTGAAGCCGAACCCATCATAGAACCACGGCGGTCTGCGCTCCAGCCGCGCGCAGCACGTCCCTGCCTTTTCAAACACACCCGACAAGAATCGGTCTAGAGCGTCCAACCGCGGCGGTATTCGCGCCGGATCAGTGCCTCGGTTTCGGGCGCATTGTCCATCCGGAGCTTGTCGGCATTCCAACTCATGCGGCCTGTGCCATGCAGCGCGACGCAGCCCAGGAGGATCACCTCGGTGAGCGATCCGGCCACATCAAAGTTCGAGAAACAGGTGCCGACCCCTTTGCAGGCGGCGATCCATTCTTGGGCATGGCGCTGGCCGGTGTTTCCCTCAAACGGATTCCGCGGCAGGGTTTTGGGAATCTGGGCCACACCCTCATGCTGTTCGGCGGGCACCAATTCCTCCTCATCCCACAGTTTCACGAAGAAACGGGCCCCGTAATCGTCCGGGGAGAACAACAGGCCCTTGTCACCCACCAACAGGCAGCCGCTGATCGGCACCTTGTCCATCAGCTTCTCGACATGTGTCAACAGATAGGGATCCGGCTTGCGCCCGCCGTCGTTCCACCAAAGGTCCACCGCCGCCATGTTGCCCCGCTCCGGAAACGCGAACCGGATCCGGGAATCCCTGGGATAAGTCTCTGAGTTCATGCCCGAACTCTCCGCTTCCACGGTCCGGGGGGCGCCCAGGTTCAAAGCCCGGAAAGGCATGTTGGCGGTGTGACAACCCATGTCGCCCAGCGCCCCGGTTCCAAAATCCTGCCAGCCGCGCCACTTGAACCGGTGGTAAACGTCTTTCTTGAACGGTCGTTCCGGCGCCGGCCCGAGCCACAAATCCCAGTCCAGTCCGGGCGGAATCGGGTCCGAGCCCGACGGACGGTCGATGCCCTGGGGCCAGATGGGGCGGTTGGTCCAAAGATGAACGTTTCGCACCTGGCCCAGCAATCCCGACTGGACGACCTCGATGGCGCGGCGCAGGCCGTCTTCGGCACTGCCCTGATTCCCCATTTGGGTGACCACCTTGTTGGCCCGGGCCAGGTCGCGCAGGGTGCGCGCCTCGGAGACGGAATGCGTCAGGGGTTTCTGGCAGAACACCGCCTTCTTCATCCGGATCGCGGCGGCAGTGATGGGGGCATGGGTGTGGTCGGGGGTGGAGATGATCACCGCATCGGCAGTCTTCTCCCGCTCCAACATCACCCGCCAATCCTTGTAGAACTTGGCTTTCGGGAACTTGACCAGCGAGGACGCCGCCATCGCCTCGTCCACATCACAGATGGCCACGATGTTTTCGCTGGCGCAGTTCTCGATGTCGCTCGCCCCTTTTCCGCCCCCACCCACACAGAGGATGTTGAGCTTCTGGCTGGACGCCAGGCGGTGACGGGAGGAAGCGCAGCCCGGCAGGACGAGGGCGCCGGTGGCGAGGGTCGAAAGCGCAATAAATCTGCGGCGACTCAGCGGAGTGGATCCGTTTGGGAGCAGGCGTTTCCGTTGCATGGCTTTTGACTAGTTCAGGGGGCAGCGGGGCTCAAGCAAATTGTGCCCGCAAATTTGCTTTCGCCCGGTTCCAACGCGGGACATGCTCGGACCGTGCTGAGCTTGCGGGCCGAAGAAATTCAATCCGCCGTCCAGGCGGCCCTTATCGAGGATCTCGGGGCCGGGGATGCCACCACGCTGGCTACCGTGCCGGAGCACGCCTTCGCCCGGGCCCGGATGCGCGCCCGCCAACCGGTCACCGTGGCCGGACTTGATTTCGCCCGCGCCGCCTTCCGGCTGCTGTCCAGCGAGGTGCGATTCGAGGGCGACTGCCGGGACGGCGCCGCCTGCGCGGCGGGCGCCGTACTGCTGGAAGTTTCCGGTCCGGCCCGCCCCCTTCTGTCCGGTGAACGGGTGGCGCTGAATTTCGTGCAGCGACTCAGCGGCGTTGCCACGCTGACCGCCCGCTATGTGCGGGCGGTCGAGGGCACCGGGGTGAAGATTCTGGACACGCGCAAGACCACGCCGGGTTGGCGGCGGTTCGAGAAATACGCCGTGGCCTGCGGAGGCGGGACCAATCATCGGCTCGGCTTGTTCGACATGGTGTTGATCAAGGACAACCACCTGGCCGCCCTTCACGAAGCGAAGCCCAATGCCGTCGCCGCAGCCGTGCAAAAAGCCCGCACGGCCTACCCGCAACTCCAGATTGAAGTCGAGGCGGACACCCTGGAGCAGGTGGCGCAGGCGGTCGACGCCGGGGCGGATTTCATCCTGCTGGACAACATGAGCTGCAGCCATTTGCGGGAGGCGGTCCGGCGCGTGGCGGGCCGGGCCCGGATGGAGGCCAGCGGAGGGGTGACCCTGGAGAGCGTGCGCGCGATCGCCGGAACCGGAGTTGATTTCATCTCGGTGGGCGCCCTCACCCACTCCGCCCCAGCGGTGGATATCGGACTGGATTTTGAAGACTGAAACGTCGGCAAAGACCATGGCTGTGAACCTGGACCTTGAAATTCTGAAAGCTTTGCGAGCTCCCGACCGCGGGTGGGTGTCCGGATCGGAACTGTCCCGAAACCTCGGGGTCACCCGCGCCGCCATCTGGGGGCGGATCCGGGAACTGCGATCGGTCGGATATGAAATCGAAGCCAGCCCGCACCAGGGGTATCGCCTGATGGCCGCGCCCGATGCGTTGCACGCTGACGACCTGATGGCGCGGCTGCCGGACGTGCGGGTGGTGGGCCGGGACATCCGGGTCTTCAAGGAAACGGCGTCCACCAATGACACGATCGAGAAGCTGGCCCGGGACGGCGCGGGCGAAGGGGTGGTGGTGTTTGCCGAGTCCCAGACCCGCGGACGCGGACGGCTCGGACGTGCCTGGTCGTCCCCGTCGGGCAAGGGCCTCTGGTTCTCCGTCTTGCTGCGCCCCACACTGCGCCCCATCGAAGCCACCCGGTTGACCGTCGCCGCGGCCACGGCCATCCGTCGCGCCATCCAAACCGCCACCCGACTGGAGGCCGACATCAAGTGGCCCAACGATTTGCTGCTCGACGGACGCAAGGTGGCCGGGATCCTCACGGAAATGAGCGCGGAAACGGATCGCGTGCGCTACGTGGTCCTGGGCGTGGGCATCGATGTGAACCAGACGGCGGCCGATTTTCCGGGGGGACTCTCGAAGGTGGCGCGATCGCTGCGACTGGCCCTCGGACAACGGGTGGATCGCGCCGCCCTGGCCACCGAGGTCTTGTGCGAATTGGACCGGGATTATTTCCGGGTCTGCAACGGGCAATTCCAGACTGTCGCCGAGGAATGGGAATCGGGCTGCAGCACGCTGGGCCGGACGGTACGAATCCGAATCGGCGACCGGCAGGTGGTGGGTCGGGCGGAATCACTCGATCCTGACGGTGCGCTGCTGGTGCGGACCGAGCACGGTCATCTGGAATGCATCACGGGTGGAGATCTGACGCTTGAAAAGTAAGGGGCGGAGAACGCGACGGCGTGATGGAGTGTTGGAGTAATGGAGTAATGGTCACTAAACAACCCCCACCCCACCACCCCATCACTCCAGCACCCCATCACTCCACCGCCCCAACACTCCAAAACCCCAATCCGCTCATGCTCCTGCTGCTCGACATCGGCAATACGAACACCCACGTCGGCCTGGGCAATGCCCGGCGTGTGATCCGGCGCTGGGACCTGCCCACCGAAGATTGGTTCAACGGCCGCGCCCCCCGCTCGCTCGGCAGCCGGCTGCACCGGGTGACGCTGAACGGTGTCGCCCTCTGCAGTGTGGTGCCCCGCGCGGTTCCGTCCGCGCGCCGGGTGTTGCGAGCGTTATCCGGAGTCCAGCCGCTTGTGTTGTCCCCCGCCACCGTTCGGGGCGTTGGCATTGATTATCCCAAGCCGGAGACCATCGGCCCGGATCGGCTGGCCAATGCCATCGCTGCCCGCGCCCGATTCGGCGCGCCGGTGGTGGTGGTGGACTTCGGCACCGCCGTCACGTTTGACGTGGTTGATCGGTCCGGCAACTACATCGGCGGCGTCATCGCCCCGGGCCTGGCCGCCATGACGGACTACCTCCATGAAAAAACCGCACTGCTGCCCCGCATCCGCATCCGTTCCACCAACGCCGCCGTCGGACGGAACACCGAGGAGGCCATGCTGATTGGAGCCCTGCATGGGTATCGCGGACTGGTGCGCGAACTGATTGGCCGGTTGAAGCGCGAGCTGCGCGAGCCACGGCTTCCCGTGGTTGCGACCGGGGGCTATGCCGCATTGGTCGCCGCGGAACTGCCCGAGATCTCAGCGGTCGAACCGGCGCTGACACTCGAAGGTCTGAGGTTGGCGTGGATGCGACACCACGCCGCCACGGAGCCCCGCTGACTCTCCCCACGGCAGGCATCCAATCGCGCGGATCGCACCTCCGCTGCTGTTGGCCGGCTGCCCATGTCCCGTCAGCATGATAAGCCCCCATTCGTCCCCTTGGCTCCGTGCGCCGGAAGTCACTGTGACCCGAGAGGGTTCCGTTCGGTCCATTGAGGCTTGAAACCGGCCATGCGCAACCGGACACTCCGCCACATGAATCGCATCGACGAACGGTTCGGAACCCTGCGCCGCGAAGAGCGCAAGGGGCTGGTGGTCTATATTGGGGCCGGCGATCCGGACCTGGCGGCCACCGAGCAGCTCGCGCTCGCCATGGACCGGGCGGGTGTGGACATTCTCGAACTGGGCGTGCCGTTCAGCGATCCGCTGGCCGACGGCGTGGTCAACCAACTCGCCGCCCAGCGGGGCCTCGAGTCCGGCACCACACCCGCAGGCGTGCTCGCCACCGTCGCGCGCATTCGTGCGTCGAGCCAGATCCCCATCGTGCTCTACATCTATTTCAACCTGCTCCATCGCGTCGGCGTCGAACGGTTCATCGGGGATGCGGCCCGGGCGGGTGTGGACGGCTTGCTGGTGCTCGATCTGCCGCCGGAGGAGTCGGAGAACTACGAATCCCTGATGCGCGGCGCCGGCTTGTGCAACATCTACCTGGTGGCTCCCACCACCCCGGAGGACCGCATCGAACTCATCGTCAAACGCGCCGCCGGTTTTGTGTATTACGTGTCCCGCGAAGGGGTCACCGGCATGCAGGCACGCGTGGCGGACACGATCGGGGAGATGACCGGCAAGATCCGCGCGCACACGGACCTGCCGGTGGCGGTGGGGTTCGGCATCTCGAACGCTGAACAGGCCCGGGAAGTGGCGCGGCACGCGGAAGCGATCGTGGTGGGCAGCGCGGTGGTCAACCGTATCGCCCAATACGGCAAGTCGCCCGATTTGGTGCCGCAGGTCAGCGGGTTTGTGAAGACGCTGGCCGAGGCCGTGGCCAATAGCCAATGACCATTACCCATTACCCAATGACCATTGACCAATGGTTAGTACCCAATAGCCAGATTCAGGCGTGTTGATCGAGCAGGAAGCGCTTGAATGTCTCGTAGTCCGTTCCCATCCGGTCGTAACGCTCGGGCATGCTGTCCATGGCGGCCATCGCGGCAGGGGCGTCGGGGGACCAGCCAAAAGCCTGCTCGATCAATTCCGGGAACTTGGCCGGGTCGGCGGTTTCGAGCAGCACCGCCGGCAGGTCTCCAAGCGATTCGGTCTCCAGCCAGTCCTTGAACCCCTGCCAGGCCACGGCGCCATGCGGTTCCAGGAGCAATTGATACTTGTCCCAAAACTCCAGGAAGGCCAGGCGGGTATGTTCGTCGGAGACCGAACTGGAGAATAGATCCCGCCGCATGGCCTCGAGGTCCGGCATCGAGTGAATCCTGCCGGTCTCGTCCATGTGCCCGCCGTAAAGCGCCACCAACCGCGCCAGGTTGCTGGGATGGCCGACGTTCATGGCGTTGGAGATCGAGTTCCGGGAAGGGACGACCTTGTTGTAAACGCCGCTGTCCAGGAAGCGGGGGAATTCGTCGTTGTCATTGACCGACGCGATGATCTTGCGGACGGGCAAGCCCATTTCGCGGGCCACCACCGCCCCCATCATGTCGCCGAAATTGCCGCTGGGCACGGAGAACACAAGGGGTTCGCTCGGCTGCGCCACGCGCGACGCGGCGTAAAAGTAATAAACGCTCTGCGGCAGCAGCCGCCCGATATTGATCGAGTTCGCCGACGACAGCGCGATGTGCTCGAGGTCGGGATCGGCA
Organism: uncultured Verrucomicrobiae bacterium; assembly: GCA_963751435.1. Taxonomy (GTDB): domain Bacteria; phylum Verrucomicrobiota; class Verrucomicrobiia; order Limisphaerales; family DSYF01; genus JALOTU01. Next base: position 10,192 of record CAVVUP010000027.1, on the reverse strand, counting down.
AAGGCGCGTTTCACCATCGCCTGGCAGTCATCGAACTTTCCGTCAATGGCCACCGAGGTCACGTTGCCGGTGAGCACCGTCATCAGTTTGCGTTGGCGCATGCTGATCTCGGCCTCGGGAAACAGCACGATGACACGAATGCCCGGCAGGTTATGAAACGCATGGGCGACGGCCGACCCGGTGTCGCCACTGGTGGCTGTGAGGATGGTCAACTGCTTCCCGTCCTCCTGGATGAACCGCCCGATCAGGCGCGCCATCATCTGGGCGGCAAAATCCTTGAACGACGCCGTCGGCCCCCGGTCCAGCCGCATCAGGTAAACGCGGTCGTAGGCCTTCTCCAACGGCACCTCGAAGGTGTAGGCCTCGCGACAGAGACCGGCCAGCACGTCGTCCGGAAGGATGCCGGCGGTGTAGCGCGACAGCACGCGGAAGGCAATCTCGTGGTAGGCCAGCTTCGGAAAGCCGGCGATTTCGTCCCGCGTCAGGCGTGGAAACGTCTTCGGGAAATACAGGCCACGGTCGGGGGCCTGTCCGTCCAGCAACGCCTCGCGCAGGTTGACGGGAGGCGACTGGTTGTTGGTGGAATGGAAGAGGACGGGAGTCATTCCAGGCTTTCCACCCGCATGCTCACCGGCGGCGCCTTCACGGACGGCAGTTCGGCGATCCGCCCGAGGGCCTGGCTCACCGCCCCGTGCGGGGAATCGTGCAGCATGAAAATCAGCGGCACGCTCTCCCCCTCGTGCCCCTCGGGTTGGATGACCGACGAAATCCCGATGTTGGATTCGCCGAACACGGACGCAATCCGCGCCAATGTCCCGGGCCGATCCACCACGCTGAGCCGGACAAAGTGGCGCGAAATCGTCTCGGCGTGCGGCATCACCTGTCCCGCACGGGCGTGGGAGGCGAACGGTGGCAGCCGGTGCTGGTGGCCCAGTGTCAGGTCCAGGGCTGCATCGGCGAGGTCGCTCAACACGGCGCTGGCTGTGGCGTCCTTGCCCGCACCCCGTCCGTAAAAGAGTGTGTCGCCCACCAGGTCGCCCCGGACAAACACCGCGTTGAACACGTCGTTCACGCTGGCCAGCGGATGCGATTTGGGAATCAGCGTGGGGCCGACGGACACCTGGATCCGGGGGCCGGCATCGTCCATCAGCGCAATGTTGCCCAGCAGTTTGATCACGTAACCGAGTTGCTCGGCGAATTGCATGTCCACGGGCGAGATCTGCCGGATGCCTTCCACGTGGATCTCCGTGTCCTTCACCCAGAACCCATGCGCCAGCGAAGCCAGGATGCCCATCTTGTGCATCGAATCCCATCCGTCGATGTCCAGATCCGGCGGCGTCTCGGCGTAGCCCAGGCGCTGCGCGTCCTGCAGCACGGCGGTGAAGTCCGCCCCCTCGCGCCGCATCCGGGTCAGGATGTAGTTGCAGGTGCCGTTGGCGATGGCGTAGATGCGCGCAAAGCGGTTGCCCACGAGACCCTCGCGCAGCGCCTTGATGATCGGGATGCCCCCGCACACGCTGGCTTCGTAGTAAAGCGGCGCGCCGTGCTGCCGCGCCGCGGCGAACAACTCTTCACCGTGCTTGGACAGCAGCGCCTTGTTGGCCGTGATGACCGGCTTGCCCAGCTTGAGTGAGGTCAGGGTGATGTCCTTGGCAAGAGTGGTGCCGCCCACCAGTTCACACACCAGGTGCACCTCGGGATCGTTGACCACGGATTTCCAATCCGTGCACAACAGCGCGGCGGGGATTTCATAGGGACGCGGTTCGTCCAACGCCTTCACGGCCACCTTGCGGACCCGGACCTGGACACCGAGGCGCGCGGCCATCAGGTCGCCGTTGACTTGGAGGGCGTGAACCACGCCGCTGCCCACGGTTCCACCGCCAATCATGCCGAGGTTGAAGGTCTGCATAAGGGTCGGTCAGGATGGCCGGAAGCCCCTCTGGAAACAATGCTAATTTGGGGACTCCATTCGCAACCACCCTATGCGCCCCTGCTCCGGCCATGCTTCTTGTTCCGGACAGGCTTCGCCCCCGATTCGCTTTGCATCGCTATCGGCGGTCGTTCGGACTTCGCACATTCCCGGCAGTCTCATCAGTCGCAACAGGCCGTATCGGGTTTGTGTCGCAACGGCTCGTTGGCCGCCGCAGTTCTACGCACTATCCGTTCACTTCCAGTTGCTCTCCACCCCGTGTCACCACGACGCAGTTACTTTCAGTTACCCGGCGGGAAGCTCCACCGGTGAGAGACTTTCACTCTCTCTGCACGATCACTCTCAAGCGCACTCGGGACGGAGCGCTGCGCCGTCCCCGCCGCGTCGAGCGGCGCCCCGTTCCGCCCGCTGATGCGCGGGCGGGGACATCGCAGCGCGATGTCCCTACCAACAGCCGGTTCATGGGGAGCCCCCTTTCGCGATTGCGCATGAAATGGGACCCTGAACCCGGGCAAGGAGCGCGAGTTGTCCTCAACTCGCAGCAGCACCGCATCATCGGAGCCGCTGCGGATTGAGACAATCCGCGGTCCGGGGGCCGGTTCATGGAAAGCGAAGTTTCTTTTTTAGAACGCATTGAGTCCATGAACCTTGTAGAGTGGCCCTGGTTCGCGCCCCCGCGCAGCGTGACCGCTGAGTGCTCTGACGCGCCTCCTTTGGAGGTTGCTCGTTGGAAAGATTGGTTCCGGCTGGCGACATGCGCATTGATTGGTGAGCCGCGAGGCTTCCCGCTGGGGAGATTTGTTCTCTTCGGATCCCAGCCGGGCACGGGGGTGGGGACGTTGAAGAAAGAGTCGAAGCCTATGCCTACCCCCTCGTTGCCCCTCCTGGATCCCACGGCCGCCGCGATTGATGTCGGGAGTGAACAACTCCATGTGTCGATCGCCGGAGGCCCACCCAAAGTCTTCGGGACGACGACCGGTCAACTCCACGCGCTGCGCGACTACCTGCTGGAGCAGGGGGTCAAGAGCGTGGCGATGGAGGCGACGGGGGTGTACTGGCTCTGTCCTTATGAGGTGTTGGAGCAGGCGGGCTTGGCGGTGGTGGTGGTCAACGGCAAGTACGTCAAGAATCTGCCGGGTCGCAAGACCGACATGAGCGACTGCCAGTGGCAGGCGACCTTGCACGCCCACGGGTTGCTCAAGCCGGGCTTTGTGCCGCCCGAGCACATCCGTCGGTTGCAGGACTACCTGCGGCTGCGCAGCGACCATGTCGTGCTGGCTGGCAGTCACGAGCAGCACATGCAAAAGGCCCTGGAACGGATGAATCTGAAGATTCACGACGTCATCAGCGATCTGACTGGGATGAGCGGGCTGAAAATGATCGAGGCCATTCTGGCTGGGCAGCGCAATGCGGCGGCGTTGCTGGCCCTGTGTGATCCGCAGATTCAGAAGCACAAGGCCGGGCGGTTGCGGGAAGCCTTGCAGGGGACCTGGAAGCGCGAGCATCTGTTTGCGCTGCGCCAGGCCTACGAGCTGTGGCAGTTCTACCAGACGAAAATCCGGGAGTGTGACCAAGCCATTGAGGCGGTGTTGCGCGAGATGACCGGGCCGGAGGATCCGCAAGCGCCAGCCCCTCCCGCGGCGACCAAGCGGGGCGGAGTCAACACGCCGCAGATTGCGGGCTTGCACGGCTTGTTGTGGCGGCTGTGCGGGGGCAAGGATCCGACCACGCTGCCCGGGGTGGCCGACTATGTGTTGCTGCAGTTGTTGGCCGAGGTGGGGACCAACCTGGGCGGGCAGTGGAAGACGGAGAAACACTTCACGGCCTGGTTGGGTCTGGCACCGGGCAGTAAACAGAGCGGCAAGCGCAAAGGCAGCCAGCGGCGTTCGCGCAATCGCGCCGGCCGTCTGTTCTGCGTGATCGCCCGCAGTGTCGGTCGCAGTGTCGACAAGGCTCTGGGCGGTTTCTATCGCCGGCTCAAAGGACGCCGCGGCGGCTTGGTGGCCAACTTGGCCCTGGCGCGCAAGTTGGCCGAACTGTTCTGGCGCCTGATGGTTCACGGCAAGGCCTACGTCGAGCAGGGACTCAAGCAGTATGAAATCAAAGTCGCTCAGACCGAACAACGTCTGCTCGAGAAACTCGCCCGCAAATACAACATGGTTCTCCAGCCAAAAACGGCCTGATCGTCGACGGTTCATGGGGAGTTGCCCGGCGCGGCTGCGCGCGTGATTCTCACGCGATGCGCGTGTTGCGCGCGCGGCGCATCGCACCGGTGTGTCGGCATTTCGAGGAAATCGGGGGTTCAGAGGGCTGGCATGGCGAGTGCAAAGAAGAATGAGAAGATGGGCATTGACGCGACTGGATCACGCATTACCATCGGCAGACCAAATCCCAAACGGGTAGAACAAAGAATACGCTTATGAAAACACTACGCAAAACATCGAGGGCTTTTACCCTCATCGAACTGTTGGTTGTCATCGCCATCATCGCGATTTTGGCGGCCATGTTGTTGCCGGCACTCGCCAAGGCCAAGGCCAAGGCGCAGCGCATCAGTTGTGTCAACAACCTCAAGCAAGTCGGCCTGTCGATCCGCCAGTGGGCGATGGACCATGGAGATCGTTATCCGTGGTATGTGGCCAACAGCGCGGGTGGGGCGTTGCAGGGCGGCACCGGAACAGCATTTGTGCGGGCCACGGCGGGAACCGCGAATCCCAACTTTGTTTACTACGCCTACGCGCTGCTCTCGAACGAGGTAAACACCCCCAAGGTGCTGGCCTGTCCCTCGGACGGCGACACAACCGAAGCGGACTTTTTCCCGGGCTTCAATGGCAATGGCCAGGCTCAGGGGGCCGCTGTTGCAGGGCAGGTCAGGTATGAAAACAACACTCATGTGAGCTATTTCGTCGGCATTGATTCACAGGAGGAGCAGCCGCAGCGCTGGCTGTCTGGGGACCGGAACATCACCCCTAACGCCACCACGGCTCCGGCGGTCACCATCAATGGCCAGCAGATTGCCAGCCAGGCCAACTGGGTCTGGAACTCCGGTGTCCATCAGGATAACGGCAACATCGGGTTGGCCGATGGCAGCGTTCAGCAGTTTAGTTCGAGCGCCATGCGTGAGGCGGCAGACGCCGCGCAGGATTCGTTTGGCGCGGTGAACACCGCGTGGTATCTGGCCGCACCGAACCAAGGCAAGAAATAGCCATTCACGGCTCAAGTTTAGAATTCAAAGGCGCCCGATCGGGCGCCTTTTTTGTTCCCATTCACGCCCGAAGCGTCCCAGGATCAACCCGCCGTGAACTGTCCGGCGCGTCGGCGACCCCTGGCGCACCTGGCTGCTCGGCAGACTGACATGGAGACGTGCGGTTTCCGCGGGTGTGAGACAAATTTCTTCGGTCAGGCGGCCAAGGGGAGGGCATCGTTGAGCGCGGCGTCGGCGTTGAGCCGGAATTCCCAGAACTCGTCGATTCTTCGGCTGCTGTAAATGCAGCGCAGGGCGAGAGCCAATGGGGTCGCGTCTAAATAGGTGACATCTCGCAACCCATCATGGCCGCAATGTCCACAGCAGCTCGGTCTCGTGCAACAGCACTCATGTCTCATCATTGTCACTGTTCAGCGAGCCTCAGTTGTGAACTATCTAGACGCGACCCCATTGGCTCTTCTCGTCGCTACGCTCTGCCACCGCAGTCCAGAGGAACCCAGGGTCAAGGGGGCTGCGGAGAAACCGAGTGAGGGACCAGTGGTCGAAAGGGTTTGCGCGCGACCAGCTGGTGGTTGTATAGGAGAACGCGTCAACCCGAACGTCCCGGCCTGTGGCCTGTTGTCTGGGAACGGCCTCCGACGGCGCCCGGTCCATCGGGGCTCAGAACAACATCATGAAAGCCTGCATTCGATTATTCGCACTGCCCCTCAGCCTCACCCTGTTTTCGTCCGCCAGTCTCCTGGCCCAACCCAGCGCCCACTACGTGCCCGGGTCCGAAGGCATCAAAGGCGCCTCCCTGCCGCCGCCAGGCGTTTACTTGCGCGACTATAACTACTTTTATGAATCGAGTCGGTTCAATGACGACGAAGGCAACAAAGACGCAACGGTCGATGCGAAGGCCTTCCTTTACGGCAACATCCCTCGCGTGATCTGGATCACGGATACCAAGCTGCTGGGGGGCTATGTCGGTACGGACGCGCTGTTGCCGTTCCTTTACAAAGACTTGGATGTTGGCCCAATTGACGACAACAGTTTTGGGGTGGGCGACCTGTTCGCAGAAGCCACGCTGTCTTGGCATACCAACCATTTCGATGCCGCCGTCGGGGTTGGTGTTCACATGCCCACAGGCGACGCCTCCTCCCCGGTTCTGGCCGGATCGGGCTTCTGGACTGTAATGCTCACCGCGGGCGGCACGTTTTACCCAGATCAGGAGAAGCTGTGGTCGATTTCCGGGCTTTGCCGCTATGAGTTTAACACCGAGAACCGGGACACAGACCAAACGCCCGGCCAGGCGTTCACGCTCGAGTGGGGGATCGGTCGCACGCTCCGCAAGACCATCGATGTCGGCATCGTGGGCTATTACCAGCAGCAGACCACCTCGGACAGCGGGAGCGGCGCCAGTTCCAACCTGGATAGCGTGGCAGCAATCGGACCCGAGATCGGGATGTTTTATCCGGACTACAAACTCGGCTGGACGCTGCGCTACGAGTACAAATTCGCGGCGGCCAACCGGCTGCAGGGCCAGGCGGTGGTGCTGACCCTGACCAAGGTGTTCTGAGGGCAGGCTACCCCGCTTTGGCAGCCAGCCGGCGACTGACGGCATCAGGCGTGGGTGACCTGATTAGCTTGACGCCGTGAGCCGGGGTTTGCATAGGATCAGGCATAAGGGTATTGGCTTACGATGAAGATATTTGTGTCGCTTGCTCCTCTCGTTGGCGCCGCCGTATTTGGCTTCTGGCATACTGCAATCCCATTCGAACAGCATGCCCAACTCACTGCAAATCGGCAGAAGCCGAACGGTGGAAACGATCTTTACAGCCGTGGCGGAACTTCAACCAACTCAACCAGATGGGATACGCTGGACGTACGCGAGTTTGGCGCCGGACCGGGAGAGGGAGATGACACCATTGGAATTCAGAGTGCCCTGAATTTTGGCTTCAGCAAGGGCCTGAGATACGTGTATTGCCCTCATGGGAGCTACACAATCACAAAGACGATCACTATTCCACCAGCCGTGATTCTACGGGGCGCAGGGATGGGCTCCGGGTGGCCCGATTTGACTTACGGACCGATCACGGTCTTTTCCGTGTATGGAAGCAACACCACCGGCTTTTCATTGTATCCGTGTTACTAACCTGAGTTCTCCCTGAAAAGAGCCTGAAGAGGCATTTTGTTGGGTTTTTATCAAAATGTGTAGCAAGTAACATTTAACTAGGAGCTGCGCTGGCGAATCGGCAGCGGCGGCGGCATCACCTTCGGGATTCGAATCACCGGGGGAACGGAAGGGCGGCTGCCGGCACCGCCGGACAAGGCCCGGCGGATCATATAGAACTCGCCGACGTTCTCGGCGGTGAGCAAGCCCACCAACTGCCGGTTCCAGATCACCGGAAGCATGGTAACTCGGGTCGGGTCGACGCGGCCCAACGCGGCGTCCAGTTCTTCATCAGCGGAGGCTGTGCGAACATCGCTGTCCATGACCTCGCCTACCGGCGCGTTCGCGCCGTGATCCCGCATCGCTTCGAGGAGCCGCATGTGGGTCAGCACACCCACCACTTCGCCCTTTTCAAGCACAGGGAAGTCCTGCTGCGAACCGGCCAGCAGGAGACGCGCCGCGTCTGCCAGCGTGTCTTGGGGCGAGAGCCCGCGAAAATCCGTAAGCATCGCCTCGCGCACGCGCACGCCGGCGAAGGTCGACTTCATCTGGACGGCCGCCGCTTCCTGGGCCGCGCCGATCCAGACAAACAGCGCGATGAGGAGCAGCATGGGGTTGCCGAACAGTCCGGCAAAACCGAACAGCACCGCCATGCCTTGGCCGATGCCCGCGGCGATGCGAGTCGCCCGGGCGTGTTCAATCCGCATCGCGAGCAGTGAGCGCAAAACGCGTCCACCGTCCATGGGGAACGCGGGCAGCAGGTTGAAAACGACGAGAAAGACGTTCACGACGAGTAGACGCTCAACAAGGTTGCCGCTCGTGGTCGTGAGCGAAGACATCGGCTGCCAGTTGCCCGTCAGCATCAGGCCCACTAGGAGGCTGCCGGCAATGACCACGTTCACCAGCGGGCCTGCGAGGGCGACCACCAGCTCCTGTGACGGCTTTTCTGGCATCCGCTCCAGTCGTGCGACGCCGCCGATGGGCAGGAGTGTGATGTCTTTCGTGGGAATGCCGTAGCGCCGGGCCATAAGGGCGTGTCCGTATTCGTGGAGGAGCACGCAGGCAAACAGGGCGAGGAAGAAGATCATGCCATTGGCTGCCGCCGCAACGCTTCGCCCGGCCATCCAGTGGGACAGGCCGATGAAGCCGAGCAGCAAGAGGAACGTGAAGTGGACATAGACGTCAATTCCGAGAATCCGGCCGAGTTTCAGGGACCATTTCATACGTTGAATTGGTTATGGTGGTTCGGTTTGTAGTCAGGGGCTTCTTCAGCCTCGGCCCCTGCCCATGGGTATCAGCGGCGAATCTTGCAGGTTGCTGCGCAGTCCCGGCACCCGTTTCAGGGTGCGATCAGGTTCATGTTGCGCAACACGAGCTTGGAGCGCCGCAGAGAGCGACAGCGGCATTGTTCCGGTGATCAGAAGCCAGATTGTCATAGTTCTTCGCTTTCACTTTCTTTGTCAGCGTCCACCGCTCCCACCTGGGACCGGTGAGGCTGCCGTTGTTTCATTGGGGGAAAGGTAGGTGCAGCCGCGGATGCCACTAATACCCACTTTGGAAAGTACCCTTAGCTTCAGCCGAAGTATCGTCCCGGGCATGGAATGGCTGAATTGTCGCCACCTGCGGTACGGCGGACGAGTGGAAATTCGACTGGCGCGGGCGCATCCACCGTCCGCCACGCCAAGGAAACCGTTGATGAGTCCCGAAAACCGCCGCCTTGATCCCGCCGCCAGCGGTCCGACGCCATTGCCCAATCGTCGAAGTGGACGGCATCCGACAGGAGAAAGGGGAGCCCGACGCAAAGCTTCCTGCAAAGCGAGGCCCTCTTCCGCGGCGCGTGCGAATTCAAGCCGGCTGCGCACGGAGCTGGCCCGCCCCCTCCGGGGTGGCAGGCCGGTCCGGGTGCCCGGGATGGTAGTGCTCCAGTTCCTCGCCCTTGCGCACCAGGCGCGCGCTGTTGAAGATCACGATGAGCGAGCCGGCGTTGTGCAGGATGGCCGCCACGATCGGGTTGATATAGCCGAACGCGGCCAGCGACAGGCCCGCGATGATGAAGAAGACGCCGAACAGGAAGTTCTGGTTGATCACCGCGCGGGTGCTGCGCGAGAGCTTGATCAGGAACGGCAGCCGTTTGAGGTCGTTGTTCATCAGGGCAATGGTGGCACTGTGAATGGCCACCTCGCTGCCGGCGGCGCCCATGGCGATGCCAATGTCGCCCGCCGCCAGGGCCGGGGCGTCGTTCACACCGTCGCCGACCACGGCCACCTTATAGCCCTTGGCCTTCATGCCACGCACAAACTCGACCTTGTTCTGCGGCAGACAGTCTCCCCGCGCCTCCTCGCATCCGATCTCCGCCGCCACCCGCGTCGCCACCGGCTGTCGGTCGCCCGATACCATCGCCACCCGCCGCACCCCGCTGTCCTTGAGTTCCACCAACGACTCCGCCGCCTCGGGTCGCGTCTGGTCCTGCAACCCAATCCATCCGACCGACTCCCCGTTCCGCGCCACAAAGATCAGGCTGTAGCCTTCGGTTTCGTTGAGGTCCACGGACTTCAACAGGTCTCCGCCCACCCCGTTGTCCTGGAGCCACTGGGCCCGGCCGACAAGCACTGTGGCCCCTTCCACCTGCGCTTTGACGCCCCGACCGGCGGTCTCGTGGAAGTCCACCGGCTCCACCGGCACGAGGCCCACTTCGGCGGCCAGCGCGGCCAGGGCCTTGGCGGTGGGATGATTGCTGTACTTCTCGGCCGACGCCGCGCAACGCAGCAACTCGGCGGGCTGAACCCCGTCCACCGGCGCCAACCGGCTGACGGCCAACTGCCCCGTGGTCAGGGTGCCAGTCTTGTCAAAAACGAACGCGTTGATTTTCGCCGCCAGCTCGATATCCGCGACGTTCTTGATCAGGATC
>CAVVUP010000026.1:0-84927 GCA_963751435.1 uncultured Verrucomicrobiae bacterium | reverse complement strand
GGTCCCCCAGCTTCATCCCGCAGACCCGCTGCCCCACATACAACACCAGGTCCCGTCCCCCACCCGGACCGGATTCAAATGCACATACCGACTCAGCTCCAGTCCTTACTTCATCGCAATGGCCTCGACATGGCCACAACCAAAAGAACCCCACCCTCGTCAATTGTTGAATGCAGAGATGTGACCCTACGACGCGTGCTACACACTACGACGCGTGCTACAACGGGGCCACCCCACAACGCGGCCACGGAGGAGAGCACGCCCAAATCCGTCGGGCAGCCGGGCGGCGATTTCCACCGCGTCGAACTCGACCCTTTGCAGGTGGTCGCCGTGCCGTGCGTTGGCTTTGCGGCGGGCGCGGTCAATGAGAATGCGCCGCATGGCTTCCGCTGCCGCACCGAAGAAGTGGCGCCGCCCGCGCCACCGGACATCCTCGCCGGCAAGACGCAGCCAGGCGTCATGCACCAGGGCGGTGGCTTGAAGGGTTTGGCCGGGCTTCTCGAAAGCCGGATCAGAGTCCAGAGTTCGGCTTTGACAGTGGGGGCACGGCGTGGCCCACTGGGCCAGGGATGAGTGGCACACGTCGATTCTGCAGGGTTCTGGTGGCAGGACTGCTCCTGGTGGTCCTCCCGTTCGCGGGGGCGGAAACGTTCCGGGTGGCCACCTACAACGTGGAGAATTTCCTGGATCAGGCCACCGACTCCCGTCCCGCCAAGAGCGAGGCTGCCAAGGCCCAGGTGCGAGACAACCTCCTGGGGCTCCAGCCGGACATCATAGCCCTGCAGGAAATGGGAACCCCCAGCGCCCTGAGCGAACTGCAATCGGCCCTCCGCGACCGGGGTTTGGATTTGCCCCATTCGGAATGGGTGGCGGGGTGGGATACCAACATCCACGTTGCAGTGCTGAGCCGGTTTCCCTTCGTTCGCCGCTCCCCCCATACCAACGCGGCGTATCTGCTCAGCGGTCGCCGGCTGCACGTCAGCCGCGGGTTCGCCGAGCTGGAGATCCAGGTCAACCGCACCTACGCCTTCACCCTCCTCGTGGCTCATCTCAAGTCCAAGCGGCCAGTTGGGGTGGCCGACGAATCGGAGATGCGACTCGAGGAGGCCAAGGCGCTGCGCCGGGTGGTGGACCAGCAGCTTGCCGCCCGGGCCGACGCCAATCTGCTGGTCTGTGGCGACTTCAACGATCTTTACAATTCACCGTCGGTCAAGGCGTTGGTCGGCAGAGGTCGCCGTGCGCTGACCGATACCCGACCGGCGGAACGCAACGGTGATGAAAGATCCGCACCCGGTAAATCCGGACGCCGTCCCCGCACCGTGACCTGGACCCACCACTATGGAGTCGAGGACACCTACAGCCGCATCGATTATATCCTGCTAAGCCCAGGTATGACTGCGGAATGGGAACCGGATGGAACCTATGTCCTGTCCACGGCCAACTGGGGGGTGGCGTCCGACCACCGCCCCCTTGTGGCCACCTTTTCCGCCAGCGAGCGGTGACGGATTTGGCCACTAGTTGGCCACTAATTGGATTGACTTCCCTGCCGGGCTTTGAGAGCTTCGCGGCAGCTCAAACAGAAGTGCATTTGGGCCTTGTAGTGCACTGAAACAAGAAAGAACCAAACCAAAGTATGAAGATGAGCAGTTTACTCCCGGGCCTCGCCTTTGCGGCAGTCCTACCTTTCGCGGCCTCAGCCGAAATCGTCTATGACAACTCCCAGAATGACCTGACCAACCGATTCCAGGTTGGCGGCGTTTATGAAGTCGGCGACGAAATCAACCTTGGCGGCACACTCCGTCTGTTGGATACCTTTGATTTCGAGTATTATTACACCAACCAGACTAGTGGCACTCCGGGCTCGCCCACTTTTGAGGTAACCCTCTACTACAACGATGGTCCAACGAATAGCAGCGGTGAGGCCACGCCGGGAAACGTGATTTGGGGCAGCGGCACCGTCCCCGGAGTGATCAGCGCCTTTACGGCCCGGGACACCATCGAAGGCACCCAGGCGGATTTCGGTTCTTCCATCATTCTGCCCGAGACGTTCACTTGGACCGTCAAGTTCGGCAACTTGAACTCCGGCGATGAGATCGGGTTGGACATTTACAGCCCGCCGCTTGTTGGCAGCAGTTCGCGCGATTACTGGATCGATATGGGCAGTGGCTGGGAACTGAGGGAAGCCACCGTTGATCCGGAGAACAACCCCTACAATTTCGCAGCGCGCTTCTATGCCGTGCCCGAGCCCTCCAGCTTCGCCTTGGCGCTCTTGGGCGGGTTTGCCCTGATCGCACGTCGTCAGCGCACCTGATTCTTCAATCTTGATTTGGTTGAAAAAGCGCGGCCCTGTCGTTCCGGGGTCGCGCTTTTCTTTGGCATTCCGTGAATCGGGTGGGGCCGCGCTGTGCACGGCACAGGTGCCGGGGCACCGGCGCTACCGGTTGCTGGCCCCAATGCGCGTTGTGTGAAACGTGGAGGCTGCTCCGGAACCGGGTTACTGAGTCCTTGCGCGGTGAAACACCCTCTCAGAGGGGGGCGTTGAATTGGTGAACCATGCCTGGCCGGCAACCAGATGATTGGTCGCCACTGAAACCCAGGTCGTCAGGTTGGTCGAGGATTCCACCACAAAGCCGTTCGGAGCCGCCCCCACGATCCGGAAGCGGAAGCTGTTCGTAGCCCACGCGGGCGCCTCGAGTCGTAGCCAGGGCAACGACACCGTCACTGACCAGGACACCGACTGCTGCCGTAATTGCCCCGGATCCGTCCGCACGCGCGCCGTGGGATCAAAGATGTCGGCGCGCACCGCGTGGAGCCCGTTGCCCCAGGTGGACGGCTGCACGGTAAGGTTGGTTCCCGTCGCACCATCCACCGGGACATTGTTGGTGAACCATTGCACCGAGAGGGTGTGGGCGGTCGGCTGGACCAGCCCGATTGAAAAAGTCACCGGCCCACCCGTGGTCACGGACACGTTGGTTGTCCCCGGCGTCCGGTGGTCCACGGGTCGGACATGCTGGTATACCGCCAACACCAGGGCTTGGCCGCAGACCTCGCAGAAGGGCGGGCTGCCTGTCCGCATGACGCAATTCAGCTTGGGCCGATACCACCCCGTCGCGTAATAATGCGCGCCCTCGAACAGACCGATCACGTTCTCGTACTCGGTTGTCTCCGGGGTTGGCACCGGGGTGTTGGTCGAGATCCAGGCGTTCCACTTGATGGCGGCACGATTAGTCTCCCGCGTGGTGTTCGGCTCCTCGATGTCCGGGTAACCGGGGTAAGGGAGGTCATCTTCATCCCCGAGGTTGGCCAGGACATGGCCGACCTCATGGATCACAATATCGGGTGAATTGGTGGCGGCGATGGCCAGTCCGCCACCGTTGTCCGACCCGCCAATCACCGGGTCATTGACCAGCATCACCGTCAAGTCGGTATCCGGCGCCTGCGCCGCAAGCAGGGCATCCACCTTGCCTTGCCCGTCCGCATAGTTCGGATTGACCGAGTTTGGCGGAATGGTGATGAACCGGTCGGAACGCCCATCATACGTGCTGTTGAAATACGTGTTCACATACTGATTGGCCACGGGATGATCCGATCCGCTCTGGGCCGAGGCCACGAACAGAGCCACCGCATTGAAGTGATTCGAGTATTCCGACAGCGGCGGCGCGGACAGCAGGGCGCGAACGGCATTTGTGGCCGCCACCAGGAAGAGATTGGACTCGTCCGCGGTGTAGCCCTCCGCCAGGATGGCGATATTCACACGATTGGTGGCGGGTCCGCTGGACAGGAGGGAAACCGGCGCAGCCGAGGTTCCGGCTACACCGGCAAACGCTGCGGCAAGGAGGCCGGACAGCAGCATCCGGCGGCACAACAGGAGCGCACAGCTCATGGCAGATCCAGCCGGTAAAAGCGGGCGGGAACTCCTTCAACCGGCACCGTCACCACCCACTGGCCGCTGGTGGGAACGACCGTATTGGTCACCGGCGACCAGGTGATCGGCGGCGTCAGGCTGTCCGTCATGCGCAGGACATAGCCCGTGGCCGTGTTGGTCCAGGTCAGGAGGGCGGACGTGCCCGGTGCCGCCATCTGGATTCCGAGTGCGGGATAGGGTTCCACCGCAACCACGGCGCAGAATTCGCTGGTGTTGCCAGCGGGATCGGTGGCCGTGGCCGAAACCTTCCAGCCCACCGGGACCGTTTGGACGAATCCGGCCACAAAATGGGCCGAACATCCCGGGCCGGGAACGGTCACCGTCGTCGAGCCCAGGTAAACCTCGCCCTCCCCGTAACCACTGCTGTCCGCCACCGGACTGGCAAAGAAGTCCACTTCGCAGGCGTTGCCCACCGTGCTGTTCAGATCTCCCTGGATCGTAATCCCGCTCGCGGAAACGGCGGCTTTGGTGAGAGTCGGAAAGTTTTGTTGCAGGTTAGCGCCGCCGTCGCCGTCGCAAGGGTCGTTGGCCGTCAGGCGGTAGGTTCCGAGGTCAACTCCAAGACCGGTATGGGTGAAGATTGAGTTTCCGCGGATGGCATTCCTGAGCGCCCCGCTTCGGACCCGCACACCCGCGTAGTCGTTCCCGTTGAATGACGGCGCGTAGCCCATCCGGTTTGCCTCTCCCGGCAGAGTTCCTCCAACCCGGTTGTCGTGACACCCGATTTCAATGTCGATGTTGTGTGCACCGACAGATCCATTGGCTAACGCGTTGGTACTATCCGCCTTCGTTCCGATGCGGTTGCCTTGGATCACGTTGCCCGATGCGCCGTTTGTCAGGAAGATGCCCTTCGTTCTGTTGCCCGAGATCAGGTTGCCGGTACTCGGTGCTGAACCGCCGATCGTGTTCGTCCCCGACTTTTCCACAAATACTCCTTCGTTGCGGTTGGCAATGGCAGAAGTCCCACTGGCGCTGGTCCCTATGTAATTACCCTGGATCAACGTTGCCGTCGTTCCTGAACCAGCCAGGTAGATTCCCGCGTTGTTTCCGCTGCCCGAGATCAGGTTGCCAGCGCCTGCTATGGTGCCGCCAATGAGAGTGGCAGAGGCGTTGGTGACATAGATTCCAGCGTTCCAATTGCCCAACGCCGCCGTTCCTGACGGATTGGTGCCGATGTAGTTGCCTTGGATGACATTGCCGCGAGCCGCAGGATGTTCAACCGAGATACCTTGCTGTCCGTTGCCGGAGATCACATTACGCGCTGCCGCGGTGGCGCCGCCAATGATGTTGCTGCTGCCAAACACGAGCACCCCGATGTTCAAGTTGGCCCGCCCCGCGGTCCCAGCCGCATTGAGCCCGATCAGGTTGCCGCAAACCGTGTTTCCGCTGGACCCGGCATCCAGCGACACACCATTGTTCATATTTCCGGAGATCACGTTTCCTGCATTCGTCGCTGTGCCGCCGACCGTGTTGTTAGTGGACACCTGTAATGTGACGCCGTTATAGGCGTTCGCCAGCGCACTCGATCCGGTGATGTCCAAGCCGATCCAATTCCCTTCCAGACGGTTGCCGATGCTGTTGGTGAGCAAGATTCCGTCCTCGGTGTTACCACTGATCACATTGCGTGCTCCCGTGACTGTCCCGCCGATCAGGTTGCTCGAAGCGGCCAGCAAGACTACGCCGGACTTGCGGTTGCCCAGCGCCTGGGTTCCGTTGCTCTTCAAGCCGACGAGGTTGCCCTGGACTGTGACGCCGCTGCATCCCCAGAGGAAGACCCCCGCCGTGCCGTTGCCGGAGATGACATTGCCTTCACCGCTGTTGGTGCCGCCGACCAGGTGGCCCGAGCCACCTTTGATCTGGATTCCGTCCGCCCAGTTGCTCATCCCGGTGCTCCCACCCGGCGCCAATCCGATCAGGTTCCCTTGGATGCGGCCCGCGGTGCTATTCAGCACATAGACTCCGGCATCCTTGTTGCCGCTGATCACATTGCCTTGACCCGGGCCGGACCCGCCGACAGTCACGGCCGACGATCCGTCCACGACAATTCCGTCGTTGCCGTTCGTCAGGGCAGTCAAACCATCGGCTGAAAGACCGATATAGTTGCCCTGGATGGTGTTGGTGGGGCTGGACTGGATGTAGATGCCGGCCTTGGCATTGCCCGAAATCACGTTGCGTTGGGCGGTGTTCGTGCCGCCGATGCGGTTACCCGCCGATCCGCTGCTGATCCAGACCCCAAATTGGCCGTTGGCCAGCAGGCTGGTTCCATTGGCTGAAACCCCGATATAGCACCCCTCGACCACATTGTTTCCCAGTGTTTGCAGGCGGATGCCCCCGCCGACAAACCGGTTCAGGACCAACCCGCGAATCACGCAGTTCCCGCCTGCGACCCGCAGCCCGGCGCTATCTCCACTGTTCGTCCCGTTGAGTTCGATCAACGGGTAGCCGGTGTAGCCCGGCTGTGTGGTGGCATCAATGGTGAGCGGTTCATTGATCTGGGGCAGTGCGGAGAGGAGGTTGATGGACTGGGACCCGCTGCCGCCGATGTTGAACTGGATCACGTCCGGCACGCCGTTGGTCCCTGCCTCGATCATCGCCTGGCGCAATGTGCCCGATCCGGGGCAGTTGGTGCAGTCGGCGTTCGAGGTGACCGTGAAGGTGTCAGCACAAACAGGAAAGATCGAAAAAATGACCGTCGTTGCCCAAGCCATGCACTTGAAAACAACACGCCCCCCGATGGCCCGGTGGCAATTAAATGAAACCATTACACTCGGCTTTTACTTGCTTGTTGCATTCTTTATATCAGTCAGACCAACCCTGTGCAAGAACGCACGGGTTGATTTCGGAACACTCTCACACGAATTCCCATCGAAATCCACATTGACTCTCCGGGAGTTTCTGCTACGTATCGCCTTGTCCAAAAATTTCAAGGCCTGTGTTTATGAAAAAACCAAGTTTGTACTTTAGTTTGGCCGCCGTCTTGGCGTTGTTGGTTTCGATCAATATCAGTGTTGGATTTGCCGCTGAAGAGACGGGTCGGGCTAATCCCTACATCGAACTGCTTTCCCAAGTCAAGGCCCCCGAGTTGCCGGCGCAGTGCGCCAGCTTGGTATCCAAGGCGTCGGCTGAGGACTGCGAGACAGTCACTGTCGATGTCGTAACTGCCTGTGCCAAAGTGAATTCCGTGGCCATTCCGGCTGTGGTCGGAGCGATTTCCAAGGCGCGTCCTGCCGTGGCGGCACTTGCGGCGGCCACCGCGGTGGGGCAACAGCCAAAGCAGACGAGCACAATTGTCCGTGCCGCTGTGGGGTCCGCCCCAGATCAGGCGGGTGCGATTGTTTATGCCGTCTGTGTTCGCAACCCGGGCAGTTACCGCCTGGTAGCTTCCTTGGCCGCAGAACTCGCCCCGCAGCAACGGGCGCAGATTCTTGATTCGGTGGGTTCTGCGATCCCCGGCCAGAAGCCTTACATTCTTCAGGCGCAGGCCGCAGGACCAGCGGATCGCAACGTGTCGGCGGTTTTGGATGATGCCTCCCGGCTGTCAGCGCAGAGTGGGGGGACGACTCCAGCTCCAATAACGGTGGCGGCCGCCGGCAGCGTTCCTGTGCGCGGCTTTACCGTCGGGCCGCCCTACCAGCCGCTGGGGGGCACGCCTGGCAACTCCGGCCCTGTCACATCCACCAATGTGCCGCCGGGCGGACGCGACTACACCGCGCCGTAACGCACTGTAATCCAGGCCGAAATTTCAAAGGGAGACTGAATCGCATTCAGTCTCCCTGTTTCGTGGTTTCTCAACTACCGGGGTTAGATCATTAACCAGAAACAGAATCAGGGCGAAGGCGGTCCAGGAAGTTTCGGATGAAATCGTGAAGCCCACCGCTTGAGCAGGCTCCGTAAAGGCTGTCGCAGTCACCATACCTTGCTCAACGGCTTCCCACATCGGACAGCATTGAGAGATGGTTTCGGTGGCAGTTTCAGCCACGCCGAGCCAGCAATCCCCTTACTTTGCCGTTCTTGAACAATCCGCCCAAGGCCATCACCCCGCCGAAGACCCCCAGCGCGATGTGGGTGGGTTCAGGGACCACGGAAAGCGAGTTGAAGTAGAAGTCGTTTTCGTTCCCCCCATCTGTTCCCGATACGTAGAATCGGACACCGGCGATGTTTCCAGCGGCGATGCTCGAGGTGCCGGACTCGGTCCCGGTAAGTCCGCCGGACCGGGTGATCGTCCAGTCCAGCATGCTGCCATTCTGCGTGAACAAGAAGCTGAATGCGCTGTTCGCATCGTAGGAATTCCCGAAGACCGAGGTCCCATTGACCTTGTAAGCGTCGCCGCCCACGTTGAAATTCCAGAGGGTTGTGCCGGAACTGTTGCGCAGATCAAACCCCTTGTTCCCGTTCCTGTAGTTCACCCCGATCACAAAGCTGAATTGCTGCCCAGCCGACAGTTCCCCACCTGTGAAGTTGCGGGTGGCACCCGCATAGGCGGTTCCGGAGTTGCCGTACATGCCGAAGGATTCACCTGCGACGTTGATGTTTGCCCCACTCAAGGAGTCCGTGAGGTTTCTGGAGTCGCCGGTGAAATTTCCATAGTAACCGCTGCCGCCGCCGTCCAAGGTCCATGCGCTGAACCCATATCCCCCGTTGTCACCACTGGCCCAACCGTCGTTGTAAACGGAACTGCTGGCGTCGTCGTAGGCAAAAAGTGCCGCCTGACTGGTTGACATCGAGAAAATCGAGAATCCCAACATCAAAACTACCGGATACTTCGCTTTCATAAGTAACTCATTACAAATAGCTTATTGGTTTGCAGTTACCCTCCGGCCTTGATGTGAACGCATCTTGAACTTCATGCGTCATTCCTGCTCCCCTGTCTCCCAATCGTTCTAGACGGAAGGTCATTCTTCACACGCCTGACCGGAGATTTTGGTCATCATACCGCAGGCCACTGTGCAGTAAACCGCATGTTTGTGCGGGATGCGCCCCGGCGGGTGGTTGAAACCGGGTCAGGGCAAGGGGTGGTGACGCTGCGTCCGCAGCCCGGAAGGCTGGATTCATCCGGCTGAAGCATTCGCAGAGCAGGAAGGTCCCGGACGTTCGGATGCCCTCAAGCAACGAACGCTTCCGCCCAACCAGATCGGCGTTTCGCGCAGTCACAGCCTCCCGTTTAATCACACGCCCCAAAAGTCGGGCAGAAATTGGTGCTGTCGGGGGGCGATCAAAATCTTAAAAATTGGTGCTTGCATTTGTCGTGTTGGAGGTTAAAGTTGCGGCGCCTAATAGATAACTGCAAACTACTTCCAAGTTCTGGTGGATCCTCAGTTGAACCCCGTTCAATGATGATTTGAAACCCGGCGGTCGGGAACAGGTTGGAGTGAGAGTCAGTGTTCGAAGGCAAATCATCGATAGAATGAACAACAAGTTGTTTGTAGGGAACCTCTCGTTCCAGACCACAGAAAATGAGCTGCACGACGCCTTTGCGGCGCACGGCACCGTCATGGAAGCGAACCTCATGGTGGACCGGATGACCGGTCGCCCGCGCGGGTTCGGCTTCGTGACCATGAGCACCCCCGAGGAGGCCCAGAAGGCCATTGATGCCCTGAACGGCGCTCAAATCGGCGGGCGTGCCATCACCGTCAACATCGCCCGTCCGCGCGAAGAGCGCTCTGGTGGTGGCGGCGGCGGCGGCGGCGGTGGACGTGGTCCTCGTCGCGAATACAGCGGCGGCGGCGGTGGTGGTCGGCGCGAACGCTACTGATTCGACCAAATTTCCGCAGCGCGGGACAGCCGAAGGGTTGTCCCGCGCTTTTTTTATCGACGATGGTTCCAGTCCTGTCGGCTGTAGCGTTGTTCCACCAGTTCACGCACACGCTGGAAGGGGACCTGAGGTGCTTTGTCCCCGGCTTCACAGGAACCGGGGGGCTGGAGCGCAGAGATTTCCGTCTGCGGCTTCAAGGGACTTCCCAGTCCCGTGCAGCCTCCGGACTTGGGACTGGCCAATGGAAAGTCGCCCGAACCCGGAGGCGGGAAGGCCTGCGCTACCCCGCAGTTTCTGGTCCCAAGGCTCGTTTCGGGAAGCGTGGAGACTTCCCATGCTGCTCGCAGCGCCCGTTTGACCTCTTCGTCCGTGACTCCCAGGTTTGCGAGAAAGTCCTCGTGGGACCGGTTTTTCCGATAGGTCGGCTGGAGCGCCGGTGTGGGGAGCAACTCGCGGATAAGGGACAGGTCGAAATTCAGAAGGAACGTGCCGTGGAATAGGATGTAATGGCGTAGGCGGCGCTGCGCATTGCCCGAGATTTTGAGTCCGTCCAGCGTCAGGTCGGTATGGCCCTGCGTGGTGAGAGGGCGGTTGAGGAGACCGGAAAGCGCCGCGGCGTTCCGCTCCATGATGAAGCGATTGGCTCCCTGGATGGTGCTTAGCGGTCCATTCGGCACCACCTGCAGGATCAACGCGTAATTCAGGCAGCCGCGTCCTTGAACCACCGTCCCGCCGCCACTGCAGCGGCGCAGCACGGGGATGTGTCGGGCCTCGCAGGCCGCCTCTTGAACCTCCTCCCGGACTTTCCCCCCGAGCCCCACCACGACGAATGGGGTGGGGGACATCCAGAACCGGAGCACTTCCGGTCCCTGGCCGGCTTCCGCATCCAGGAGCAGTGCCTCGTCCAAGGCGAGGTTCTCCGCAGGGGACGGCAGGGTCAGATCGAGGGTTGGGAGGTGGTTGGACATTCAACCAGCAACAGTGAATACCGAATATCGAACATCCAGCATCGAACGCCGGACATCAAAGCGGGGTGGGTGGCGGGGCAATGATCGGGATCGGGTTGGCGGTGCCGGGCGCCCTTTGGAGTGCGCCGACTTGTCTGTGCTTTTCAATGCGGCGGGTTGTTCCGACGTGCCTCCAAATGGGGGAGTTGGTTGAAAATCGGCGCCGAGCCGCCACACTCCAGGAAAGGCGCCATGCTCGATCCGGTTCATCTCCAGACAACCTCCAGACAAAGCGCAGCCATCGGCCTGAGTGTCACTCGAAAGAAAGTCTTGGAACCATCGCCCGGTGGCGTTGCAGGTGGACGAGCAGGAAAAAGAAGGCGCGTCGCCAGCGCAGTTTCCAGCCGCCTTCGAGTTCCCCGGCCAGCATGGCCACGATCGCATCGCGCACGCGCGCCACTTCCCGAGGTTGCATGAACAGTTCGAGGAAGGATGGGTTGTAGAAGCCCAGCGACAGGTCCCAGTAGTAGCGCAACGCAGCGAAAATCCGCTTTTCATACCGCGCCAGATGTTTCGCGGCAGTCCTCTCGGATGACAGGCATTCCATGACCGTCCGGGCTGCCAGCCGTCCGGAATACATGGCCAGATAGACGCCGGCCGAGAAGATGGGATCCATGAACCCGGCGGCGTCCCCCACCCGGATCAATCGCGGTCCGACCAGCCGCCGGTTGTAATACGAGAAGTCAGTGGTCACCTGGATGGACGTGAGGAGTCGAGCGGACTGCATTCGCTCGCGCATTTCGCTGCTGGATTGGACCACCTGATCAAAGACGGCGGCCGGGGATTGATGGCTGCGGGCGAACTCCTCCTGATCGATCACCAGGCCCACGCTGATGCGTTGCGGGCCGGTGGGGATGATCCAGAACCACTTGTTCTCGAGACGGACGATCACGGTGTCGCCGGACGCCGTGCCTTCGTCCAGTTTCACGCTGTCGAAATGGCCGAACACCGCCACCTTGCGCAGCGCCTGGTGTGGGACGCGGAGTTTCTCCTGGTTGCCCGTGAGGTTGGCGCGGCCGCTGCAATCGAGCAGGTAACGTCCTGTAAAGGACTGCAGTTGCGGGTCATTGTTGCGCGCCTCCAGCCGAACGGTGTCCGTATTGGCTTCGAAGTTCGTTACAGTCCAGCCTTCCCGGACGGTGGCGCCGCACTTGGCGGCATGCTGGAGCAGGATTTGGTCGAAGGTGGCGCGGTCGACCTGAAAAGCAGTGGTGTGCCGGGTGAACGCGCCGTTCTGGAACTTGAGCTTCAGGTGGACGCTGGAGTTGCCCAAGTGGAACTGGGCCCCGTGTTTTTGCGGAAAACCGGCTTGTTCGAGGGTTGGCAGAACGCCCATTTCTTCGAACAGCTCGCGGTTATAGGGGAGGAGTGATTCACCGATGTGAAACCGGGGAAAGCGGGTCTTCTCCAGGACGAGGACCTTGCGTCCAGCGCGGGCCAGATATGTGGCGGCCGCGCTGCCGCCCGGTCCGCCCCCGATAATGATCGCGTCGTATTCGGGCTGGCTCATGGTCCGTGTGAAAGGTGTGCTCAACCTCCGGCCTGTTTCTGTCGGACAGCTTCCGCCATCGCGTTGACGGACGCGAGCACCTGTCGGGCGGCTTCCGGATTGGGCACCTTGAGACCGAAGTTCTTGTCCAGGGCTACGACCAGTTGCAGGGCGTCCACTGAATCCAGGCCCAGGCTATCCGGGCCGAACAATGCCTGGTCATCCGCAATCTCGGTGGCCGGGAACTGCAGCATGAGATTCTCGACCATCAATTCCTTGATGCGCGTCTTCAGTGCGGCGATGTCGTCCATGGTTTCGTTCAATGGGTTTCCAATCCGACTCGAGCGCGAAGCCTGTGCTGGAAGGCCGATCCGGACAAGCCTGAACTCCTGGGAAATCACAAGGGGTTGGGAGCGCGGCTCGGTGAGCCGCAGCGGCTGCGCAGGTGCGGGAGGTTTGCGAACTGGTCGGGGGCATCTGGAGCAGCGTGGCGATGGATCTCGGGGGCCCGACTCTCTCACCACCCGACATGATTGACTCCCAGTTCAACATCGGATTCTTGAAACTTGGGCAGAAACCACTTGCCTGACGGGGCGGTTTCGCTCTTCATCGCAGGGCGGACTCGAACTGCGGCGATGCGGACCGGGTCCTGATTTTGAATGGCTCGAAAAACCCTGAGATCTGGCCCGTCGGTCATGGTGTTTGGCGTGGGTTCCTTTGCCCACAGCCACGCACAGATTCTTCAGGACGCCGGCGCCCGGGTTTCGGTGTACCTCACGCGAAATTACGGGCATTTCCCCCCCACCTTGGTTGGGCCGACCTTCAGTGCCCAGGAACACCCCGACCCATTGTCCCTGCTCAAACGGCTCAAGGTGGACTTCATCCTGCCGCAGTCCATTGACTGGGCGCAGGCGCCGTGGGCGGAGGCGTTCCTGGCCAGCGGCATTCCGATTCTGTGTCCCACCGGCGAGGCGATGATGATCGAGCGCGAGCGGGACTATGCCCGGCGGCTGTGCCGCGAGTACAAGATCCCCTTTCCGCAGTCGCACGTCGTCCCCAACCGGCTGGCCGCCTTGCGTTTGCTCAAGCGCAATCCCAAGCCTTACGTTATCAAGAATCCCCTCTGTTCGCCCGGGAGCCCGGTGCACACCATCGTCTGTGAAACGGTCGAGGAAACCCGGGCTTGGCTGGACCGGGTGAATTACGCCGAGGGCGTGTTCCTGCAGGAATACCTCGGGCGCGCCGAGGCGGGTCACATCGCGCTGGTCAGCGGAGGTGAGATTCATTCCCTGGTCACCAATCAGGAGTATAAGCGTGCGTATGCTGGCAACTTGGGCGTGGTTTGCGGCGCGCCGATGGGCGGGTTGATCGAAAAAGATCCGGAGGACCGATACGCTTTGGCCCGGCAGCTCTTGCATCCGTTGCGGCCCTGGTTCAAGCGGGTGAACTACCACGGCCCGATCCAGGTGACCGCCTGTCATCATCAGGGCCGATGGAAGGTCATCGAGTACAACATCCGGTTGGGCATCACGTCGGGCGCGATGATTTTGCGGTTGTTGGAAGATCCTGTGAATACCTTGTGGACAACTGTTCGCAATCAAAAGCTTGCGCCGAGGTTCCGGGGGGAGTTTTCCTTTGGGTGTTCGATGACTCTGGCGGGCTACGGGTATCCCTATCTGGGGGTTCGCGGGCCCAAGATGCCGGTAAGTTGCACGGCGCCATTGGATTGCGATGTGTGGTGGAACGAGATGGAAGGTTCTCCGGACAGGCAGCGGATGGCCGTGGGTCATCGTATTGCCGACGTGGTGGCTTTCGGGCAGACCCTCGAGATGGCGGTCCGGCGGGCCAGAGCGAACATTGAGCGCATCCATTGTCTGGGTGCCTTTTACCGAACCGATATTGGAGAGAATCTTTGGCCGCCGGGCATGGATCACTGACAATGCGAACCGTTGAAATACTACCGCCTGCGACGCGCTTCTATTCTGTCGTTCCTGCGCCCACCTCGACCTCTTCTCCCACAGGGGGCGAGTCGGCCACCATCTGGCGCGAGGAATCCGTCATGGCGCAGCCCGAACGGCTGCCGTTGCGCAACGCGTGGGTGGAGATCAACCTGGCTCAGTTGCGCCGGAATTTCCGGCTGATCCAAGCCGACAAACCGGCTGCGCTGAACCTGATGTCCGTGGTCAAGGACGACGGCTATGGGCACGGCATCCTGCAGGTGGCGAACATGGCGGTGGAACACGGGGCCACGCATGTGGCCGTCAGCACCCTCCATGAGGGGATGATCCTTCGCGATGCGGGGTTTACCGCGCCTATCTTGCTGCTGGGCGAACGTCATGCCTCCGAGTTGCCGTGGTGTGTCCAGCACGGACTCAGTGTCTGTCTCAACGATGCGACCACGGCGGACGAGTTGGCCCGGGTGGCGGAGCGCGCGCACAAGCGGGTTGCGGTGCATGTGAAGGTGGACACCGGCATGGCGCGCTACGGGGTGCGGTGGGATGCGGCGCTGCCCCTGATCGAGTTCATCGCGCGGCAGAAGTCTCTGCTCCTCGATGGCGTCATGAGCCATTTTTCCCAGTCCGACGAACAGGACAAGGGCTATGCCCGGTTGCAGCACGGGCGATTTCTGGAGGTGTTGGAAGGCATGGCCGCCTCCGGCATCGCGGTGCGGCATCGGCACATCTGCAACTCCGGCGGGTTCCTGGATCTGCCCCTGGCCCATCACGACATGGTCCGGATCGGCATCCTCGCGTTGGGCGTGTTCCCGTCGCAGGTCTGCCGTCGCATCGAGGGTATCCGGCCGGTCATGACAGTGAAGACGCGGGTGTCTGGGATCCGCACACTGGAACCGGGCGAGTGTGTGGGTTACGGCATGCATTACCGGGCGCGGGAGAAACGGAGGATCGCGGTGCTGCCGGTGGGCTACGGAGACGGGTATCCGCGTCTGCGAAACAACGGGCATGCATTGATTGCGGGTCGCCGGGCACCGGTGGTGGGCGGCAACGCGATGGACGCCACCATGGTGGACATCACCGACATTCCCGAGGCGGGCATGTGGTCCGAGGCGGTGTTGATGGGGCGTCAGGGCAACGAGGAGATTACGGCGCGGGATGTGGGCCAATGGAAGGGTACGGTGACCTACGAGGTGCTGGTGGGCTGGCGCTCCCGGTTGCCGCGGGTTTATCTGGACGAGTAAGGCGCGGAGAGATGGGAGATCGTAGATGGCAGATCGGGGAATGTGTTTGTGTGTTCCGTGGGCTCAGCAGTCCAGATCCTTGGTCCTCGGGGCTTAGGACAGGTCGTTCCACGGCCAACCATCCGGTTTGCAGTTCATGAAACTCGTCTTTTCCGAACACGTCTCCGACTACGGCAATTACATCTTCCCCTATGCCGTGTGGGCGTTCCCCGAGCCGGGCGAAAAGCCGCGGCAGTTGTTCGACGCCGGCTTTCTGCCGTCCTCGCGTCAGCTCGACCGGTTTTACCTTTGCCGGCAGGTGCGGGTGGATTTGAGCCGGTTCACCCCTTCGAGCGAGAACCGGCGCATCCTGCGCAAGGGGGAGGGGATCCGGGTGGAACTGGTGCCGCGCGCCCGGTTCGACTACACCGCCCAGCGCCGCGCCTTTTGCAAGGGGTATGCGGACATCAAGTTCGGCAAGGACACCATGGGGTTCGAGCGGCTGGACAACCTTTTCGCCAGTCCGCTGATCACGCATCTTCTGGTCTATACCGACACCGCCACCGGCGGCGAGGTGGGTTTGGCCATGGTCTATTGCGAAGCCCGGGCGCTGGCGTTCTACTACTACGCGTATTACGACCTGAACTATTTCCAGCGCAACCTGGGCATGTTCATGATGACTTCCGCCGTGAACCTGTTCGCCGAGCGCGGCATCCGGCACCTCTATCTGGGCTCGTGTTACTCGAAGAACGCCCTTTACAAGACACAGTTTGCCGGGGCTGAGTTCTTCAATGGATTCCGCTGGGGCAGCGATCTCAAGGAGTTGAAGCATCTGCTGGAGCGCGATTCGCCGGGAGCAAGGCAGCACGCGCTCGAGAGTGAGGAGTTCCAGCGCCTGTTTTGCGACGGGGATCTGAGCCGCATCCCGGGAATCAGCCGGTTCCGGGTGCGACTGCACAAGATCTAACCGGCAGAATCTCCGCGCTGCGTTCGGTTGTGGTTGCGGGGTCTTCAGCCGGTCGGAGGCTTGGCCATGCGCAGAAGGCGCAATCGGGACACGCGGATTCCGTCCATCGCTTCGACCCGCAGGCGCCATTCCCCCACGGTGAGGGTATCCCCGACCTTGGGGAAGCCACCCAACTGCTGGGTCACGTAACCGCTGACGGTGGTGAGATCCTCGGCGTTGATCCGTTCGCCCACGATGTGTTCGAGTTCGTGCAAGGGCAGGAATCCGGAAGCTTCCCAGAGGTTGGGGCCCATGGGCACGAGCAGGGGCTTCTCCTGGTCAAACTCGTCCTGGATCTGTCCCACCAATTCCTCGAGGATGTTCTCCAGCGTTACCAGTCCTTGCGTGCCGCCGTACTCGTCGACCACCAGCGCCATGTGCAGTTTCTGATCGAGGAACAACTGGAGCAGGCGCTCGAGACGGGCGGTTTCCGGCACGTAGATCAACTTCCGCGCTGCCGCCAAGAGGTCCAGCCCTGTCCGGGCCTTGTTGCGCAGGGCATAGAGGTCCTTGATATGAACCGCCGCCAGCGACCGGTCCACGTCGCCGGCCTCGCATAGGGGAAACCGCGAAAAGCGTGTGCTTTCGGCCACCTGCAGGCAGTCATTGATGGGCGCCTCGGTGTCCAGGCAGGTGATCTCCTGGCGCGGGCGCATGACGTCCCGGACGATTCGACGTCTCAGGTCGAGCGCGTTGACCACGATCTCGCGGCCCAGAGCCGATCCGCCGGTTTGCCGCTGAGACTCGGCAAAGAGCAACCGGAGTTCCTCATCGGAGTGGCTTCCACCGTGCTCCGATGTTCCCGTGAGTCCGGCCTGTTTCAGGAGCCACTGAGAAGTGCGGTTGAGCACATACACAAAGGGGTAGGAGAGGCGGTAAAACCAGAGCAGTGGGTAGGCGATCCAGAGGCTGAAGGGCAGAGGATTCTGAATGGCCATCATCTTGGGCGCCTGTTCCCCGGCGCTGATGTGCAGGAAGGTGATGGCGGAAAAGCCCACGGCAAACGCCAGCACCTCGCGCAGGTGCGGGTCGTCAATCTGAAACGCGTTGAACACGGGAGCCAGCAGCGCACTGAAGACCGGCTCTCCAATCCAGCCCAATGCCAGGCTGGCAAGGGTGATGCCCAGTTGCGCCGCGCTCAGGAAGGCGTCCAGGCGTTGCAGGATCAGCCGGGCCACCTTCGCGCGGCGGTTGCCCTGGCGGACCAGCGGGTTCAACTGCGTGTCGCGCACCTTGACCAGCGCGAACTCGGCCGCAACGAAAAACCCGTTCATCAGGACCAGCGCGATGACCGCAATGATCCTCCAGGCAATCGAGATGGCGGCGGACAGGTCCATGGCTAGAAACTGACCTCCCCGAAGATGCGCTTGAGCACATCCTGTAGGGCGAGCAGGCCCAGTTCACGCTGGTTCCGACCCACCACCACCACCAGCGGCTGCCCCGTCCGCCGCATCCGGCGCAGCGCCCTTTCCACCGGCAGATTCTCGTCCACAAACACCGCCGGCTTGACGAAAGGGGTGATGGACGCCGCCGGATCGAGATCATCGCGATACACCACCGTGTCGAGGTCGAGCAGACCGGCGATGCGCCGCTGGTTGTTCCGGATATCCCACACCGGGAACCGGGTGATGCCCTGCTCGCGGGCCATTCGGAAGACCTCGGACAGGAGCGTGTCCATGTTCACCGTCACCGCCAACTGCATGGGTTTCATCAACTGCCGCGCGGTCACCGAGTGCAGGTCCATGACCCGGTTGATCAGGAGCCGTTCCTCCGAGCTGAAGCCGCGGGCGGATTCCTCGAGGATCACGCGCAACTCCTCGCGGTTGCCGAACAGTTGGCCGGACAACGCGGATTCCGGACGCAAGCCCGCCAGGAGGTTGGCGCCCAGCTCGACGCAGCCGACCACCGGACGCAGTCCGACATGGACCCAGCGCACCGGGCTGGCGAAGAGGGTGCAGAAGCGGTTGGGTGCCAGCCGGAACAAGGACTTGGGCAGCAGATCAAACAGGCTGTAGAAAGCGAACACCACCAGCGCAAAGGTCGCCCACAAGGCGACCGGCCAGCGTCCCAGCCAGGATTCCAGCGCCAGGAGTGCCCAGGCGAGAATGAAGAAGTTCACGAGCGTGTTACCGATGAAGAGTGTCCAGAGAAACTGCTCCGGATTGTTCAGGAACTTCATGAGCCGGATCGCGGTCTTCTGGCCGGAGCGGGCTTGCTGTCGCAACCGCACCCGGTTGAGCGCGAACACCCCCGCCTCCATGCCCGAGAGCACGAAGGACAGCGCCAGGCCCAGGGTCCAGCCCAGCCAGATGAGGGTGTCGGACGGGTTCATTTGACGCGTTCGACGATCAGCTCCCGCACCCGGCGCGCATCACAGGCTCCGGCGGTCAGGCGCAGTCCGCGAAACACCACCGATTGCCCCTCGTTGGGCACCGCCTCGATCAACTGCACCAGCAGTCCGCCCATGGTTTCCACATTCTCGACCTCGCCCAAGGCCGGATGGTTGCGCCGGAAATCATCAATCCGCATCGCCCCGTGCAGCCGCCAGCGGTCGGGCCCCAATTGTTCCATCCAGACCCGCTCGCTGGCGGCCTCATGGGGCGCCGGTCCGACCACCTTTTGAAGGATGTCCTCGAGAGTGACGATGCCCGCCGTGCCGCCGAATTCATCCAGCACAATCGCCATGCCGCGCTGTTGCCGTTGCAGGCTGCGCAGCAGTTGCAGGAGGTTCATGGACTCCGGAACAAACGAGGGGAACTCGATCACATCGGCGAGGTCCGTGGCGGGATCCAGCAGCAGGGCGCGCGTGTTGAGCACCCCCACAATGGTGTCCTCGTCCTGATCATACATCGGCAGCCGCCGGTGGCGGAACCGCCGGGCGGCTTGGATCATCTCCTCGACGGTCAGGTCGTCCGAAATACAAGCCATCTGGGAGCGGGGCCGCATCACATCCCCCGCGGTCTGCCGGTCGAGGCTCATGATTTCGAGGATGATCTCCTTCTCCGATTTCTCGATGGTGCCCTGTTGTTGGGCCCATTCGAGCAACTCCTGGTATTCCGAGTCGTTGAGGTGACGTTCAGATTCCACCGTGCGAGACAGGAACCGTCCGAGCAGGAACTCATTGATCCGGCGGGAGATCCATCGAAGCGGGGCAGTCAGTTGATGCATCAGGCGCAGCGGTCCCGCCACCCGCGCGGACCAGACATCCGGCCGGCGCACGGCGAGGGTTTTGGGCACGAGTTCACAGAAGAAAATCAGGAAGAGGACAAGCCCGGCGACAGCGGGCAGGAGAGGCCAATACGCGTTCAGCGCCATCCAGGTCACCGTGGCCAACAGTGTGGCGAAGGCGGTGGTGTTGCCCAGGACCATGGTGGCCAGCAGCTCCTCCGGTTGGGCCAGCAGTTGTGTGATCTGTCCACCCCGCCGCGGGGAAGCCGCACACAGGTGCTGCAATTGCCACCGGCTCATGGAGAACAACGCCGTCTCCGCCACGGCAAACACAAAACTGACCCCGGCAGAAAAAAGCATGAGCAACCACGCTAGCCAGAGCATTGATTCCATCCGCGCGGAGTATGCGGGGACGGGCTATGCCGGTAAAAGGAAAACCACAAGGGGCCGGGGGGCTTCACCTTGGATCAGGGGAGCCCCCGATTTGGGAAGTTGAAAAGGCGGGTGAAAGGACGCAGCCTAGCACCATCTGTGTGGTGCCGTTTGCCTGAAAGCCGGTGGTTGCTGTTTCCAAGCCTTGGCCTCGTTTGGGCCTGGAGTTCGCTTGGGGCTGGAGGACCCGGCCTTGCCGTGCCGGTGGTTCCCATCGCCACCAACCTCCTGCACCTGCGTCAATTAATACAGGCCAACAGCCGCACGGAGGCAGGGATACTCGCCACCGGGATTGTCTGCGAGGTCAGCAGCCGGCGCGGCCTGTTGACTTTGAAGGACGACTCGGGCGCGGAGTTGTTGCAGATGGGTTCCTTGCCGGACCACTTGCACGCCGGGCAGGTGGTCCGGCTTCAGGCCGAAGTGTGTGAGGTGAATCCCCGGCGGACCGGCATTGGCCTGTGGCGCCTGCCACTGGTGGCCAATGATGACCTGAACTATCAAACCGGGAAATCCGCCTCGTTTGAACTGGCCGCCGGCCGGCACCCGATCCGCGTGGAATGGTTCAATGGACCCGGTCCCGGCTGGTTGCAGATGGATTACGAAGGCGAAGGGGTCGGTCCGTGAATAGTGGCAAGAAGGTGTCGGTTCCAGAAGGTGTCGGTTCCGACGCCTTCCCGCCATTTTCCCGAAGGGCGAACTGCGGATCCAGGAGACAGGATGTATAGAGTTTGCAGGATTTCAACGCCCAGCACCGGTGACGTTGCAGGGGTGGTCCTCCTGTCCTCCTATCTGAACCGCTGAACCTGAAACGGCCATTGAAGTTGAGCAAGCCACAAGAAGGCGGGGGCAGAAGCACGGCAGAAGCAAGGGGTCGAGGCTCTGGACGAAGTCCGGCTGGAGGCGGTCTTGATCGGCAATGCCGCTGCCGCGATTCAGGGGGCGCCCGTGACCACCACCGTGGATGCCATTTACGAAGGGGGAAGCTGCTGCTGGCCGCACCCCTCCCGCTGCCCGAGCACGCGCATGTGCGCATGACCATCCAAGGTGAGACGGTCCCTCAGCCGGACAGCGATCGTGGCGCCTGGCTCCGGCTTTCTCAGGATTCCCTGATGAAAGCGTGGGAGAACCCGGACGATGACGTCTTCAATGAACTGCTCTCGAAATGAAGTCGTTCTCCTCCCGATTCCCTTTACCGACCTGACCAGCCGAAAAGTGCGGCCGGCGGTGGTTGTTGGAGGCGCGGGCCGGGATTTGTTCCTCGGTCCCGTTTCCTCCCAGTTGAAGAACACCGCTTAGGAACTTCGAGAATGGCGTGCCGCCAGCCTCGATGTCGCCTGCGGGATCAAGGCGCAGATCGCCACCGTCGAACAGACCCTCATCGTGAAAGTCGTCGGATCCCTGGCTTCAGTGGATCGGGCACAACTGGATGCGTTGTTGAAGCATCTGCTCTCCGCTCCCTGCTCGCCGCTTGCATACTCCCCCTTTGCTCAGTGCCTTTCCATGTTCTCCGTGTTAAGAAGCGGATGGGAATGTTCCCTTGGACAATGCATCCGTTTGGTTTGACTCGGACCAATTTTGCGGAGTATAGGATGCGGGAGGTCACGGATGTAAAGATGAGGCTTTCTGTAACACTGCGTCGGGCGGGTTGGCTGGCCGGGTGCTTGGTGTCGACTGCCTCTGTCATGGCGGTGGAGGCTTTGCAGAACGTAGAAGCGGCGGCATATGCTGCGATCGTTGAGAACGAGGCTGGGTTCACCTTCCAGCCGGCCTCAAACATCGTGGTGACCTCCTTGGGCTATACCTTTGGCAACAGCGTGGACGGATCTTATGTGGTCCAGATGGTTGGCCCCGGCGGCGCCGTGTTGGCGTCAGCCCTTGTTTCAGCTAGTGGTGCCCCGGGCAACCAATTTATTTATGCCGTCATTCCGCCGCTCCAGCTCTCCGCTGGCTCGACAACCTATGTCACCGGCTACGATGCAGAGAGGTTTGCCACGAACGGGACCAAGTTCTGGTCTGGGAATGCCATCGACGAGAGCCAACCCAACGGAGGCAGCTTTGGAGTGGCTCCGGAATTGGTCTACCTCGGTGCCACCGACGGCACGAATCTGATCGCCGGGCCGGAGTTTCTCCTGGTCGGCCCGGGTTTTGAGTTCACTCCGATACCTGCGGTGGTTCCAAGCGAACTGTCCATCATCCGGACCCTATCGAATACCGTGGTTGTGAGTTGGCCGGTCACCGACCCGTCTGGCCAGTTGCAGACCGCTCCGGACTTGGCAACCGCAATGACTGACGTGACCGCAACTCCTGTCATCGTCGGCGGGAGTAAGACGGTCGAACTTCCGATACTGGATGCGCAGGCATACTTCCGATTGAGGTATCCCTAGCCGGCCTCCTCCTCCTCCTCCTGCTCTTCTCTCAAAACGGATCCAACACAGAGGACACAGAGATCCGGAGGGAAACCAGCGAACCACCGAATCGCCGCCCTTCAGCCACCGTAAGGGTGCCTGTTCCGAGTTCTTACAGTTTCGTGGTTCCCAATGTTTTTTCCAGGCTCATGGTTCTGCCATGCCTGTTCGTAGCGAAAAGCCTGGGTGGCTTGCCCAATCCGCGTAACGTCTGCACGTGTCATTGCCGGATCCGTCATCCGCCAACATCACCTCTTCGGGAGGCGCAGTCTGATTGGCCACCGCCCGCAGGACCCGGCTGAGGTGATCCGGTTGCTGTTATTTCGCGCAAAAAATTCACTGGCTCCGGCTGGGGCAACGTCCTAGTCTCGCCGCTGGAGACCCTGCTTATGGACGTGATTTTCGACTGCCCTCATTGTGAACAGGAACTGGAAGTGGACGCTTCGGGCGCCGGTTCGGATATCGAGTGCCCCTCCTGCGGCGAGCGGATTACCATTCCCAAACTGGGCGATCCCGGAACGCGCGTGAGCGGCGGGGTTGAACTGGGGGCCGAGGCACCGGGCGAGGTCCATCCGCTTAATCCGATCGCCTCGTCCGCCGCCGCCAGGGTCGAGATGCACCTCAAGGTGCCGGTGCACACCAAGCCCTCCGAAAGCCTGATCGAGAAGCCGCCGACCCCGCTCGAGGTCGCGGCCAAGGAGACGGATAAGAAAGTCCGGATCAAGACCATCCGCCACACCGACTGCATCGAGGTGGGGCACGACCGGTTCGACGAGGTCGTGAGCCAGTTCCTGGCGAAGGTGGGCGAAAAGAACATCGTGACCATCACCACGTTCAATTACACGAACCTCGACATTGGCAGCCAGAAGCTGATGACCGAATATGGGGTGCTGATCATTTACCGCGGGTAGGAGGGAGGGGGGGCTGAAGGCTGAGACCGGACCGGAGACCGGAGACCGGAAACACTGAAGCACTGAAACACCGTCCCCTCGGCTATCGGCTCTTGGCTCCACTACTCCACTACTCCATCACTCCAGTTCTCCGAAGCGGTGTTCAGGTTTCAGTGGGGCGGAGGTCGCGCGCGCAGGCTTCCGGCGCGCTGCCGAGCCCTTCATTCTGTATTCTGCAAACTGACTTCTGACTTTTGGCCTTTGGCATTCTTGACTTGCCTGCGGGTGGTTTATAGCGTTCGGCGATGATTCGCGGTTTCACGCGTTGCCTGCTCCCCTTGCTGGTGATTTTGGGCGGTGTCTGGCACTGTCCGGCGCCCCTGATTTACACGCCCGGCGAGGGCTGGGTGTATGAGCCGGTAGGCGCCGAAGGGGCATGGAAGCGGACTCGTGCCAAGGACCAGCTTATCCTGGCGCAGGACGCCTACGATCGGGAGGATTATGGGCTGGCGTTGAAGGCGGCCAAGCGTACCGTCAAGAACTGGCCGATGTCCGACTACGCACCCCAGGCGCAGGAATTGGTGGCCAAGGCATACGATGCCAAGGGCGACCCGCAGCGCGCGTTCAAGGAATACCAGAAACTGGTCGAGAAGTTTCCCATGCAGGCGGACTACGAAGCGATTGCCAAGCACCAGTATGAAATCGCCGACCAGTTCCTGGCCGGAAGGTGGTTCAAGCTGTGGGGGATGATTCCGTATCCGCCGTCCATGGATCGCGTGGCTGGGATGT
This sequence comes from uncultured Verrucomicrobiae bacterium, assembly GCA_963751435.1. Lineage (GTDB taxonomy): Bacteria > Verrucomicrobiota > Verrucomicrobiia > Limisphaerales > DSYF01 > JALOTU01. The sequence goes on along the minus strand of CAVVUP010000026.1, from coordinate 60,889 downwards.
ATGAGAGCATTGTGAAGAACGGGCCCTTCAGCCGAATCGCACCGGAAGCGCAAATCAAGGTGGGCGTGGCCCGGGAGAAGCAGAAGAAGTATCACCAGGCGGTCCGCGCCTATGAGACTGCGGCGGACCGCTATAACGATCAGCCGGAGGTGGCGGCCCGTGGCCTGTATCTTGCCGGCATGGCTTACAACAAGCAGGCGGACAAGGCGGACTACGATCAAAGCCAGGCGGTGCAGGCGATTGACACCCTCACGGATTTCATGGTGCTGTATCAGGACGACAAGCGGGTGGCCGAAGCCGAGAGCGTCATCGCGTCGCTGCGGAACGAGCGGGCCCACGGCAGTTATCAGATCGCGAAGTTTTACGAGAAAAAGCATCGTTGGGCTGGCGCGCTGGTCTATTACAACGAGGTCATCGTGCTGGGGCCGGAATCGCCCTATGCCGATGAGGCGCGTGAACGCATCGAGAGCCTGAAGAATTATGTTCGCGGCCAGACCAACTGACGTCCGTTGGTGGGGGGGGGTGACGGTTTCGTTCCTGACGGTCCTGCTTGCCGGTTGTGCCGGCTATCGCCTCGGTCCCAGCAGTGGCTTGGCGGCGCGGGAACAGTCCGTGTACGTGGAACCGTTTGTCAACGACACGATGCAACCGCGTTTGGAGGACGACTTCACCCACGCAGTGCGCATTGGACTGGAGCGGGAGGGCACCTACCGGCTGGGGCACCGCAGCGACTGCGACATCCTTGTGAAGGGGGTGATCAAGAATTACGCGCGTCAGGGCCTGGCCTACAATCCGGAGGATCTGGTGCAGGTGCAGGATTACAATCTGGTGGTGGTGGTTCACGTCACGGCGCATGAACGCCTGACCGGGAAGAAGCTGCTTGATCAGGATGTGTCCGGGCAGACGCAGGTACGTGCGGGGGAGGACCTGATGAGTGCCGAGCGTCAGGCCGCGCCGCTGTTGGGGGGGAGCGTGGCGCGCCGGGTGGTGGACCTGCTGGCGGACGGAACCTGGTGAAGCGTCAGGGTGTTTGCGGTCCTGGTGAGTTCGTTCCCGCCGCTTCGAACCGGATGACGGTTTCTCCCGGCCGGGACAGGCCCAATCGGGATCGAATCTCCCGCTCCAGCGCCGCCGGGTCTTTGGTCAGCAAATCGATTTCCTGCTGTAACTGCCGGGATTGCTCCCGCTCGATCTCCAGCTCCGATTCGAGACGGTGGATCTCCCGGCGCATGCGTTCGTTCTGCTGGATCAATGGCAGGTACCAGCGTCCGAGCGCGATCAGTCCGGCCAGGATGATCAGAAAGATCACGATTCGCGTCAGTTGGTTCCAGATGCCGGTTTCCGGTTTCATTCAGAGGTGAGCAGCAAGTGCGGAAGCCGGGGGCCGACTTAGCGCGTGAGCCTTTTCCAGTCCTTCAGATGCCCCTCGGGATCAAAGCTCAGCCGAAGGATGGAATCGGGGATGTAATGATCCACATAGGCCGGATAGCCGGGGCCGTAACAATAGGGGCCGTAGCCGTAAGAGAACCCGACATCCACCCGTCGAATCCCGCCATGGCGAAGGATCCAATCGGCCACCCGCGTGCCGTCGGTGAGTGTGGCTTGTTTGTCTGGGGGGCCCAGCTCGGTCACCGCCTGGTCAAAGGTGTAGGAACCAACCCGGGCCTTCCAGTCCACCCGGGTGGTGCTGCAGCCGCCCGCCAACAGAAGGCAGCACGCCAGGAGAGCGATGCCCCTGCTGGGAATTTGAATTCTCACGCCCTGCACGGCTCAGAGATAGCCTCCAGCGCCCCGGCTGGCAACTCCCGCCAAGGGGCGCGTACGGACACCATGCGCCGTAGCGCAGGTTTTGCAGCCTGTGGCTGCGGGCGACTTTCCGGTCGCCAGTTCTCCAGGCACGGGACTGGAAGGGACTGCGAACCCGCAGACAAGGAATGTCTGTGCGAAAGGAGGAACTCCAGCGACCGCAAAAGCGGATTTGTTTCCGTCCGGGCGATTTGTCATGCTCCAGCCCGCATGAGCGGATCCGAAGATGCCGCGACCCCGCCTTTAGGCTGCAAGGTTGCCACGGTAGGTCGCCTGTCCGACACCCGGTTCGCGTGTCGTCAGGAGGTTCCGTTCCACGAGCTGTTGCGTGGGATCAACGCCCGATGGCTGGTGACCGGGGTGGCGGGGTTTATCGGTTCCAACCTCCTCGAAAGCCTGCTGCGTTGCGGACAGACGGTGGTGGGGCTGGACAGTTTCTTCTCGGGCAAACGCGAGAATCTCGACCAGGTGCGCGAACTCGTGGGGGCGGAGGCTTGGAATCGGTTCACATGTGTCGAGGGCGACATTCGCGATGCGGACCTGCTCCGCCGTGTTGTGTCCGGTTTGGACTATGTCTTGCATCAGGCAGCGCTCGGGTCCGTGCCGCGGTCCATGGACGAACCGGAGTTGTGTCACGCGATCAATGTCAGTGGATTCCTCAACGTGCTCAACGCGGCGCGGTTGGCCGGGGTGCGGCGCGTGGTCTATGCATCGAGCAGCGCGGTCTATGGGGACGATCCTGCGGATGCGAAGCGCGAGGATATCATTGGCCGTCCGCTTTCGCCTTACGCGGCCAGCAAATGGATGAACGAGATTTACGCGGGTGTGTTTGCCCGCGCCTACGGGCTGGGGGCGGTGGGGTTGCGCTATTTCAACATCTATGGGCCGCGACAGGATCCCGAGGGAGCCTACGCTGCGGTGATCCCCAAATGGATTTCGGCGTTGCTGAACCGCGAGCCGGTCTGCATCAATGGCGACGGCGAGACGAGTCGCGACTTCTGTTACATTCTGGATGTAGTGCAAGCCAACCTTCGCGCGGCGCTGGCAGCGCAGCCGGATCTGGGCGGGGCGGTGTTCAATATCGCCTCCGGCCACCGTACTGCGCTGAATGAATTGTTCACGGTGTTGAAGCAGGAACTGGCGTGTGTCGACCGCACCATCGGGGATCTCCAGCCTGTCCATCGGGAATTTCGCGCCGGCGACATCCGCCATTCGTTGGCGGATATCCGTCGCGCGCAGGATGCGTTGCATTTCCGGCCTGCGTTCCGTCTGCAGGAGGGGCTGCACGCGGCGTTGGACTGGTACCGCGTTAGCCTCAGAACTCCTGATCTTTGAGCGCAGGTTTGTGAGAGGCGAGGAACGGGCGTGAGTTCGGTGCCGCCCCGACCACACCCAGTTCGTCCCGCCGGATCCAGCCGGTGCTTGAGTCCGTGCGGATCAGAGCGTAGTCACCCCGGTCCCTCTCCAGTCGCACGGGTTCGCCGGAGCGCAGGTAGGTGAGGATCTGGGCTTCGGCGGTGGGCGTGACCCGAAGCGCCGATTCCTTGGGAAGGGTGAAGCCAAGTTTCGCGCGGCTGTTGAGTCCGGCCAATGCCGGCAGGCAAAGCAGGAAGACCGCGGCGCAAGCGGCGGCCAAGGCTTGGAACCAGTCCCGGCGCCGCCGCCGGAACACGGTCGGCAATACCAGCAGGCTGAGACAACACCAGAAACTGCCCGCAGCTATCCAGGGCCAGTAATCGGCGGGCAGCCAGGAGGAGCACACTTCGAACCAGCGCAGATCCGGTTCCTCGAGGTCACCGCTGCGTCGTGCGTAATGCAGGCTTGTCCGCGCGTTCTCATTGTCCGGATCCAGCCACAGCGCCTGTTCCCAGGCCAGGATGGCCGGACCCGGTCGACCCGTCTGCCAGGCGGCATTGCCGAGGTTGTGCAGGGTGCCGGACGCGGGCTGGACTGCGGCCGATTCGCTGAACATCTCAAAGGCGTGCGCGAAATCGCCCGCCTGCGCTGCCGCCGATCCCTGCTCGAAGAAGCGGGCGGCTGCGTCCTTGCCGGCCTGAGCCGCGACGGCCGTTGCCAGCCATAGACAGACGAAGAACAGGAGGCGGAAAACTCGGTTCAGGATTACAACGCGCGGCATCGCGAGCGGGGCGGTCACCCATGAACCGCAGGGTCGGGCCGCGCTGTGCGTGGCCTGGGCGCCGGGGCACCGGCGCCCTACCGGGTTCGGGGGCTCCATTCGCGTCCAGTTGTTGGAGGTACGTCGTTTCCAGGAACCGGACGCCGGAGTGCGGACCGCCGTGTCCGTGCGAGCCATTTCTGACTGCCGCGCGGACAAAGTTGTCTGCGCTCCTTTCGCTGAGGGATTCTGCCTCATAGGCTGTTTCTCAACTCCTCCAGTTGCCGGTCCACTTGTTGCGAGAGGTTCAGCAGTGACTGGTGGTCGGGTGGCGCATCCCCGAAGCGCCATTCGTTCGCGGCGGTAAAGAGCCTCCTGACCACCTCCAGCGTCCGGGCCTCCCGCAGTTTCACAGGCAGCGCGGCGAGCACGTCGTCACAGACCAGGGCGCGTGGGTCGGCCGGTCCCGCGGGCGCGCTTGCTTCCCGGAAGCCCTGGAGGGCGTGATGCAGGAAGTCCCGGGCGTCGGCTTGTCGGGCCGCCTTTCGAGCGCGTTTGGCGTGGTGCCGGATGGCATTTCGGGCGCGGCGTCGAACCAGTTCCTCCGGGTGTTGCTCGAAGAACCGTCGGCGCCGGTCCCAGAACCAGAGTCCGCCGAGCCAGAGGCCCGGCAGGAGTTGAATGCCGGCAAACCACAGGTGTTGGTGGAGCGGTTGCAGCGTGTGCGCGGTGCGTCCGGGGGATTCAAGCAGGTCGGCCAAATCGGTGGGGACGTCGGGTTTCCTGATCAGAGCGCGCAGGAAGGATCGGGCCTCGACCACCGAGGGCTGTCCGGGAGCCAGGGTTGTGAACGGGGACGCCTCCACGGTGATGGGCTGGGGCTGCACCGTGAGGTCCACGTAACGGCGCGCGCCGGGATCAAAGGTGCAGAAGGGAATGGCCGGCGTAGCGGTGAGGCTGGCATCGAGTGGAATGAGTTTGTATTGGAACTGGACGGATCCGCGTTGGCGGATGATGGCCGGCAAGGTGTTGTCCTTGTGGGCCGGGAACACCTGCCATTGGGGCTGGGGCGGAATCTCCGGCGGCAGCATCCGTTCCGGGTTGCCCTGGCCGCGGACGGTGACCGTGAGCGTGAGAAGATCCCCCGCCCGGACTCGGTTGGTGGACAGGGCGGGGGGATCGACGCTGAATGATCCGATGGCGCCGGTGAATCCGGGCAGTTCGGACTGGCGGGGCAGGGGGAGAATGTTGAGGGGCAGGGGTTCGGAATCCACCAGTTTGTAGGCCGGCATTCCGCCCGGCAGCGTGGCCGGGCCGGTGATGACGATCATGCCCTGAAACCGGTTTCCAAAAGTGTAACCCTGCGCGGTCACCGTGGTCGGCCCCGCGCGCATGGGCGTGACCAAGGCTTCATAAATGAACATCGGTCGGGAAACCCCGTTCTCGACGCGGGTTTCGACACGCTGCGCGCGGAAGTTGTGGTCCACAATCAATCCGTCCCCAACCATGTTCACCTGGGACAAGGTCTCGACCGTGCCGTCGGGTCTTCCCGGAAACAGGACCTGCAGATCGATGTTCTGGCCCACAAAGAACTCGTTCCCTTTGGCCTGGAGTTGAATGCGCGGTGCCGGTTCGACCGGAGTTGAACCGGGGGGCACGACCGTGACGGTGGCGGCGGGGATCTGAACGTTCGCACCCCGGGCGCGGACGGTGTAAGCGGGCACGGTGAATGTGCCGTTTGACGATGGGGTCAAGTGATAGAGAAAAGTGGTGCGGGGAACGATGGGGCCGCCCAGGCTTTGGAGCAGTTCGCCCGAGGCCCCCTGACGAACGGTGCAGCCGTCGGGGACAGGGATGGACTCCGGCCAGTCCACGGATTGCTGCAGGGCGTTCAGAACCACGCGATACACCGTTGATTGGCCCTTGGTGATGAGGGCGGGTTCGAATTCCGCGGTGGGGGTGATGGGGGAAGCGGTGTCCACCGGCGGTTGCGCGACCATGAAGGCCGCCAGCGGATCCGGTTCGTTGGTGGAGGCGGGGCGCGGGGCGGTGACAATCGGCTGGGCCCAGGCGGGCGAACTCAGGAGTGCGGCGAGGAACAGCAGGCAGAGAAGAGGGCTTCTTGGAAGCACCGAACAACGAGAGGGGGGGGCCGGTTCCGAGAAGGCTTCCACGATTTCCAAATCGCGGCTTGGGACCCTGAACCCTGGCACGGAGCGCGAGTTGTCCTCAACTCGCAGCAGCACCGCATCATCGAAGCCGCTGCGGATTGAGACAATCCGCGGTCCGGGGGCCGGTTCATCGAGAGCGAAGACCTCCCAAAGGCTGTTCAGGATCGCACTCACCAGTTTTTCCCCCGCTTCAGATCTTCCGGTTTGGCGTTCTCCTCGAAGCCCATGGGCAGGGCGCGGCCGCGATCCAACTGGAACGATTCCAGGAGTCGTTGCGCGTCCTCCGGCGAAATCGGTCGTTCGTCGCCTTCGCGGCCCTTGGCCTCTTCCATGCCCGGTTCGGGACCCTCCGGCCAGTCCTCGCCGTCCTCGCCCGGACCCGGACTGCCCATGTCGTCCGGGATCAGGCCCTCCAATCCCTCCAACATCTGTTGCAGCCCTTCTCTCTTGTCACCCAGGCACTGCATCATCGATTGCATCTGACGAATGCTGTCCACAAGTCGGGCGATGTGGCGGTCAACGACCTCGGCGTTGTGGGCGGCATCGGCGTCGTCGGGGCGCAGTTCGGCCGTGCTGTGAAAGTCGCCCGAGGCCCGATGCCAGCGGGAGAGCACGTTGCCCTGGACATTGAGCGCCTCCTGCATTGCTTTCATGGCTTCCTTGACCTGTCGGCGCGTTCCCCGTCCGCGGAGGTAGGCGCGGATGAGGCCCTGTTGTTCGCCCCGCTGCATCGCGGTCAGCCCTTCCTGGAGCGCGGCGTCCGCCCCGCTTGACGCGGACGCGGCCCGCTGCCGCACGGTGTTGGCGTCCGGCCCTTTCGCGAGCGCCTCGGCCCCGAGCTCGAAGCGCGCCAGGCCGAGGTTGTAGAGTGCGGTGGGTTGAAGCTGTTCGTCGTTGGCGCTGACCACGGAAAAGAGGAGCATCTCCGCCGTGCTGAAATCCTTCTCGCTCAGCTTGATCGTGCCTTGATTGTAAGTCTCGCGATCCGAGACCGCCTGTTCGTGTCGAGCCGCGCCCACGCCCAATGTGGCGATGACCGGGAGCAGGAGCCAGGGGGTTCGAAGTGTGTGTTTCATGCGGCTTGAGTGACCCGTTTCGAACGCCTTGTTCCGACCAGCGATTCGGTGACCAGCAAAGCGATCACGATTGCCAGAGGAACATGGAACCGCTCCACGCCCGCCCCGGCTGTGGGTTGGGTGTCGCGGGTGCGGGTGGTTTGGAGGTGCAACTGGATTTGGACGAGGCCCTCGCCCAATCCCCCCAGGGGCTGGTAGGTGCCGCCGGTCAGTGCAGCGATCCTGCGCAGCGTTTCCTCGTCCAACTGCGTCCGCACAATCCGGCCCGCCTCGTCCCGGACCACGTCCGGTTGCCCTTGCTCATTCACGATCCGGATTTCACATCCGGCGGTGGTGCCGACGCCGACGGTGTGCAGCACGAAATCCCGTTCCGCGAACTGGGCGGCGACTTTCAGGCCCGCTTCCGCGAGGTCCTCGCCGTCGCTCAGCAGGATCATGACCTGGCGGTCCTGCGGATTCTCGACGGCGTGCACGGCCTCGCTCAGTGCGCGGCCGAGGTCGGTGCCGCCCACCGGAATCGTGCCGGTGTCCACGGCGAGAAGCGATTCGCGGAACGCTTCATGGTCGAAGGTCAACGGGCATTGCAGGAACGCCTGACCGGCGAATACGACCAGGCCGACCCGTCCGCCCGGATGGGTCTGGAGGAAATCGAGCAGGGCCAGCCGGGCGCGTTCCAGCCGGGTCGGGCGAACGTCCTCCGCCAGCATGCTGCGCGAGGCGTCGAGCAGGAAGAGGATGTCCTCGGAAGCCGTTTGCACGGACTCCGGTTGCCGGCCCCATTGGGGTCGTGCCAGGGTGAGGCCGATGCCGGCCACCGTGAGCAACAGCAGGCCCTGTTTGATCCGGCGGCGCAACGGGCTGACGGATTCCAGCAGGCTGGCCAGGAACCTGGCTGAAGCGAGGTGTTCCATCTGCCTGCGGCGGGCTCGCGCGGCATACGCCTGCAGCCCGAGCACCACCAGCGGTCCCAACAACGCCAGCCACAACCAGCTCGGCTCAGCAAAATGGGGGTCGGTGAAGTCCATGACGCTATCGGGACGGGCCGAAAGTCGAAAACCGAACGCCGAGACAAGTCCGAAGTTCGAAGTCCGAGGGTCGGAGTGCCAGGGGGTGGCCCAGCGGGGCGCGCTGACGTGGAACACGTTTTGGTCTTCGCGGTTCATTCGGATATCGGGATTCTGAACTCGGATGTTCTCACGGCACCCTCCGATACCTGGTGGCGGCCAGCAACAGTTCCAGGCCCAGCAACGCGGCGGCGGCGAGCAACGGCCATTGGAACAACGGGGTGAACGTGGTGGACCGGCTCAGGGTCACCTCGGTCTTCTCCAGCCGATCGATCTCGCGGTAGATGCCCTGCAGTTCGCGCAGGTTGGTGGCACGATAGAACCGGCCGTTGGACAATTGCGCCATCCGACCCAGCACCGAGTAGTTGGCGGGTTGCAACAGGATGGTGGGAATGACGTTGCCGGCTGGATCCAGGTCCAGTTGACCGGTCATGGGCGAGAACTTGGGGAGCTTGCAGGGCTGGTCGATTCCTATGCCGATGGTGTACACCTTCGCTTTGAGCGCCGCGGCCAGTTGCGCGGCGGGCACCGGATCGATCTCCCCGCGGTTGTTGTCGCCATCCGTCAACAGGATGATGATCCGGCTCTTGCTGTCCCGCTGGGATTCCAGGCGCCGGGCGGCGGACGCGGTGGCGTCGCCGATGGCCGTGCCGAGTTCGCGGATCAAGCCCACGTGGAGGCGTTGCAGATTCCGGATCAGCCAGTCGTGATTCAGGGTGAGGGGACTGGCCAGGTAGGGTACGGCCGAGAACACCACCAGGCCGATGCGGTCGTTGGGCCGCTCGCGAATGAACTCCTCGATCACCGTGCGGGCGATGTCCATGCGCGTGATCCGCTCCCCAGGCCCGCTCATGTCCAGGGCCATCATGGACCAGGACAAGTCCAGCACCAACATGATGTCCACCCCGCTGGCCCGCGTCTCGGTGCGTTCATTGGCGAAGCGCGGTCCGGCCAAAGCGACGATACAGAGCCCGACCACGAGCAATCGCATGAAGAGCAACAGGCGTCCGGCTGCGTGCCGCGACACGCCGCCTGCTGCCCGGGCCAGGTCGGCGCTGGGAAAACGCAGTGCCGCGTGGCGTCCCTGTTTTCCGCGCAGCAGGGCATAGAGGGGCAGCAGCGCCAGCAACAGCAGCACCCAGGAATACTGGAATTCGAAGTGCGTGCTCATGATGGCGCTGAATCCGAAACCGGCGGCTTCAAGACCTGTTCGGTCTGGTCAATCAATGCCAAGGCCCTCTCGACGACTGTCAGCTTGGGCAGGGTGTCGGTGTGCGCCCCCGACCGGCCCTGTTCATCGCTGGGAACCGAAGCCGATTCACGATCGCCGAACCGTCGGTGTTCCAGGCCCGTCAAGAGGTCGGTGACGGCGCTTGATAGGTCTGAGATGACCTTCGGATGCGACCTCAGGACCCGGCAGAGTTCGCTGTTGGTCAACTCCGCCTGGGGCAAATCCAGCGCGGCGATGAAGTAACGGCGCAGGATGCCGCTGATGGCGGCCCACAAAGCAACGTCCTCGGGCGCGGCATCCAAGGCGCGCAGGGCTGTGCGCGCGGCGTCGGCGGGGGCAGCTATGGCAGGCGGGTTCGGGCGGGACAGCACCCGCCACAGCAGGGCGATGGCTGTGGCTGCCACGATCCCCCCGAGCAGAACCCAGAGCCCGTGTTGTTCCCAGAAGCCCGGCGCGATCTCGGGCTTGGGCGGTCGGAGTGGCGGGATGTCGTCGGGGCTGGCCAGGTCGTTGGTGGCCGCGCAGGCGCGCACTACGGTCAGCACCAATAGCCAATAGCCGATGGTCAGGGGGCCATGGGACGGATGGGACGGATGGGAGGCATGGCACGGATGGGGTCGGCGGATGGGGGCTGGTGTGTGTCCGGTCGACAGCCTTACGCCGGTTCCGGGCGACCCGTCCCTTATCGGACTTCGGACTTCGGACTTCGGACTTGCGCTCATCACCCGCTCCTCCTTCCCCGCCGGGTTTCGAAGAAGCGTTGGAGGGTTGGGAGAAACTCCTCCGCCGTGTTGAACCGGAGGGTATCAACGCCTGACTGTCGCAGGGTGGCGTCGAGATCCTCGAGACGCTGTTCGTTGGCCCGGGCGTAGGTCTGGCGCACGGACGCTCTCTGGGAATCCACTTCGAGTGTCTCGCCGGTTTCGGCGTCCTCGACGGTGAGCAGGCCGGCGGCGGGCAATTCCTTCTCACGCGGGTCGCACAGGTGCACACAGACCAGGTCGTGCCGCGCCTGGGTCAGCCCGATCTCACGCACGGTGTCGCGTCCGGCCCCGCTCCCGGCGTCCCGGGGACCGAAGCTGTGGAGGAAATCCGTGAGCAGGAAGACGATCGAGCGCCGGTGCAGCACCCGGTTCAGGTAGGCCAGCGCGCCGGGGATGTCCGTGCCGCGTCCTTTGGGTGGATGCGCCAACAGCTCGCGAACCAGCCGGAGAATGTGGCGGCGGCCTTTGCGCGGCGGGACATAGAGCTCGATGCGGTCCGTGAACAGCAGCAGTGAAACCTTGTCGCTGCTGCGCGCCGCCGATACCGCCAGCGTGGCGGCAATCTCGGTGGCGAACTCGCGCTTGGTCTTGTCCGACGAGCCAAAGGCCGAGGACGCCGAGACATCGACCACCAGCGCCATGGCCAGCTCGCGCTCCTCGCGGAACCGCTTTACGAACGGTCGGCCCATGCGGTGGGTGACGTTCCAGTCGATGTCCCGCACGTCGTCGCCGGGCATGTATTCGCGCAGCTCCTCGAAGTCCATGCCCCGGCCCTTGAAATGGCTGAGGTAAGCCCCGACCATCATGTCGTTGACCAGACGGTTGGTGCGGACTTCGACGCGGCGGACGCCGGCCAGGATTTCCTGAGCGGTCACGGGACAGGGACGGTGTTCAGGATACGCTTGATGAGGTTGTCCGTGGTGACGGCCTGGGCCTCGGCCTCGTAGGTGGGGATGATGCGGTGTCGCAACACGTCCGGCGCGATGCTCTTGACGTCATCAGGGATGACATAAGCGCGGCCTTGGAGCAGCGCCCAAGCCTTGCTGGCCACCGTCAGGTAGATGGTCGCCCGCGGCGAGGCGCCGAATTGGATGTAATGCTGGATATCCAGCTTGTAATCCGCCGGCTTGCGCGTGGCGAACACCAGTTGAACGATGTAATCCCGGATCCGGTCGTCCACCCGGATCTGGTCCACCAGTTTGCGCGCGCGCAGGATGGCGTCGGTATCCACCACCGGATTGACTTGCATCTCGGGCGTGGTGAAGGCCATGCGGTCGAGGATGGCGCGCTCCTCATTGAACGCCGGGTAATCCAGCAGGACCTTGAACATGAACCGGTCCACCTGGGCTTCCGGCAACGGGTAGGTGCCTTCCTGGTCGATGGGGTTCTCGGTGGCCAGCACCAGGAACGGTTTGGGCAGGGGCATGGTCTCGCCCCCCAGGGTCACCTGGCGTTCCTGCATGGCTTCGAGGAGTGCCGACTGCACTTTGGCGGGGGCACGGTTGATCTCGTCGGCCAGCACAAAGTTGGCAAACACCGGCCCCTTGGTCGCGTGATACTTTCCGTCCTGCGGATTGTAAATCAGGGTGCCGATGATGTCGGCCGGCAGCAGGTCGGGCGTGAACTGGATGCGGTGGAACGAGGCCTGGACGCAGTCGGCGAGGGTGCGGACGCTCATGGTCTTGGCCAGGCCGGGCACCCCTTCGAGCAGCACGTGGCCGTTGGCCAGCAGCCCCACCAACAGGCGGTCCACCAACGCGGACTGCCCCACGATGACCCGCCCGATTTCCGCACGCAGGTTCCTGACCCATTCGGCCGTCGCCTGCACCTGTTCATTGTCCAATTGACTCATGTGAACGGGGAATCTAGGCGAGGTCGGGCGTGGGCTCAAGCACGGCGACTACGGCACAGGATTCCGCCGACGGGGCGAGGCGCTGGCTGTGGCCGGCGTCGGTGCGCTGGCCCAGACCCGGGTTTCAGGCCTGGGGTTGCGCGACGGGAAAGGCCTTGGGCAATGTGAAGTAGATGGCGGCGCCCTTGCCCAGTTCGCTCTCGGCCCAGACCTGTCCGCCATGGTTCTGGATGATGTGTTTCACGATCGAGAGTCCCAAGCCGGTGCCACCCTGGTCGCGCGAGCGGGCTTTGTCCACGCGATAGAACCGCTCGAACACGCGGTCCAGCGAGTCCGAGGGGATGCCTGGGCCGTCGTCGCGCACACACACCTCGACGGTGTTCTCGGGCAGGGAGCGCGCGGTGAGGGTGATGTTGCCCTGGGGCCGTCCGTATTTGATGGCGTTGTCCAGCAGGTTGCCCAGCACCTGGTGAAGGCGTTCCTCGTCCACATTGACCCTCAAATCAGGCAGGTCCAGATGGAACCGCACATCGCGCTCCTTGGCGGCGGGCTGGTAGTCGGCCAGGGCGGTTTCGACCAGTTGCCGGAGCGGTCGGGGGCGGAGCTCCATCTGGATCCGCCCTGATTCGAGCGAGGAGATGACGAGCAGATCCTCGATGAGAAACTGGAGGCGGCGGGCGTTGCGATCGATGGTTCCGAGGAATTTCTCGACGACCTCGGGGGGCTTGGGAGAGTGGTCGAGCAGGGTTTCGGTGTAGCCTTTGATGAGTGAGAGCGGGGTGCGCAGTTCATGGCTGACATTGGCCACGAATTCCTCGCGGGTCTTTTCGAGGCGTCGCAGCCGGCTGACGTCATGCAACACGATCACCACACCCTCCTGCTCGCCGTTCCGGCCGATGATGGGGGCGGCGTTGACCTCGACGTGTCGTTCCTGGGGGCCGGGCAGGCGCAGGGTGCGGGTGATCATGCCGGAGTGTTCGGCGACGCCGGCGGCCAGGTCCGCCAGTTCATGGGAGCGCGTGGCTTCGAGCACGGTGCGGTTTTGCACCTCGTCGCCGAGGCCGAAGGACTGGATGAACTTGCGATTGGCCAGTTGCACGCGGCCCTGGCGGTCGAGCAGCAGCAGGCCCTCGACCATGCTGTCGAACACGGCGCGCTGACGGGAGACGGCTTGTTCGGCGGCAGACTGGGAATCGATGGAAAGCCGGGCGATGGCCTGCCGGTGCTGCTGCTGGAGGCGGACATAGCGCCGGCGCCACCCGAGATGGAGCAGCACCAGGCCCAGCAGGGCCGCAATTGCCAAGGAAAGCCACACAGCAGCGCCGGGAGGTCGGTTTATTGGTCGACGAAGCGGTAGCCCACGCCCCGAACGGTGTCCAGGTAACGGGCGGCCGGCCCCAGTTTCTCGCGCAGCCGCCGCATGTGCGTGTCCACGGTGCGCGTGTCGATCAGGCTTTCGTAGCCCCAAACGTCCCGCAGCAATTGATCCCGCGACTGCACGCGCCCGCGGCGTTCGGCCAGCGTCGTGAGGAGCTTGAACTCCGTGGCGGTCAGTTCGAGGGAGTCGCCCTTCCAACTGACCAGATGACGCGGAATGTCGATGGTCAGGTTGCCGAACACCATGCGCTCGCTGCGGTCCTCGCGCGGCTTGCCCCGAGCCAGCAGTTTGCGGATGCGCAGGACCAGCTCGCGTGGACTGAACGGCTTGGTGACATAGTCATCGGCTCCCAGTTCGAGCCCCAGAATCCGGTCCACCTCCGTGGCCTTGGCGGTCAGCATCAGCAGTGGAATGCCCGCCGTGGCCGGGTCGCGCCGAAGCAGTTTGCACACCTCCAACCCGTCCAGCTCGGGCATCATCACGTCCAGCACAATGAGGTCGGGCTGGTGCTTGTGGACCTTGTCCAGCGCCTCCGCCCCGTCCTCCGCAGTGATGACCTGAAACCCGGCCTGCTTCAGGTTGAAGGCAACCAGGTCCACCGCATCCTGCTCATCATCGACTACCAGAATTTTCACAATCTCGTGCGGCTTGGCTACCATGCTGGCCAGTGTCACACAACGGCATCTGTGCGACAAGGGTGTTACGATTGTGTGACCGGCGCGCAAACGTCTGGCAACAGGCGGCCGGGCTTGTGCGGTTGCCCCGCAGCCCAGGCTTTGCAGGAACCGCTCGATGAACCGCCAGGATTTGCAGTGTCCACCCTCCGCCGCCGCTCTGCCACGGTGGATTGGGAGGACGGGCCCCGACCAGCGGCGCGCCCCGGAAATGGGTTGTCGCTTGCGTCCACCCGCGCTATCAGACTGGGCAGACCATGAGCACGCCCGCCTTCCTTCAAGCGCAACCCGACGGGGTGCTGCTCTCGGTCAAGGTCCAGCCCCGCGCCTCGCGGGAGGAGATCGGCGAACCGCTGGGTGGCGAACTGCGCGTCAAGGTCACCGCGCCACCGGTGGATTCCGCCGCCAACGAAGCCGTGGTCAAACTGCTGGCCAAGACGCTCGGGATCGGTCGCAGCCGTGTGGCACTGGTCCGCGGCCCGACCTCGCGCCACAAGGTGTTCCGGATCCACGGAATGAAGGCCGGGGAGGTGTTGGAACGATTGGGAGCAGGCTGAGGGGCTTTGGCCCATTTCCCCGCGTGACCCCCCGCCGTTCGAGCGGTTACAGAATCCCCATGGCATCCATGTCGGGAACTCGAACGGACATCACTTGTAAAACCGCTTGGCCCGTTCACCCGCGATTGGTTTACTGCGCCGGTTGCAATCGCTGGTTGCGTCCATTGAATCGACCGGGCCGTGGGCACCCCTGATTTTCACCGGGGTGTTCATAGCGTCGTCGTTCCTGATGATCTGGCGGCTGGAGGCGATGAATGACGGCGGGTTCGAGGGCACTGTGCTGGGCACGCTGGTGATGCCCTATTGCTCGGGGATCGGCAACCTGATTTTCGCCTTCATGATGGGCGCACGCCGTGGACCGGGTTCCGCAGTGATGGAGAACGCCCTGGTCAACAACATCACCAACCTGACGTTGCTGATCGGTTTGCCGGCGGTGATCTGGGGCCTGAGCCTGTCGCCCGAGGGCCGCAAGAAGAAGAGCGCGGTCCAGGAATCGCATGTGAACCGCCTGTCCCTGATGCTCACCCTGGTCGCCGGGCTGTTCTTTACCGGAGTGGTCTGGGCGTTGGGACGGGATGGGCGGATCGATGTTAGCGACGGCCTGGTGTTGGTGGGGGTGTTCCTGTTCTGGCAGGTGTTCCACGTGTTCGAGGTGCTCAAGAGCAACGTGCGGCAGAATCGGACGTTCACGTGGACCTTGCCCGTGGACATGCTGCTGCTGGCGGTGGGCGCGTATGGGATCTATTTCAGCACGGATTGGCTGGTTGGCTGGGTGTCCCGGACGGACAGCGGCTTTTTGAGCGCGAAGTATCTCGGTTGGCTGAGCGGCTGGCTGATGGTGTTGCCCAACGCGTTGCTGGCGCTCTACTATGCCTGGCGCGGACGGCCGGAGGTGGTCTACACCTCACAAGCGGGTGACGGTCACATCTGTATCCCGCTCTGCGTGGGGGTGTATGCGCTTTACCATCCGCTGAAGGTTCCGGTGCTGTTCCGGGAAGCGCTGGGACTCCTGGCGGCTGCGTTGGCGCTGCACTTTGTGCTGACGATGGTGTTCAAGGGGGTGCCGCGCTGGCTGGGCCTGGTCTTCATCGCGGCGTACGGCGTGTTTCTCTACAAAGGATTGCCGAGGTGAGCAGGGGTGGGCGGGCGTTCCGCACACCGGCACCGCCTGCAGTTATCCGCGCTTCGCAATGAACTTCTCGACGTATTTGCCGATGAGGTCGCCTTCCAGGTTCACTGCATCGCCCACTTTACGATCCCGCAGGTTGGTGACCTCGAAGGTATGCGGGATGATCCAAATTCGAAACCCGCCTTTCCGAACCGCGGCGACCGTGAGGCTGATGCCATCCACGGCCACCGACCCTTTGAAGACGATGTAACGCGCCACCTCGCGGGGCGCGGCGATGTCCAGCACGTGGTCCTGCCCGGCGCGCTCCCAACGCGTGATGCGTCCGATCCCGTCAATGTGGCCGGTGACAAAGTGCCCGCCCAATTCGCCATCGGCGCGCAAGGAACGCTCGAGGTTCACCAAGGATCCCGGTCGGGCGTGTTGGAGGTTGGTCCGCTTCCAGGTTTCCTGGAGCAGATCAAACTGGGCCAGGGTGAAATTGCCCTGCCGCTTGCGTGTCACGACAGTCAGACAACACCCATTCACCGCCACGCTGTCGCCCACCTTCAGTCCCTTGCCGCAGACGCCCATCCGGATGGTCAGTTGGATGGATCGTTCGGTGGGTTTGATCCGGGCCACGGTACCCGCTTCTTGAACAATGCCGGTAAACATGGCGGACAGGGTGCCGGGTGAAGGCTTCCGGTTGCAAGTCCGCTCCCCATCCCCCAGCAGGCGCGGCGCTGCAATCTCTGGCAACCGAGTCGCCTCCGCAATTGCCGAATCGCACCTTGGGGCCATGAAGCGTGGTGTCGCGCGGGCTTTCCAGCCTGCGGCTTCGGGCGACTTTCCAGTCCCCATCCCACGAGAAACACGGGACAGCAAAGTCCCGTGAACCCGCAGACAAGAATGTCTGCTTTTCAATGTCCCTGGATGGATGGATGCCGCCTTCGAATGCGCAAGTGCCTTGAATGGCGCCAGCCAGCGTTGCCCCGAGGGACAGTCCGACCGTCCGAGGCTATTGCACCCGCGCGGTCAGGAGCAAATCCGGTCCGAGCTGTTGCCAACGAATTTCGTCGAGTTCGATTATGTCTTCCAACCGCCCAACGCCCTCCCCCGCAACGGCCTTGCGCGCGGTGCGCCCGCCCAAAATCTTCGGCGCGTAAAAGAACGCGATGCGATGGGCGAATCCGCCCAGCAGGAAGGAGGCATTGATTTCGCCACCGCCCTCGACCAGCAGGCTTGTCACGTCCTCCGAGCCGAGTGTGCGCAGCAGCCAGGGCAGGTCGATGCCGGATGGCGGATGGCGGATGGCGGATTTCATCGGCGGCGCGACGAGCACCCGGACCCGTTGGGCCAAGGCGGCCACCCGCCGCTTCGCAGCGCGGGGACTTACCACGAGGGTGGTGAACGCCGCTTCCGCATCGGCCACCACCCGGGCCGTCAACGGCGTCCGCGCCAGGGAATCGAGCACAATCCGGCGCAAGCGTGGCCCCATCGGACTTTGGACTTCCGTCCTCCGGAGTGCTGCGACGGAGGGCAGGTCGGACTTCGCACTTCGCCGTGTCAGGCTGGGATCATCTGCCAGCACGGTGTTGACGCCGACCAGGATGGCATCGCTGGCGCGTCGCAGCTTCATGGCATGGGCGCGCGCCCGTTCGCCGGTGATCCATTTTGATTCGCCGGTGGAGGTGGCGATCTTGCCATCGAGTGTCATGGCCGACTTCACGGTCACCCAGGGGGTGCGGTGAACGATCCAATGGTTGAACGCTTCGTTCAACGTGGCGCATTCCTCCCCGAGCACACCCGTGGTCACGGCGATCCCGGCCCGACGCAGGATTTGAAACGCCCGACCTGCGTGCTTTGGATTGGGATCGTCGGCACCGACGACGACGTGTTGGATGCTTGCGGCGAGGATGGCTTCCGTGCAGGGCGGGGTGCGTCCGTGGGTGCAACACGGTTCGAGGGTGACGTAAAGTGTGGCGCCTCTCGGGGAGTGTCCCCGCTGCCGGGCATCCTGAAGGGCTTCCACCTCGGCGTGCGCTCCGCCCGCCTTTCGATGCCAGCCCCGGCCCAGCACCGCGCCCTGGCGCACCAGGACCGCGCCGACCATGGGGTTGGGTGAAGTGGTGCCCAACCCGCGCCGTGCGAGTCGGAGGGCAAGACGCATGAAGCCAATGTCGGTCACTGGAGCAGACAAGCTATCGAGCGGGGACTGCTTGGCAAGCGCCGGGCGAGGCTATTCCTCGAACAACGCCTGCGCAAACTGCCGGGCATCGAATGGCTGCAGGTCCTCCGGCTGTTCGCCCAAGCCGACGAATTTCACCGGCAGCTTGAGTTCGTCGTGGATGGCCACGACCATGCCGCCCTTGCTGGTGCCGTCGAGTTTGGTGACCACCAGGCCGGTCAGCGGGACGATCTTGTGGAACTCGCGGGCCTGCTGGAGCGCATTCATGCCGGTGGTGGCGTCCAGCACCAGCAGGACCTCGTGCGGCGCGCCCGCCTGCTGCTTGCCGAGGATCCGGTGCACCTTCTGCAACTCCTGCATCAGGTTATGTTTGGTGTGCAGGCGTCCGGCGGTGTCAACGAACAGGTAGTCGGCCCCGCGCGCCTGGGCGGCTGCCACCGCGTCATGCCCAATCGCCGCCGGATCAGCCCCGTAGGCGCCGGCCACCACTTCCACGTTGAGGCGCCCCCCCCACAGCTTGAGTTGGTCGATGGCCGCCGCACGGAAGGTGTCGCAGGCTGCGAGCAGAGCCGTCTGCCCCCTCGACTGCACGCGATGAGCCAGCTTGGCGGAGGTGGTGGTCTTGCCTGTGCCGTTGACACCGACAATCGAGACCACGGTCACACCCTGCGGTGCCCGGATCAGGTCGGCATGGGCCCCGTTGAAGCTTCGTTCCACCTCGCGTTGCGCCACCTCCAGCAGGTTCAAGCGGTCCCGCCCCTGGGTCTCATAGGAATGGCGGGTGGCGTCCACGATCCGCCGGGTCATTGCCAAGCCGAGATCTGCCCCCAACAGAGCCGACTCGAGATCCTCAAGGCTCGCCGTGTCCAGCCTCGCGGAGCCGGTGGCAATGCGCTTGATTTCGTGAACCAACCGGTTGTGGGTCTTGGAGAGGCCGGCTTTGAACCTGGCAAGCAAACTCATGGGAGCAATCCGGGAGTGGTGGGGGCGGGGCGGTGGGACGGGGGTGCTTCCCGGCGCCGGGCGACGGCGATTTTCATCAACTCGACATGCTGGTAGGGAAGTTTGATGGTGCCGATGAGCGGGCGCCCCTTGCTCATACCGTGGCAATCGGATCCGCCGGTGACCAGCAATTTGTAGCGATCGGCGATCTCGAGATAACGCTCCGCGGTGGCGGTCGAGTGTTTGGTGTGAAAGCACTCGATGCCATCCAGGCCAGCCTTCACCACCGCGGGGATCAAATCGTCCGTGCGGTTCAACCCCGGATGGGCCATGACCGCCAGCCCGGCGGCCTGATGAATCAAGTCGATGGCGTCTGCGACGGAGATGCGTCGTTTGGGAACCCAGGCGGGGCGACTGCGCTTGAGAAAACGTTCGAAGGCCTCATCCATGTTCGCGCAATAACCGTCCTCGACCAGCGCCCGTGCCACATGCGGTCGGCCGGGAGACTGGCAGTTGGCGATGGCAAAGACGCGTTCAGCACGAAGCGGCACCCGATGCTGGTTCAGGCGAAGGACCATTTCCCGGATCCGATCCTGCCGGGTGGCCTGGCACTTGGAGATCTCGCGCAGCAGCAGGCCGTTTTCCATGTCAAGGAAGTAGCCCAGGATGTGCAATTCTGTGCCCTTGTAATCGGCCGTGAGTTCGGTGCCGGGAATGAACTCGATCCCCGCATCGAGACAGGCCTGGCCGGCGCGCGGACAACCCTCGACCGTGTCGTGGTCGGTCAGGGCGATGGCCGACAGGCCCTGTTCCCGGGCGCGCGCCACCAATTCCTCGGGCGTGTAGGTGCCGTCCGAAAAGTGGGTGTGTAGGTGTAGGTCTGCAAACACGATTGACTGTGACTCCAATAACGCCCTGGGGCGCCAGATTGGCCTTCAGGATACCACACGCGCCGGACGCATCAACTCGCCTTTCACCTTGTCCAGAATGCCGTTCACAAATCGTCCGCTCTCGTGGGTGGAGAATTTCTTGGCGATATCCACCGCCTCGTTGATGCTGACCACCGGGGGGATATCCAGGCGATGCAGCATCTCGTAAACTGCCAGACGCAGGACATTCCGGTCCACGGCGGCCATCCGTTCGAGGGACCAATTGCGCACGTGCCGGGCAATCACCGAATCGATTGCCGCCAGGTGTTCGATGGTCCCGCGGATCAGGGGGTCTGCGAACACCCGCATGGCCGCCTCCTCAACCGTGGGGGGCGGCAATTCGCGTGGTTGTCCCCAACTGGCACCCCCCTCCTCCGCCTGCAGCGCCGCCGCACGCTGGGATTGCCAGAACTGTTCCAGCGCCTCATCCAGTGGGTTTGATGGGTTGAGGTCGTGCTGGAACAGAAACTGGACCGCACGCTCTCGGGCTTCACGTCGATTCCCCATAGCCGGTGAACTTTGCCTGAAAAGATCGACCCGAGAAACCAAAAACTTGGGATTTGCGGGCGTCTCTTGCAACACGGGCAAGATTTCATTCGCCAGGCGCGGGTGACCTGCGTTAGAATCGCGCAGATTAATCATGAGCGGGCGTAAACTGGAAGCACCGGAGCAAGCCTTGATCAAGGAACTACTGATCGTCAACAAGTTGGGCATTCATGCCCGACCGGCTGCGCTTTTTGTCAAGACCGCCAACCGGTTCAAGTGCGACATCTTCGTCGAGAAAGATGGCGAGAAGGTCAACGGCAAGAGCATCATGGGCTTGATGATGCTGGCCGCCGGTCCTGGTAGCCGCTTAAAGGTTCAGGCCGAGGGCCAGGATGCGTCGGCGGCGCTGAGCGAGATCGAGGCGCTGGTGGCCGCCAAGTTCAACGAGGATTGAGTCGGCCCGAAGGCGTCCGTCCGTCTCCTCTCAACGCACTCTGCGAGGTCTCAGTTCAGCATGTGAGCACTTTCACCAATCCAGCAGAGCGGGAGGCGGGCATCCCAGCGCTGCGGCCATCCATGCCCGCCGGCCAGGCCGAACCCCTGGTGCGCGAAATCGCCCGTTTGAAGGCGGACCTTAACGCGGTGATTCTGGCGCACAATTACCAGGTGCCCGAGATCCAGGATGTGGCGGATTACGTCGGGGATTCTCTGGGTCTGGCTCAACAGGCGGCCAAGACCAGCGCGGAGGTGATCGTGTTTTGTGGAGTCCACTTCATGGCGGAGACCGCCAAGATCCTCAATCCGACCAAGACGGTTGTTTTGCCGGACAAAGAGGCTGGCTGTTCACTGGAGGAAAGTTGTCCTGCGGACCAACTGGCCGAACTGCAGCGGACCAATCCCAACTTCTACACCATCGCCTACATCAATTGCAGCGCGGCCGTGAAGGCGTTGAGCGACTGCATCTGCACCAGCGGCAACGCCGACCGGATTGTGCGGGCGGCTCCCCGGGACAAGGATCTGCTGTTTGTTCCGGACGAAAATCTGGGTCAATGGGTGATGGAAGCCACGGGCCGCCCGATGAAGCTGTGGAAAGGGGATTGCTATGTTCACGTGGAGTTCCGCAAGGAAAGCCTCCAGCAGATTCGTGCCGCCCACCCTCACACCCCCATCGTCGCTCATCCGGAATGCCGCAAGGAGGTGCGCGACCTCGCGGACGCGGTGTGCTCGACCGAGAAGATGATTAGCTATTGTAGGACGCACCCATCCAAGCAATTTATCGTGGTCACCGAGTCCGGGATCATCCACCGGTTGAAGAAGGAATGTCCGGGCAAGGAGTTTCTGCCCGCGCCGGTGTTTGACGTGATGCGCCTGCCCACGGACAACTGCCGCTGCAGCGAGTGCAAGCACATGAAAATGAACACGATCGAGAAGGTGCGCGATTGCATGAAGCGTTTGTCTCCCCGGATCGAGTTGCCGGACGAAATCCTGGAACGTGCCCGCCGCCCGATCGATCGCATGCTCGAGATCTCAGCCCAACCGCTTGAAAACGCGGGGTGACGTTCGCTCCCCTCTTGGATCGGCGATTCCCAATTTTCGATCTCCAGCCTCAGTTCGCCCCGGTTTTCAGCTCGACCACATCGTGCGGGGCGGCTTCCCGCATGCCGGCTCCGCTCACCCGGATGTAGCGGGCGCGCTTCCGCAACTCGTCGAGGTTGACCGCGCCGAGGTAGCCCATCCCGGATTGAATTCCGCCGATCAATAATGCAATCACTCGATCCAGCGACCCCGCCACCTCCTTGAGTGCCTCCACTCCTTCCGGGGCCACCTTGCGGCTTGTGTCCGCCTTGGCGTGTCCGTAGCGCGCGGCCGAGCCCGCCTTCATAGCCGCCAGGCTGCCCATGCCGCGGTATTGCTTGTAGAGTTTGCCGCCGATCTCCATCACTTCTCCTGGCGCCTCGGTGCAGCCGGCAAACAACCCGCCGCACACCACCCCATCGGCCAAGGTCAAGGCCTTGACGATATCGCCCGACTTGGTGATGCCGCCATCCGCCAGGATCGGAATCCCCTTCCTTGCCGCGGCCCTGGAGCTGACATACAAGGCTGTCATCTGGGGAATGCCCACGCCCGCCACGATGCGGGTGGTGCAGATTGACCCCGGCCCCTGGCCTATCTTGACGATGCTGGCGCCGGCGTCGGCCAGGAATTCGACCCCGGCACCGCTGGTCACATTGCCGGCGATGATCGGCAGTTTGGGGAAGGCGTCGCGAATCATTCGTACGGCATCCCCCACACCCCGGGTAAAGCCGTGCGCGGTCGATACCGCCACCACGTCCAACCCTCTCTCCACCAGCACCGAGACGTGGCCCAACAACCGTTCCCGGTCCAGATCGCCAAACGCATTCCGAGTCGCGCTGATCGCCGCACCGCACAGCAGTCGGAACCGCGAATCCCGCGCCGGCTTGAACTGCGCGGTCTTCTCCTGCGTGATCCGTTCCACGTCGCTCATGGTGAACAAACCCCGCAACCGGTCCTGTTCGTCCACCACCAACAGCTTGTGGATCCCCGGGTGATCCGTGAAGAACTTGTCCGCGCGGGCG
Organism: uncultured Verrucomicrobiae bacterium; assembly: GCA_963751435.1. Classification (GTDB taxonomy): domain Bacteria; phylum Verrucomicrobiota; class Verrucomicrobiia; order Limisphaerales; family DSYF01; genus JALOTU01. The sequence continues at coordinate 37,953 of CAVVUP010000026.1, read as the reverse complement.
ATCGGATTCCGTCCGAGTTCAACCTGGGCCACCGTATGAACCTGGGGGCGCGGCGTGAGTGCCTCGGCCACCTTGCGCTGCGCGTAGCGATGTTTGACGACGTGCCCGGGAAGCAATCCCATCAGCTTTCCCTGCTCGTCCACCACGGGAAAGGTCCGGAACTCGAACCGGCGCTTCTCCACCATGTCCAATACATCGCCGATCAGTTGGTCCGGGGTCACTTTGATCGGATCCTGAATCAATCCATGCACATGATTCTTCACCCGGCTGACTTCCTGCGCCTGGTCCGTCTCGGACATATTGTAATGGATCAGCCCCAGCCCACCATTGAGTGCCATGGCGATGGCCATGCGCGATTCAGTGACCGTATCCATATCCGCCGACAGCAAGGGAATGTTGAGTGTAAGCCCCTCTGCAAGGCGGGTTTCCAATTGGGTGTCTCGCGGCAGAATCTCCGAATACAACGTCGCCAGTGTCACGTCGTCATAGGTCAATGCCACGTGGGCTTGCGCCGGGAAAAATTCGTCTGGTGCAAGGTAGAACTGGGAGTCGAGAGAATTGGGTTTCGCCTTCGCTGCCATGCGCAAAAGTGCCCGCCCTCCCCGCACGATGGCAAGGGCAAAGGGGCGGGGGAAAGCATGGATCGTGGCGTGGTTAAGGTCTAAAAAATCCAAACTGTCCCAAAATCCAAACTTGCCTGACCCCGGTTCGTTGGTAGTCTGGTCGCTCGCCCCAGTTGGGGCCACCTGAGCACGAACCCGTCAAATTTGAGTTATGGCAGCATCAGCAAATGACCTCCGCCGCGGCATGGCGATCGATTACAACGGTGACCTGTGCGTGGTGTTGGATGTGCAACACCGCACCCCGGGGAACCTGCGTGCTTTCGTGCAGGCGTCCATCCGCAGTGTCCGAACCGGCAAGTCTTCCGACGTGAGATTCAGCTCCACCGAAAAGCTTGAAGTGGTGCCGATGATCACCCAGAAGATGGAGTTCAGCTACATGGACCAGCAGGACTATGTGTTCAGCGATCCCGAGACGTTTGAAACCGTCACCTTGGCGCCAGAGCTGGTCGGGGATGCCAAGAACTTCCTGACCGAGAACGTCGCCGTGGTGGTCACTTTTGTTGAGGGCAAGGCGGTGTCCATCGAATTGCCGTCGAGCGTCGCGCTGACTGTCGCGGACGCGCCGGAAGGCATTAAGGGCGACTCCGCCAACAATGTGCAGAAGCCCGCGACACTTGAAACCGGCCTCTCCGTCCAGGTGCCGCTGTTCATCAAGACGGGCGAGAAGATCAAGGTGGACACCCGTACCGGGAAGTACATGGAACGCGCCTGATCCGCGCTCAAAGCGCTTGCCGTCGTGCGGACGGATCAAGTGGTTCTCGGGCGCTGCAAGAATCGTCCCAGGAACCGGGACATACTGACCATCGCTCTGGCGGAGAGCCCCAACCGGTTACGCCGACCAAGCGACGCACCGTTGGCCTGGAGCTGTGCGACCATTCGTTTCCGCCCAAACAGCGCGGCAAACATGAGGGGGGTCATTCCCGCTCCGTTGTCCGCATCGATGTCCGCACCCGACTCCAGCAGCAGCGCGGCGATCTCTTCGTAGCCCTTGAAGGCGGCGCCGCCCAGCGGAGTTTGTCCACGATCATTCCTGCGGTCCACCACGGCCCCCTGCTGCAGCAGCATTCGTGCGGTTTCGAGATTGCCATTGTAGCTGGCGAGCATCAGCAATGTGTTGCCCTTGGAATCCGCCAGATTCACCGGCAGCCCGTGCTGGATCATTGCAGCCAGCGATGCGGTTTCGCCATGGCGGGCAAACCCGAGCGCTATCTGCTGGAGTTCGGCATACCGCTCTTCCTCAGCCTCGGTGGTGATGGTTTCCATCTTGGTTGATCACGCAACTCCGCCGTGCCGCACCGCAGCGCATCCGTTGCAAACCGAATCCCCGGGAGACGCAGACGGCTGTGCGGCTTCAGGGCGTGGCGGTGGGTGCTATTTGGCTGCGGCGCCGTTCTTGACATTCATCGCCTTGGCCACGCCTTCCGCGTAGGCCGGATCCGCCTTGTGGAAGTGCATGAGCTGGCGCTGGACAATCTCCTCCGGCACACCGGTCATTGCGGCTGCGATATTACTGAACAACCGCCCCTGCTGTTCCGCACTCATCAGCCGGAAGAGGTTGCCAGGTTGCGTGTAATCGTCATTGCCGTCGCGGTGATTGTAGCGGTCTGCATCGCCGGAGACCTTCAACGGAGGCTCGGCAAACCGTGGATCCTGCGCCGGCCCGCCGAAGCTGTTCGGCTCGTAATAGGCATCGGTGGCCTTGGGTGCGTCGAAGCGCATGGGACCGTCCAGATGATAGGTGTTCACGGCGGCCCTTGGGCGATTGACGGGAAGCATTTCATAATGTGTGCCGACGCGGTAGCGGTGCGAATCTGCATAGGAAAAGATTCGGGCCTGCAACATCTTGTCGGGTGACCAACTGATGCCCGGCACGATGTTGGACGGGCTGAAGGAAGACTGCTCCACCTCGGCAAAGTAGTTTTCCGGGTTGCGGTCGAGTTCAAGCGTCCCCACATCGATCAGCGGATAATCCTTGTGCGGCCAGACCTTGGTCAGATCGAAGGGATTCCAGTGGTAGGTCTCGGCCTCCCGCTCGGGCATGATCTGCACGCAGAATCGCCATTTGGGGAAGTCCCCACGTTCGATGGCTTCATGGAGATCGCGCTGCGAACTTTCGCGACATTTCCCGACCACCTGCTCGGCCTCTTCGTTGGTCCAGAAGGCGTGTCCCTGAAGGGTCTTGAAATGGAACTTCACCCAAAAGCGGTCGTTCCTGGTGTTGATGAAGCTGTAGGTATGGCTGCCATACCCGTTGACGTTACGATAACCGCGGGGCAAGCCACGGTCGGACATGAGGATGGTCACCTGGTGCAGGGACTCGGGTGACAGGGACCAGAAATCCCACATCGCAGTGTTGCTGCGCAGGTTCATCTTCGGATGACGTTTCTGGGTGTGAATGAAGTCCGGAAACTTGTAAGGATCGCGGATGAAGAATACGGGGGTGTTGTTGCCGACCAGATCCCAATTACCCTCCTCGGTGTAGAACTTGATCGCAAATCCGCGGACGTCCCGTTCGGCGTCAGCCGCGCCGCGTTCCCCCGCAACGGTTGAGAAGCGCAGGAAGCACTCGGTCCGTGTCCCAGGCTTGAGGACGGCCGCCTTGGAATATCTCGTGATGTCGTGGCTGATGGTCAATGTGCCGTAGGCGCCGGAACCCTTGGCGTGGACGGTGCGCTCGGGAATGCGCTCCCGATTCTGGTGCGCCAGCTTTTCCAGGAGTTGGTAATCCTGCATCAACAGCGGCCCGCGGGGCCCGGCCGTAGCGGAATTCTGGTTGTCGGCAACGGGATTGCCGCCGGAGGTGGTCAGGATTCGAGGGTTTTCAGCCATAAATGCTTTGAGTTTGATGGAATTAGACCAATCTGACCGGCTCTGTTCAAACATTTCTTTCCGGAAGTGGGCACTCATGCCCCCGGTGGGTAACTTCTCCGGTGGAGGCTCGACCGGCACTCAAGCTGCTAGGTTTATCGAGCAGGCGACCGCCCTGGTGATCACCGTGCGCCAAGAGCAACTGTTACCCGGGAGTGGGATTTGAGTGGGGCAGCTTTTGGCTTGAGTTTGGCGCGACCAGGGTGGATAGTTTCGTCGGCTTTAGGAAGTGTTCTTTGAATTTGTGGTCAGCCCGCAGGCAAGGTTTTCCCTGCCTATGCTCGTGATTTGAAACGCAATCCTTGAACCGTAAGTTGCAAAAGCGGGGCACTCAGCCCTTGGATGCAGCCGACAAGCCTTGACTGGAAGTCGAAAGTATCCGGGCCAGCCCCATATGTTTCAGCGCAGTTCAAAGGAACTGTTTACACACGGCACTGGCGGGGATTTTTATTTTTTGTCACCCCATGTTCGTTTGTCGTAATGGAGTCCCACGATCTGTTTTCATCCAGCCCGGAACCGTCGCCCTTGACGCCAAGCGTCCCGGGCTCGCCCGTCCGGCCCCAGCCGCTGGCCGCACGCCTGCGGCCGCGGTCACTGGCCGAGTTTGTCGGCCAATCCCACCTCCTGGCCCCGGGCCAACTGCTGCGGCGTGCCATCGAGGCCGACCGCATTCAATCCCTGATTCTTTTCGGGCCGCCCGGCACGGGTAAGACCTCCCTGGCCCAGATCATCGCTTCTCAGACCCGCAGCCGGTTCGAGCGGTTGAGCGGGGTGGAATCCAACGTGGCGGAGATGCGGCGGGTGCTGGCTGGCGCTGCGAATCGTCTGCAGAACACCGGCCAGCCCACCCTCCTGTTCGTGGACGAGATTCATCGGTTCAACAAAGCCCAGCAGGATGTGCTCTTGCCCGACGTGGAAAGCGGTGTGGTACGGCTGATTGGTGCAACGACCCACAACCCGTTCTTTTTTGTCAACGCACCGCTTGTCTCGCGGTCCCAGATCTTCGAACTACGCCCGCTTTCCGAGGAGGACCTGCTACTACTGCTGCAGCGTGCCTTGGGCGACCCGGAGCGAGGGTTGGGATATCTGAAGGCAGATGCCGAGGAAGCGGCCCTGCGTCATCTGGCACGCGTTGCGGATGGCGACGCGCGCAAGGCCTTGAATGCCATCGAGATCGCGGCATTGACCACCGAACCGCAGGCCGACGGGGTGGTGCGCATCAACCTCGCGGCGGCCGAGCAGAGCATCCAGAAGAAGGCCGTGGTTTATGATGATGAGGATGCCCACTACGACACCATCTCCGCCTTCATCAAGTCCATGCGAGGGAGTGATCCGGACGCGTCGTTGTATTGGCTGGCCAAGATGATTCACGCCGGTGAGGACCCCCGTTTCATTGCCCGTCGGATCATGATTCAAGCGGCGGAAGACGTGGGTTTGGCGGATCCGATGGCGTTGGTCTTGGCTGCGGCAGCCTGCCAGGTGGCGGAGTTTGTGGGTTGGCCGGAAGCACGAATCCCGCTGGCCGAAGCGACCCTTTATATTGCCACAGCGCACAAGAGCAACAGCGTGATCCAAGCGGTCGACGCGGCGTTGGAAGACGTGCGGACGCGACCCACGCAGGCTGTTCCAAAGCACCTGCGCGACGGCAGCTATGCGGGCGCGGAGCGTCTGGGGCACGGAAAAGGCTACGAATACGCCCATGATCATCCGGAGCATTTCGTGGTTCAGGATTACCTGGAAACCGCTCGCCGGTTCTACGAACCCACCGACCAAGGCACCGAGCGCAAAATCAAGGAGCGGCTGGCGCAGTGGCGGGCGCTGATGGAAAAGAGTCGCGCCGAGAAAGGTGCGTAGGTCATGCAAGCACAAAAGCAGCTCGTGCGGGCGCAGTTCCGTCGAAGACTAAGCCATAAGCCGCCAGCGGAGCGCGCGGCGGATTCCGCGGTGCTTTGCGAACGATTGCTGCGGAGCGCGATCTGGGCAGAGACCCGGACGGTGCTGTTCTTTGCCCCGTTGCCCGATGAGCCGGATATCTGGCCGGCGTTCAATTTCGTCGTGCAGCAAGGCCTCACCGTGGCATTGCCTCGCAGGGACAACGAGTCCGACAGTTATACGGCCTGTGTCATCCGCGACCCGGCGCGGGACCTGATCATGGGACATTTCCACATCCGGGAACCGGGACCCGCGTGTGAGGAGCATCCCCTGAACCTGCTGGACTTGATCTTGGTGCCTGGGGTAGCCTTTGACCTCGCGGGCCGTCGTCTCGGCCGTGGGGCGGGTTATTACGACCGGCTCTTGAGCAAGGTGCGGGGCACCACATGCGGGATCGCGTTCGATGAACAAATCTCGGGGGAACTGCCTGTGGAACCGCATGATGTTTTTGTTGATTGTATCCTGACTCCGACGCGGTGGTTGCAGTGCTGAACCGCCTCGCGGTTTGGTGAATGCCATTCTTGCCTGAAATTGTCGCGGGAGGCTTGTGCCTCGCCCTCGGAGGGGTGTCTGCATGGTTAATTCTCCGTGCCCAAGCCCGACGCCGGGCGCGCGATGAATCTGCGGCCGCTGACTCCCTGTTGGTAAAGGCACGCCAGCAGTCGGACGAAATCCTGCGGGAATCACGACTGCGGGCGGGCGAGGAGGTATTACGCCTTCGAACTGAGTTGGAGGCCTCCTTTGCGTCCCGGCGTGCCGAGGAGGAACAACGCGATCAGCGGCTGAATCAGCGTGAAACGCTCCTCAATGCCCAATTGGCTCGGATCGCGCAGGAAGAACAAACTCTTCACCACCGTGAAGGCGTGCTAGTTCAGCGAGCGGCTACACTTTCCCAAGAGGAGGAACGCCTCGCCCAGATCGAGACTGCCCGGCTCAAACAAATGGAGGACCTTGCCGGGATGAATCGCCAGCAGGCCCGGGATCTCTTTCTCAAGGACGTCCAGGTCGAGTCCGCCCGTGATGCCGCAAACCTAAATCGGGCCATCCTCGACGAGGCCCGACAGAGGGCGGAGGACAAGGCGCGAGCGATCATTTGCCAGGCCATCCAGCGATATTCCAGCACCCACACCAACGACGTAACCACCACCAGCATCGCATTGGCTGATATTGAGATCAAAGGCCGCATCATCGGGCGCGAGGGCCGCAACATCCGTGCGTTCGAAAACGCTACCGGTGTCACCGTCCTGATTGATGACACCCCCAACACGGTAGTCCTCTCCTCATTTGATCCAGTCCGGCGGGAGGTGGCTCGTGAAGCCATGATGCGCCTGATCCAGGACGGGCGCATCCATCCCAACCGCATCGAGGAAGTGGTGGCGTTGGTGTCCCAGGAAATCGAGCAGACGATTGCGCGCCTGGGGGAGGAGGCGGTGGTCGAAGTGGGTATCGCCCCATTGCATCCGGAGCTTACCAAGTTGTTGGGCCGATTGCACTTCCGGCGAAGTTTCTCGCAGAACCTCTTGCGCCACTCCGTTGAGGTGGCACAGTTGGTGGGATTGATGGCTGCCGAGCTGGGTGTCAACCTGGAGGACGCCAAGCGGGCCGGATTGCTGCACGACATCGGCAAGGCTATGGACCACGAGGTCGCCGGACCGCATGCCTTGATCGGAGCAGACATGATCCGGCGCCACGGCGAAAACGCTGCCGTGGTCAACGGGGTGGCCTCTCATCATTTTGAAGTGCAGCCAGAGGGTGTCATCGGAATCCTGGTCAATGCGGCGGACGCAATCAGTGCCTCACGACCGGGGGCGCGTTCTGAGAGCATGGACACCTATCTCAAGCGGGTCGAGCGGTTGGAGCGCATAGGGATGTCCTATCCGGGAGTGGAGAAGTGTTACTCGGTGCATGCAGGCCGGGAGTTGCGGGTATTCGTCAAGCCTGCGGAACTCACTGATGACGAATCTTACCTGTTGGCACGCAAGATCGCTCAACGCGTGGAAACCGAACTCCAGTATCCAGGCCAGATCCGGGTGACCGTCATCCGGGAAACCCGCTGCGTGGAAGTTGCCAAGTAATCGGAAGCCGCTTCAGCGCCCCTCGGTGAGGCTCGAAGGCAATCCGCCCTCCCAGCCTTTGGGCGCCGCCCAAGGCCGATACGCCTCGTTTTCCGTATCTGGAGTGGAACAGCCGCTGAGCGTCAGGCCGATGGTGGCAAACAAAAGGAGCAGAACCACCCAGCGGCAGTCACCGAACCGAGGCAGACTCATAGTGCGGGAATCACCAGGTCTCCCTCGATGACGTCGCTAAGTTTCCAGCCGTCCAGAAGGTTGGCGATGGATCGGTCTTTCTGGACGCTTTGGATGCGTACCTTGGCCACCAGTCGACCGCCTCGATTGACCAACAACTCCCCATTCTCAAGCACACCGTCGTCCTCTCCAACGTCCAAAACCACAAAATCCCACTTGGGATCCGCCACCAACACCTTGCCTTTGAGGCCGATCGGAAGGTTGACCTTGTAGGTGGGGTCCTCATAGAACGCAAGGCGGTTGAGCGTCTTCTTCAGCTCCTTTTCCAGAATGTCCTTCTCGGCTTTGGCCACTTCGAGCGCCTCTTGGGCCGCCTTGGCCGCAGCAATGATCCCCTTGACTTGATCGACGGTGGTGCCCGAGGCAGCCCAAGCCGCCAGTTCCGCCTGGGCGTTGTTTAATTGCTCGGTGGTGTCCTTGATCCGGCGCTGCAATGTGTTGTTCTGCTTGGTCAGCGCATCGGTTTCACCCCGCAGCCGGTCACGCTCCGCTGTTGCATTCTCAAGAGTCTGCTTGGTTTGAGCCAGGTCGTCCTGGGTATCGGTCAGATCCTTGCGCGTCCGGGCCAGATCCGATTGAGCCTGCTCCTTCAGAGAGCGTTCGTTGTCCCGTTCAGTGCGCGTTGTGACAATCACCTCCCGCACCTTCCAGAGATTGATGCCGGCAACGGCGACGCCAAATACAATGGCCGCAATGAGGCAAACTCGAGTCAGCATGGTCTTTTGAAACTGGTCCACCGACCAGCGCCCAGAGCCTAGGAGCATGTTCCCCAGCCTGTCAACGCTCCATTGAGCTTCGCAAAATGGGCCGCCGGCCTATTTCTTGTCCTCTTTGAGCACGGCTATGAACTGCTTCATCGCCGGCGACAGAACCTTGTTCTTCTTGTAGATGGCCGCCAGTGGACGATAGAGGTCCACATCCTCGACCTTGACTTGCGCCAGTGTGCGCTTGTCCAATTCCTGCCCGATGGTGCTGGAAGGGACGATTGCCACCCCGGCATCGATTTCCACGGCTCGCTTGACCGTTTCGACGTTGTCGAACTCCATGACAAACTGCACGGACGTGCCGTGCTCGCGCAGGATCTTGTCCAGTGCCTTGCGGGTGGGAATGTCCGGTTCAAAGCCAATGAACTTCTGGCCGGCCAGCGTCTTGATCTTGATGCTCTTGTTCTTGGCCAGGGGGTGCTGGGGGTGGCAGATCAGGACCATGGGGTCCTTCTTGATCGGAATGATCTCCAGTTTGGTGTCCCGTGAAGGATAGGCTACCAACCCAATGTCCACCACGTTGCCTAGCACGTCCTCATACACGTAATCCGACCGCTTGTACTCCACGTGCACATGCACTGTGGGATAATCCTTGAGGAATCGCTTGATGTGGTGGGGCAGGTCATGCAGGCCGATACTGTAAATGGTGGCCACCCGGATGGTGCCGGAAATGATGTCCTTGATCTCCTGCAAGCGGCTATGCAGCGATTCATAGGTCTGGATGATCTGCTTGCTATAGTCGTAAAGCACCTGGCCTTCGCGAGTCAGGCGGAACTTCTTCTTGCTCCGCTCGATCAGGAGCGACTTGAACTGCCGTTCCAGGGAACTGATCTGCTGGCTGACGGCCGATTGGGTGACCCCGTTGATGTGGGCCGCCTTCGTAAAGCTTTCGGTTTCAGCCAGATCACAGAAGACTTTGAGGCTTTCGATTTGCATAAGGCATTGGAATACACAGGAAGCCTATCCTAGTCAACAGCCATGATTCCTCCTGTTTGATGACTGTCGTCCCGGCTTCCAGGTGTTTGGCCCGATGCTGTTGTCCCTTTTCGCCGGCCTGCTGTGGTCACCGGCCGCCGCCCGTGGCGCCTTCCCAGTCACCGCGCAGGTGCGTCACTCCGCGCAGGTCACCCCCGTCAGCCTGAAACCGGGTGGCCGCATCACCCTGCGGGATGAGTCTGCCCCCAATCCAGCCTCCAACCATTTCTGGCATCAGACAGGTGTTCTGGGTATCCTGCGGTCACACAACGCAGCGACTTACAAATCATGAACACGTGTCCTCCAATGCACTCGAGTCCGGGTCCCGGCATGACCGCCCCCGCAGGTTCCTCGCAGGGTGGTGTCACCCGCCGGCATTTTATTTCAACCACTGCGGTCACCGGGGCCGGCCTGCTGGTCAGCGCGGCAGCGCTGGCAGACAACACTGCCCGCCGCAAACGCTACGCGCTCGTCGGCGTCGGCTCGCGATCGGGCATGTATCGCGACGCCGTCCTCAAGACCTATGCGGGACATTGCCAGATGGTCGGGTTCTGCGATGTGAACGAGGGCCGGCTCAAGCTTGCCCAACGCGAGGCGCGCGAAGCCGCCGGAGCCGAGGTGCCCATTTTTGACGCACAGGACTTCGACCGCATGGTTCGGGAAACCAAACCCGAGGTCATCGTCGTGACCACCAAGGACTCGACCCATGACACCTACATCATCCGTGCGATGGAACTGGGCTGCGACGTGATGACGGAGAAACCGATGACCACGGACGAAACGAAATGCCGGGCCATCCTCGAGGCGCGAGAGCGAACCGGGCGCAAGATCATCGTCACCTTCAACTACCGCTACTCACCGCCCCGCACGCAGGTGAAGGATCTCCTGATGAGCGGTGTCATCGGTGATGTGTTGTCCGTGGATTTCCATTGGCTGCTGGATACCCATCACGGCGCGGATTACTTCCGCCGCTGGCATGGCGAAAAGGCAAACTCCGGGGGGTTGATGGTTCACAAGGCCACGCATCACTTCGACCTGGTCAATTGGTGGCTGTCCGCCTCACCCGTGACGGTGCAGGCGACGGGCAAGCGCGACTTCTACACGCCGCAGATGGCCAAGCGCCTCGGGCTGCAGAGCCACCACGCGCGCTGCCACACCTGCCCGGAAGGCGACCAGTGCACCTTCCGCCTGGATCTGGCCGGAAACCGCGGACTCAGGGAGCTTTACCTCGATCAGGAACGATACGACGGCTACTTCCGCGACCGGTGCGTGTTCAACCCGCGCATTGACATCGAGGACACGATGAATGTGATCGTGACATACGACACGGGTGCGACCTTGAGCTACTCGCTCAACACGTTCAACGCCTGGGAGGGTTACCACATTGCCTTCAACGGCACCCAAGGCCGGATTGAACATGGCGCGCAGGAGAAGATCTCCGTTAGTGGCGATGGTTCCGTGCCCGGAGCGCTCAAGCCGGAGGGAACGTTCACCCGCATCTATCCGCTGCGCGCCCCGGCGTATTCGGTGTCCGTCTGGAAAGGCGTGGGCGGCCATGGCGGTGGCGACAAGGTCATGTTGGATGACCTGTTCCTGCCGGAGAGGAAAGCGGACAAGTACCTGCGGACCTCGGATCATCGGGGCGGCGCGGCATCCATTCTCACGGGGATTGCGGCGAACCACTCGTTCCGCACCCACGAAGCCGTGTCCATTGCCTCCCTGGTGCCCGGATTGGAGAATCCGGACTACCCCCCAATGCCCGATCACACCGATCCCGTGCCCATGCCACCGCGGGGGTGAATGAGGACCCAAGGAATGGGAAATGGGCCAACGCATAGTCCTTGGACTGGGAGGAGCAGGACCCGGCCCGCGGGATCAGGAGTGATCCTGGGAAGTTGGCGATGGCGGCACGATTGCGCAGGGAAACCACTCTGCCGATCAAGTGGATCGCCGCACGACTCCCACACAAGACGAGGACGATCCAGCCTCCGGCTTCCATCACGAGGCGTTGGGGCCGTCGATTCGGCGGTCCCCCCTGTCTTGGGAGGCTCTGATGACCCAAACCGGTCATGGCAGATCGTTCACAACTGGGTTATGCTCGCATCAGACCGTTGCATGACTCTTGGCGTGAGATCAAACCTGTGGATCGACCCGATGACGCATGCGTGGTCTCAGCGGCGTCTGGCCACCAACTACACTGTCGGCTCGCGTCCCAAGGTTGGTTTCGACCGGCAGGCGAATGCTTGCGTGGTCTTTAATTCCGCGGGCAACCTGGTGGTGGCGAGCGCATCGAACGTTTCCGGTTACACCGACTGGACGAATGCGGGTGCCGCGGTCGGCGGTTTTCCGGGGCTGCTCGCGTTGCCGCATTGCGGAGGCGCCACGAATGACCAACGCTACTATCGCGTGATACGCACCCGATGAAAATCATGAATCTCACTCCTTGGATTTCTGCACGGCTTCGCGGTTGTTCTCGGCATGCCTTGATCCTGACCGTGAGTGCCGGCGTGGGGGGGGCTGTAAACGCCGGCCTTGCTCCTTACCTGCCGGAGGTGAACACGCTTCATCTATGGCATTTCGATGAATCCGTCTCGGCGACGAATTGCGCCGACGCGGTGGCATCCAGGCTGACGCTCGCAGCGATCCGCGACGGCGCGATCCTGGGCAACGCTGCCTCGCCCGGCTTCGGCGCGTCGGCCAGCACCTATGACGCCGGGCCAAACGCCACGCTTGCCGCCAATCCAAACGGCATCCCCGGGCGCGACGCCTATCTGGCTCCGCTGCCGCTCGTGGACGGCACCGGCGACAACTCGACCGTCACCTTCACCGGCACCAATGGGGCATTTACCATCGAGGCGTTGCTCCGCGTGGATTTCAATCCGACCAATCAGGCGGTCGCGCCGGACACCGGCCGGTCGATGCAGATTATTTCCGCGGATGCCGAGGAAACCGTGCGGCTGTTTCAATTCCGGGTGGTGTGGAACGGCGTGAACGACGCCACGCCCGAACTGCAATTCATCAACATTGGCAGCCCCCTCCAGACGCTGGCGGCGGTGTTGCCGGTGACCGGTTCGAACGCCATCGCCAGCACCCACTGGTATCACGTTGCGGTCACCTACAATGGCCAGCCCGACACGCCAGACAACTTCAAGGTTTACTGGACCCTGGTCGACACGAACCGGACGCGGGCCGATCGTCTGGCGAGCTTGCGAATGACCAACAACCTGCCTGCGGGCAGCGCCGATTGGACGATTGGCAATGACGGGCGCGCCACCGGCGGCTCGGACCAGAACTGGGTCGGCTTGATCGACGAGGTGCGGTTGAGCGACGTGGCGCGTCAGGCCAATGAGTTCATCTTTCGCGGCGTGTCCGTTCTCGCGGCCAGTGGTGTGGACGCCACCAACATCCCGGAAAACACCCTCGACGGAAACCTTGGGACACGGTGGTCGGCGCTTGGTGACGGACAGTGGATTGCCTACGACCTCGGCCGAGCGGAGCTGGTTTCGGCGGTCCGCCTTGCGTTCCACGTCGGCGACACCCGCACCAGCACCTTCGACATCCAGATTTCCAACGACCGCGTCACGTGGACCAATGTTCTGGCGGGCGCGGTCAGCAGCGGGAACACGCTGGAGCCCGAAGCGTTTGATTTCCCCGACGCCATGGCGCGTTATGTGCGAATCGTGGGCCACGGCAATTCCCAGTCGCTCTGGAACAGTTACACCGAGGTGCAGATCCAGAGCGCGCCGCTGGGGGACTCCGAGCCGGACGGCCTGCCGGATGTCTGGGAGTTCCAGTATTTCGGTGATCTCATCCAGACCGCCACCAACGATCCGGATGGCGACGTCTTCAACAACCTTGCCGAGTATCAGGCCGGGTCCATTCCCACCAACGCGCTGTCCATCCCGGGCGACGTGGATGGTGATGCGCTGCCGGACTCGTGGGAAATGCAATACTTTGGCTCGCTCGTGCAGGACGGCTCGGGCGATCCGGACGACGACACTTTTTCAAACGCCGCTGAATTTGCGGCGGGAACCAATCCGACGAATCCGGCCTCCGCGCCTGGCGACAGCGACGGCGATCTCCTGCCAGACACTTGGGAGATGGCACACTTTGGCTCGCTTGCTCCGACGGGCGTGGACGATCCGGACGGGGACTGGTTCAACAACCGGCAGGAGTTCCTCGCCGGCACAAATCCGAACGCCCCGGACTCGCATCCGCCCGGCCCGCGCGTGCGGTTGGTGCCGGTGGAGGATGGAGACACGAACACCAGCGAATACGCTTACTCTGGCGGAATCAACACGGCTTCATTCATCCGTTCTTCCGTCATGACCGTGAGCAACCAGCAGTTCATGACGTATTACGGGCGCCACCAGACTGACGCGGGTTACGCCTTCAACGACAAGCTCTGGGTTGCGCGCCGCGCCGTGGGCTCGAACGTGTGGGAAGTGTTCCGCACCGGCTTCACCGCGAACAACATCACGGACGGGCACGACTGCATCTCGTTCGGCATCGACGGCCTGGGTTACATGCACATCAGTTGGGGCATGCACGGCGATGCCTATCACTACGCCAGAAGCCTGGTGCCCGTGACCGGCACGAATGCGATTGCCTTCGGCCCGGACGGCACGATGACGGGCAAGGAAAACGCCGTGACTTATCCGCAGTTCCTCACCCTGCCTAACGGCGACCTGCTCTATTTCTTCCGGGAGGGCGGCTCGGGCAATGGCGACCTGTTCCTGAACCGCTACCGCCTCAGTTCGCAGACATGGACGAATGTGCATTTGAGCGGGTCGAGCCAGCTCGCCTTTCTCAAGGGGACCGGTTGGACGCCGAACTACAACGCCTATTGGCAGATGCCTTGCATGGATTCGGCAGGGAGCATCTTTCTGACCTGGACGTGGCGTTACAACTCCGATTCGCCTGAAGGTGAGGCCGGGTATCAGACAAATCACGACTACGATTACGCGTGGTCGCCCGACGGTGGGTTCATCTGGAAACGCAGCAGCGGCGTGAACTACGTCCTGCCCATCAACGAAAGCGGTGAGAATGGCAACACCAACTCCATCGCTGAAAAAATCCTCTCCATCCCCGAAGGCTCAAGCCTGATGAATCAATCGGGCATGTGCCTGGACCGATCGGGACAGCCGGTGCTGGCCAACTGGTGGGCGCCCGGTGCCGGCACGAACAATCATCGCCGCCAATACATGGTCGGGTTTCCGGGCACCAACGGCTGGGACGTGCGGCAGATTTCTTTCCGCACAATAGACTCGCCAACCGTCAAAGTTCCCGAGAGCGCGCTGGGCGACATGGGACGGCCCACGATTGTTTCCGACAAGGACGACCGCCTGATTGTGATTTACCGGGACAACGAAGGCGCCAACGGGCTTACCGTGGTTCACAGTCTGCCCAAGGCGATTGACCCCCACCGGCTGGTCTGGACGCAGTTCGACCTAACCACCAACACCCTGGGAGGGTTTGATGCACCCAACGCGGACTTGAACCGCTGGGAGCAGGACAACGTGCTTCACATCTTCCACGAACCGGTCAACGGCCAGGGTTACACGGCGCCCAACACCGCCTCCCCGGTCGGCGTGCTCGAATGGGATGCGGCGGCCTATTTCAACCATCAACCCGCGCTGCAGCTTGCGCTCAGCAACCAGACGGCTTCCCTCACCTGGCCCGCGCAGCCGGGCTGGGGCTACCGTCTCCAGGTCAGTTCGAACCTGGTCACCTGGAGCAACGTGAGCACCCTGTCCGGCAGTAATGGCCTGCTGGGCGTGACGGCAACCAACCTGTCCGGCGCCCAGGGGTTCTGGCGGCTCGAAGTGCGCGAAGGGGGCTTCTGATATCAGGTCGTGTCCAGTCGGGCTCCGGGAGTGTGCCGCCCCGTGCGCCAAGAGTAACTGTTGCCCGAGAGGGGTGGGCCTGACCGGAACTGGCTATAGAACCCGACCGCACCTGTGCGATGCTTGAGGAGTCTCCTAAAACCGTGATCCAACAAGCAAATACTCCTATGTTTGAAACGGCCACCGTCAAACCGCGTGAGTTCGCCGGGGGCACGAGCCACACAAAGCCATCGGGAGTCCGGGCGACGGAATTGGTTCGCGTGCTGGGCAAGCCGTCATTGAGATCCCGGTTCCGGAGGACGCAACCTTCCACCCTCACCTGCTGCATCGCGCCTGCCGAGCCGGGCAGCCAAAGGGCGAGCATCAATACCAGAGCCGGTCTGCAGCGGTGGCAGGCGGAACGCAAGAGTCGAGAACCGGACGCCGCGTCATGATATTCCTTCTGGCCCGCGTCACGTAAGCAAGGGCACTCCTCTCCGACACCGCCTGACCACCTAAACCCTGAATTCTGTCTGAAGAATTTCGTCCTCCGCCCTGTGAGGTAAGAGGGTAAAGTCAGCGATTGCATCGGCAGCGGCTTCTTGTTAAAGCTAATGCCCTTGGCACCGCGGGTGTGGTTCAATGGTAGAACGTGGGCTTCCCAAGCCCGAGACGAGGGTTCGATTCCCTTCACCCGCTCCAATTCCTTCTTCTTAATTTCCAACAGCTTACGCAAGTTTCAAACCGGGTGAAAGAAGCTTGCTGACAATCTGCTGACAAAACCCGGCCAAAGTGCCGGGCCAGACAGCCGGAAGACCGCCGCGAAAACGGTTCTGTCCGGCATGGAAAATACGAACGTCAGCAACGAACAAAAGTTTACAAAACTTGAGATCACGCCGAAGCCCTCGGTCAGGGTTTACCACACCCCGAACGCGGGGCGCGACTACTACACCGTCAGCTACTATGACGAGGAAGGACGACGCCAGCGCCCGATGTTCCCCGACCGGCAAACAGCAGAAGCCGAAGCCGAGAAGCTGGCCAAGAAGCTGGAAAAACGGGAACTACCCGGCCTGATGCTGAATGGTCGGGAGCGTTTGATCTACGAACGCGCCCTGGCGGCGGTGCGGCCCACCGGCCTTGCTCTCGACATCCTCGTCATGGACGCGGTAGCGGCCCGCACAATTTTGAAGGGCGTGTCATTGACGGAGGCCGCGAGGTTCCAGGTCGAGCACACGGCCAGTGTGATCTCCAGGACCGTCGCAGAGGTCGTCGAAGAACTCGTCAACGACCGCACGAAGAACGGACGATCTCCGGCATACATCCGGGACCTGAGAACACGGCTGAGCATCTTGAAAGCAGCAACGACAAGCCGCACTGGAGAAAGGATGATGTGGCCAGCTACTGCGGTGTCGGAACGCGCACCGTTGAGAACTGGATGACGCACGAAGGACTGCCCCACATCAACCGCCCAAGCAACATTCGCGGGGTCAAAGCGTTCACCTATTACGAAGGCATGGTGCGTATCCCTGAAGGCGCTGCGCCGGACCTGAAGAACAAGTCCTTCGGCATCAGCGCGGTCGTGGATATTCCAGAAGAGGGTGCCGAGGGCCTGCTCATGACGCAGGGCGGACGCTTCGCCGGTCTCGGCCTCTATGTGAAGGACGGACGCCCCGTGTTCCACTACAACAACTGCGGCGTCGAACATTACGTGGTTGCTGGCAAGGACAAGCTCGCCCCCGGAAAGCGTGTCATCACCCTCGACTTCAACTACGACGGCGGCGGCGTGGGCAAGGGCGGCACAGCGACGCTGACCGTGGACGGCAAGCAGGTCGCCAGCGAGAAGGTGCCTCGAACCATTCCGTTCCGAATGTCGCTGGATGAGACGCTCGACATCGGCGAGGACACGGGCACGCCGGTCAGCGAAGATTACCAAGTGCCCTTCAAGTTCACCGGAGAGCTGGAAAAGGTCACGATCCACATCGCCGACCACAAACTAACCGAGGCGGAACTCCAGCAATACCGCGAAGGCCGATTGAAAGCCGCCCTGGCTCAGTGAGGGATCGACGGTTCCTGCTGATCCCGGTGCCGACGCGATCTCGTCAGGCCCCAAGCCAGCGAATGGGGTGCTTGCCGCCCGCTACAGGAACCTCCGTTTACGGGGCCTGGCAGGCGCTCAGAGCCATCGAAGTATCCCGGTAGGTCATTCTATTCCCCTCCGGCACCAACGACCGGCCCCCTGGAGCCAGGCGGACCTGTTACCAGGCAGCCTGCCGGTCGTTGGAGTCATTGCCCGTGAGGGACGCCGAGGGCGATGTCGTGATCCAGACCGGCCAGGACGGCAGCCAGTCGGTCCCGGTAATGATGTTGAAGATGTAAACATCTTCACCCATCGCTGGCTCGACCGACCGACTCCCGCCGTCGTCCACGACTTCATCGCTGCTTCCAGTCGTCAACGATCAGGCTGGCAGTAGTGTTGCCCTCGCCGATCTTGTTGCCGTGCCGGTCGCGGGTCGAATTGGTGCGCTTGTCGTAATGGCCGAGACGCGAGCCGACCCGACTCCGAGCCACGACTTCGCGCCCATCGTCGATGAGCGTGCCGATCCTGGTGCCCACGCGATCCCTGATGATCTGTTCTTTTGGCATGGGTGATACCTTCGATGACGCTTTCAGGTCTCGACCCCCGGCTGTTCACCCGGCATCTCGATCATCAGCTTGGACATCCTCACCGCCCGCAAGGCATCCGCGAGCGCCCCGAATTGCTCATCGCTGAGGTTTCCCCGGAAGACCTGCTCCAGCTTGACGCCAGCGCGACGCAGCACGAGGGCAGCAAGGAGCGACTTGATGGAGGCAGACGTAGCCAGGAACACCGGTCGCTGGCTGTCTAAAGCGGCTTCCAGCGCGACCTCGGCCATCACCAGCGACTCCGGGGGCGCTTCAACGCCAAACTCGGAAGCGGCAGCTCGCTCCGCCTGGCCGTAGGCCATTTCCAACCAGCTCACGAACTCCCGCAAGATTGGCTTCGTCTCCGTCATAGCAACACGCGGCGTGGCACCAGGGCGTGCGGAGTCAGAAAGTGGAGAAACACATGGTCGCGGCTCAGCCCCACGCCGATATGGACCACCCGCAACCGCGACTCCACTCCGGCACCTTGGAGCGCGAGCATCGCGCAGTGCGCCCAAGGGTTGCGATCTCCGGCCCGATGGTAGGGAGGCTCGTGAGCGACACCGGCAACGTAAACAATTTCCGTCTGGAAGCGGAACCATGTCTCTGCGGCGGGCACGAAGCGGTCGATCACCACGGCTGTCTTCCCGTGGGCAAACTGCCGACCCGGCAGCTTCTCATACATCTCCTGGACCTTTTCCAGGGACCAGCAGGGCGCGGCCACTACCAAATTGTTGATGCCTTCGAGCTTGCTGACAACGGTGGTGAAGTCCAACGCGGCTTCGGGCGGGGGGCCGACCAGCGGCAGGCACGCCAGGCAGAAGCCTTCGGTCCTCAGCAGGTCCAGGACGTTCCAGTCACGGTGCTCTGCCCAGGAAAGACACTCGGCCTTCCAGTCGATCCCGGTATCGTCGATGGCTTCAGTGGCGATCATGATCCTGCCGCCTTCAATAGTGTCTGGCCGGAAACGCGTGTTTTTGAGATGGCGCTGAGCGCGGAGGGTGGCGGAAGCGCGATGGACGCGGTTTTTTGAGCCGGGCACGCTCAAAACCATCAAAATTCCCCGGCGACGGCGACACTGCTCCTCTCGGAGCTGGCTTGCGATTTCGCGGCGGGCGCCTTCAGACCGCCTGCGCCAGCGCTGGGCCGCGCTCGCGCTGGCGGCGCAGCCACTCCCGCCCGATCACGTGCAGGTTGTAGCTCATCACGCCGTAGCCCACATAGCGCAAGATAGCCCGCCAACCCCACGTCCAGGCACCGGTTCAAGCCGTGATGTTCCAGACTGTTGATCTCGCTCTCCACCGCGCTGTGTTGCTTGCGCAGGGCGAGGAACCGCTTGCCGTTCTCCCGCTCCACTTCCGCCGCGTTCTTCTGGCCGCGTTTGGGCATCACCACTTCCGGAATGTAGAGGCTCAACAACGCCCGGTCTGCGGCGCGCGTGAAGCCTTTGTCAAAACTCAAGCTCGCCACGCTCCCTGCCCCGTAGCGGCCCAGCAACCGGTCGGCTACCGGCACACTCTGGTCCACGTCCGCCCCGCCCACCGGCACGTCATAGTCCTGGATCAACTGGTGTTGATCGGTGGCCACCAGCAGCCGGTGCCCCAATTCCACGTTCGGGCGCTGCTTGCCTTTCTGGATCCATTCGGTGTGCGGCTCAAACAGCGAGAACACCTTCTCGTGCGCGGGGATGGTTTGCTCCTGCAACAACCGCCGCTCCACCAGATCCAGATGCTTGTCGAGCATCCCGTGGAAATACGCCAGCCGTTCCCAGCGGGCAGCGTCCACCGCCTCCTCACACAAGCCCAGCAGGCTCTGATGCACCTTGGCCGAAAGCGCGCGCCCCACGGCCAGATACTCGCGCACGACCGCTTTGACCCGCACTTCCTTGTTCGGTCCGCCACGATAGACCACCTGGCTGGCGGCCCGTTCGCAGGCCTTGAGTTGCCGCCGCCACGCCTTGCACTGGCGCCAGCCCGGCAGGTCGTAACCGGAAGCCAGCAGCCCTTCCACCAGATCCACACACTTGCGGCCCGCGTCCCAGAGCAGGTTCAAGTCGGTGGGGAAATGCACGTCGGTTTCCAACACGTAGGTGTCCACCTTGATCTCAAGCGCCGCCACGGGCGCGCCGGCTGGCCCGACTCGAACGCTGGACCCTCGCGCGGCCGATCGCTTCTACAAGGCACTGGTGATCCGTTGCCGCAAAACCGCCCTGGGCCGGGCGGCGGATGAGAAACGGCGGTTTCCGCAAACCGGGGGAATGGTAGCTGACTTCAGCTTCTCTTGGCACGGCGCCGGTGCCCCGGCGCCCGGGCCGCGCACAGCAGGGCCCTACCGCGCAGTTCATGGAAGGCCTCCTTTCGCGATTGCGCATGAAATGGGGCCATGAACCGGGTAGGGACGGCGCGCTGCGCCGTCCGCGCCGCGTCGAGCGGCGCCCCATTCCGCCCGCTGATGCGCGGGCGGGGACATCGCAGCGCGTGTCCCTATCCAACAGCCGGTTGATGGGTAGCCTCAGCGGAGCACAAACTTCCGATGCAGGGCAAACACGGGCCGCAGCGACTTGGACAACTCGTCCTGCAACTGCTGGAGTTCCTGATACACCTCGACATGGGCCGGAATGGGCTCCACCGTCTCCGCCGAGTTCAACTGCACGAATGCGTCCGTGATCTCGCTGATCGTCACCTTCTCGCCCTGCTGCAAGCGCCAGCACCACAGCGCCTGCAGCGCCGCTCCATAGGCCGCCCCCTCGCTCGACCTTCAGCGTCACCACCTCCGCATTGAAGATGTCCGCCATGATCTGCCGCCAGATACCCGACTTCGACCCGCCGCCCGTCGCCCGAATCTGCTGCGCCTTCACCCCCAGTTCCGCCAGCCGCCGCAGGCCGTAGTTCATCCCCATCGTCACCCCCTCCATCGCCGCCCGCGCAAAATTGCCGCGCTTGAAAGTCCGCTGGTTTACGCCGAAATACACCCCCGTGCCATCCGGCACATTCGGCGTCCGCTCGCCTTCCAGATACGGCAGCAGAACAAGCCCTCGCGACCCGGCCGGCACCCCGCGCCACCTCACGTCAAACGCCCGAGTCCATCCGAAATCGCTCGCGCATCATTTCCGTGGCCACGGTCACGTTCATCGTGCACAGCAGCGGCAGCCACCGATTCGTCGAGTCGCAGAACGCGGCAATCTCGCCCTGCGGATCCACCACCGGCTTGTCCGCACACGCATAAATCGTCCCGCTGGTGCCCAAGCTGGCCGTCATAACCCCGGGCCGCGTGTTGCCGGTGCCGATCGCGCCCATCATGTTGTCGCCGCCGCCGGCGCTGACCACCACGTCCGGATTCAACCCCAGCTCCCGCGCCGCCGTCGGCCTGCAACGTCCCGCCGGCTGGTCGCTGGAAATCAGCGGCGGCAGTTTCCCGGCCAGTTCGGCGTCAATCGCCCGCAGCGCCGTCCCCGCACCACGCCGCTTGCGCACGTCCATCAGCGCCGTGCCGCTGGCGTCCCCGTACTCCATCACCCGCTCCCCGGTCAGCCAGAAGTTCAGGTAGTCGTGCGGCAACAGCACCGTGGCAAGTCGGTCGAAGTTCTTCGGCTCATGCTTCTTGAGCCAGAGGATCTTCGACGCCGTGAACCCGGGCAGCACGGCATTCCCCAGCTTCTTGATCGTCGCCTTGGCCCGCCCAGTTGCGCCATGATCTCCTCGCACTCCGCCGCCGTGGACGTGTCGCACCAAAGCTTCGCCGGCCGGATCACCTCGCCCCGCTTGTCCAGCGGGCACAAACCCGTGCTGCTGCCCGCTCACGCCTAAGGCATTCACCTCGGCCGCCTTGGCCCGCGCGGCGGTCAGGCGCCCCAAACCGACCGCGCGACCGCCTCGCGCCAGACTTCGGATGCTGTTCCTTGGCCCCCGGCGGCAGGTCGGGAATCAGATCGTAGGCCCTCGACGAGGAACCCAGCACCGCCCCGTGTTCGCGTCCACCACCAGCGCCTTGGTCGATTGCGTCCCGGAATCAATCCCAATCAGTAGCTTGCGCATTCCCCACTCTTAGCCTCGACACAGACGAAATCCACGAAAAAGTGTGCGCACCCCCACCCGCCAGAGCACTGCCGGAGGTTTGAATTGCCAATGCGATCCAAGTCCTGTCTAATCTGGCCCTGATGAACGGCCTTGTGGCAACAGCCACCACGACGATCTAGCGTCCAACCCGAACGGTTGGACGCCGACGCCTCATCCCGCGGCCGCGGGACGGGGCGTTTTTGTTTCCCAGAATGAAACGCAAAGACGCAATGGCGCAAAGGCGCGGAGAAACTGAATCGGAGTGCGGCTGTGTGCAAAGCACCAGCCGCAGCACGGCCGAAGTTTCTGCGCGCTACGGCTGGGCCTGCGACCACAGCCGCGCTCCGTCCGTCTTGCATCTTTGCGTCTTCGCGCCTTTGCGTTGAGAGAGAGAATTTATATGCCTGACGAGAATCAACAGCAACCACCACAAACGAACCCCGAGCGCAAGACCCTCGACGACCGCGCCAAGATGACCGAGCTGGAGCGCCTGCGCCACTCGTGCGCCCATGTCATGGCCACCGCCATCCTGCGCCTCTGGCCGGATGCCCAGTTCGCCTACGGGCCGCCCGTCGAGAACGGGTTCTACTACGACGTCGATCTCCAACACCGCATCTCGCCCGAAGACTTCGAGAAGATCGAGGCGGAGATGAAAACGGAAATCAAAGCCAACCATGCATTCGAGCGAATCGAAGTCACCCGTGAACAGGCCATTGCCGACGCCCGCAGCGGACGCCTCGGCGGGTTGACCGAACGTCCAGGAAACGAAAGCAAGTTCAAGCTCGACCTGATCCAGCAGATCCCCGAGGGCGAACCGATCTCCTATTACCGGAACGGCGATTTCCTCGACCTGTGCGCCGGCCCGCACGTGATGCGCACCGGCAACATCAAGGCCTTCAAGCTCACCACCGTCGCCAGCGCCTACTACAAGGGCGACGAGAAGAACCCGCAGCTCCAGCGCATCTACGGCACGGCGTTCAAGAACAAAGCCGATCTGGACGCCTACTTCGCCATGATCGAGGAGGCCAAACGCCGGGACCACCGCAAGATCGGCACCGAGATGGGCCTCTACGTCATCGACCCGGATTACACCGGCCCCGGCATGCCCCTCTGGCTGCCCAAAGGCACCGCGATTGTTGAGGAACTGGAGAAGCTGGCCAAGGAAACCGAGTTCGCCGCCGGCTACGTCCGCGTCCGCACGCCGCACCTGGCCCGGGAACGCATGTACCGAACCTCGGGCCACCTGCCCTATTACGCCGACTCGATGTTCCCTCCGATGCTGCTCCCGGACGAACACGGCCACAGCCTGCAGCAGGATGAACGCGCCAAGTTCCGCTCCCTCCTGCCCGAGGGCGATGCCGGAAAGGTGAGCGACGAACAGATCGACGGCCTCC
This sequence comes from uncultured Verrucomicrobiae bacterium, assembly GCA_963751435.1. GTDB lineage: Bacteria > Verrucomicrobiota > Verrucomicrobiia > Limisphaerales > DSYF01 > JALOTU01. The sequence goes on along the minus strand of CAVVUP010000026.1, from coordinate 14,550 downwards.
TGCGCGATCTCGAGAGCATGATCACCGGTCGGCCCCATGAACGTTATTACCTCAAGGCCATGAACTGTCCGCATCACCACCGCATCTTCGCGGCGGAACCGCGCAGTTACCGCGACCTGCCGCTGCGGCTGGCTGAATACGGCTGCTGCTACCGCTACGAGCAGAGCGGCGAGCTGTTCGGCCTCATGCGTGTGCGATCGCTCAACATGAACGACGCCCACATCTATTGCACCCCGGACCAGTTCGCCGCCGAGTTCAACGCGGTGAACGAGATGTATCTCAAGTACTTCAAGATCTTCGGCATCGACAAATACCAGATGCGCTTCAGCACCCACGGCAAGGCAGGCTTGGGCAAGAAATACGTCAACGAACCCGAACTCTGGAAGCAGACCGAGGACATGGTGCGCCGGGTCTTGATCGAGTCCGGCATCAACTACGTGGAGGTGACCGACGAAGCCGCCTTCTACGGACCCAAGATCGACGTCCAGGTGTGGAGTGTCATCGGGCGGGAGTTCACGCTGGCCACCAACCAGGTGGACTTCGCTGTGCCGGCCAAGTTCGGCCTGCAATACAAGGACCACGACAACACCATGAAGACCCCCCTCTGCATCCACCGCGCGCCTCTCGGAACGCACGAGCGCTTCATCGGCTTCCTCATCGAGCATTACGCCGGCAATTTCCCCCTCTGGCTCGCGCCCGAGCAGGTGCGTGTGATGACCATCGGCGAGGACCCCGCGCTCCTGAACTACGCCCAAGGCATCCTCGATGAATTGCGCCGGCACCAGGTGCGCGCCCAGTCCGACTTCAGCCACGACCCCATCAAGGCCAAGGTCGCCGAGGCCGAGAAGGCCCGCGTGCACACGATGCTCGCCATCGGCCCCCGCGACATGGAAGCCGGCAATGTCAGCGTGCGCCTCCACGGCCAAGGCCACGTCGGCGCCAAGCCCAAGGACGAAGTAATCAAAGGCATTCTGGAGTCCATCCGCGACCGCCGTCCCTAGAGCAAAGCCCCCCCCCAAAAAAAGGCGTATCAGGCGCTATGCATCACGGTGCAACCTTTTGTTCCAGGTGGAACAAAAGGTGGTCAAGTCATTTGAAAGCAATAGCTTCTGATTTGCTCTCCTGACTTTTGGAGTGCTTGGATTCGTTGCTGCCACGCTTGGCGGCCCATGTAGTCGGCGGATAGAAGGCATTGGGGCAGAAGGGGGTCCAATTCCACGGCGGCGAACCAAGCAGCCCGCTCCTGTTTCGCCCAATGCAGAAGTTTCCGAGCGCTGACTTCGTCCTGCAAAGGAGCGACTGGACATTGCTCCAACAATTTGACGTGTTCGATGTAGCGCCCGTTGATCGCCGCAAAATCCCATGCGCCAGCAACGATCTCGGCATCGCTCTCCCCGGAACACGGACGCGCTTCCAAAAGGAGCAGGGAGTTCACGTTCACTCGCCCGCCGGCCAGAACTTCAGCCTCCCCCTGCACCGGGTCCGGAGTGATCCACACGCTTCCCTGGAGGCAGCCAAATCCCCTTGTGCGCAGGTATCGCCGCATGCGGACGCGATGGGCGTCTTGTTTCATCGGAACGTCGAACAAGACCAGGCGCCAGCGCCCGTCCCACGGTCGGGCCCATTGAACTTCGGGATCGCGTCCACCTAGCGCGTGCAACCGACCCTTCTCCGTCAGTCGATAGAGGCGGTCGGAAGGCTTCTTTGAGTCGCTCTCCAGGAACTCGAGCCGCTCAAGCCTCGCGAGTTGCCGACCAAGCCCATTCCGATAGGCCCACGCTTCAAAGGAATCCGTCAGATTGCGGAATGTCGGACGAAACCACACATCCGTCGCCCAGAGAAGAAGGTAGAGAAGCTCCTCGGTCTTCGGTTGCATCCGCAGAGCTTGCCGGGCAGTCGGGAGGGAGGCAATGCAACCTTTTGTTCCAGGTGGGACAAAAGGTTGCATTGCCGGCGGGCGGAGCCGTTGGGGCACGGCTCGACACCCGTCGATCGGTGCTTCATGCTCGAATTGTGCCTGCGCCGGGAACCGTCTCAGCGGAGAGAATGGAACAGGGGGGAAGCCAATCCGTCCCGACAATCGGATCTGTCACCAACGCTTCCTCGCCCGCCACGAAGATCGCGCTGTTCCGATCCCTCTTTCGCGGACGAGAGGATGTTTATCCCCGCCGCTTCGAGAGTCGGAAGACGGGCCGGGCGGGATATGCGCCCGCCTGCGCAAACGAGTGGATCCCCGGGGTGTGCGAGAAGCCCAGGATCAAATGCGCCGAGTGCCGCCACCGACGGTTTCGTGCGGTCACGGATACCGTGATTCGCTGGCATCTCTCCGGGCGCGACGAGCAAGGTCGCGATTTCGTGATGGGGATTTATCCGATGCTGCTGGACGAGACCTGCTTCTTCCTGGCGGCGGATTTCGACCGGGAGCAGTGGCAGGAGGATGCGGGTGCGTTCCTCGAGACCTGCCGGGGAGTGGGAGTGGAGGCTGCTCTGGAGCGATCCCGATCCGGCAATGGGGGGCATGTCTGGATGTTTTTTGAGGAACCCCTCAGCGCCAGTCTTGCCCGCAAACTCGGGGCTCACCTTCTCACGGAGACGATGGAGAAGCGCCCCGAGATCGGGTTCGGTTCGTACGACCGGTTATTTCCAAACCAAGATACGCTGCCGAAAGGCGGACTGGGGAATCTGATCGCGCTGCCGCTGCAGCGGCGTGCCCGGGAGCGGGGAACACCGAGTTCCTGGACCCACAATTCCATCCCTACCCCGATCAATGGTCGTTCCTCTCGTCGGTTCGCAAGGTTGGCCGGGCACGGGTCGAGGCGTTGGTGCGCGAGGCGGAATCCAAGGGGCGCATCCTTGGGGTGCGCCAGGCGGTGGCCGAAGACGACGAGGAGCCTCCCTGGTTGTGGCCCCCCTCACGCCGGCCTAAAGATCCACCCTTGGTGGGCCCACTCCCGCCCTCGGTGGAATTGGTCCTGGCCGATGAGATCTACATCGCCAAGGAAGGCCTTCCGCCCGGGCTGCGCAATCGCCTGCTGCGGCTGGCCGCATTCCAAAATCCCGAGTTTTACCGGGCGCAGGCCATGCGGTTGCCGACCTATGACAAGCCGCGCATCATCCATTGCGCCGAGGAACACCCGAAGCATTACGGGCTGCCACGCGGCTGTTTGGAAGAGGTGCAAGCGTTGCTCCGCGGGCTGAAGATCAAGCCGGTGTTGCAGGATGAACGCTGCGGCGGCACGTCATTGTCCCTGACCTTTGCCGGCCAGTTGCGGCCCGAGCAACAGCGGGCTGCGCAAGCCATGTTGGCGCATGATTTCGGGGTTCTAGCCGCCACAACCGCCTTCGGCAAGACCGTCCTCGCCGCCTGGCTGATCGCGCAACGGGGTGTGAACACCCTGGTGCTCGTGCATCGGCAGCAACTGCTCGAACAGTGGATCGAGCGATTGTCCGCCTTCCTGAATCGACCCGCCAAGGAGATTGGGCGGCTGGGAGGTGGACGCCGGAAACTCACCGGCTCCCTGGATGTGGCCCTGATCCAGAGTCTGGCGCGTCGGGGCTCCGTGGACGACCGCGTGGCAGGTTATGGGCACTTGATCGTCGATGAATGCCATCACCTGCCCGCCCACAGTTTCGAGCAGGTAGTCCGGCGCGCGAAGGCGAAGTTCATCACGGGTTTGTCGGCCACCGTCACGCGCAAGGACGGGCATCATCCAATCCTTTTCATGCAGTGTGGCCCCGTGCGACATCGCGTGGACGCAAAGCGACAGGCCGCGACTCGTCCCTTTGTCCATCGGGTCATCGTCCGCCCGACCGGATTCCGGCCCGGGGAACCGCCCGAATCGGATCCGCGGATCGAGTTCCAGCGACTGTATGGGGCGTTGACGTCCGATGAGGCTCGCAACCGGATGATATGCGCAGACGTGGTCAGCGTGCTGGCGGAGGGTCGGTCCCCGCTGGTGCTGACGGAACGGACCGAGCATCTCGAACGGCTGACGGAGCACTTGTCGTCCGAGGCGTGTGAAGTCATCACCCTGCGGGGCGGGATGAGCCGGAAGGAATTGCGATCCGCCCTCGACCGGCTTTCAGGCGCCGAGGTGCCAACTTTTGTTCCAGGTGGAACAAAAGGTTGCAGTCGCGGGCGGGTGATTCTGGCGACGGGCCGGTTGGTTGGGGAGGGGTTTGATGTGGCGCGACTGGACACGCTGTTTCTGGCGCTGCCGGTTTCCTGGCGGGGGACGATTGCGCAATACGTGGGGCGGCTGCACCGGTTGCATGCGGGCAAGCGCGAGGTGCGCGTGTATGACTACGCCGACCTCGAGGTGCCGATGCTGGCGCAGATGTTCGACCGGCGTTGTCGGGGCTACGAAGCGCTGGGCTACACCCTGGTGGTGCCCGCCAGCGCGATGCCCGGCTGGCCTGTCGAGGTGTCGCTGCCTGTGGACCCGGCCTGGAAGCAGGACTATGCCGCCAGCGTCCGCCGGTTGGTTCGCGATGGAGTGGATGCGCCGCTGGCGGACTTGTTCGTTCACGCCGCGCGTCCGGCCTCACTGGAGGGAGAGGGAGCCAATCGCGCGCGCAGCGCCAGCGAAGCCTTTCTTTACCGCCGCCTGGCAACGCTGCCGCAAACAGCCGGTCGCTTCCGGCTCAATGTGGAACTGCCGATTCCATTTGACGGACTGGGACGGATGGAGGTGGACCTGCTGTGCGCTGACGCCCGGCTGGTGGTGGAGTTGGACGGGGTGCAACATCTCGCGGACGCCGATGCGTACCGGCGCGACCGGCGCAAAGACGCGCTGCTCCAGCAGCACGGCTACCTGGTGCTGAGGTTTCTGGCCGACGATCTGGCCAGAAACCTGGATCAGGTGCTGGAGACCGTGCTCGGAGCGTTGGCCAACCGGTGAGGGCAGCCAGGTTGCTCAGCGGGAGGCGGCCCAATCGGTGCCGTGGCCGCACCCGCCCGTGGTGCTGGCCCGGTAGCCTCCCACACCGCGGTGACCGCGAAGGCCGGAGAGGTTTGCGGCGCGCAGGAGCAAGCCAGCCTGCTCCGCTGTGACAGGCAGTGCGGGTCAATCGATCCCAAGAAGTGTTCTTCATGGTTAATTGTCCGCTGGCTGTGGTCGGCCCATTGATTGTCGTCCGATTTTCTATCCGATCCAGTGGTTCAAAATGTTCGCACCCCATAGCCACGCGGGCGCGGGCGGCGTATCTCCCGCCGGTGATTTTGCTCACGGTGCCGTGGAGGTGACCACCCGATAGAACATGCTTGGAGCAGTCACTTCATGCGACCGGGACGCGGAAGCATCCACCGCGTGGAACGATAGCGCGGGAACGTTGGTGAACGCCTGACTCAACGTTGGCGTAGCCTGCACCTGGTAGTACAACCCACGAAGGGTCGCAAAGCTCAGTCGGCTGGTTGTGGGCGACAGTTTCTGGAAGGTCACGGAAACCGGGCTGTTCGCGACGGAGCCGTCGAAATATCGGGTCGCCATGGCCCACGCGGCCTGACCGCACTGCGCGCCCACCACCCGCCCCGTCAGGTCGTCCACAGAAACATGGATACCACCCCACAAGCGGGACAGCCCGGCCTGGTCGGCGGCGTCGTAGTACGTCGCCCATTGCAGTTCCAGCGGCTCACTCGGTCCCTGTTCAAAACTCAGAAAATTGGTCGTGCTGACCGCAAACGTTCCCAAACCACCAGGAAAGAAAGGCGTGCCGGTCATCGCCGTGAGCACTTCGGCGGCGGCGCGGCTGAACGTGCTGTGTCCGGAAGCATAACCGGGGAAGGCCGGGGTGACGAAGGTGGCCTTTTGGAAGGGCATCCAACTGTCAGCGCGGACCCATTTGGTGCCGCTGTGCTGGGTGGTCGGATTGGCCGGCTGACCCGGCCAGCAGTAAATGGCCACCCGTCCCACCGGCAAACCTTGGTGCCGTCCGCCCGCTGCGGCGGTCGCCGCCGTCACCAGTTCGATGAGATTGGTGATGAGCGGCAGGCCGTTGGGATGGTAGGCGGCACTTCCCACCTGCGTCGATTGTCCCAGTCCGCCCATGTAGCGGATGAAAGAAATGGGCCGTCCGCCATCGTAATAGCGCTTCAACGACCATGCAGCGCAGGCCGCTTCGTGCAGCGCCCCGTTCAACGCGAGATAAACTTTCACATCCCATTCCAGATCGTCCAGCACCGGGCCGGTGCCGCCAATGCGTTTGACGAGGTTGGGATGGTCTGCCACGCCATTGGCGATGGTGTTCCAATGACCGGGCGGCGTCTCGGAATTGGGGCCGTCCGCCCAGAACTCTGCCTGCACGCGGGCAAAATCACCCCGTTTGACCACGTTGGGTGCGTAGGAAAGACCCGTGACGGGATTGATCGGGTGGCCGGCGCCGGTGTTTTCGCCCAACGGGTTGTTCCCCATGGCCCCCGGAGAGATGTCCAGGGTCACGCCATCGTCCGGCGTCAGTTCGCTGCTGCGCTGGATCACGTCCACCACTTCATTGCGGAACTGGGCATCTCCCAAGCCGCCGAGCCTGGGCGGCGGGCCGGGATCGAACCAGGGCACGGTCGGGTCCGGGCGGTCCAGGCAGAACGGGCGGACCCCGAGCCACTGCGCACCCAGGAATTTCTGGATCGGACCCAGCGGAAAACCATTTTGATCGGTGGCGTTGGCAATGGCGAGAGGCTGCCAGCGGTTGACGTCGTTGACCTGTGTGCCGGGCAGGCCGGTAACCAGCGGGCTGTTGTAAGGGACATAACCGCCCTCGATCACGGGGTGGTCGGGATACGGGGATGCCTGGGTGCCATTGGTCTGGCGCGAACCGTCCTTGCCATAGTATGCCGACACCGTCAGGTAGATGGCATTCCCGATCCCGGCCGGCGTGCTCGGGTCCACCGAAAAGTTGTTGGTATCGTAACCGAGCGCAGCCATCTGTGCGTCCAGCAGCGCCAGGGTATTGCTCGCGGTCTTGGAGTAATAATAGCGCTCCTTGAGGATGCGCCAGGCGGCATAGCTGATGGCTTCCCGACGGGCGGCCGGCACGTCGCCTACGGTCTGCTTTTCCCGGAACAGATACCCGACCGCCGTGCTGTCATAAACCGCCCAGGCGTCGTACATGCAAACCGAGAGATGAAACAGATTCCGCGCATGCACAGGGGGATGGGGCGTGTCGCCCCGGATGGCTGTCAGAATCTGTTCGTTCCAAAAGCGGGCGATGCTGTTGGTGGAGGCAACCCCAGTCTGGGCGGCACTGACCGCCAGTACGGTGGTCAGCAACCACCAGGGCCTGATGCCGGCATGTCGCCCCGCGCGCCGGACGGAGGCATCGCTGTGGGGCCCCTCTCGGTCAGGGGCCACGGACCTCCGGTTGCCCGCTCCGCCCGGTGGGGGGGCGCCTGCACCATTCTGCCGTTTGACTGCGATGTCAGTCACAGATCAAGCGGAAGAATCGCGCGCTCGAACTGGCAGGCACATTGACCGGCGACCCCGCGCCCAGATCATACCACGGCCCGGTCGCCTGCTCAGCACCCTGCAAAACAAAGCCTTCGCCCGACCAGGTCACGATCACATTGCCGCCACTGCGCGTGATGACCGTGGGCTCGGGGACGCAGATCGGGATGATCTCCAGTTCAGTCACGCCCCAATCGGCACCCTCGCTTGGGAGGAACTCGAACCCTTCGTAGAAGTCGGGCGTCGGCGCGCCGGGCGCCAGCTCGGCCAGGACACGGAATTCATCCCCGGTGACCACCTCGGGCGGCAGTCCGGCCCCGCTGCCGGGCAGGCTGATCAGGCCCGGGGGGATGGTGCCGCGTCGGCACGGCGTGGTGCCGCCCAGTTTGCCCAGCCGCTCCGGCCAGGTGGGCAGAGTGAACAGCGGCTGGTCCAGTTGACCGGTCACACCCGTGCGTTCGGCCACCAGGACACTATTGCTGTAGATCTGGACGCGCACGGTGGGCGAGTCGAGGTTGTTGAAGTCGGCGGAGCACTTCACGCCTCCGGAGTGTTCCTTGAGCAACAGGGCGTCGAGGAATGGCGGGGCCGGGCGGTTGGTCAGGCCCCGAATCGGACCGAGGGTGCGGGTGAGCAGTTCCTCACCCGGAAGCGCATTGGTCTCGAACTTCGTCAGTCGCAGATCGAACGACTCGGCATGGCCCAGGTTCACCTGCACCGCACCGCCTGGTCCGGGGGCGGCGAACTCCATGCCGCCATCATCGTAGGCCTTCATGAGCGTGACATGGCCATCACCCCACCGCCGGCGGGGCTTGTCCTTCGCGGCCACGGCGGGTTCCTCGATGCCAAATTCCGGGATGCCGCTGGCGTAGAGGTAGAGTTCCGTGATGGGCGGTTGGCCGGGCGAAACCGGCGGGGTCACGATGACGCGCGCGGTGGCCTTCGGCTTTTTCACCGGCCGATCCGGTCCGTAAATGCAGCCGTCCCAGCCTTTGCGGCCCCCCGCCGCGGGCACGACCGGTCCGTCGAACTCGATGCCCATGCTGCCGTCCACCAGGTTCAGTTCCACGGTCACGTGGCAATTGCTCACGCCGGGCTGGTAGCCGATCACCAGCGTGTCATTGGTCAGGGCCTCCGCCGAGTTGAACGTCAACGAGTCGAGCAGATGGCCGTTGGTGTTCACGGCGATCGAGCGGAACAGGCCCGCCGGGTCGTCGGCGAACATCTTGTTCACGCGCACGCCGTAACCAGCCGCGCCGCGGCTACGGAAGCTGAGGATGGGCGTGTGGTTGGTATTCATCGAACCGGGCGGCAGCACCAGATCCACACCCGCGCCTTCGGGCGCGGTGAAGTCCAGTTCGGTGGTGAAGGTGAGCACCTTCGCCTGGCCCAGGTGGAGCAGCGCCCCGCTGTTGGGATTGCCCGGATTCGGGAACACACAAACAGCCGGGTATCCGGGTCCGCCGGGACCAACCGCCTTGAGCGCCGTGGTGGCGCCGCCCACCGGCTCGAACGGTATGCCAATGCCCACCTGCCAATCGCACGGCCAGCGGGTGAGCGGCGGTCGGACCGTCACGCTAAACGAGCAGGTGGCGATGCCGCCACACGCATTGGTGGCGGTGCAGGTCACCCACGTGGTGCCCAACGGGAAGGTGCTGCCGGAGGGCGGATTGCAGGTGACCACGCCGGTGTAGCCGGTGGCCTTGACCTTGTACTTGACCACAGCGTTCGTTCCGCAGGTGATCACGGTTTGGTTGGGCGGACAGGTGATGGTGGGATTGCCGCCGGTGGCGTAGGCGTTGACGGCAATGTCACACACCGCGCAGTTGGTCAGGCAGTCGCAGATGTTCACGATAGCCACGTAGTTGCCCGCGGTCAGCGGCGTGCCGGCCGGAATGCTCTGCGTGACGATGGGCGGACACGAAAGCGCGCAGTTCGTGACGATGGTGATGAAGCTGGACAGGTCCGGCATCACCGGCGGGCAGCCGGTGACGTTGATGGACGCCGAGAATTCGGGGCAGATCACCGTCCACGGCGGCAACGAAGTGGATTGCAGCACAATGACGTTGAACTCGCACGAGGCGATCACACCCCCGCTGTTCAACACGGAACACGTCACCGTGTTGGTCCCGAGCGGGAACGTCGAGCCGCTGGGCGGGTTGCAGATCAGGAACGTTTCAGCGGCGCAGTTGGTAAGCACCGGGGCGGGATACACCACCACCGCATTCGTACCGCAGGTGGTGACGGTGATATTCGTCGGACAGGTGATCTCACAACAGGGGACGGGTTCGGCAAAATAAAAGACCACGCCGTCCGCATCCGGGATCGAGGTGCCCGTCACCACAATCTTGCAGGCGGTCGGTGGCAGGTTGGTCCAGAAGGCCGCGTCGCAATCGGTTCCCGAAGTGTCGAACAGGGTGGTGGTCAGCAGTCCGCTCGCAGGGTTTAGCGTCATGTGATACCAGCCGATGTTCCCCGACAACGAATCATCGTCCCAGCCCAGGAACGAGAAGGTGCCCGCCGGGAACGGCGGCGCGATGAGGTTGGTGGCGCAGTCGTACACCTCAATCTTGTAAGTATCCGTCTCCTCCGTGGTGTTCCAGATGCCGAACACCGTCCCGGGCGTGAGGGCGTAGGCCGAGAGGTCGAAGGTGACACTGTACGTGGCGTCCAGTTGGGCCGGGCCACGTAGCCGGTGACAATCCCGCTCGCGCCAAACAACGGAAACCGCGATCCGTAGGCCGTGTTGTTCATGGGGAGGCATGGCCCGCCCGAGGTGGAGGCCTTGATGCTGCCGTTGGCGCCGGTGAAAATCCCGTTGGTGCTCGTGATGGCCAGATCGAGGAAATTCCAGACCGGATCGCAGGGCCCGTCACACCCTCCGGGCGGCGGGGTCACCGTCATCACGACCGTGCAGGAATTGCTGTTCCCGGCAAAATCCCAGATGGTGACGGTGATCGGCGTGACGCCCGGTCCGACCGGCGTTCCCGCCGGGGGCGTCTGCGAACAGTTGGCCAGACCGCAATCGTCGGTGAAGCACTGGCTATACAGGCAGAGGCTCGGCACCACCCCGGCGCAGCCCACTATATTGAGTTGCTCCTGAAAGCTGTTGGTGAGGCACTGGCAATCCAAGACCGGAGGCACGAGATCCGGGGTGACCGTGATGGTGAAGGTGCAACTGTTGCTGTTGCCCACCGAATTGTAGGCGGTGCAGGTCACCACCGTGGGGCCGACCGGGAAGTTTGAGCCGCTGGGGGGGACACAGGTGATGTTGGTGATCGTACCGCAGGTGGTGAACGCCTGGGGTGCCGGATAATACACGATCGGGGCGCAGGCCACCGTCATGTTCGTCGGACAGATGATGGAGACGACGCTGTTGGTGCAAGGCGGCTGGCCGGACTTGCATTTGCCCAGACTGTCCGCAATCCAGAGATCGTTCAGCTCGTTGGTGGTGAGGGCGCGGTTGAACAGTTCGATTTCATCCAGGGCCGTTTCGCTGACGATGCCGGGCGTGTAAGGCGCGCCGATCAACAGATCGAGCGTGTTGTTGAAGCTGCCGGTGGGCACCAGGGCCTGGGGCCCGCTGCCGACCCCGTTGACGTAGAACCGGACCGCGCCCGCGGCGCGGTTGACGACGACGCCCACGAAGTTCCACACGCCGTAGTTGATCGCCGGGCCGATGTGCGTGTAGGCCGTGCCGTCACCGACGTGCAGGACCACGGTGCCGTTGGAGATGCCCACCGTGTAGCCGCGCAACGTGTTCGTGTCGAACTTGTCCACGATCGTCTGCCAGGTGGTCGGTGACGACCTGCACCGGATTCACCCAGCAATCCAGGCTGAAGCTGTTGGTGCCGAAGTTCAGCGAAGGCGCATCGGGCGCGCGCCCGCGGCTGAGCGAATCCAGGAAGAAACTCGCTCCGGCCACCTTGCCGGCCGTCGGCGAGGGACTCTGGGAGTTGCCCAGCGGGCCACCGCTCTCCACCAGGGCGGTGTTGCCGTTGCCGCTCAGGTCGGCGTAAGTCGGTGCGCCGGTGGCTTCATCCAGCGGCCACCAGGCGGCCATTCCCGTGGGCGGCGGCACGCAGCATTCGCGCACGGTGGCGATGGCGCCCACGCCGAACTTGGCGATACTGTTGGTGTTGCCATCGAAATCAATGGCAAAGCTGCCATAACCGTAACCGGCATACATGCTGTTGCCGCCGGTGGGAATCCGCAGGCAGCCGTACACGTAACCCAGATCGCCGGGGCCAAAGGGAATGTTCGGCGGCGTGCTGTAGGAGCCGGCGTACATGTCGCCCGTGCCCCAGACGCTCTCGTCACAATTCACCGCCACGCCGCCCGCGGAGTTGGCCCCCACCATGTTGTTGGCAAAATAGAATCCCGGATCGCCGCCGATATGATGGGTGGTGCCCGGGTCGGTGACCCAGTTGGTGCCCGAGAGCCAGTAGCGCAGAATCCGCGTGTGATGCGCGCCAAACGTGGGGCCCGACACCATCCCCAGGTACTGCCAGTAACGCTCCGCCAGGAACATCTTGCCGCTGGGCGAGAAATCAATGCTCGCGGCCGGATGCGACCACGGGATTGATGTTGAAGTTGGGCAGTGCAAACAGCCGCTGGGCGGTCGTCGGAATGAAGTCGCCCGCGCTGTCCAGCTGCACCGACCAGATTTCGTTGGACTCGGTCAGGCTGATGTTGCGGCTGTCCTCCCACCACACGGCGTAGTAGAGCCGGTTTTGGAACGTCTGCACGCCCCAGATGCGGCGGCCAAACTGCGTCAACCCCGGTGTGCCGTCGTCCGTGAGGGTTGCCAGGCTGGCATTGCCCCGGCCGGTGACCCCGTGGTCGAACGGCGTCCCGACAGCCGTAAGCGTGGCGGCGTCCATACGGTAGATCTTCCCGTCTTCCAGGTTGCTGACGTAGAGGTAACCCGTGCCGCTGCCCGCGCGACGGAAGCAGACGTTGCCCAACCCGGGACCGTTGACGCTGTTGTTCGGCAGACTGCCAGACGTGCTCGCGCCCGTGGTGCCGTCCAACCGGTACACGCCCCCGGGGCCACCCACGCCCTTCGGATGCGGGGCCAAGGAACCGACAATGTTGTAGCACTCCGTCGCCGTGACGTAGATGTTGGGCGGCACGGCATCGTCCACGCAGATGCCGAACACCTCGCCCAACCGCTGCGCGTTCCAAGGCTGGCCGGTCTCGTTGTGGAATGAAGCGACCGGCGGCGTGTCCCAACCATCCCAAAGCTCCGGCCCGCGAGGTGGTGGGCGGAATCAAGCGGTCCGATGTTCCCCGTCGTCGTGTCAAACACCGCCACCACGTAGCCGTTGGTGTTCAGGTTGGGAATGGCGGTGGGCGGCGCGCTGTAGTAGTTCATCGTGCCGGAGAAGCACGTCACCACGATCTGCTCGGGCTGGAGCGGGAGGGCGGACCGGACCGACCGGGTGCTGCCCAGCAGCCCCAAGGCGACCACGCAGGACAAGGACCAGTTAAACAATGAACGTTGGTGCATACTCTTCATAGGGATTGGATCTCAGGATGTGAGCGGAGGTGAAGGAAGACGGACGCCGGGCCGCGCCCCGGCAGTGTGGCGAAGCCGCACAGGCGCGCGACGCGAGGAAAGCATGGGCGGCACAAAGCATGTTTGATTATGCGAATCATTAACAGATGGAACCACCAAGGCAACTGGAATTTTGCGGGAATGTTGCGCGAATGGAACATGGGGCGCATCCGGGCAGTGGCGCGGATCCTGGAAGGGCCTGGACGAGGAACGCTGGATTCAGCCGGCTGAAGTCTGGGCAGAGCAGGACGGTTCCAGGCGTCCGGAACCTCAATCAACGGGCGGTTCTGACGGCTCAGGTCGGTTGCAGCCCCGGCGGATCGGGCCCTCTCCGCCAACTCAGGTTCGTCCCGTCCGGCGGAGGCTTCTGACGGGAGAGCCCGGCGTTCCGCATCGGGAAGCACTGCGCAGGGGACTGGCCCGGGCGCAGGTGATCTATCTGGTCATGGATGGAGCGGTGTGGTTGTGGGATCTGGCGGAGGATCGCTTCAAGGATGCCCTCAAGACGCTCGATTTTCATCATGCCCGGGAGCACCTGCATGCGGTTGCCGAGTCGATCCATGACCCTGGCACCCCGCAGTCCAAGGAATGGTTGAGTGGAATGCTCCATCGCCTGCGACACGGAAAAGAGACCCAAGTCGTGTAAGCGTTGGAGCAACTGTTGGAATCCCACGGGCAGCGTTCAGTCGAGTCCCAGGAAATCATCACCCGTGAAGTGAAATACTTCCAGGGGCACAAGGATCATCTCCATTACAGCGCCATGGAGAAAGCAGGCGCGCCTTTGGGCAGCGGCGCTGTCGAATCTCTGGGCAAGCAACTCCAGAGGCGACTGCGAGGGTGTGGGCAGTTTTGGGGCCGACCGGGATTGCCCCACCTGCTCCACTTGAGTGCACTGGTCAAAAACCACGACCATCACCACCTTTGGAACTGATTCCTACCGCCAACTTCGGGATGCACCGAGCTTACACCGCCCTCGACCGCCCTCCTTGACACTCGCGAAGGCATCTTTGAGACTGACCCTTCTATGGCCGAGCCGAAGTCCAACGAGTTGATGGAGAAGATTGTCTCCCTCTGCAAGCGTCGCGGGTTCATTTACCAGTCGTCCGAGATCTACGGAGGCATCAACGGGTTCTGGGACTATGGCCCCCTGGGTGCCGAGTTGAAGCGCCATGTCAAGGACGCCTGGTGGAGGGACATGGTGCGGCTGCGCGACGACGTCGCCGGGCTCGAGGCGACCATCATCATGTCCCCCAAGATCTGGCAGGCGTCGGGTCACGTGGACACGTTCAGCGATCCCATGATCGACTGCAAAACCTGCAAGGGCCGGTTCCGGGCGGATCAGACCGACGAGATCCCGTGTCCGCAGAAGCCCAGCAAGACGGTCAGCGAATGTCATGGCGAAAAGACCGAGCCGCGCGCGTTCAACCTGATGTTCCAGACCCACGTCGGGCCGGTGCAGGACGATTCGTCCGTGGCCTATCTCCGGCCGGAAACCGCCCAGGCCATCTTCGCCCAGTTCAAGAATGTGCTCGAGACGTCGCGACAGAAGGT
>CAVVUP010000025.1:0-25696 GCA_963751435.1 uncultured Verrucomicrobiae bacterium | reverse complement strand
CCCGCAGCGCGGTCGCCGAGCCAACATGGCCCCATTTACATTCGCCCAGGTCAGTCCAGCGGTCCTGCCGCAACCCCACGACATCAATCTGCGTGTCTTTGTCCCAGTATTCGCCCACCTCGAAACCGGCGCGGACTCCTTCGCGGACGTAGAGCGCGGGAAGGGCTTCGCGACACAGCCGCTCGAAGCCGTGACCGAAGTAGCCCTCCAGTTCCGGCAGGACCAGTTCGCGCACGGCCTGCGCCGCGCCAAGACGGGCGATGAGGCTGAGGTTCGGATAGACGAAGCGGAACCAGAAACGCAGCAGGGGGTCTTCGAGCGCGTAGCGGACCTGCCGCGCGGTGGGGGGCACGCCCGTCAGCGGAAATCGGCGTTGGACGTAGCCCAGCTCGACCAGCGTGCTGAGGTAGTAGTGCAACGCCCGGTCGCCGATGCCAGTGGCGCGGGAAATCTCGCTGTTGGTCGGGCTGCCGGTGGCGAGGGCCAGGAGAATGGCGTTGTAGGTCGAGACTTCGCGCAGTTCTTCGCGCAGGAGGAATTCCGGCTCGCGGAAGAGCAGGCCCAGTTCGTCGAACATGGCGGCGGCGAGGTTTTGCTCAATGGAAAGCGCGGGCGCGAAGCAACGCAGATAGAAGGGCAATCCGCCGCAGATGAAGTAGGCGGCGGCCTGATTGGGGCGCGACCAGTTGGGGTGGAACCTGGCCGCCTCGGCATAGCCGAAGGGACGCAGGAGAATCTGGGCGGTGCGCCGACCGAAGAGCGGGCTTTTCTTGCCCTGAACCTCGCGTTCCATAAAACCGAGGTAGGAGCCGCACAGGATGAGCATGATGCGCCCGTTCCGCCATCGCCGGTCCCAGCACTCTTGGAGCACCGACGGCAGTTCCGGGCTGGCAGCAGCCATCCACTGGAATTCGTCGAGCGCCAAAATGAGCTTGCCTGGCCCCTTCCATCGTTCCTCAACCAGGCGGAAGGCGGCGGGCCAGTCGGCAACGGGGTGGTCCGCCAGCAAGGGTTCGCGCAGGGCGGCGGCGGCGGCGCGGAGAAACTCGCGGAGTTGCAATTCGGCGGGCACGACTTTACCCGTGACGTAGAGCGCCGGCTTGCCGGTCATGAATTTGACGAGCAGTTCGCTCTTGCCCACGCGGCGGCGGCCATACACAGGAATGAAAGCTCCGCCATCGCACTTCCAGGCCTCTTCCAACACCGCCAGTTCGCGCTGGCGCCCGACAAACTCCATGCTTATGCGGGAGGCAAGAAAAATGTCGCAGAGATACTTGTCAAGTCGTGACTTGACAAGTGGTGTTTTGGAGATGAGCAATTCGACACCCGCACCATCATTGGAACGCGGCGTTCACGCCGCATCAATGCCCGAAAAGGAAGGCGCTCACCAGCCACAATGGTTTCAGGCGTATCGTGCGCGACGCGGTGACGCACGATCCGCTGCTGCCAGACCGGATTCTGCCGTCGGATTATCCGGGGCAACAAGGGCGGTGGCCGCCTGCCAAGGCCGACGGCGGGTGGAAGTGCTGCGCAACGCCGGCCGGCAACTGCCTGTCCCGCCGTAGCTCGGCGGAGGCGGACGCACGTTCAACCCCCAAACAACCAGCGCAGACCGCGCGTGATGCAGGACAATTCCGTGTTGCATTGGCAACACAAATTCGGTCATGGCAATCGTGCTGCGGTTGGCTGACTGGGAAGGGCTGAAAACCCGAAAGAAAGCAGCCCAGGGCAAAGCGAGTCTGCGAGCGACGGTCAGGTCAACAGCCTGCGTCTCGTCATGCCGGCTCGAAAGCGACCTTCAGACCGAGTGCCGAAAGAACTGAACTGAGGCTCGATAAACGCGGGTTGCCATTACGGGAAAATAGCCGATACAGACTCTCCCGGTTCAGCTTGCTCAACTCCGCCGCGCGAGCGACACCGCCTTGCGCTTCGACAACGTCTCGCAGGCCGACAAGGAAAACTTCCGGCCCTTCCTCGTAACACGCCGTGAGGTATTCCGCCGCCGTTTCGGGGTCGTCCAATTTCTTCTGCAAGATTTTCTTGTAACTGACCGTTTTCATAGATCACTTCGTTTTGTATTCGCGCCAACGCTGTTTCGCCAACCGGATGTCCCGGTCCTGCGTCCGCTTGTCGCCGCCGCAGAGCAGCACGACCAACGTCTGCCCGTCCTGACCGAAATAGACCCGGTAACCCGGGCCGTAATCCACTCGCAGCTCGCTCACGCCCTCACCCACCGGTTTGCAGTCGCCGAGATTGCCCTGCCGCACGCGTGCCAGCCGCGCGAGGATTCGCGCCACGGCTTTCTTGTCATTCAAATCGTCCAGCCACTCCTCAAACGGCACTCGTCCGTCTGTTGCGCGGAACGCGACGATTTCTTTCGGTGTGACGAACACCGGCATACTGTAGCTTGTAAGCTACTAATTCGTCAAGCGGCTGCGCGGCCGTGTGCGGGAGAGTCGGACGGGGAGATCGTCGCGGGCGCGTGGGACTTCGAGCGCATCAATCCCGATGCATCGGGACTATGCCCGGCATCTGAAGGTGCTGGCGGAACGGCCGGGCGGCACGCCGCGGAATCTGAAATCTGGCATCTGCCATCTGAAATCAAGCGAAGCGTGGTGCGAGGCGTGGCTGGAGGCGGTGACGCACGATCCGCTGCCGCCCTGTGCGTTGCACGCAGACAGGCTGCCGGGCCGGATTCCGCCGTCGGATGATCTGGGGCAACACGCGTGGCGGCTTTGACATCTGGCATTTGCCATTTGAAATCAAGCGAAGCGTGGAGCCGGCCGGCAACTGCCTGTCCCGCCGTAGCTCGGCGGAGGCGGACGCACGTTCAACCCCGGAAAAGCCGGAGCAGGCCGCGCGTGACGCAGGACAAGTTTATGTTGCAGATGCAACATGAAGTTGGTCGTGGCAAACGCTCTAAAGTTAACGACTCAATCGGTCAACGAAACCTCAACACCATCCGGCGGGAATTCGAGGAACCGAACGAGACTCCGCAAATCGTCGCGCTTTTCCTGGTTGGAGAGGTTCGTGAAAACATAGAGGTCCGTGCCCGGCACTGGCTGATGATTGTATGGCTCGCCTTGGGCCGGATTCAGAAAGTCCACAGCCGGATTGTTGGAGAGCGGATAGCCACGACTGACGCCAACGCGAGTAAGACGTTCCGCCATCGGCTCTCCAAAAGCAAGGATGAGTTTGCTGAGAAACACCGCCATCGTTTTGGTCGCTTTCTTCTCGCAGATGTCTTCGTCGGGGAGAGCTCTGCCGAGTTTTGACCAACGCACGCGAATGAGGAGCTTACTTCGGCCTCTCCGCTCTCCTTCGCCTGCTACCGCTTCTGACGGTGCGAGCAGTTCCTCCGGCTCAGTTGGCGTCGGCGTGGGGGCGATGTAGCTAGGGCCGCCAGCAGGGCGCGGCCAAACGCGTGCGACAATGCGAGCCAACTCCAACCCACGTTGTCTGATTTCTTGGTCACTCCATTGTGCCAGTCCAGCGAAGTGCTGATTGAGCGAAACATTGCTTTCCGCGAACGCACTTTTCTTGTCGGCAAAGCTGCCATTGCCGAGTTCCGGGTTGTAGCCGGTGAGAGTGAGGTTGCCCAGCGTGTGAAGCCACTTCTCATGCAGAGCTTTCCAATTCGGGCCGAGCATTCTTTGCCACGACTCTCCATCGTTGTCATCGCCTCCGATTACCTGCGGCAGCACATGCTCCACGCTCACTTTCTTGAGATTCACTTCTTCTTTGTGCCCCTGTTCGCGTTCCAACACTTCAAGCAGCAGTCGGCATTTGTTCCGCTCTCGCTTGTAAATCGGGAACTCAACCAGTTGGGGAATGAACGCTGCATCGTCTGGCCAACCTTTTTCCAGAAGAAACTCAGCCAAGTCTTCGCGGACGTGCTGGCGAATCGCTTTGATTGCTTCAGGAAACATTTTGCCATATCCGCGCGTGGAATCACCGCACACAGACCGCCGTATCACGAAGCTGGCGAGATCATTGAAACATCCAAGAAGCTCCGCTCTCCCCAACCTGTTTTCTTCATGCCGTTGCAAAAGGTGCAGCAGAAGAGGATGGGCTGTCGTGATGTCGAGAGCTTGAATCCGGGAGAACGCCTCGCGGAACTCTCCGGCATCGCAGGTCAACGGTCGGCGAAGCCAAAGCTCGAACCGGGCAAACCTTTGCAGTTCCTCAACCTGCGCTGTGGGGGTGAGGCCACGGGCTAAACTTTGTTTTTTGAACTCAACGTATGCAGCCTTGTTCCGACAGTAATTCCCCTCGCGCATCAGGTAGCTGCGATAGAACAATGTCGGCGAAAGCTTCTCGTATCCGCCAACCCCATCGAAGCGCTTTTCAAATGCTTCCCAGCGTTTTGACTGAAATCTGTCCTGCTCTTCAAGCGGAACTTGCATGAACAGGAAATTGCGAATCAGGTCAGATTCTTCGAGCGGCAACCCGGTGGAATTTAGGCTCTCGAAAATCTCGTAGGGATTCTCTCCACCAACAGTAATCGTCACCAGCGATAGTCGAGCCGTGCAAGCAATCAAGAATCGTTTGATTGCTGCTTCGCCGTCAGCGCCGACAAGCCGTTTCCATTCTCGTTTGAAGAAGGAGTAACCACCAAGTAAGCCAGTCGTCATCGTTGTTCCCGCGGGGCTTCCTTCGATGATGGATTCATAGTCGCTCCGGTCTCCAAGCCTCGGCACTACTTTGAACCGCTGAACACCTTGGCGGCGACGGTGAATCAGATAGTCCTCGAGGATCTCGTCGGCGAGAGGCTCAAGCGCGTTAAGCTTTGCGATGTCACGCAAAGCTGCCAGCGCAATCGTGAGCGTCGCCAACCGCTGCTGGCCATCTATGAGTTGGTAGGGCGTGACTTCGCCTGGGACAGGATGAAATGGGGTGCAGACAAGCGGCCCGAGGAAATGTTTTGTTTCGTCTGATTCCTCAGTCAGAGCGACGATGTCGTCGAGCAATCGCTGCCAGTTTTCTTTGCGCCACGAATAATGGCGTTGAAAGAACGGCACAAGAAATTGGTCGCCGGAATGAAGAATTTCGCGGGCGGTTTTGACGTGAGCTTCCATTGGATTTTTAAGGGTTGAAAAGCTTTTCCACCTTCGCCTTCACCGCGGCATCCATCTTGATGAGCGGCGGCCAGGGGCGCTTGAAGCCTTCGCCCGGCAGTTTCTTCGTCGCGTCGATGCCGAGTTTGCTGCCGATGGCGATTTCGCTGGTGGCGTGGTCGAGCACGTCGGCCGGGCCCTTGGTGAAGAGGCTGTCGCGCTGCGGGTCGGTGTTGGCGCAGAGCCGGAAGAGGACCTCGCTGGTGTTGTGCACGTCCACGTCGTCGTCCACCACCACGATGTACTTGGTGAACATCATCTGCCCCATGCCCCAGAGGCCGTGCATGATCTTGTAGGCCTGCATCGGGTAGGTCTTCCTGATGCTGACGAAGACGAGGTTGTGGAAGACGCCCTCGGCCGGCAGCGCGATGTCCACGATCTCGGGGAAGTTCATCTTGAAGATGGGCAGGAAGAGTTTCACCGACGCGCCGCCGATGTAGAAGTCCTCCATCGGCGGGATGCCGACGATGGTGGCGGGATAGACGGCGTCCTTGCGGTGGGTGATGGCGGTGACGTGGAAGACGGGATACGGCTCGGGCAGCGTGTAGTAGCCGGTGTGGTCGCCGAACGGGCCTTCCGTCGCGCAGCGGCTCGCGCGGGTCCACGTAGCCCTCGATGACGAAATCGGCGTTGGCGGGGACCTCGAGGTCGTTGGTCTCGCACTTGACCAGTTCGACGGATCGTTTGCGCAGGTAGCCGGCGAGGAGGAATTCGTCCAGGCCGTCCGGCAGCGGCGCGGTGGCGGCAAAGGTGAACACCGGGATCGCCGCCGAGGAAGACGGCGACGGGCATGCGCGTGCCGGTTTCGTAGTAGCGGCGGCCGTGGCGCGCGCCGACCTTCTGGAGCTGCCAGTGCATGCCGGTGGTGCGGTCGTCGTAGACCTGCATGCGGTACATGCCGACGTTGCGCTCGCCGGTGTCGGGGTCCCGGGTGACCACGCAGGGCAGGGTGATGAACCGGCCGCCGTCGAGCGGCCAGCATTGCAGGATGGGCAGATTGAGCAGCGTGGGCAGGGCGGTGGCGGAGGAAGTCCGAGGTCCGAAGTCCGAAGTCCGAGAGTCGCACACGGCGATGGCGCGCTGGGCCACGGCTCGGTGCGGGTGGCTGGCGGCATCGAACCGGTGGACCACCTCCTTGCAGGGGCCGTCCTTGACGCGCTTGGGCCTGGCGTGGCGCAGTTCGAGGGCGGTGCCGAGCAGCTTGCATCGCCTCGCGGATCGAGGTGGGCGGCTTGGCTTTCATGAGCGAGCCCAGTTCGGCGGCCACGTCGTCCACGGACTCCGCCCCCAGGCTGAGCGCCATGCGTTTCCAGGAGCCCAGGGTGTTGATGGCCACCGGGAAAGGGCGAGACCTGCCCGTTGACGGTGGGCTTCTCGATCAGCAGCGCCTTGCCGCCGCCCGGGCGACTTCATCTCGCGGTCGGCCAGTTCGGTGATCTCGAGCTCGGTGGCGACCGGCTGGGCGATGCGGATGAGTTCGCCGGCGCGGTCCAGCGCGTTGACCCAGTCGCGGAAGGAGTCGAAAGCCATGCGCGCAAACTAGCAGGCGCCGAGTCCAGTCCAAGCCTTTGCTTGAGGAGGCGACCTTCAACGGATGGACGCGAGGGGTGACTATGAACCGGGATAGGGGTAGGGACGAGGGGGGTGATCCTCGCCCCTCCCTCCGAACCGCGCCGCGCCTGCGTGTCAATTGCCCGTGTCAATTGCCCGTTGACCGGGTTTGGAGCGGTTGTTAGGCTCCGAACCCCTGCAATTCGGGGCTTTTTATGCGACACACGATCTCCGTGCTGGTGGAAAACAAGTTCGGCGTGCTCACGCGCGTCGCCGGGCTTGTTCAGCGGCCGCGGCTACAACATCGACACGCTGAACGTCGCCCCGACCGCAGGACCCCACCGCCTCGCGCATGACCATCGTCACGCGCGGCGACGACGCCACGCTCGAGCAGATCGTCAAGCAGCTCAACAAGCTGCCGGACGTGCTCGAAGGTGCAGGACTTCCGCGACGGCGAGTACGTGGACCGCGAACTGGTGCTGGTGAAGGTGGCGGTGGATTCCAAGACCCGCGCCGAGGTCATGCAGATCACCGACATCTTCCGCGCCAAGATCGTGGACGTGCAGCCCAAGAGCCTGACCATCGAGATCACCGGCGACGAGAGCAAGGTCGAGAAGTTCATCGACCTGATGCAGGCCTTCGGCATCCTCGGATCTGACCCGCACCGGCAAGGTGGCCCTGCCGCGCAAGTAGAGCCTGCGATGACGGCGCCGGAGACCCCGGTTTGCGTTTGACTGAGCGGTCTGGCCGGTTCGGCCCGGTGCCCGTTCGCTGCAGACGAACTGAACCCAGCGTACGGCGACCCGGTTAACAACAAGACGACGCCCCAGCCATCGGCGGCGCCCAACAACAAAGAAAGCAAACCATGGCAAACATTGATTTCGGCGGCACGAAAGAAAACGTCGTCACGCGCAAGGAATTCCCGATGGCCAAGGCGCGCAAGGTCCTCAAGAACGAAACCATCGCCATCATCGGCTACGGCGTGCAGGGCCCCGCCCAGTCCCTGAACCTCCGCGACAACGGCTTCAATGTCATCATCGGCCAGGCCAAGGAATTTCAAGCGGGACTGGGACCGCGCGGTGCAAGGACGGCTGGGTGCCCGGCAAGACCCTGTTCGACATCGACGAAGCCGTGAAGCGGGGCACGATCATCCAGATGCTGGTCTCGCGACGCCGCCCAACGGGCCATCTGGCCGGTGGTGAAGAAGAATCTGAAACCCGGCGACGCCCTCTACTTCTCGCACGGGTTCTCGATCGTTTACAAGGACCAGACGGGGGTCATCCCGCCCAAGAACGTGGACGTGATCATGGTCGCGCCCAAGGGTTCCGGGCTGAATGTCCGCCGCAATTTCCTCTCCGGCGCCGGGATCAACTCCAGCTACGCCGTCGAGCAGGACTACACCGGACGCGCCGAAGAACGCTGCCTGGCGGTCGGCATCGGCATCGGCTCGGGCTACCTGTTCCCCACCACCTTCGAGCATGAAGTCTTCAGCGACCTCACCGGCGAACGCGGCATGCTCATGGGCGCGCTGGCCGGAGTCATGGAGGCGCAATATGACGTGCTGCGCGAAGAACGGCCACTCGCCCAGCGAAGCGTTCAACGAAACGGTCGAGGAACTGACCCAAAGCCTGATCCGCCTCGTGGACGAAACGGGCATGGACTGGATGTATGCCAACTGCTCGGCGACGGCCCAGCGCGGCGCGCTCGACTGGAAGCCGCGCTTCAAAAAAGCGGTCATGCCCGTGTTCAAGGAACTCTACGCCCGCGTCAAGAGCGGCAAGGAATGCGCCCGCGTCCTCAGCGCGTGCGGCGGGCGCAACTACCAGAAGTTGCTCCAGGCGGAGTTGGATGAGATCGGCAATTCGGAAATGTGGCAGGCCGGCAAAGCCGTGCGCGCCCTCCGTCCGAACCAGGCCGCCAAGGCACTCAGCAAGTCCACGAAGGGCGTGGGCGGACGCCAATCCAACTAACTCCGGTCTTCAGTAAATTCCGGGCCGCGCGCGCAGCGCGGCCCGGAACGCTGACTCCAGCCGCCTGCGCGCTCCCCTTCTCGGTACCCCCCCCCAAGCTCAAAACACATCCGCCCTTGCGCAGCCCGCGGCCGGATGAGTCCGGCGTTCGGGGCTTTTGCGATGGCCAGATGCGCAGGCGCGAACGTTGTTGGACGGGGCCCAGCCGGTCAGGGTCTGCCGGACTTGATGCTCTGGGCCTGACGGGCGATTTCCAGAACGTCCTCGGCCGGCAGCAGCACGGTCGTTGCACCCTTGTCCTTCATGGTGCGCCGCACACTGATCCCCACCACCTTGCCGTCCGTCGTAAACGTCGGGCAACCCAGGACGTCACCGGTGACGCGGATGAAGGTCCGGGGCCGTTTTACGATGCTGGTCACCTGGCCGATGGCCACCGCCGGGACGCGACTGAGCACCTCCGGCGTTCGGGACAAGGTGATGACTTCGTCGCTGATGCCAGGCGTGGCGTGCTTGCCCAAGTCGATGGCCCGGATTGTCACCCCAGCGGCTTCCTTGCTGTCGGTCTTGATCCGGAGGAACGACAGGTCGAGGTCCTGGTCTTTCATGACCTGTTCGGCGGGGATTTCGGTTCCGTCCGCCAGGGTCACCCGGATTTCCTTGAGCGTTACGGTCGCCTCGAGGTTCACGGGGCCGCCGGGGGTGTTGATCTGGCGATCGTTGAGCTCGCGCGAGGGATCGATCTGGCTGTGGGAAACCACCACCAACCCGGACGGGTCAATAATGGTGCCCAGCAAGTCCACGGTGCGTTCCTGGTCGGGAATGTTGAGCGGCGCGTCGGTCGGTCCGGCGGCGACCAGGCTCAACTTGAGCACCGCCGAAACCCACACGATGGACTCGTGCTTTTCGTCGTAGAGCTTGCGGGCCATTCGCTGCGAGGCGTCCATGGCGAAGGCTGGCGTTCCGAAGCCGAGCAGGCTTCCAGCCAGCAAGGCCGTCGTCAGTGCAGTACCCCACGAGCACCCTGTTCGCTTGGGCCGATTAACACTGGACGGGAGAGGCACCGTTTCGGTGCTCTGGAGGGTAGCGCGGACATTCCTGTCTGCGAGTTCGGGGCACATTCCTGTCCCGCGTTTCCCAGGGACGGAAATCTGGCGGCTGGAAAGTTGCCGAGACCCGCAGGTTGAAGGACCTGTGCTACAGGGCGGTGCATGGCGCCCGGCCCCGTCGGCATGTTGAAGGTCGAATTGGTTCATTTCAAACAGTCCTGGCGCGCGGGTTACCACTTGGGCTCCACCTCAATAAACTCGGTGTAAATGCTCCGCTTCAGCTTGAACACCACCTGGCGCGGCTTGCGTTGCTCAAGTTCCTTGAGGATTTCCTTGAGCCGCACGATGCTGCCCACCTTCTGCCCGTCGATCGCAAGCAGGATGTCCCCGCTGGCACCGCCGGCCAGGGCCACCCACCCGGCAGGTTGAACGGTGGCCAGTCGCACCCCGTCCTCAGGGCTGTCCAACTTGGCATTCACCGCTTCGGTAAAAGACATCTCGCGCGCCGTGAACTCGAACCGCTTGTCTTCGTACGAATCCAAATCACTGTTCGGTTTGGGCTGTTTCCCAATCCGGACGGTCCATTGGTGTGCTGCACCGCCCCTGACCCCCTCGATCACGGCCTCGGTCCCGACTTTGTAATCGCGGATGAGATTGCCAAACAGTTCCTGATCGGACGGCGTGCGCGCGGGAATCACCATTCCATCGAGCTTGAGCAGGATATCTCCGGTTTGGAGCCCGCGCTCCGCCGCCGGCGACCGCGGGTAAACCTGGGTGACGCGCACACCCCGCTTGCCTTCGAGGTCGAAGGCCAGGGCCAGCTCCCGCGTAAGCACCTGGCTCTCGACCCCCAGCCAGCCCTTGTCGGGTCGGGCGGGTTTGTTCGGGTCGGGCTCCGGTCCAATCCGAATGACCGTGGCGAACTGCTGGCCATCGCGATCGAACGTCACCAGGACCGGTTCAGGTTGCTCGAGATTCCGAACGAAGCCCTCGGTGAACTGGCGCAGGGCAGCCACCGTCTCCACCGACTGTCCCTGCACCGCCACAATCACATCGTCCCGATTGAGTTCAGGCTTGGCGGCAGCCGAGGCACCGCCCGGGCGAACACTGTCCACCCAGACCCCGTGCCGGTCGTCGCGGTCCTTCTCCAACGCCGATACCCGGGTGAAATTTCGCACCGTCAACCCCCACTCGCGCAGTTCGCCTTCCTTGGCCAGGTTGGGCTCGCGCTCGATGGTGGTCATCGTCCAGGTCATGGATTGCCCATCCCGCACTCCATGAAGCGTCACCGCGGTTCCGAGCGGTGTGGACAACACCATCTGATTGAACAACGGAAGGTCCTCTTGAGACCGGCTTTCCTGGACCGGTTGGCTGTTGTACTCCGTGATCAAATCGCCCGGCAAAATCCCCGCGCGCATCGCCGGGCTGTCCGGCAGGACCGAGGCCACCATGATGCCGTGGGCCGTGGGCATGGATTTCAGGAGGGGCTGCGCTTCAATGCCGATCCAACTGCGTGGCACGTAGCCCTTCTCGATGAGTTGCTGAACCACCTGCCGGGCGAGGTTGGAGGGGATGGCCCCGCCCAGGCTGCCAATGCCCACCTCGTTGATCCCGACAATCTCTCCCTGCAGGTTGACCAGGGGACCACCGCTGTTGCCCGGGTAAATCACCGCGTCGTGGCCAATCCACCGGACCAACTCACCCACGTTCTCCCCGTCCAGCCTCATGCCGTTACCGGGCGAGATCATTTCGGTATTGGAAACAATGCCCTTGGTGACAGATTGCGAAACACCCGCCGGGCTGCCCATGGCCAGAACCACGTCACCAACCTTCAACTGATCTGAATCCCCGAACCGCGCCACCCCAAACCTGGCGTCCGGGTTCGGACGCCCGGACAGATCCAGCTTGAGCACCGCGATGTCGCTCAACGGGTCGGTCCCGATCAACTCGGCATCCACCTCCTCCCGGTTGGACAACCGGCACACAATGCGGGTGGCCCGTCCGGCCACATGATGGTTGGTCACAAGGTAACCGTCCTCGGAGATGATCGCGCCGCTGCCGCTGGCCCGCTTCTTCTCCATCCGCCCCTGTTGCCCCTCCTCGAACACCACATGGATCCGCACCAGCGCCGGGTACACCGCATTGACCGCCTGCTGGATGGCGGCATCCGAAGCCTCGACACGGTTTTGCGCGACCAGGGAACTGGCGCCGGACGGTTCAAGTCCGCGCAAGCCGTCGACATCGGCGCAAACGGCCCCCGCCTGGAACAGGATCGTCAATGACAGGAGCCGGAGGCGTGGTTTGCGCAAGATCAGTCTCACGCAGGATTGGAGCTTGTTCTCGGGCACGTGTTCAATCAGCCGCGAACGCGGATCCGGGTTTTCACCGCACGGTTGCCGGCGGCCATGTGGTGGAACAGGTCGGCCAACTGGTCGAGTGAACATTCGCCGCCCACAAAATCCTCCGAACGAATCACCCCCTTCTCGATGAACTGGAGGGCCCGACGGATGGAGCGCGGGGTATGATGGAAACTCGCCCGCAAGGTCAGGTTGGAATAGTGCAGCAGAGTGGTATCCAGGGTGATGGTCGTGCCCGCCGGACAACCGCCAAAGAAATTCACCACGCCGCCCTTGCGAACCCGACGCACCGCCTGCTCCCACACCTCCGGCTTGCCAACCGCCTCGATGACGGCGTCGAACCCGCGCTCACAGGACGGCGTTGTCGAACGGGATTCCGACGACTCGACTCGACGTGCCCCCAGCTTGGTGGCGGTGGCCAGGCGGTGCTCCCCCCGTCCGATCACCGTGACATCACACCCCAACTCGCGCGCGAGCGCCACAAACATGAGCCCGATCGGACCGGCCCCGATCACCAGCACCCGTTGGCCGGCCTGCAATCCCGTGTCTTCAAGCCCCTGCACCACGCACGCCAGCGGTTCCACCAATGCCGCATCGCAAAAGGAGGTTTCGGGCCGCAACCGTAACAGGTTCCGCTGCACGATCCGCGCGGGCACCACCACCGACTCGGCGTAGGCTCCGTTGAGAAACAGGAGGTCCTCGCACAGATTCTCCTGCCCGACCTGGCAGAAGAAGCAGTGCCCACAGGGAGCGGAATTGGCCGCCACCACACGCGCACCCACCCCCCAGCCCTCCACCCCAGGGGCCGCCTCCTCGATCGTACCGGCAAACTCGTGGCCAAACACCGCGGGCGGAACGATCATTTTCGCGTGATAGCCGCGCTTGAAAACCTTCAGGTCCGTGCCGCAGGTGAGAGCGGCTTCAATCCGGATGCGCACCTCGCCGGGTTCCAGCGCCCGTACGGGCACGTCCTGAATCCGAACGTCCTCCCTCCCATGCAACACGGCGGCTTTCATGCCGGGCAAGCTAATCAAAGCCCGCACCCTTGGCGAGCGCAGAGAAAGAGCTGCGCGGAAACCCCAGTACGCCACAGCGATTTTCGCTTGACGCGGTGCGTCTGCAACCCAAGTTGACAACTAAGGATGCGTGCAAAAACTAATTCCGGTTTTCCTGTGGATGGATCGTATAGTTCCACTCGGGGAGAGTCGCGTGTTTCTGGAGCCTGATGTCGCGCATCTGTTGGTCTGAAATCTTCTGACCGGTCTGGTAGTGTTTTGTGATCAGGGTGGCGCTGACGCGTAGACCGGTCTGGGTGGTGGTCTGGCTGATCAGTCGCAGGATTGTCGGATAACTGTCCAGGGGTTGACCCGCCCAGTGTTTGCTGATCTCGCTGAAGAGGCGATGCTCGATGGGATTCCATTTGGAGGCTCCGGTGGGATAATGACAGACGCTGATCGACAGGCCGAAAGGTTCCACTACCTGTCGCCGCAGTTCATACTTCCACGCCCGCACCCGCGCCCCGTTGCTGCCGCCGCTGTCGGCCAGGATGAGCAGTTCGGGGGCGTCGGGATAGGTGAGTCGCCCCCCTTGTCGCCACCACCGGGCAATGTTCCCGGCCGCAAAGGCGGGGGTGTCATGGGAGGTTCCCACAAAGACCGCCCCACGGTTGGCGATCGGGTCGAAGATGCCATAGGGATTGGCCATCCCGATGGCCTGGGATCGGAAGTCATGATCGTTGACCGGCACCGGTTGGCGAGCCCCAAACCCGTCCGGGGTTCTTGAAGTTGCCCACCAGTTCTTTCTTCTTGGTGTCGACGCTGATGATCGGCAAGCCCGCGCGCAGAAAGCGCCGCTTCTGCCGGGCGATGCAACCGAACTGTTCATCGCGCTGGGGTGAGGCAGACCGAGAGCGATTTGGAGTTGGCGTGCAAGGCATAGCCCAGTTGGGCGAGCAGTCGTCGCACGGTGTTAGGGCTGACCGCAATGCCCAACCCACGCAGTTCGAGAGTGATTTGTCGAAGCCGCTTGCCCGTCCAGAGTCCGCGCCGCCCGGTCGGGTCGCCCGCCGTGTCCTCTTGGAGCAAGTGGCCCAGACGGCTCAGGATGTCGGGCGTTTTTTTTCGGCCCGCGGCCGACCGCCTCCCGCACGACGGACCCGGTCGGGCTGAACCTTCGCAGGCCAACAACTCCCGACGACCGCGCGCCACGGTATCCTCGTCCAAACCCAAGGCCTGGGCCAGTTGACGGTCTCCGCCGTGGCCCTGCTTGAAACTTTCCAGTCCGGCGTAGAGTCGACGTTGCTGTTCATCCAGCAGACTGTAGAAGAGCACGCGGGCCGCGCGATACTCCTCCTGGCGGGAATCCAGGCTCGGTTCCTGAACCTGACGGGCCGCCCACTGTTCCTGTCGTCGGGATCGATCCCTGGCCAGGTAGAGATAGAGCCCGTGATAACTCTCGCGATGCAAACGCCCGGCTTGGACCAACTGGCGCAAGGCATCCTTGGCCGGAACCTGCAAAAGCCCTTCCAACTCCCCGACCAGATACCCTGCGGGCGCCGACTCGACCAGCGCGGTGGCGGTGTCCAACAAGGTGCCGTGACGGGAAAACCACGCGCCCCGACAGCACCACAGGCCGTGCGTGTCGAACCGGGGGATGGATGTCAAAGTGTAGAACCCGCCCCGATGGGAGTAACTGGTTTGGTAGGACACGCTCGCGAGCTTGCGGAACACGGTGGCATCGGCCTGGGTGCCCAGGGCGGCCTTCATCTCGGGCATGGTGACGGCGCGGAGGCGATGAATGAGATCCAGGAGCGGCTGGAGGACGAATTGGATCGGTCTCATAATGCAAGAATAACGCCTGTGCGCCAGCCGGCAAGCGGTATTCTCGCATATTCACAGCCTGATGAACCAAGGATCCAGTGTTCACGAAAGCGGCTGCAGAAGCCACATCGCAAGGATCAGCAGAATCCTTGCGTTGGCGGGATCGACTGCTTATGTGGTAGAATACCGCCTTCGTATACCGAGATTATTTTTGCACAAACCCTAAGGCTCGCAGCTCGCCCCCTGCTCGTTTTATCTCGCTGCTAACGCTCGGGATACTGAAGAGACAAAAACCAAAACCAAAAACCACTTACACAGATTTCTTTACAAAACCATCCATATTCGCTCTTGAGAATCCCGCTGGGTGCGTGACGGAATTGTAACCACCGGAGGGTTCAAGCGGCGGTGCGAGTCTGAAACTGGCTGGAATGGTTGATCTGGTTCCAGCATTCGTCCCAGCGATTTCCGAGTAAGGCGCAGCGGAGGGCGAGGATATTCTCGGCCCCGGATTGCGACCAGAACATCCCGGATTGTTTGAGCCGTTTGCCGATGACGGCGCGGCAACCGGCTTCCACGACGCCCGATCCATAGAAGAGCCCCTGTTGGCGAAAGGTTCCGTAGCGCATCTTGTCCTTGTTGTTGTCGAGGTAGCGGAGGTTCTCCTGAATCTTCTGCCGCGTGTCAGCGGAGAGTTCCCCCAGTTGTTCGGCCCGGCTTTTCATGGTGTCGATGACCGCCTGCACTTCATCCCGTTCCATCTGCTCCTTCCAGTGCTCCTGCATCCGAACGGCCCACGGGCTGTCCTTGCCGTAGAGCAATTGGCTCAGTTCGTGGAGGTATTCCATCATGTGATAGAAATCCAAGATCAGGATGGCCAACGGAAAATGCGTTCTGGCCAGTTCCCAAATCCAGGCCGCCCCGTCCCCAATAAACACGACCTTTTGAGATTGGCCGATGCCCCGACGTCGGGCTTCATCACGCAGCAGCGGAGCAAAGTTCTCCACCGATGCGAGAGTTCCCACGTAGCTGGTGGATTGGTAGTCACGCATCGGCCGGCCCTCCTGGTCCGTCTGGGTCTGGGAGAAGACGCACCCCAGCTTGACCTCCCGAGTCTTGGCGGTGCCATCGACCTGCTTGCCTTTGCGTCCTGCCAGTTCCTCGGCCACCATGGGGATGCCGGTGCCATCGGCTTCCACGTAGCAGATCGGCATGGGCTTGGCCTGGACCTCCGGGCTGGTGAGCTTGAGTTGAGCGGCGATCTTCGGGCCGCTCTGGGCCACCAGTCGCTGGATCTGCCGTCCGTCAATCTGGATCCCTGCCAGTTCCTTCAAGTCATCGCTGGCCGCCTCGAACCCCTCCCGGGCAGCGGCTCGGCTGGCCAGCCGAACCAACCCCGGAGAGGCGCCCTCGAACAGGCCCAACGCGTCGTCCAGCGGACAGCGCCCCTGCTTGTCCTTGGGCGAGTAGAGGTAGTCCCGTTGCAGTCGGATGGAACCGAAGATCGTCTCCACGCCGCGCGGTCGGTCGGCATGACACTTTTCGCCCTTCTGCGGCTGGGCCAGCGCCAGCCCATCGGCCACCGACTGCACCAGCTCTTCCAGCAGCGCGCGGCCATCCTGGAGCAGCGCCTGGCGCAAACCTAACTCGACGGCTTCCAGATTGTTTACTCCCTGTTGGGCCCATTGCCGACGGACGAGGGCTAGGAAGGCCTGGGTCTCCCGGAATCGTTCTTCCTGGCACTCGGAGGGTTCGAGACGTTTTTTTTACTGTCGTCGGCCACGCATTCCAACTGGGTGATTTGATCGGAGAGCGTGACGAACTCTTCAGCCAGGCCATTAAACCGCCGGAAGTTTTCAACGTGCTGTCCGACCTGCTCGGCGTCCTTGGAGGCAATCCGCTCGGAGCACTTCCTGCCCTTGAAGGAGGATTGCAGGACGAAGTAAGGACCCGCCTGGATGACCTTGCCATCCCGGCGGGATTTGAAGAACTGGCGGCTGAGTGAACCACGCCGCAAGTGGTCGATCTGCTTCATGCGCTCAAGAACGGCATCGCGTTGGGAACGGAGGGATTGGATGGAATCTGGCATGGCTGCTTGTATCCTACAAGATACAATCTAGCAACCCAAAAATGGGCGCGCCACGAAGCGCGCCCATCCTAGGTCACTTTTTTGTCATGCACCCAATCCCGTTCATCCTCTCGGCCAGGGCATTCTCCGCACAGTGATCGACCTCGGTCATGCTCATGGCCAGCCCTCTCGCCCAAGGCCAGCTTCACGTAATCGTGGCAGCAGTACTGGCTTCCCCGATCCGAGTGGTGGATGGGTTGTTGGCCGGGCGGCAACTGCTTGAGCGCCATCTTCAACGCCGCCTGACACCCGATCGACTCCAAACTGTCTCCGCAGTGATAGCCCACAATGTGCCGCGACACCTTGTCGGTCAGCAGCGACAAAAACATGAAGCCCTCCTCCGTCCGCAAATACGTCAGATCCCCCACCCAAACCTCATTGGGACGGCTCGACCTCACGTCCTTTAACCAGATTCCTGAAACACCGGCAGGCTATGATAGGAGTGGGTCGTCCGCGGCCGCTCAGAACGCCGGCGCGCCAGCAGCAGCTCCTGCTCGCGCAGCACCTCAAAAAACCGGTCCCGCCCCAGCCGGACCCCCGCCTCGGCCAGGGGCTTCCCCAGCAGCACCCGCAGCTTGCGCGCGCCCAGCCGCGGCTGCAACTGCCGCTCCGACCGGACCAACTCCACCACCAACTCCGCCATCCACCGCCCGCCGCTGCCGCAGCTTGCGCCGGGCGTAATAGTTCTGCCGCGTCATCCCCAGCTTGCGGCAAAGACGGCTGACGCTTACCCCCGCCAGTTGCGCCGTCCTGCTCTACCGCTCCGTGGGCCGCTGCCCAGCCGCTTTTTTTTTGAACTCCGCCACGTCCTTGATCCCGGCCCGCTCACAGGCCAGACGCGTATACTGCCGCTCCAGCGCCAGGTCGATGTTCGCATCGGCCAAGGCCTGCTTCCAACGCCTGCACCCGCTCGCTTCAGTCGCGCTCTCTCATTAATCTCTTCGGGCTTCTCCACTCGAATCACCTTTCCTCGGGTACCGTTGCCATACTTCTGCACCCATTTCTGAACCGTCCAGCTACCCCGCGATCCCATACTTGCGCCGCACGTGCTCGAAGGGCAATCCGCTCCCGTTCCAACTCCCGCACCACTTCCATCTTGAAGGCTTCACTATACCGAATCGCAGGCCCAATGTGTCCCTTTTTGTTCATCATAGGTGACAACCTATTTCAGGACGGGACCCGTCGAGATGTCCTGGAACTTCCGGTAGGTCAGTTGGGACGCCTCCTCGACGCCGATCACGTCGTATTCGAGGCCCAAATAGGCGTCGATGTCCTTCTCGTTCTGGAAATGCCCCGCGATGATCCGCGACCCGTTCCCGAACGTCAGGATGCCCCGGAACGCCGCGAAGTCGTGCTTCAGCAGGCGAACAAACGTCGCCGCAGGTCCTCAAAGTGTTCGATGTTGGCCTTCGCCACCTTTCGGAGTAGCAGGCACTTGAGCTCCGGCACCCGCTGGCAATCGTCCGCACCCATCTGGGCCAGCAGCCAGTGTGATTTGCCTCCGCCGCGCGCTCCGCCGTAGCCGATGGCCGTCGGACCGTCGGGCCGATCGCACAGCCGCGCCGCTGCGCAGGCGGCAAGTTGTTTGGGTTGCAGGATGACCTCCGCCTGGAGGAAGTTCACCATCTGCTCTTTCGGGCACCCTGCCGCCCTTCCGTCCTCCATGTACGGCTCGATGCTCCGGCCTCCTTGGTTTGTCGATTGTGTCCATGTGTGCTATGGTCCTTTGGTTGGTGCGGACGTGAGTGTTAGGTGACAGTGCGGCCCGTGAGCCGCTGTTAGTTAGGAAACACGCCCCCACCAACCATTTGCTTTATCCCGCCCCTCCGCCTTCAGCCTTCAGCAATCTCCCTCCACGCCGCCACTTCCGCCACTCTGACTCGCATTCTTCAATCTGGACTTCGACGGTGGCTCCGCCGCCTCCGCGGGCCGTAAATCCTATCCAGGCCATCTTCCACTCCACGCGCAGGCTGGTTTCCTTGAGTTCCTTGACCTCCTTGATCTCCCTGGGCAGACCGCTCGACAGCCGTCCCAGGTGGCTGGCAAGTTCCAGCGCCCGGGCCACGTCGCCCAGGGTGGCTTCCCTCGTTCCGTCACGGAACTTCTCGAGTACCCGGCGGCCAGCCTCGATCAGTTCCCCACGCAGCCGCCACTCTTCCTCCTTGTGCCGCTCCTGACGGTCGGCCCACTCGGGAGCCCGGGCCACGATCTCGGCCTTCCGGGAATCCTCCTCGATCTCGCGCATCCGCTTGTGGTAGTCCTCCACCCGCTGGACCCACTGGTGCTTCCGGCTCCACCGTTCCATGAGCTGCTTGCTCTTGCCCACCTCCTTCGCCAGGCGCGCCAGCGACCGCTTTGGCCCCATGTCCAGGTAAGCCTTGAATGCCGCGAAGGCTTCTCGCTCTCCCCTTCTGTCGTCTCCATCGTCATGTTTCAGTTCCTCCTCTTGTTATGTGTCACCCTAACGGCAGTGGAGGAAGGACCACCCGACCCCAAGGAGGGTGGTTCCTTCCCCTCTACCTGCTTGGTGTCATATCTTTTATATTTATAGGCATGTGGCACTCTGGCACTTCGCCTCTCACTGAGCTTCCCCCTTGGCGCAGTACAACCCACCGGACTGGGCCAGCACCCCGGCTTCCACCAGCCGTTCCAGATAACTCGCCACCGTCCTCCGGCTCATGCTCAACTCCGGTTCCGCCTCGCGCACGATGGCCGTAAAGCTCCGCCCCTCCGTCCCGACCACCTTTTCCACGAACTCCCGGTCCGAACACACCTTGTTCTTGGCCTGCGGACGGCGCAGCCGCGCTGCTGACCCGACGCGACGACGTGCGCGCGCGGCAAGCGCGGCCCGAGGAGGCGCGGGAAGAACTGTTCCAGCCGGTGCGGATGGATTCACCCCCCCCCCCTGCCTGGCAGCGAGTTGTCACACCCCCCCGCCCGCGCCGGTTCCGTCCCCGCCGACATCGGAACCAGGTCCCGCCCAGCCTCCACCGCTCCCCGCACAGAGCGCCACCAGCAGGCTGATCGAGGCCAAACGCCGCGCCCAACAACGGCGCCGGTGAGCGGGTCCGTGGAACCACGGAGCAGATGGCGAACGGGTGTCCACGCCCCACCGCCGCTGAGCATCTATAGGACAGGCGGGGGCGGAGAGGTGGGCTTTGCGGTTGCATCGTGGACCCGCCGTTCCCTTGGCAAAGCCAATGCTCGACAGGTCCCCAGCGGCGATCGTGAGTCGCCGCCTCTCAACTCGAACGATGAACAAAACACTTGCAACTCTGGGATCGTTGATGCTCACCGCCCTTGGGTGTCTGGCGGCGGACCGGCTCGACAGTTACCGCGAGGCGGTTGGCCGGATGATGGACACGACCCCGGTGACGATCAGCACTCAGGACACCGCCAAGCTGACGGTGGTCAAGGAGGTGGCGGCAAAGCGGAACTTGAAATGCACCGTTCAGCAGGACGGCACCACGTTCCGGGTCACGGTTTTCGATTCCGCCCTGGCCCAGGCCAAACCCTCCGCGGCCGCCGGGCAATAGCCGCACCGTTCTCCAGGCCGGAAACGATCGGCCAGATTCCTGGGGGCACGGGGCGGGGACCGACCCCTCGCGGGGTCAACAAAAAGGGCTGGCCGCGGTATCGCGGCCAGCCCGGTGAATTTCCAGCGCGGTCAGTATTTCAGGTACCTGATTCGTGGATTCGGTTTCTTCAACCGGACGGGTCATCTGGTCCGAGGTGATCGAGACCTTGAAACGAATGTTCTTGGCCTTGAGCGCCTTCACGCTGACCTGCCAACTGGCCTTTGCTTTGGGAGCGAGGGAGGCGACGGGGGCCATGGTGATCTTTTTGTCGGAACCGGTGACCGCGGTGCTGCCCGAGCCCGAGGCAAATTGCTGCTCGTCTTCCAGCTCGCACACGATCCTGATGCCGGTTCCCGGCGCGCTGCCCTGGTTGGTCACTTCAATGCGATAGTTGACCGTGGATCCAACCTCGATCGGGTCCTCCAAATCCACCACTTCCAGCAGGATGGCGGGAATGCCGCTCACCTTGGTGCTGCAGGCGGTGCTGACCTGCGCCGCGCAGGCACCCTTGGCGTTGCCAGTGAAGTTCAG
Organism: uncultured Verrucomicrobiae bacterium; assembly: GCA_963751435.1. Taxonomy (GTDB): domain Bacteria; phylum Verrucomicrobiota; class Verrucomicrobiia; order Limisphaerales; family DSYF01; genus JALOTU01. The sequence continues at coordinate 4,602 of CAVVUP010000025.1, read as the reverse complement.
GGTGGTGGGAGCCGCCGCCGTGAACGTGGCACACAACTCTTTCGAAGCGCCGGTTGCCAGAGCGCCGACGTTCCACACCACCGCGTTCCCGGAAACCTGTCCGCCCGCCGTTGCGCTGTTGAAAGTGGCGGAGGCGGGCACCGGCAGTGTTACCACCGTCCCGGCCGCCGCCGTGTCGCCCTTGTTGGCAACCGTCAGGCAAACCGTGATCGCGCGACCGGCAAAGCGTTCCTCCGGCGCCGCGCAGGAGAGCTGGAGCACGGGCTGACGCACCACGGTCTCCGCGCTGGCCTCGGCTTCCACTCCCTGAGCGCTGGTGACCTTCGCGGTATTCACGAACTTGCCGGTCTTCGAAGCCGACGCGGCGAAGCTGAGTTCCCTGGTCTGACCGGGATTTAGGGTGCCGACGTCGAAGGCCAGGGCCGATTTACCCTCGGCGGACAGGCCCGCGGGGAGGGTGTCGGTGATCTTGACCCCGGTCAGGACGCTGCTGCCGGTGTTCTGAACGGCGATTTTGGCGGTGATGGGATCGCAGATAACGACCTCCGCCGGGAGGGTTTTCACCAGCTTGATGTTGGCTTTCACGACCTTGATCGGCTCACACAGAATGGGGCTGCACGTGGCCCATCCGCAGGTGACCACCGTGCCTTCCTCCTTGGCCATCCCGGTCACCTTGATTTCCTTGACCTGCTTGGGACCGAGGTCACCCAGGTTCCAGGTGGCAACCCCCCCGTCCACCTTGTCCGGTTTGGGCGTGACCTCCGCCGAACTGAAGTTCGGGGTCACCCGGTCGGTGACGGTCACCATCTGCAGATCGTGATCGGTGAGGTTGATCACCCGATACACGTAATGGAATGACTTGCCGGCCATGACTTCGGCGGGAACCACTTTTTCGAGCAACAAGGTGCTGCTGCCCTTCTGGCCGGTGGGAAAGGCCATCGAGCCCTTGGTATACTTCAATCCCCCCTCTTCATAGGTGGTGTAGGAGGGGCCATAGCCGCTGGATGGAGCGGCAGCGGTTTTCGGCTGGGCGGGCGCCGCCGCAGTGGAGGACTGCTTGCTGGTGGACTTGCAGCCCGTGACAAGTGTCAGGGAGACACCCAGACACATCAATGTTCGAAGGTTACGTTCCTGTGGTTTTCATGGTTTTAGTTTGTTTTGGTTCTCTGAAGTTTGTGAGTTCGGTCGGACGACCAAGCTGACGTAAGCATTCCGCAGGAACCACCCGGTTGCAAGCGTTTAGTTTCAAGCTGCTTGCGGGCCCGTTTCCAAAACTCAATACTGCCGGGTCGATTCCGTTTCCGCCACTGGACGGTCCAATTGACCAGTGCGCAGTTCGGTGTGGAACCGGACGTCGCCGGCCGTCAGCGCCCGCACGGCGACCGTCCAGGAGGCTTCGCCGCCGGGGGCCAGAACGGGCAGGGGGTCCAGGGTGACGGTTCGGTCGGCGCACCGCGCATCGGTTGCCCCTTGAGCTGAGACAAATTCCTGCGTTTCCGGAAGTGTGGCGACAATGCGCAGGTCGGTGCTGTCGGCTGTGCCCTGGTTCTTTACCCGGATCTGGTAGGTGACGGAGTGGCCGACCTCGACGGGATCGGCCAGGTCCACCACCTCGAGCAGGATCGCGGGGATGCCCACCACCCGCGTTTGGCACTGGGCAACCACTGAAGCGGAGACGGATCCGCTCGCCGTCCACGAGGCCGGAAGCAAGCCGGGGCGGGCCCTCGCGTACTCGACGCACACCCGGGCCTGACCTTGGGGCGGGAGGGCCGGCAATCGCCAGAACACCTCATTGCTCTGGCGCACTCCGCCTTTGGCAATGCGCGTCAGGGTGGCCTCCGGATCCAAGGCGATCCTGGCCAGAGGAGCCGGTTCCGAAGCGTCCCCGTTGTTACGCAGCGTCAGACACATCAGGACCGCCCGGCCCGCCAACACTTCGGCAGGGGCGTCACAATCGACGGAGAGCGACGGGGTACCGATGTCTTCGACGTAGAAATTGCTGCAGGCCTTGGGGGTCACGCAGCGGTAGCGGCGGCCCTTCGAGGAGAAGTTGAACACATAGGCGGGGGCCGGTTCCTCGCCAGCCCAAAGCACCTGACGGAGCGCCACCGGCCGGCCGTTCTTGCGCGAGGACATAAAAGGCATGATCGTCCCCGGCAGAATCTGGACTTCCGTGATGGCGGCGGTGCGCGCCGCCGCCAAGAGATCGTCCATGTCCCCCGGCCATTCGGCCTGCCTCAAAATAGAGGCCATGTCCGCCCAGAGCGACCGATCGCCCAACCGGTTCCTCAGATCGTCCGGCGTGCGCAAGGGATCCGCAAAGCGCGTGGCGGGATTCCCCAGCCGGGTGGCGCGGTGCTCCTGGGCGCAGGTGGTTTGCAGCCCGAGCGCGACCAAGCCCGCCACGACAAGGGTCACGAGGAAGGCGGAGGGTTTCATGGAAGGAATCTGGCACGCGGGCTCTCGGAGAGCCAGCCTGGACTTGGGAGGCGGGATACTTAGTACCCAATTTCATAACTATGCTAACGTATAATATATTGCCATAGTTCCGAAAATACGATAACGTGTGGACATGCCTAGAAGCAGCCCATACAGCGTTGTTCTACGGCCCGAGGAGCGCCGAGAACTGGAAACAAGAGCAGCTAAATATACGTTACCTTATTTTAAAGTTGTCCGTGCCCGAATGATCCTCCACGCCGCTGAAGGCCTTTCCAATGACCAAATCGCTGAACGCTTGGATACCCGTCGGGAAGTTGTCAGCTTGTGGCGCAAACGTTTCTTTGAGGAACGCCTGGAGGGGCTCGAAGAACGTGCCCGACCGGGTCGCCCCCGGTCTTTTCCCCCCAGAACTGGTCGTGCAGGTTAAGGCGCTGGCCTGCGAACTGCCGGCTCAACACGACGCGCCACTCTCCAGGTGGAGTGTGGGCGAGTTGACTCGGCGCGTCTGCCAAAACGGTTTGGTGGCGCAATTGAGTGAGACAACAGTGTGGCGTTGGCTGCATGAGGATGCCATTCGCCCTTGGCAGCATCGGTGCTGGATCTTCCCGCGGGACCCTGATTTTGCTCACAAGGCCGGACGCCTTTTGGATCTCTATCAGCGTGAGTGGGGATCACGTGCGACGGAAGTACGGGATCGCGGGGAGTTGGACGGTTCAGAAGTGGGTGCATAAGTACGGGAACGGATCCCGAGGAAAGGTAATTCGAGTGGAGAAGCCCGAAGAGATTAACGAACGAGCAGCGCGCCTGAAGGAGCGAGTGAGACGGCTGGAAGGGGCCTTGGCCGATGCGAACATCGACCTGGCGCTGGAGCGGCAGTATACGCGTCTGGCCTGTGAGCGGGCCGGGATCAAGGACGTGGCGGAGTTCAAAAAAAAGCGGCTGGGCAGCGGCCCACGGAGCCCTAGAGCCAATGCCGTTTAGGAATTGGCCCAAGATGTTGAGGGGATCGGCTCGCTCGTCCAGGTGGCCGCGGACGACGATGGCGGCGGCAACCTCACGAGCCGGGTCGGTTTCAAGGCTGTCGGCGGCGTCGCGGACCAGATCGCCGTGGATGGCTATGCTGGCGCGTCGGGGAATCTTCTCCTGACCTTGTCCATGCCATGACCCCGGTGCCGTACCGTGTTTATGCCGTCAACGCCCGGTTCTGAAATCGTGAAGATCCCTGGGTCGCAAGATCAGGAGGGCGGATTTGAAGCCTGCTGCAGGTCCTTGGGCAGGGTCACAAAGAAGGTGGTGCCGCTCTCCTCACGGGTCGTGAAGCCGGCTTTGCCTTTGAGATAGCGTTCGGCCAGCAGCTTGACACTGTAAGTTCCCAGGCCCCGTCCTGAACCCTTGGTGGAGAATGATCGGTTGAAGACCTGGAGTTGAACGTTGGGGGGCATGTACGTTGGGTTATGCACCCAGAATCGGACGTGTGTGGCATCCCCGCCGCACCCCGCCGTCACCACCGCACCCGGCCCCGACGCCTCGAGCGCGTTCTTGATCAGGTTGCCCAGAATCCGTCTCAACAACCGCGCATCGGTCACGATGTCCCGGGAGGTTGAGCCGGGGTCAATGCGCAAACCGCGTTTCGCTGCGACCGGGTGCCCGGCGTAGAGCTGCAGGACCTTCTCCAGGACGTGCTGGGATTTCAGCGGTTGAGGATCCACGGCGAGTTCGTTGCCTTCCGCCGCCACGAGGTCTCTTTGAGCCATGATCTCCTCCAGTACGTGATGGACACCCGTGCGGAGAAGCCCGATCTGCTCGCGAAGATCAGTCGGGGCGCGCTTGTCGAGCATCAGGATCCGCCCTTCCAGGCCACCGGCGGAGTTGATGACGTCGTGGAAAAAGATCCGCTCCAGCGCCCGCCTGCGCTTTTCGTGGCTGATGTCCGCCAGCGCCACCAGCGAATAGGTCTCGCCATCGATCGTCAGGGGCGTGCCGGTCACCAGCAGGTCGAGCGCCTCCTCCTTTGTATTCGTGATGCGGATCATGCGGCATTCCTGGCAATCCTTTCTGCCTGCCAGGCTTGCGAGGATGGCCTTCGCGGCGCCGCATTCCCTGCAAAATGCAGTCGTGCCGCACCCGCCGCTCCCCACTCCGGAGTGAGTGCAGCCCAAGGCT
>CAVVUP010000024.1:0-196468 GCA_963751435.1 uncultured Verrucomicrobiae bacterium | reverse complement strand
TCAGCCCATCGATGCCAGGTCCGGCCAGCTTCAGCCCGCGCCGTTGTCGGTGAATTTTGCCGCCGCAGTCTCCGGACGGGCATCAAAGAATCCCAGATCCCATTTGTCGCGCCATTGGATGAACGGCTTTCCTGTCTTGTCAAACTCGATGGGCAGCCAGACGTGGCGTCCGTCAATCGCATTTTCGGGACGCCAGCGGTCCGCCATGAAAATGAATGCATCCTTTTTGCCTTCAACCGGCAGAATATGGGTGCTTTGGGTCTCGAAGGTGACGCGCGTGCGGTCCTCCGGGCCGACGCAGGGATTGCCGAGCAGTTCCCATGGCCCCCAGATGGATTTGGCCGTGAACAGCCGCGCATCCGACGGAGCCCAGCCGGTGCAACGCGAGGTGATCATGTAGTAGCGGCCGTCACGCTTGAACATGGTCGGCGACTCGTTTTGCCCCAACGGCGCGATGCGGATGTATTTGCCGATGTGCTTGGTGTAGGTGTCATCGAGTTGCGAGAGTTGCAGCGTGCCGTTGTGCTCGGAGGCAAAGATGAGATAAGCCTTGCCGTCATCGTCCACGAACGCGGTCATGTCCCGCGCCATCTGGCCGCCTGCGTGCTGGGCCCGCAGAATCAAATATCCCGCCCGCATCGTGTCCGGACCGCCGTTGAAGCGCATCGGCGCAAAGGCGACCTGCTCTTCGGGGCTGAGAAGTTTTTTCTCCGACTCCGGCACGTTCATCGGCCAGAAACCGGCGTTGGGTCGGAGGCTCTCGATGAACTTGTAAGGCCCCGTCACCTTGTCGGCGACAGCCACGGCGCAGCGAGCGGAATCGTAGCCCTGGCCCAGCAGTTCGAGGTGAAACCACATGACAAACTTCCTGGTTTTTGCGTTGTAGATGACTTTGGGGCGCTCCAGGATACAGCCCTTGGCGATGTCGCTTTGGGGATCGTCCGAAACCTGGCAAGGCGATTCCCTCATCCTTCCAGTTGTAGAGGTCTTTTGAGGAATAGACGCTGACGCCGACCTGGGCGATGTTCCCGGCCCCGCCCGCGACCATGTGCTGGCCGAACCAGTAATAGGTGCTGTTGTGGAAAAGGATGCCGCCGCCGTGGGCGTTGATGTGGACGCCGTTGTTGTCCGGCCAAATTTCGCCGGGGATGAATGAGTTGCGGGGTTCGGCCGCGTGGCCGGTAGCCAAAGCCGCCGTGAACATGATGCTGAGGAGTGTGTGTTTCATAGTTGGTAAAATAGATGTTTTACTCCAGGCGCAGCGTGATGGCGCGCAGGTTGATGGCTTTCCATGCCCGCGGGTCGGCGGAGCGGACGCGAAGGGTCTGCCGACCGGATGCCTTGACCTCGAGCATGCCGAACTCCAGCGCGGCGTAGTCGTCGTATGATGCGGTCTTGGGCACCTCCGCCCGAAGCGGCGCGCCATCCGCTTCCAGCACGAGCGCGCTGCCGGTATCCGGCGTGGCGGTCTGCGCGGAGACCTTGTATTTCCCGGCTTGGGCAAATTTCACCGTCCACTCGACATAGTCACTGCCGTTGTCCCAGTAGCCGAGGTTGGCCTGGCCGTTGCGCACTTCGCTCCGGATGTTCCCGTGGGTCCCGGCAGTCTCGGGAGCCAGGATCAGTGAACCATCGGCGGCGGGCTTGACGGCTGGGGCCTTGGGCGACACGGCCTTGAGGTTGGTGCCGGTGATCTTCAGGCCGTATGCGAACTTGCACGGTTTCTGCGCCGGGAGCGTGACGACCAGCCCATCCTCGGTCTGCTGCCAGGCGAGCTTTTCCCGGCTACCTAGCAGTTTGACGTCTGTAATCGCGCCAGCACCTTCGGCCAGCGCGCGAATCACGGCTTTGCCATCGGCCGGCCAGGCCATCAGGTAGGCAAACAGCGCGCCGTTTTTCGTTGTGAAGCGCATGTCCGCGCCGGTGTATGGCGTCTGTGCGTGGGCCGGACCGAGGTTTCCGGACTTCATGATCACCTGCCCCTCGCCCCAGACATCCCAGGCGCCGGAGCCGTGGATGCCCTCGCTGTTCACGTCCATCCAGTCACCCATTTCCTGAAGCGTCTTCAGTCCGCCGGGATCGAGTTCGCCCGCCGGGGTGAGCGGAATGTTGATCGCATAGTTGCCGTCGCGTGAGACCGCTTCGAGCATCTGGTGGATGACCATGCCGCTGTCGTAGAAGGTGCCGGCCTTGTAGAACCACTCGCCCAGGCCGTTCTCGGTCTGCCAGGTGCAGTCCTTCTTAATGTCGCCGGGGACGCTGGACTCGACGTTGACCGCGACGGCGCGCGGGTCTTCGTTGCCCTTGGTAAAGGCCATGGCTTCAAGCTTGCCGCCGTTCTTGGCCATGTTCTTGTTGTAGAGGTGAGCGATGACGCGCGGTGTGGCGTCGGCGCGCAGTCCCTTGCCGGTGCCGTTGCCGCAGAACGGATAGCTGCCGCCGCCGTCGAAATAGATGAAGTCGGGCGAGAACTGGTCGATGGCGTCCATCACGCGGTGCGTCCACTTGGTGGCATACCAGACCGCGAAGTCGCGATGGACTTTGAGGTCGCCGTTCGGGATGCCGTGCGAGAGCGGGTCGCGGAAGCGGAACGCCGTCCGCTCATCCTCTGTCTTTGCGTCGGCGGGATAGTCCACGTCCTCCTTAAGGTCGATGCCATAAAGATCCTTCAAGTCCAATCCCATGTCCTTCCACCAGGTCTTCTTTCCCTCGTAATGTTGCGCTGCGTCATAGGGCACGCCCTTTTTCGGCCCATCGAGGTCGTGAAGGAAGGCCGGCTGATACCACCAGAGCGAATAGTCGCCGTGAAATGCGATGCCGAAGCGGATGCCCTGCGCACGGGCGGCCTTCTCCCAGCCGCCAAGGATGTCGCGTTTCGGTCCGATCTTCACCGAGTTCCACGGCTGGTATTTGGAATTCCAAAGGTCGAAGTTGTCGTGGTGCATCGCCTGGCCGATGACGTAACGGGCACCGGCACGTTTGTAGAGAGCCATCAACTTGTCCGGATTCCAATTCTGCGCCTTCCAGAACGGCAGCATGTCCTTGTAGCCATACTCGCTTGAATGCCCGAAGCGCTGGAGATGGTGGGCATAGACCTGCGTGTATGGCCCCCACGCCTCGCGGGGCATGTAAATCCATTTCGCATACCAGTCGCCATCCTCGCCCACAGATTGCGGTCCCCAGTGCAACCACATCCCGATCTTCGCCTCCCGCCACCATTTCGGTTGTTTGAAATAATCGCCGAGCGAGTTCCAAGTCGGCTCACAAGGCCCCGGCGCGATCGGGACTTTGATTTTCTCCATCTCCGCCGCGTCTGCGGCAGTTCCCAGGCAGAATCCAAGGGCTAAAAGGCAAGTGGTGTTGGTGAATCGTTTGGTTAATTTCATGTGTAGATGAGAAATACGGGTAGAAATGGGCTCCAGTGGGATCATGGCAGCGGCAAGGTGGGCACCTGCAAGATTCTTGCGGGGCCGAGGAGGCCGGAGTCGAGAGGTTTGTCGTCTTTTGTCCAGAAGCGCCAGGTGGTGAACGTCACACGTTCGGTGGCGGGGCGAGGCTCGCCCTCGGTGAGCCACTTAGGCCAGGCTTTGATGGGGCCGGTTTTGCCGGTCCACTCGACGCCTTCTTCGGGCGGAAGCTGCTCGTCTCCGATCAAACGATTCACCCAGAGGTTGGTGACCTTCACTTCGAGCGTGTTGTTGCCGGCGCGGACTTGTCTGGAAATATCCAAGCGCCACGGGGCTTTCCAGAGTGTGGCGATGGGTTGGCCGTTGAGAATCACATCGGCGAAGTTCTTGACGCCGCCCAGATCGAGGATCACTGCACAGGTGGGGTCCGGCGTGTGGGTGAAGGTCGTTTGGTAGGTGGCGGTTCCGGAGAAATACTTCGCAGCAGGCTCCGTGAACTCTGTCCATGAGACGAGATCCCCGAGGGTGCGCGGCTTTTGACCAGGGAAAGCGAGTTGCCAGGCCGTGAGTGGCGTTTGGCGGAGAGCGGGAGCTGAGACTTGCTTGATGGCGCCGTGTGGGTCGGTGACCGTGTAGGTGCCAGGCGTGTAGGCCAGGAGTGTTCCATCCGCGAGCGTGAACTCCGGGAGGTCGAGATCAGGACCGCCACCAAGGAGGGTCAGCGTTTCATTCTCCCCGGCGCTCAATTCTTTCGGTTTGCCATCAATCGTGCAGGAAACCTTGAGGTGCTTGACATGAAGGTAGGCGGGCTCGCCGAACAACTCGTTGGAAACGGTGATCTGGGTCTGGCCCTTGGCGACCAATCCCTTCACTTTTGCCGTCACATCCGTGCCGCCCGCGCCATCGATGGCTTCGTAACGTGCGGAGAGAATCTCCAGAACCGGTGGCTTTGGCATCAGGGGTTCACCGCCGGTGCGCTCTACTTTCACATAGTTCCTGCCCGGCTTGCCGCCCTTGCGGAAGACCACAAAGACCGACTCGGCGGGACCAAGCGCGAGGGTGACCGTCGTGTGTGTTTGACCGCTCGTCCAAAGCGGAGCCGCCTCAATCGTGCCCGTCTCCGGATGCCAGAATTCGGGGGACCGGCCCGTGACGCGAAACCCGACCGTGGCCAATTGCCGCGAGTAGCGCTGGTTGCTGACGAAATAAATTTCCGCATCGGGCGTGCTCCGATGCAACCAGACCAACGGGGCTCCGTTGGGCAGCACGACATCGGGCGGAGGCAGCGCGGCCTCCAGTGTCGTGAGGGTGAGTTGCGCGGCCAAAGCCTTCACTTTGGCATCACACTCCGGGTAACCGACGAGACTTGGGGATTTCTCAGGCTTACGACCGACAATCTTTACGCCCGCTTTGCTCAGCTCGACCAGCTTGGCGGTGGTCTCCGGAGTCAGCCAGATGGAGTCCGGGATCATCAGGACCTGGTAGCGCGCACCGCTTGGCATCACAATCGCGCCATGGTCAGCTTTGGCAGTCATGAGTGTCGTGCGATCACAGCCGTCGTAATCGTAGCCCGCAGGCAGGCTGGGACGGTAGAGGTCATTGGGAGCATCGTCGCCGCAGAACGTCAGCACATCCGCTGAAAAGCGCCCGGCCTGGAGAAGATACTGGCAGCGGGCCACATAGGTCATCCAGGTCGCCGCTTGATTCCACCAGGTCTGGGTGCGCTCCAAATGCGAGCCCCAAGGCCCCATCGTCATGCCCGGCTTGAGATCCAGCCATGGCTGGTGGGCGTAGCGGTGGAAAATATAGCGGTTCACCCCTTGGGCGAACATCCGATCGCCCATAGCTTTAATTCCATAAGGCTCGACTTGCCAGCGTCCCTGAAACTGGCCTGCCGTAAACGACTCCGCGCCGACGACGTTGCGGCCCATCACGTGGGCACAGCTCGCCGCAATTTTCACGGTCTGTCCGGAATGCCCGTCCGGCACCCAGAATTCACCCATCAGGATATCGCCGCGCATTCCGATCTGTAGATTGTCAAACGGGCCGTTGCCGTAGGGCTCGACCGAAAAGAGCATTTGGTTTTGATGGCAGAGTTCCTCAAAGCGGCCGATGTAGTTCTTGGCAAAGAGATCGGCAATCGTGCGGCGCCAGTCCCACAAAAAGCGCTCGGACTGCTCCGGGCTGCCGATCACACGGCCCGTGACCACAGGCATCCACGGCAAGGGATCGTAGCGGTGCTGGGCGATAAAGGCGTCGCGCAGCTTGGGAGTCCAGTTTTGGCTTTTCATTTCGTAGGAGTCGATCAGCGCATTGTTGAGCGACTTGCCGACCAACTCCGGCCCCATGTCGGCAAGCATCGGCGCGACCCCTTTCTGCCAGTGGAGATCGATGGCCTCGCGGCTGAGTTTATCGCACTCCAGGCCGCGACCTGATTTGGGTGCGGGAGAATTCATCTTCCCGGTTGGGGTATGGCCCATGCGTAGCAGCAGCCAATCGCCGGCAGGGGCATCCCAGGTGAGTTTGCCATCGGCGGAGCACTGCAAGACCGTCACATCGTTCCGGGAAATCGCGCCATCGCTTGAGCCGCCCTCGCTTGGCACACCCTTCACATGAAGCCCCAGAATATCGCCCTCCCGTTCAAAGAAGGCTTTGGTGCGGATATTGTCCAACCGTGCCTTGTCGCCCCCGGCCGGGATTTTCACGGCCAGCACCACGATATCTTTGTAGTAGCCCTCGCGCATCTCCGGCTCTTTCAGGGTCAGTGACAGCTTTTCACCGCCCTTTACCGTGGTTTCGGACCAGGTGAGCGCCTGCATCGCAAACTCCGGCGTGATCCACGGGCCACCTGAACTCGACCAGCCTGCGCAGTTGTGAAAACACAACTCCATCCCGAGGCGCTTGGCCTCTTTGGCGGCGTGCACCATCGCCTGCCGCCACTCGGGGGACATGTAGGAAATTCTTCCCGGCGGAGTTCCCTGATCGACATTGAATATCTGTGCCCCACCGATGCCCGCCCGCGCCATCGCCTCCAGGTCCGCCGTGATCCCTTCATGCGTGATATAGCCGTTCATCCAATGCCACCACGTATGAGGCCGCGCTGAGTGCGGCGGTGTCTGGAAAGACTTCGCCTCCAACACCCCAGGCGGCGTGGAGCTGGCCGTGTGCGCTTTCCTCTCCTGCGGCTCCGTTTCCTGAGCAAGAACGGGAGTGGCAACAAGGGCTAAGCTGAAAGCGAGACAAATACTTCTTTTCATTTGGATTTAAGCGGTGGAACAAGGTGATCAGTTCATAGACCGATGATCATTGTTTGACTCCCTCCAAAATATTGTCCGGCTTGAGCAACTCCCGCACAACGGCCCCCGGAACCACGAACGCCGTGCCATGGCGGATTCCCTGGGGCATGACCATCTGTCCCTCCAGACCATGTGAAAGGTGCCGTCGGGGCCGGTGGTGATGCAGGGGGCGCGCATCAGTTTGGAATTTCCCGACCACGGGAGTGAGGAAGGATTTGCCGCCTTTCAGCGCTTCCCACTTCAGGCCGTTCGTGCTCCACGCCAGGTGCAGCCCGTACTCGCCGTTGTTGGGGAAATAGGCGAACAGGTAGCACGTATTCGGAATAGCGGCGGGGGTCGGTGACGGGGCGGCGAGGGCGGCTGTAGTCAGGGTGAGCAACAGGGAGTAGAAGAATGGTTTCATACTCAAAAGTTCACTTTTGGCCTCCACCCGCAATTACTTGAGTCTCACGCTGGTTTTCCGGCCGGTGTAGTTCACTGTGACCGTTTATCTCCGGGCTGCCGATCAGGACCACGCGGAATTCCCGGGCGGATTCCATGCCGGGAAACACGCCTTTGCGAGCGCCGATGGTCAGTTGCTTTGATCGATCGTTCCAGCGCAGCGGCACCAGGGCATACTCGCCCTTTTCATAGTGGTAACCTTCGCCGGCGTCGTCATAGAGAGTGAACGTTCCATCCGCGCCTGGATAAATGCGGAGTTCCAACGGTTCGCTGCTCTGCTGGCCGGTGTGCTGCAACTCCGGGCCGAACGGCAGAATGCTGCCGGCGCGAACAAACAGCGGAATGACATCAATCGGTGCCGAGACGGTGATCGTGCCGTTGCCGACCGGCCGGCCGCTCCAGAAATCAAACCACTTTGCGCCCGCCGGCAAAACCACCTGCCGAACGCTCGGCTCCATGGCGGTGAACGCTTTGTTGCCGGCGCTGGCGGCCACGGGTTTGGCCGCCGTGTCCGCCGCCAGCGGAATGGTCGCGGTCATCTCCGGACCTTTCACCGCCGCGCCGGTTTCGCCGCCAGTTTTGGCGCGCGGCTCCATGATCGGCGCGACCAGCAAGGCGTCGCCGAAGAGAAATTCATCCTTGAGATCGCGCAGCGCCGGTTCCGCCGGGAAATCCATCGCCAGCGGTTTCATCAGACTGCCGCCCTGGTGAATTTGCCACGCGGTGGAATAGATGTAAGGCAGGAAGCGATAGCGCAGCTTGAGGTATTTGACGAGCACCGCCTCGGTCTCCGGGCCGTAATTCCACGGCTCGGTATGCGACACATAGCCGTGCATGCGCTGGATGGGAAAGAATGTGCCGCACTGCAGCCAGCGGCACAGCAGTTCGTGGAAATCGGGCGAGGTGTATTGGTCGCCCGCCGGCCCGAAGGGCGAACCGGGACGGAAGAAGCCGCCGATGTCCGTGGTCCAATAAGGCAAGCCGGCGGAAATGAATCCCAAGCCCGCCGGGATCTGGCGCTGGTAGGCATCCCAGCTTCCCTTGATGTCGCCGGACCAGCAAATGGTGCCGAAGCGCTGCTGGCCGGCGTAAGCAGAGCGGGTCAGGTCACAGAGTCGTTTGCCGTCGCGGGAAGCCGCGCGGTTGCCTTCATACACGGCCTGGTTGACGAACAGCGGATAGGCGTTCAGATAACGGTCGCCGGAGCCGAGATAAATTTTTGTGCCCAGCAGGCAACCGGATTCCGGCTCGGTGGCGTCCTGCCAATAGCCGTCCACGCCCTGATCGAAATGGCCCTTCTGACTGTGCCGCCAATAGATTTCGCGCGCCTTCGGATTGCTGGCATCAAACCAGTCGCTGCCGTTGACCAGACAACCCGCCTGCGCCAACGCCTGAAAGACTTCCGTTTTGGTGTCGAACCGGGACCAGACCGAGGCGAGCAGCCGCGTGTTTTTCTCATGCAAGGTTCGGGTGAGGGCCGGCATGTCGGGATAGAATTGCTCATCCCACTTCATGGCGTTCCAGCCGTATTTGCCCCAATACTGCCAGTCCTGCACGATGATATCCACCGGGATGCCGCGCGTGCGGAAGCCGTCCACGGCCTCAATCAATTCGCGGGAGCTGCCATAGCGTTCGCGGCATTGCCAGTAACCCCAGGCATATTTCGGCAACAGCGGAACCTGGCCGCTGACGGCGCGATAATTGGCCATGACCCGCGCCGGGGTCCCGCCGGCGACGAAATAATAATCCACACACTCGCCGACCTTCGAGCGCCAGGTGGTGGTCGGTGTTTTCGGGTGAACGGTGAGCTGGAGAGCGCCCTGACCGGCCAACTCCACCGCATAGTCGCGGTTCGCCTCCAGCTTCATGGAGACGCCGCTCCCGTAGGGCACCCATTTGTTCTTGAGTTCGAATCACGGGCTTTCCGTCGAGCTTGATGGTGTTCTCCCCGGCCCAGCAGCCCGCGCCATCGGCATGGTTGAGCCACAGGCTGTATTCGCCGGTCGTCGCCACTCGCAACACGCCGCGGTTATCCTTGAGCGGAACCGCCTCGCCGGGGTTGAACCAGGTGTCGGACGGATTATCCCACAAAATGCCATACCCGCCGGTGGACCAGACGAACGGCACGGAGATTTCCGTGTTCGCCTGCCAGAGCCGCAGCGTTTCACCGCGCCAATCCAACCGGCCGTCCTGATGCTGCCCCAGGCCGTAAAGCGATTCGCCCACGGGCGAAATAAACGTCTGCTCCGGCGTCCACGACGCCTCGCCGGAAACCGTCGCCGGCGAAACTTTCCGGCCCCCGACCGATTCCGCCAGCAGTTCGCGGCCGTCGGCATCGAGGAAACGCACGCGCCCAGTAGCCTTGTCCACCACGGCTGTCAGCGGCCCGGTGGAAAACCGCAATTCGCCGTGATCTTCGCGGAGCTTCGTTTTGACCGGCAGCAAGTGGATGACGGAGATGCTTTCATATTTCGGCACCGCCCCGGCGGCGACCACTTTGACCTCGATGACTTCGGGGCTGACCGCCCGCAATGTCAATTGCCCCTCCGGCACCGGCAGGGAAAGCGTGCGGCCACCGGCGACGTATTCGATGCCCGGGCCGGCCATCGGCCCCGCATGGATGAGCGAACTGAACCCGGCCAACCCCACAAGCGCGACCAAGGCGTTGAGACGTATGATGTTGGGATCCTTCATTTGGTGTTTCGTAGTGTCATCGAGTCACGATTCAAGGCCATCAGATATTTTCGGCCGGACTGATTTTCGAGGAGTCGTTTCAATCTGAAGCTTTGATGGTTTTGACTTCCCGGTTGATGCGCACTTTGACGGTCTGTTGTTGCGGAGAACTGATCCGATACTTCGTCAGCTTTCCGTCCTTCCAAGCGATGTCCACAGTGAAGCCCCCGCGGGCGCGCAGGCCCTTGACCGAGCCGGAGGGCCAGGCCTGGGGCAGCGCGGGAAGAAGATCCAGCACGGGGCTACCTTCGGGGGTGACTTCGTGGCTCTGGAGCAACATCTCGGCAATGCCGGCAGTCACCCCGAAGTTCGAGTCAATCTGGAAGGGCGGGCAGGACCCGAACAGATTCGGATAGGAGCCGCCGCCGCCCCGGTAGCCCACATTCGTGGAGACCATGGGAACGAGCAGGTTCTGCAAGAGCAGGTGGGCGCGGTCGCCATCCCGGAGGCGCGCCCAGAAGCTGACCTTCCAGGCGAGGGACCAGCCGGTGCCGCCGTCGCCGCGACTTTCCAACACCTTTCGTGCGGCGTCGAGGAGGTCGGGGGTGGCGGGCGAGATGAGGGTGCCCGGATAGAGTCCGAAGAGATGCGAGACATGGCGGTGGTGGGGATCGGTTTCGCGATAGTCCTCGACCCACTCTTGAATGCGGCCGGTGGCCGGGCTGATGACGATGGGCTGGAGCCGGGCAAGGGCGGCCTCGCACTCGGCGCGGAAGTCGGCGTCCACACCGAGGACCTTGCTGGCAGCGATGCAGTTCTGCAGCAACTCACGGATGATCATCACGTCCATGGTGGCGCCGTAGGTGAAGGCCGAGCGGGTGCCGTCGGGCAGGAGAAAGGCGTTTTCCGGCGAGTGGGAGGGCGACGTGGTGAGCCGGCCTGCAATGGGCGTGCCGGCGGGCGCCTCGACGAGAAAGTCGAGGATGAAGCGGGCGGCGCCTTTCATGAGCGGCCAGCCGCGAGTTTCGAGGAAGGCACGGTCGCCCGTGAATCGGTAATGCTCCCAAGGATGCGCGGCGAGCCAGGCGGAGCCCATGGGCCAGACGCCTTGGATGCCGTCGGCCGGAGCGGTGAAGCCCCAAGCGTCGGTCAGGTGGTGGACGACCCAACCGCGGGCGCCGTAATGGGCCTTGGCGGTGCGCTCGCCGGGTTTGACAAGCCCTTCCATCAAATCGAAGAGCGGCAGGTGGCACTCGGAGAGGTTGGCGACCTCGGCGGGCCAGTAATTCATCTGCACGTTGATATTGCAGTGGTAATCGGCGTCCCACGGCGGGTTCATCTGCCAGGCCCAGATCCCCTGCAGGTTGGCGGGGAGATCCCCGGGGCGGGAGCTGGAAATCAGCAGATAGCGGCCAAACTGGAACAGCGTGGCGGCCAGCGCGGGGTCGGCCGGCCCCGCCTGGTTCCGGCGAATCCGCTCATCGGTCGGGAGCCGGACGGCATCGGTGCTGCCGAGGTCGAGGGCCACGCGACCAAAGAGATTCGCGTGGGCTTCCCGGTGTTCGCGAGCGAGGGCGCGGAAGGAGCGGGACGCGGCGGCTGCAATGCGGGCGTCGGTGGTCGCGAGCGGATCGCCGCCGCGGTAAGTGGTGACGCCATCAATGAAGAGCAGCACCTCCGTGGCGCCGCGGACATCGAGAATCCCGCCGGCATTGGACACGAAGCCGCCGCGGGCGAGAACGCGCGCCTGCGCCAGAAAGGAAATGCCGCGGGAAGTGCCGGTGGCGTCCTTGCGGTTGATGGTGCCACGGAGCACGACGGCCTCGGGGCAAGTGCTGTGGGCGACCGCCTCGGCGTCGCGAGCGCGGCTCAAGCCAAGGCGGAGATTGATCGCGCCCTTCTGGGAGGCGGTGAAGCGGATGACGATGAGATCGGCGGGATCGGAGGCGATCATCTCGCGGGTGAAGGCGACGCCATCGGACTCGTAGGAAACGGTGGCCGTCGCAGTGGCAAGGTCGAGCGTGCGACGATAGTGCGTGGCATTGGTATGGCCGGTCTCGATCAGGAGTTCGCCGAGCGACTGGTAGGATTCAATGTATTTCGGGCACCCCAGCATGGTCTTCGTGGCCAGGTCCACGGCGGCCTTGGTCTGGTCGGCAAAGAGAAGCCGCCGCACCTCGGGCAGGGATTCAAGCGCCTTGGGATTGTTGGCGTCCATGGGATAGCCGTCCCAAAGGCTGTCTTCGTTGAGCTGGAGGCGTTCGTCGGCGACGCCGCCGAACACCATGGCGCCGAGGCGTCCGTTGCCTATGGGCAGGGCCTCGTTCCAATAGGCGGCGGGCTGGCGATACCAAAGCACATGGCGGCCTTCCGGTTGGCCGGCGAGCGGGGCGGCAACGGTGGCCCGCTCGGGCCATTGATAATCAATCTTCGTCCGCGCCAGGGCGGGCACGACCGGTGATGCGGTGTCCACAGCGGAAGCGCAGTGGGCGCAGAGCGCCGAGAAGACAACGCACTGCCAGAACTTGCGAAACAGTTTCATGTGTGAGTGTGAGCCTGATCGCCGGCCACCACGGTAAACCGCGCGGTGAACCCGGTGGCGTCGGCCAGGGCGATGGTTTGGGGTTTCATGATCAGTTGGATGGCTGTAGAGAATCAGGGTTCCAGGCTTCCTTGGGCGCTGAAGTCGGCCAGCGTGGGATCGCCGGTCTCGAAGGTCACTCGCACGAAGCGCGACCGGGCCGGCGGAAACCGTTTTCCGAGCGCGAAGTCCTGCCAGTGTTCGCCATCGAGGGAGACCTCAATCCGGTATTGGCGGTCGGCGGCGGCGGGAAAACCCAGCCGGAGCCGGGCGGGGGAGCCTGCCTGCGGCCAGGCGGTGGCCAGCGACAGGATAAGGCGGCTTCGCTTCATCGGAGACAACCGGAATTCCCGCCGGGCGGGTCCGACGGTCACTGGGGATGCCTGGGGCGGGTGCAAAGGTTATGGCCGTGGACCGGAAACATCCAGCTTCAGGGACACGGGCCCCAGAAGGCCGGCCACCGTCGAGCCGCGATACTGCGTCGGGACGGTGAGATAATGGTTGCCCAGCGTGTTGCAGATCCGGACCTCCAGGCGGTTTTCTCCGGGGCGGACGAATTTCGTGACATCAAACGTCCATGGCGGTGCCACGCGCACCCCGGCCGCCTGGCCGTTCACGCGCAGTTCGGCGGAGGCCACCAGGTTGCCCAAATCCAGCGTCACCTGCTTCGCCGCCGGAATCGTCACAGTCTTGCGATACCACGCGCTGCCGGAATAACTGGCCAGGCCGTCGTTCTGCGACCAGTCGCCCAACGCCATCTGGCCGGGCCCGCAGTCGAGCTGGATGGGTTCCGGAATGGCCGCGCCGGCATAGCAACCGCGCTCCTGTTCGATCCGCAGCCGCACGGTCACCGGCTGGGCGGACGGCTGCGGCACGATGAACTTCCCGCCGCCCGTCCCTGCCAGCGCCACGTCGTCGGCCCAGGCCTGGACCCTGCCACGGGCCTTGAGCGTGAAGGCGCGCAGGCCCGGCGGCGACTGGAAGCGATACCAGCCGACCGGCGCCGGTTCGACGGCCCGCACGTCAAACGGCAGCACGTTTGCGTTCGTCCACCAGCTCATCGCCAGATCATCCACCCGGAATCGCAACTGCCCCTCCGGGGTGAGCGTTTCATCCGGCGAGGGCGGGCCGTCGGGCGTGCGGGAGACCGCAAAGTAAGTGCGGCCGGGCTTTGTGTATTGCAGCACCAAGGGGTTGGTGCCCGCTTTCAAGTTCAAGGTGCTGCCCGTGACCACTTCGCCGTTGAGCCAGACGCGGGCCGGCTTCAACGCCCCCGTGAGCGCGTAGCCGGTCAGGTCTTTTGGAGCAATGACCGTCGTCGAGAAAAACACATCGCCGGCGGCTTCGTAGGTGATGACATTGGGCAGGTGCCGACGGTTGGCCTTGGGTTTGCCGATGGCCAGAAAGTCGTCATGCACCACGGCCTTCAAGCCGTGATAGCCCTGATGGCCGGGATCGTTTTCAATCCCCCAGCGCCAGGAAAATTCATAGGGCGTGCCCGCCGCGGCGGGCGGCATCGTGGCGGACTGGAGGAACTGCGGGCCAAAGGAGCAGGTCACCTTGCGCCACGCGCCGTTGGGGTCGTCGCCTTCACAATACCAGAGCTGGCGGACCTCGGCCCCAATCTTGGTCGGCGTCGGCGGCCAGCGGAAATCGCCGAACCGGTTGTCGAGCGTCGGCTCCACTTCAAATTCCCAGTCGCCGGCAACGGGAATTTGCGATTTCGAGATTTGAAATTTGAGATTGAACGCGAAGCGGTTGGCCGGGACTGAAAACGATGATCTGCATTTCCTTCCCGGTCAAAGGCAGGGCGAGCCTCGTAAGGCCATCGGCCTGGGATTTGACGGCCAGCGGCCGCGTCGCGCCGATCCACGGATCCCAGAGTTCGACCTTGCCGGTGGCGCGGAAGGTGGCTTCGGCGTCCTGCGGCGCGTTGTAGATGGCGTAGAGATCGCGCGGGCCGACCTTGCGGTGCAGGACGCTGCCGGGACCGGCGTAATCGCGAGGAAAGGCCTGTTCGATCCACGCGCGAACCTCGCTGGGCCGGGCGACGCGGGTCGTCAGTTCGGCGACGAGCGCGTCCAGTTCCGGGTCGTTGCGGCCGATGCGGTCGCTGGCTTCAGGCAGGGCACCGAGCATCACCACCAGGCCGCCGGCGCGTTGGAATTCCACGGCCTTTTGCAGCGTAGAAAAGCGCACCGCCTTCATCGCGGGCAGGACCAGTGCGCGATAGCTTTCGCCGCTGACGAGCAATTGTCCGTCCTTCACCTGCGCCCGGGCCAGCGATTCGAAATCCATGAAGTCGAAATCCATCCGCCGCGCCATCGAGCGCCCCGGCCGTGTCGAAGGCGGCCTTCACCGCGCCGCCGCCGTCCATGTCGGCCTCCTTCGGGGCGACGGGATAGAGGATGGCGACGTCGCAGCGGTGGTGGCCCTGGCTGAGGAGGTAGCTGAGGCGCTGGACGCAGTCCATGAAGCCGCGGAATTGCGGCCAGTAGGGCATGCGGAAGGTGTTGTCGGGGGCGGCCCATTCCCACCAACTGCCGTGCGTGCTGTAATACATGCCGTGCAGGCTCAGGAGATTGTAGCCCCGCACAAAGTTGGCAAAGGTCGCATCCACCACGTCGGCCGAACTCGTGCCCCAGCCGCTGCCATAGAAGCCCTCCAGCCAGACGCGCGGCCGCTCGTAAAGATGGGCGATGGAGGAGGCGACCTTGGCCTTGATGAGGTTTCGTTCGAGATAGGGCTGGTCGGAGCCGGGGCCTTGATTCCAGCGCTGGGTGCGGAAGTAGTCGCCGAACTCGGTCACGTCCTGCCCGCGGCCGCCATGGTCGCAGCCCAGGATCATGCCGCGCTGCTGGTGCCAGTCAAAGACCGGCTTGAAGAACCCCTCCTCGCTCAAGGCCACCACGACATCCCGGTAATCCAGGCGGATTTTCGGCGTGCGCGGGCCGGTGTCCTTGAACAGCGCCGCCAGTTCCGGCGTGATGTCGTAGCCTTTGCGCTTCTTGAATTCTTCGGGAAATTCCTTCGACCAGAGCCGGCCGCTGACGCCAAACTGGAGTTCATCGGAGAAAAAGAAGTTCAGCCCCTTGCCGGTCTCGCCGGGGAAACGCCGCTCGAACTGGCCGAAAAACTTCTCCGCATACCATTTGCCGGACATCGGGTGCATCGGGTTCAGCGACCACGCCAGGGTTTCATTGGTGACGGAGCCATCCTTGCCCATCACCAGCCGCATGCCGCGCACCTCGGGGTGTTCGCGCAGGATTTCGTCCACGCACCAGCCCTGGCCGAAGCCGAGGGTGTAATCGCTCAAGCTGATGGCGGCGCCCTGTTTTTTCGACTCCTGCAGGAACCAGCCGGTGAGATTCCACCATTCCGGCGAAAACAGCATCGGCTCGCTCGGATACGTCAGCCCGAAGCTGCGCCCGCCCCGGTCGGAATGGGCGTAGTTGATCTGGTAACCCGACACGCCCATGCCCTTCATCTGCTCCAGCTCCCAGCCGAGGCGCTCCTTCGTCAGCGGATCGCCGAGCCACCAGTAAAACGGCACCACGCCAAAGCCCGGCGGCGGCTGCTGGAAACCCGGCAGCACATCGAGCTCCGGCGTGCGCACGGCAAAACCGACGGCACCAGCCGGCGGCGGGGGCACCTTCGCCGGGTCGCTGAACGTGAGATCGCCGGCCCGCAAGTCGCCCGGTGCCAGAGCGGCGAGGCAGCAGACCATTCGCAGCATGTTCGTCTTCATAGTTGAGTCAGCAGGATGCGGTTGAAGTGTGAACAGCGTCGAGAATCAATGCTCAGGGGAGGACCACATCTTTGGCCCGGCCGGGGGGCGTCACCACCAGCTTCTCCACCTTGCCCCCCCGGTAAACGCATTCCACGGTCGTCTGCTGCGGGGCGTGGAGTTTGAAGCTCACGTTCCAGTCCTTCGGCCAGGCGGGCAGGAGGTGGATCTTGCCATCGCCGTAGGGATCGGCGGCCAGCAGCATTTCCTGCAAGCCGGTCATGGCGCTGCCGCCCCAGTTGTGATCCGGAATCCAATCGTGGCCCGGACCGAAGAAGGCCGGGAAGCGGAGCTGGGCTTTTTGGTCGGAGAGTTTTTCCACGACGCGCGTCCTGGCTTCCGCGGTGTTGCCGAGTCCCGCCATGTTCACGATGACCGGCATCCAGGAATAATCCTTTTTGCATTTGGCGGTGCGATCAGGAGGCAGAAGGTCCCAGGTGGCGCGTCCGAGTTCGACGGTTCCGGGAATGGTCACGCCAACGAGACGGTACGGCCAGACGGCATAAAGTTCCGGCAGTTCCCAGCGGTTGAAGAGTTTCTCATAGGAATCGGCGATGAGCAGGATCGGGCGCCCGTCTTTTTTTCCAACAGGGAGTTCCGGCAGGCGTTTCTGGACGCCTTCGAAATAGGTCCGGGAATCGGCCGAAAGCATGCCTTTGGGAAGTTTGAGGAGGGCGTCGGTGACCCGGCGAAGTCCGGCAACGACTTCCACGGGATTTTTTGCATTGATCGCCAGTTCGATGGAGTTGGCGGGGAAAATCACCAGTTTCCCCTTTTCATCGAGCTCGGTTCCAGCGGTCTTCTTGTGTTGGTTTTGGTAATAGGAATCGTAAAAGCGGACGGTTCCTTCGATCCAGGGGAGATCCTGTTTGATGTCGAGTCCCAGGGTCGAGTTGGCGTGGAGTGCCATCCAGGCGTGCTCGACCATCATCGCCATGGCGAAGGTCAGGTGGGCCGCCCCGCAGAGACCGTCCGGGCGGGGACTGACGGCACTGAGCCCCCAGACTTTGATCGGTTCCGGATAGACGACGCCTTGCGCCCCCAGGCCTTTTGCGCGGGCGGCGGCGGTGGCGGCCCGATCCCGATAGAAGGAAATCGACGGCGTGAGCAGGTCGGTATCCCCGGCGAGGATCGTGGGCCAGCCGAGCCAGCGCTGGTTTTGCGACATGAAATAGCAGTAGAGCCACCGGCGGAAATCGGGGGTGTTCGTTCCGGCCATGGACAATTTTTTGGTGGGTTTCAGGTCGCCGGCCTGGTTGTTGTCGTAGATTTTGTCGGAGATGTAGTCGGCGGTGAAAATCCCGCCGTTGAAAAACAGCGGGAGTGCGCCGCCCCGGTTGCATGCCAGCATGTAGCGGAAGAGTTGGTAATTTTTCCCAACCTGCCAGGCGGGGTCATCCGGTTTGGAGCCGGGGTTGATGAAAATGTGGGAGCGCGACCAGAATTCGGTCCAGGCTTGCTGCTCCGCAGTTCGGGCGGCTTCGAGGTTTTTGGGTTCCAGCAGGCTCTGGGCTTCGGCGAGCCAGGCTTTCGGGTTTCCGTCTTTTGCGGCGCGAAGTGCGATGGCGATGGTTTGCTGGGTCGCGGGGGCGGTTTGCAAATTCCACGAGGCACCGCTCCATGCCTGCCATTGGATCGGTTTTTTGGCTTCGCCGGGCGTCAGTTTCTGCCGGCTGGCAAGGGCTCCGCCAAAGACGTTGTGATCGGCGGGATTGTGGATCGTTCCGGCGGCAAAGGGTTGTCTTTTCAGTTCGCCGGCCAACGACGACGGGTATTTGGCATTCGAGTGGGAGAACATCAGACCGGAGGCATCCATGGCGATATCGTCCGCTCTGGTTTCTCCGACGGAATTGACTTTCTTCCGGGTAACGTCCCGCCACGTGCCGTAGGCGATGTCGAGCGCGCCCGGTTTTCCGCTGGTGGTTTCGACGATCAACGTTTCGTTGGCAAACCAAAGTCGGGCGGTGAAGGGAATGCCCGCTTTTGATTTGGCGGAAATCCGGATGGTTCCGGACGGGAGATCCAGTTCCTGTTGGAAACTCGCGGGATCGGCGAGCAAGCCGCCTTCGGGGGTGATGCGAAGACCGCCGAGTTTGAGCAAGGCGGAGTTTTCGTCAAAGGCGGCGCTGTGGCCGAGGTAGAGCCAGATCGAGCCATCCTGAACCCACACATTCGCGCCCGCGCCGTGGCGACCGGAGAGCGGCATGGAATCCATCGAGTCGGTCGAGGGGGAATCCCAGCGGACATTGTAGGCGGTGAGCTGGTTGCGAAGCTTCCGGGAGATCCGCCGAAGGGGCGGCCGGGCAGGGCAACGTGAAAATGCCGAGCGTGGCGCAGGCGAGGAGCGGCAGGAGATGTTTTTTCATGGCAGTGGATCAGAGCTTGAGTTGAGCGTGCTGGCCGAGGTAGCCGAAGCCGTAGTCGGCCTTCACGGTGTCGCCGGCTTTGAACTGGAGCGAGCCATCGCCCGGACGGACGGCAGCGGGAGTTGATTTTGATGCGGGCGGAGAGATAGGGGGAGCTGGCCGACTCCTCGGTGACGGTGACGGACTCGCGGTCGCCGGAGCTGCTGACGAGAGTGACGACGCCGGTCTCGACCTTGGTGTAGTCGAAGTTGAGCGGGGCGCGGAGGCGGACGACCAGTTCGTTCCCCTCGCGTTTCAGGGTGAGGGCGGACTCCGACCGGGCGAGGTAGGCGAGGCTCAGGTTGAAGGGCGTGTTGTGCTGGATCCAGCCTTCGGTCCAGCCGACGTTGCCGACCTCGGGGTGGAAGGGGAAGTGCTGGTTCTTGGCGCTGCCATCGAGGACGAAGCGGGCGTTTTCGAGACGGCCGACTCCGCCGGGCAAGCGGATATACCAGCCGTATTTCACGCCCTCGATTTCCTTGGCGGCGGCGAAGGAAAAGTGGCGGCCGGTGGGATTGCGGCCGAACATGGCGTCGAAGTGGGACCAGGCGATCTGCTCCAGCCGGGCGGACGCGGCGGGGTCGGTGATGAATGGTTTGGCGGCGAAGATGGCGGCGGGCAGGCCGACGACATTGCCGACCTCGTTCCACATTTGCGGCTTGTCGCCGATGGGCGTCCATTGATCGGGGGCGTCGCCGAGCTTGCGGAAGTCCCAGAGATTTTCGGAACGGCGGATGACCACGGCGGCCCAGTCGTTGAGTTTTTTCGCGAGGCCGGCCGGGGCGCGATCGGGGTAATCGGCGAGAAGCTGGGCGAGGCCGGTGACGGTGACAAACTCGCTCATGCGCTGGCCCTTGGTGGTGAGCGGATCGTTCCAGTCGAGGTTGGCGATCATCCATTCCGCCTGGCGGACGGCGGCCTGGAGGTAGAGGTCGGCGTCGGGGCGGCCCTCGCGTTTGGCGACCTCGTGCATGAGGAGGTTGGGCTGGACGGAAAATCCCGGCGGGTAGGCCCCCTTGGTGGTTCCGACCTTGGTTTTGAGGGCGAGCAGATTGTGCTCCGGGCTCTCGTCGTAGGGATATTTGCGATCGGCGGCGGGCGTGGCCCAGTTGGCGAAGGCGAAGTCGCGGACAACCTCGTAGTTTTGCGCGGGCAGGTGGTCCTTGAGGACGGGCCAGGCGTAGAGGAAATAGGCGAGCTGGGATTTCAGCAGCTCGTGGGTGAGGTTCTGGGTGACGATGACATCGGCGCCCCAGTGGATGAGTTTGACGAGATCCGGCGCGTCGGCGGCGGGTGGCTGGAGTTTGCCCCAGAGCTTCGGATTTTTGGGGGCCTCGTAGGTGATTTGGCGCGGCAGACGGGCGTAGGCGGACGGATTGGAGAGCCATTGCGGCACCAGCGTGTGCAGCTCCCAGCCGAAGTGGTGGTCATCGCGCCAGCCGTAGGAACCGCCGCATGGGCGACGCTCGTTGCCGACGTAGTGGCGGCTATCGATCATGAAATCCACGGCGAGCTGGGTGGTGACGCGCTCCAGCCACCACGGGCCGACGCGGAACGGGACGGAGGTTTTCCCGTCGGCGGTGGCGACGACGTATTCGATCCCGGAGGCGGGTTCGAAGGCGGTGAAATCGCCGATGTTTCCTTGGATCGTGCCTTTGAATACCGGTTCGCCTCCGGCGGCGGGGCGGATGGTGAAGGCCGTGCCGTCGGCGGCGGCGGGCGCGGTGAAACGTTTGGGCGCACCGGAGTTGAAGCCGCTTTGGTTGAGGAAAATGGAAACGGGGGAGAGCAGATCGAGCTTGATCGGCAGCGGCGGGACGTTGCCGACGGAGGCGGGCCAGACGCGAATCTCGGTGACGCGGGCGGTGTTGTCGGTCGCGCCGGTGATCCAGAGCCGGATGCGGTCGGTTTCCACCGGGATGGTGGCGTCGAAGGCGAGGACGAGTTCCGTGGCCTTGTTGCCGGTGACGTCGGCGGAAGGGACGTTTACCCAGGTCCGTCGCGCCAGAACTGGACGACAAAATCGCGCAGGGCGTTTTCGCCCCTGTAGCCGGAGATGACGTGGAGGCCGGTGAGCAACTGCACCGACGGCAGGGTGAGTTCGACCCAGATCGGCTCCTTGGAAGCCAGGCTGATCCAGCGGGACGCGTCGGTGGCGTTGCCATCGGCGACATTGGCGGCGGGGTAATCCGGGTGCTCGCTGCTGGCGGTGACGGCGATCACCTTGAGCGGTTTCGGGCCTTTGTCGGCGTTGTCGAATGGCGAGTCGGCGGCGATGCAGGCGCGGTAACGGCAGCAGAACGAGGGCGAGGATGAGGAGGCGCATGGGTTGTGAATTTAAAATGTGGGTTTGAAGACACCGGTTAGCTCAAGCTGGCTGCGGCCTTCTTTGACACGCAGCTTGGCAGTGGCTGGGGAACCATTGAGCGTTACGCGCGGTTGTTCGAAGCGTTCCGTGGGAAGGATGATGTCCGCCTCCGAGCCAGCGGGCAACGTGACGTCCAGGCTCAGCTTGTTGCCCTCGCGTTTCCACGACACTGCCACGTCGCCATGCGGGGTTGGCACGGTTCCTTTGGCCCATGTTAGATCGCAAAGCTGCGGGCGGATGGTGAGGGTCTTCATGCCGGGCGATGCCGGGCTCACGCCCAGGATGCGCGAGGACATCTGCACGAGCGGCGAGGAGCACCAGCCGTGGCTTTTGTCGCCACCGGTCCATGTTTCCAAGAAGGAGCGGGTATCCCGAAGCACCTTCCAGCGCCGCATCTGGGCGGTGCCGTATTTTTCAAACAACCCGGCATGATCGATCGACTGGAAAACCCAGTGCATGAACCACGGCTGGGTGTTGAGCGGTTTCTCTGCGAGCACCTTTTCGAGGATGGGTGCCTGCTGCGCCTTGGGGGCGAGATCGTAGAGCACGGCGAGCAGGTTGACGTGCGGACTGAAGGTTTCCATCTGCGTGTCGGCGGGAAGCCATTTGTGCGGTTTCACCGAGGTCTGGAAGGGTTTGCCGTCGCGGTAGAAGCCCCTTTTCCGCGTTCCACAGTTCGCGGTTGAATGCAGCGGCGACTTGTTGCCGGAGTTGCGCGTATTTTGCAACGCGGGCTTTGTCACCCGTCAGCGTGGCGATGCGGGAAGCCATGTCCATTCCGTGATAGTAAAAAGCCGTGAGATAGCCCTGGCCGATGACCGCCGGCGGATGATGGCAATCGATGCCGTTGATCTTGACCCAATCCATGAACATGTAGCTGGGAGCCTCCGAGATGATGCCGTTCTTGCCGCGCCACGAGGTGTAGGTGTCCAGCAACTTATGGACGTAGGGCGCCATTTCCTCCACCAGCGCCTTGTCGCCGGTGAAGTCGTAGTAATCCATCAGCATCTGGATCCATCCGATGGAGTAACTCGTGTGGAAATTCTTGTAATCGATGTTTTCCAAAATCCAGGCGAACTTGCGCACGTCCTGCCGCGCCAGCCATGGCTGGGCGAACGCGTAATTCGCCACCATCGCCTCGATCAGGTAATCGCCCGGGTCGCTGATGGGTTCCTGGTGGTTCGGCGAATCGAGATGGTGGGTCTGGAGGCAGATTTGCACCGCCCAGCGCGAGACATCCCAGAGTTCGTTGAGCTTCGGATCACTGCATGAAAACGCGCCTTTGTATTCCACCGGCTGCGAAGTGAAGGTCGCCCCGGCGTCCACGATCTCCAACGGCTCGGTGACCTTCTTCACGGTGACGGTGTAGGAAGGAGCCACCTCGGCCATGAACGGGAACTCAATGAATTGTTCGCCGCCATCGAGCGTGACCAGCAATGCGCCGTGGGCGCGGATCTCCATTTGCGCGCCCTTGCCACCTTTCACCTTCAGGCGCGGATAAGCGCTCAGCACCCGGTCGAACACGACGGTGAAGCGTGAGTCCGAAGTGATGATGCGATTGGCGGGCAGCCCGTTGATGCGCATGACCGGATAGCTGGCTTCCATGAGCGGGGGCATTTCGCTCGGAATCATCGGCTCCCAGATGTTCGCGACTTCGGCGGCAGCCGGCCAGGCCGAGTCGTTGAAGCCCGCCAAGCGCCAACCCTTCGGTTCTTTCGGGATGTCGTAGGTCGTGGAATCCGGGTATTGGTCTGCCCGGGCGGCTTTCCAGCTTGAGTCGGATTTCACGGTGATCTCCTTGCGGTTTGCCGTTGTGATCCGGGCTTCGAAAAGAAATCCGGGTTTCCCTCGCGAGAGGGCGGTGTGCCATCGGCCAAACACCCGCGACGGTGCGCCACCCCACTTTCCAAACACTTCCGCCGTGATGACATTGCGGCCTTTGGTGAAAAACGGCGTCAGATCCCTGGAATCATAAAACCAGCGTTTCGTGGAAACCTCGTTGATGTCGCGTTTCGCGGCGGCTTCGGTGTAGTCGTATCCGATGTCCACCGGCCCGCGCGAAACGAGGCGGCCATTGATGTAGAGCCGGTATTTGGCATCCGCGGTCATCCATGCCGATACCTGGGCGGGCACCTCGTCGAGCGTGATTTCCTTGCGGAACATCGCCGTTTTGGAACCGTCTTCGTTGGGCATCCAGATCCATTTCGCCTGCCACGGATCCGGTTTCTTGCAGTTGTTCACGAAGCTGTAGCCCGGGGCATGCACGCCCGTCTTGTCCGCCACCACCTTCATGCCGGGATATTCGATTGGGCCCCGCGGATCCGGTTCCCCGGCCCGGGAAGCTGAGGCGGGTAGTATCCGCTCCGCCTCCGGGTTTGAAGCGGGATTGGGTGCCGCCGGACTTCCGGCAAGCAACAAGCCGGCGGTGAGGAGGTAAAACGAGAGCTGCGACGAAAAGAGATAGTGGGACATATGGGTGAGTGGTATCATTTTAACTCGACGCACAACACGGTGGCGATGGGATCGGGTGTGATGTCAGGCATCTCTACCGCAATGTGATCGCGTTTCGGTGTGAGCTTCAGCGGGGTGCGTGAAGCGTCCCCGAATAGATATACCGATTTGATCGGCGTGCTTGGGATCGGGAAGCGGAAGTAGCGTCGGCCCTTAAGGTGTTTATCAGGGTCCGGCCATTTGAAGAGATGGAGGAAGATTTTCCCGGGCTTGGTGGTGGCACGCCATTCGGGCGCGGCGACGAAGCCGCGTTCGCCGTCACGTCCGGCAAGCATGGCGCTGTAGTAGCCGAGTTCGCCGCCGAAAGGCGTGCGGCCGGCACCGTAGATGGCTTCGCCGTGGGCGCGAATCCACTCGCCCGCCGTCCGCAGACTCTCGACATGCGCGGGCGGAATGACGCCCTCCGGATCGGGGCCGACGTTGAGCAGGAGATTGCCGCCCTTGCTCACGATATCGACCAGGTTCAGCACGACTTCCGCAGGCGGCTTGATTTTTTCTCCCTCGGGCTTGTAGCCCCACATGCCGTTGATCGTCAGGCAAGACTCCCAATCCACCCCCTCGGGAGGCGGGCCGGGAATAACACCTTCAGGCGTGGCATAGTCGCCGCGAATGAAGCGCTCAAGCGGAGAAACCGGCTGCCAGTATTCCGGAGTGAACTGGCGCCCGCGATAGCTGTCGTAAAGGCGGTTGTTGATGACGAGATTGGGGAAAGCCTTGAACTCCTCGTAGAGCCGCGCCGCCCGGTCGGGATGATTCGGGAGACCAGAGACCGACCGAAGAGTCCCACCAGAAGAGATCGAGCGGGCCGTAGTTGTTGAGCAGCTCGTGCGCCTGCGGGATCACGATGGTGTCGATGTAGCGGTCGGCATCGCCGGCCTGCGCGGGGTCCCACTGCCGGACGTTGCCGCCGCCGGGGTGGCGCCAATCCTGGCCGTGCGAGTAGTAAACGCCGAACTTGAGACCCTCGGCGCGGCAGGCGGCGGCGAGTTCGCGCACGACGTCGCGTTTGAAGGGCGTGGCATCGACGATGTCGTAGTCGGTGGCCTTCGAATCGAACATCGCGAAGCCCTCGTGGTGCTTGGCGGTGAGCACGACGTATTTCATGCCGGCGTCCTTGGCGATTCGCGCCCAGGCGGCAGCGTCGAACTTCACCGGGTTGAACGCGGCGACATACTTGGCGTAGTCAGCGATCGAAACCTTATGATTAGACATATACCACTCGCCGTGGCCGGGAACCGCGTAGGCACCCCAGTGGATGAAGAGGCCGAATTTCGCTTCGCGCCACCAGGCGAGGCGACTTTGCCGGAGCTGCTCGGTGAACGCGAAGTCGCCGGTGGCATCCGCTCCCTTCGCCTGGGCGGCGACGCAAAGAAAAAGCGGGAGGAGCCCGGCGGATTTGAAGAGGCGGAACAAGCGCGTCAAGGCGGTCATGGTTTTGGGTTGGTTGAACATGGTTTTTGGTTGGTGTAAAAAGTTATTCCGATTACGGTGCCAGGTTTCCATCACTTCAGCTCGACGCACAACACGGTGGCGATGGGATCGGGGGCATTGGCCGGCAGGGTCAGCGTGATCTTGTCCTCTCCCTGTTCGACCTTGACCGCCGCGGCGGGGTCCGCGAGCAGATGGGCTTTCTGGATTTTCCCCTTCAGCGCGGGCAGCACGAGCTTCCCGTCCTGCGGCCACTGGAGGACGTGGATGAAAACTTTGCCGGGCTTGGTCGTCGCACGCCAGACCCCGGGGGCGGGAATGAATTTCCGCTTGCCGTTCACCATCCCGTAGTCGCCGAACTCGGTCCCCCACGGCGTGCCGCCGCAGCCGTAGATCGCCTCGCCGTTGACCTTGAGCCAGGCACCCATGGCGCGCAGGCGGGAGGCGTAGTCCTCGGTGATGACACCCTCGGCGGTCGGGCCGACATTCAGAAGGTAGTTGCCATTCTTGGAAACCGCGTCGATCAAGTGGCGTGAGCAATTCGCTCACCGGACGGAATTCCTTGTCCCATTCCTTATACCCCCAACTCTTGTTCATCGTGCCGCAGAGTTCCCACGGGACCTTTTGATACTGCGGATAGGGTTGGTTGTCGCCGCTGGTATTAAAGTCGATGGTGGGCAAACCGCGCGGCGCTTGGGCATATCATGGATGCGATTATTGACGAGGACATTCGGCTCCAATTCCCGGGCCATTTTGGATAATCTGTTCGGCCCTCGCCGAGGTGATTTCTCCAGGGGTGTCGAACCACAGGATCGCGGGATGGTATTGCTCGCAAAGCTCACGGATCTGCGGGATCGACTTTTCATCGAGATATTTGTCCATGCTCCGCGGATATCCGGGCCACGACCAGTTGTTGCCGTAGGCGTCCGGCTCGTTCCAGTCCTGGGCATGGGAATAATAGAGCCCCAGCTTCAAGCCATGGCGATCACAGGCTTCCTTGAGTTCCATGATAGGATCGCGCTTGAACGGGGTGGCATCCACGATGTTGTAGGGGCTCACCTTGGAGCGAAACATCGCGAACCCGTCGTGGTGTTTGGAGGTGATCACGATGTATTTCATGCCAGCGGCCTTGGCCAAGAGAACCCACTCGTCGGCATTGAACTTCACCGGATTGAATTCCTTCGCCAGTGCGCGGTATTCCTCGATCGGGAGTTTGTTCAATCTTGGAGCCCATTCGCCACCTCCGATCTTTTTCCCTTTCCAATACCCGGCCATTTGCGAGGGAAGTCCCCAGTGTATGAACAGGCCGAACTTGGCCTCGCGGAACCAGGTGATGCGTTCGGCTTCGGCAGCGGTGGGATTGTAGGTTCCGGACGACGGTCCGCCGAAGCTTTCGAGCGAGCTCATTTCGCCGAACTCCGGAACCGCCGCTGGCTTGGCCTCCGGAGGTTGCGCAACTGCCGCCAGGGCAAAGCACAGGCTGGCAAAAGCCGTCAAGGCTTGGAGATTCAGGAGGGGTTTGAGGGAGTGCATATATATCAACATTAGATTAAGAAGTCTAGGGTTGGACCGAGATGGCAAAACCCACGGCCGGGCCGGGAGGCATGGTTGCGCCGGCTGGCAGGGTGAGGACCAGGGACTCCGGCCCGCGTTTCCAATCCACCGCGGCATCCGATCCGAGCATTCGAACGCGGGTGATGGATCCTGCAAGGTGTTTGGCGTTGGTTCCAAGCGAACGCACATGCACCGGTTTGCTGGGAACACCGAGGCAGAACACGTAAACGGTGGAACCGTCGGCGCTCCGGGTAAAGCGCAGGTCTTGTGCTGACGTCCATGCGCGCTTTTTCGCTTTGACATTGGGATCTTTGGACGGGGTGAGCGAGGGCAACGCGGGATCGTCCTCCCCGAAAACAACCCACGGGCGGGAACCAAAGATGCCCTCGCCATTCACCGAGTTCCACCGGGTCAGAGTGGCCAGAAACTCCTCGCCGCCGGGGTCCAGCGTGCCGTCGGGGCGTTGCGGGAGATTGAGCAGAAGATTGCCGTTCTTGCTGACGATATCGACGAATTCAAGGATCGTGCGGTTGCCAATGGTTTTCCAGTCAATGCCTTCTTTGTAAAACCACGGGCCAATGGAATTCTCACATTGCCACGGTTCCGGCGAGATGCCATCCAGCCGCCCCCGTTCGACAGAGCGGACAGCGGCTCCTTCGAGGAACTCGCCGTGAAACCTGACCTTTTTGATGGTGTAAACGGCCTGATTGCTTCCGTTGTGGCGCGCCATGTTGTTGTTATAAAAGCTGGCGATCAGGTCGCGGCCGACCTGCCCGAATGGGATGGCGCCATCGCTGTAAAGGAAGTCCGGCTCGTAGCTGTCAATCAGGTCGCGCATGCGCCAGAACCATTCGCGTGCCACGGATTCCGGGGCATTGACCGGATAGTAAACCCGGGAGTCTTCATGCGGTTCGTTATAGAGTTCGCGGAATCGCGGGTCATTGCCATCGTAGGGAACACCGGCGTAGGGTCCGGTCTTGTCGGAATCGTGGCACGTATTAAACCAACTGTAGGTGCGGCTGAAGTGTTCGGACATGCCGAAGCGCAGGCCGCGTTTGCGGGCGGCATCGCGCCAACGTCCGACGATGTCTTGATGCGGGCCATAATTCACCGCGTTCCAGGCATGGTAGCGCGAATTCCACAGATCGAAGTTGTCGTGATGGGCGGCAATGGTGACGAAGTATTTGGCGCCGGCCTTGGCATAAAGATCCATCAGCCGCTCGGGGTCGAAGCGTTCAGCCTTCCACAACTGGATGAAATCCTTGTAACCGAACACCGAGGGATGCCCGTAATGCTCGAGATGGAACAGGTATTCGGGACTATCCTGAATGTAGATTTTGCGGGCATACCAGTCCCAGCCGCGTTGCGTGACCGAAGGGGGGCCCCAGTGCGACCAGATCCCCAGCTTTGCATCACGAAACCAATCCGGCGCACGGTAGGTTAGTAATGATTCCGTGCTGCCGCTGAACGCCCCCTTTTCGATGGCTGTGTTGTCCGGCAGGGGTTGCGCCGGATGAGCCGGAGCCGGAATGGGTGGTGGGGCCGGGAGTTTTGGCGGGGGTTGGGCATCCGCTCCCTTCGCCTGAGCGGCGACGCAAAGAAAAAGCGGGAGGAGCCCGGCGGATTTGAAGATGGCGGAACAAGCGAGTCAAGGCGGTCATGGTTTTTGGTTGGTTGAATAATGTGGGCGGGCAGAAGCGGAGGGAGCGCACAATGGCTTTTATTTCTTCGGCGGGGCGGAGGCCTCGGCGGGCAGCGGGGCGATCGGGGCAAGCGCCAGCGCCGGTTGATCGATCTCCAGCTTCACCACCGTGTCAATCGCCTGGCGCCCCTCGGCGACGTTGACGGTCACGCCCTGCGCTGTTTGGGTCACGGTCGGCTTGCCGCCGCCGGCCAGCAGGCTGCTCCCGGTGATTTTTGCGGGCAGCGGCGGGAATTGGATCCCGCCCTCCGGCCATTTCAGGATGTGCAGGTAGATGGTGTTTCCCTTGCGGGTCGTGACATACGATTTGCCCGGTTTATACGGGCCGCCGCGCGTGCCGTAGATGCTCTCGCCGTTTGTCTGGAGCCAGGCGCCCATTTCCTTGAGGCGCTCCACCTGGCGGGGTTCGATCGCGCCGTCGGGTTGCGGCCCGACATTGAAGAGAAGATTGCCGTCGCCGCCCGCGCTTGAAATCAGGGCGTGCAGGCATTGCTCGAGCGATTTCATCTGGTCGTTCGGTTTCCAGGCCCACTGGCGGCAGATGGTCATGCAGGTTTCCCAGGGCGGGTTCATCTGGAACCCGCCGACCCGCTGCTCGGGAGAATCGAAATCCCCCCAGTCGCCGCCGTGCGCCAGCCCGCCGCAGCGGGTGGTGATCATCACTTGCGGCTGCAGGCTCCGGATCATCTGGAACAGACGGGGGTTGTCCCAGGTCTCGGAGGTGTTCACGCCGCCGGTCCGGTCAAACCAGAGCGACACCAGAGGGCCGTAGTTCGTCAGAAGTTCCCGCACCTGGCCGTGCAGATACTCGATGTAGCGCGCATGATTCGTCGTGCAGAAATCCGGATGATGCCAGTCGGGCGGCGAATAATAGAGGCCCAGGCCGATCCCGCCCTTCCGGCAGGCGGCGGCCAGTTCGGCGGTCACGTCCCGCTTGAACGGCGTTTTGGTGATCTTGTAGTCGGTCAGCTTGCTGTCGAACATGCAAAACCCGTCGTGGTGTTTGGCAATCAACACGATGTATTTCATCCCCGCCGCCTTCGCGATGGCCACCCATTCGTCGGCGTTGAATTTGACCGGATTGAACTGCTTGTAGAGCGCGTCGTATTCCGCCGCCGGGACTCCCTTGGTCACCGTTTGCTTCCGGTCCCGGCGCTCGCCGGCGCGGCTCCACCCGATCTCGGTTCCCTTGAGGCTGACCGGCCCCCAGTGGATGAACATCCCGAAGCGCATTGCCCGCCAGTCCGCCGCGTGGGCATCGCGTTGCTCGGGCGTGACCACCCGGCCCGGGCCGTCGAGTTGCTGGCCGACGGCGGTGACCGCTGCGGAGAGGAGAATGCTGGCGGAAATCAGGGTATGGATTACTCGTGTTGTTTTCATGATTAATTTTTTTGGAAGCGGAAGGAAAGCAGGTCGCAGCCGGGACGGTCCGGAGAATCGGAAGAGAACGCGAAGAAAACCGCCGCGCGGCCGGAGACCGGCGTCACCTTCGTGGAGACCTCCCGCCATTGGCCCGACGGGTCGGCCTCGATCTGAAACGCTCCGATCTCGACCGGCGCCTCGCCCGGTCGGCCAGACTGCACCTTGATGCGGCAGGGGGCCTCTCCGCCGCGGATGCGGATTGAGAGCGACAGGGAAGCCGGCGCACCGAAATCGAAGTATTTGAACCCGACCACGCTGCCGTTCTTGTTATGGATCACCGGACGCGTGTCACGGTCGAGTTCGGTGACATAGCCGCCGCCTTTGAGCACGCAGGCGATATCCGCCGGCGTGGTTTGGTAGGGATCGAGGCTCGTTTGGAAGCCGAGCGAGGTTTGCTCCACCTTCCGGATGCTGCCGTCCGCCTCGATCGTCACGCGCTCGGCGCAGGCCCGGCGGGAGAAGACCGTGTTGTGGGTCATGCGATGATAGAAGATATACCACTGGCCGTTCAGCTCGGCCAACCCGCCGTGGATGTTGCCGCTCGGGGCATCGCCGCTGTTGCTCACGATGACGCCGCGATAGGCGAAGGGGCCGTTCGGGGAATCGCTGGTGGCGTAGGAAAGGTTCTCCCCGGCGGCAAAAACGAGGTAATACACGCCGTTGATTTTTCGCGGCGAGGGACCCTCCTGGTAGTTGAACGGCGGCTGGGTCGGGAGGATGTTTGCCTGGTAAGTGCCCGGCAGAATCTCGGTCATATTCTCCGGGTTGAGCTGCGCCATGTGGGAACTGCCTCCGCCACAGTAGAGATACACTTTGCCGTCATCGTCCACGAGAACGCCGGGATCGAAATATTGCGACCACCCGCCGAAGTCCATCGGAGAGCCCTCCGGCTTCTTGATCTGGGAAACCAACCGGAACGGACCGGCGGGAGAATCGCTGACGGCGACCGCGCAGGGCGCTCCGACGATCTGGGCGAACAGATAATAGCGTCCGTCTTTCTTGACCACATCCGGTGCGTAGAGGTTGTTGTCGGACCAATCCACATCATCGGCATGGCCGTCCACCGTCCGGGTGCTGAAGATGATGCCATGGTCCGTCCAGGTGTTCAGGTTGGTCAGCGGAGCGGACCAGACGCGGAGGATGGTGTCGCAGAATTCCTTCGAGCCGGCGCGGTCGTGCGATCCATACAGATAGACGCGATCGCCGAAGACGCGCGGTTCGCCGTCGGGAATGTATTCCCAGCCCGGCAGGAAGGGGTTGGCGGCCTGAGCGGTGAAGGTGATGGCGGCGAGCGCGATCAGGAGTGCCATACGCGGGAGGCGCATGCGGGTGGAGAGTGAATTCTTGTTATTCAGGGTATTCATTTGCTGGGTTTCACAGGTGAGAAATCGAGTTGCGGGCGGGCTTGGTCGAGGATGGGTTTTTCCAAACCGGACAGCTCCATCGTTTCTGGAGCGAGGCACTCCAACACGATCACCTCGTTCTTGCCTGGTTTCAGCCAGGCGCCGGGACAGAAGAGGGTTTGCTGGGGGCCGATGTTCCAGTAGCGCCCGAGATTGTGGCCGTTCACCCACAGCACGCCGTGGCCGAGCTTGCTGACATCGAGGAAGGTGTCGGCGGGCTTGTCCATTTGGAAGCTGCCGCGCCAGATAGGCTGGCTGCCGGGTGGTTCCAGTGCGGAAGCGCAGGGAACTCACCATGGCCGCATCGTCCGGCAGGCGACGAATCTGCCACCCGCGCAACTCGGTTGTGCCGGTGGGAAGAATGCGGGAGGCCGGGGCGATCAGGCCCTTGAGTTCAACCGCTCCGTTGTTGCTGCGACCCATCGCCATGATGAAAATCTCCAGGCGGCCCGGTTTGCTCAGGGCGGGGAGCGAGACCGTATAGTTTCCGAGACGGCGATCCATCTGACCGATTTTTTCGCCATTCAGAAAGACCCAGGCGAAATCACACACCTCCTGGACCTTCAGTTCCGAGGCGGGGCCGGGGGGCAGTTCGGTTTGATAAACGATCGCGCCATAGCCTTGGTCGTAGGCCTCCATTGGGCGCGGGGTGACATCGGAAACGATCGGCAGACCGGCTTCGAAGACAGGCACGACTCGGTCAGTCGGAACGGGGCGATGGAAGTCGCAGGCAGTGGCGCGGGAATCTCCGGCAGGGTTTCGCCGGGCTGCAGATAACGGCTCAGCAATTCGCGGGTTTTGAGGTATTTTTCCGTCACCCAACCAGCCTCGTCCAGCGGCGCATTAAAGTCATAGCTGGTTGTGACCCAGCTCGGTTTGGAACCGGGAGCGCCCAGGCCCGAGGCCCATAGCCCGAAGTTGCTGCCGCCATGGGCCATGTAGATGCTGAAGGAAACCCGATTATCGAGCATCCAGGCCAGATCGCTGAGGTAGGCCGTATAATTGGTGCTGCTCGCGTGCCGACCGCCCCAGCGGGAATACCAACCGGGATAATACTCCCCGCAGGCGTAGGGGCCGGTTTTCTTGAATTGCTTGAGAATCTCGATCGCCTGCCGGGCCGTGCCGCGCATGAAATCGGCGGTTTGAAACAGGTCATCGCGGTAGTTGAGTTTGAAGCGGCGCCCCGGTTCACCTGGAGGAAACCCGGGGGGATTGCAGGCAATCAAAGGCACCTCGATGCCATGGTCGGTGGCGATTTTCATCAGGGCGCTCAGGTAATCCTGGTCGGTTTTGGAATACTCGTTCTCGATTTGATAGAGGATGACCGGACCGCCCCGGGTGATCTGAAATGGAGCAATCACGCGGGCTGCTTCCGTGAGATAGCGTTTGGCGGGTTCGAAGTATTTCGGGTCGCGGGATCGCACCTCCATGTCTTTCTCCTTGCCCAGCCACCACGGATGGCCGCCGTCTTCCCACTCCGCGCAAACATAGGGCCCCGGGCGGACGATGACCCACATCCCCTCTTCCCGGGCAATGCGGAAAAACTCCGGGTAGTCGGCCTGGCCGCTCCAGTCGAATTTGCCGGGCTGGGGCTCGATGAGGTTCCAGAACAGGTAAACGCCGACGGTGTTCAATCCCATCGCCTTGAGCATGCGCAAGCGATGGCGCCAGTATTCCTTGGGCACGCGGGGCGGATGGATCTCGCCGGCGCGGTAGACGAAGGGCTGGCCGTTGAGCAGGAACTGCTCGTTCTTGATCTCGAAGGAGCCTTTGTCCGCCGCTTGCGCGGAGGCGGACATGACGAAGCCACACGCTAGAAGCGCGATAGCAAGGCGGATTTGGCAGATCAAAGTCATGATTGGCGGTGGCGAATGCGGTCGTTCCTCATGGTTGGTTCTTGAAATCCTCCGGAATCACCACGTCCTTGCGGCGTGATTCGGGGGTGACTTTGAGTTCTGTTACCTTGCCGTTTTTCACGGTGGCTTCGACGGTCGTTTGCTGCGGCGCATGGAGCTTGAAACTGACGTTCCAATCCTTCGGCCAGGCGGGCAGCAGGTAGATCTTGCCATCGCCGTAGGGATCGGCAGCGAGGAGCATTTCCTGGAGGCCGACCATGCCGGAGCCGCCCCAGTTGTGGTCGGGAACCCAGTCGTGGCCGGGGCCGAAGAAGGCGGGGAACCGGGCCTGGGGCGCGGCGGTGTTGGAGAGTTTGTCAACGACGCGGCGGGCGGCCTCCTTGGTGTTGCCCAGGGCGGCCATGTTGACCACGACAGGCATCCAGGAGTAGTCGCGGGTAACCTTTTCGGCGCGGTCGCTCGGCAGGTTGTCCCACGTGGCCTGGGCGATGGAAGCGGTGCCGGGACGGGTGACCGAGTGGAGGCGGTAGGGCCAGGCGGCGTAGAGCTCGGGAAGCTCCCACTTGTTGTAAAACTTCTCGAAGGATTTTGCGGGCAGCAGCACCTGGACGCCGTTCTTTTCGCCGGTGGGCATCTCCGGCAGGATGGCCAGCAGATTGGCAAAATACGCCTTTTCGTCCGGGGAGACGAGCGCGGGTTCGAGTTTGGTCAAGGCGTCGGAGAGTCGGCGCAGAGCGGCGACGACCTCGCTGGGGTTTTCCGCGCCGACGAGCAGTTCGATGGAGTTGGCGGGGAAGATGCGCAGCTTGCCGTCGGAGCCGAGTTCGGAGCCGGTGAGGCGCTTGGTTTCATTGCGGTAGTAGGAATCGAAGAAGCGGACGGAGTCCTTGATCCAGCCGATGTCGGCGGAGAGATCTTTGCCGAGCGTGGTGTGGCCGTTGAGGCCCATCCATGCGTTTTCGAGCATCATTGCGAAGGCGTAGCGAAGATGGGGTGCGCCGCACTGGCCGGTGGGAATGGGCCACCAGGTCAAGCCCCAGACGCCGATCGCTTCGGGATAGACGACGCCTTCCGCTCCCATTCCCCTGGCGCGGGCGGCGGCGGAGACCGCGTGCATCCGATAGAAAGCGCTGGACGGCTCGAGCAGGTCGGTGTCGCCCGCAAGGATCGACGGCCATCCCAGCCAACGTTGATTCTGCGCCATGAACCGGGCAAACAACCAGTGG
Source organism: uncultured Verrucomicrobiae bacterium (assembly GCA_963751435.1). Classification (GTDB taxonomy): domain Bacteria; phylum Verrucomicrobiota; class Verrucomicrobiia; order Limisphaerales; family DSYF01; genus JALOTU01. Next base: position 162,408 of record CAVVUP010000024.1, on the reverse strand, counting down.
CGGTGGTCCGGCGTGGACGGACCGCCGACATCGCGTTTGATTTCGCCGGTGACGGTGCCGCTGACCGTGTTGGAGATCTTGTTAAAGTTGTCGGTGGTGAAGATGCCGCCGTTGAAAAGCAGCGGCAGCTTCCCACCGCGATTGCAGGCGAGCATGTAGCGGAAGAGCTGGTAGTTCCGCCCGACAAGCCACGGTTTGTCCGCTGGACCGGCCTCGGCGTTGACGACGATGTGCGAACGCGACCAGAACTCATCCCAGCGCTTTTGCTCGTCTGCCGCGGCAGTTTTCAGTGCGCCTTCAGCCAACAGCGCCCTGGCTTCCGCCAGCCAGGATTCAGGCTGGATCCCCTGCCCTGCCCGGAGCGCGGCGATGATCGTGTGGCGGTTGGCTTCTGCCGCCGTCAGGGTCCACGAACTGCCTTTCCATTTCTGCCATTCCACCGGTTCCTGTTTGCCGGGAACCAGCGGTTGATCGCAGACAATCGCGCCGCCGAAAACATTACTCTCGGCCGGATTGCAGAGGTGGCCCACGGCGAAGGGCTGGGTCTTCAGTTCTCCCGCGAGGGACGAGGGGTAATCGGCGTTCCGGTGATGCCAGACGATTCCTTGTTCGGTCATGGCAACATGGTCGGCGCGCAACGTATGCTGCCGTTTGCCCATGTCAATGAACATGCCGTCGCGGGTCACGTCACGCCACGAACCGAAGCGGATTTCGAGCGCGGTTTTATTTTTCGAAGTGGATTGGACCACCAGATTCTCGCCGGCGAACCAGAGTTTCAGATGCAGCGACTGGCCATTATGGGAAGCGGCATCAATCACAATGGCCCCGGTGGCCAGATCAAGTTCCTGTTTGAACGACGCCAGATTAGTGAGTGCTCCGTTGGTTGGGGTGACGCGCAGGGCACCGAGCTTCAGCAACCGACCGTCCTCGTCGTAGGCCCCGTTGTGGGCGAGGTAGAGCCAGAGCGATCCGTCCTGCACCCACACATTGGCACCCGCGCCCAGACGCCCCGAAAGCGGCATCGACTCCCAGGCATCCGGCGAGGGGGAATCCCAGACGATGTTGTAGGATGCGGGAATGGGGGAAACGGAATGCGCTTCCTCCGCCATCACCGCGGAATGGATGACACCCGATGCGGCAAATAGCAGAGTGAACAGAAGGTTCTTGGTTTGCATGACGAAAAGTGGCTTGGCTAAAGGGGCGTTTACTGGGGCTTGCCGTGCACCTTGATCTCCTCAATTTGCAGAGTAGCATCGGCCTGGAGCCGGATGGCCCGAACGGGACGCCCGAGCACCTCGGCTCCGGCGATGGTCTGCGAGAGTGAGACTTCGAGAGGCGACGCCAAGCGCTCGAAGGTCCGGACGTTTTCCCAGTTCGTGCCATCCTTTGAAATGGCGACCGACACGGTTTTCGCGGCGATTTTTCCTTTGGGCAGGACGATGGAAATCCCGCTGACAGGTTTGACGGCACCGAGGTCCAAGACGGCTGGGTTGGCCGGCTCCGTCTTGGTGGAAGATTGCGTGAGCAGCACCTCGCCGTAGTTCGGGTCATCCGCCAGCGAGCGGGTGGAACCCAGAATGAGTTTCTCCGGAAGCGGCTTTTCCAGGGTGAGTTCGACGACCGTGTTCACCGGGTCCTGGTCGGATTTCGCGAGCGTGATATCCAAACCAGAACCGGTCTGTTGGAAGGTCGGATTTCCACCGGTAAGAGCCTGAATGCCGACCACCTTCGCCGGGAGCGCGGGAAGCCGGAGTTTGTCGCCATTCCATTCGAAGACGTGGAGCCAGATGGTCTTGTCCTTGTGGGTGCAGCCGCCCCAGCGGCCATTGCTGTAGGGACCGCCCCGGGTGCCATAGAGGCTTTTTCCGTATTTGCCAAGCCAGGCACCGATTTCCTTGAGTCGCTCCACCTGGCGCGGCTCGATCTCGCCAGTGGGCATGGGGCCTACGTTGAAGAGCAGGTTGCCGCCGCCGCTGACGCAGGTGACCAGAGTCCGGAGGCATTCCGAAAACGACTTCATCGTGTCGTTCGGTTTCCATGCCCATTGTTTGCAGATGGTGATGCACGATTCCCAATCCCGTTTCAGGTTCATGCCGCCGATCCGCTGCTCCGGGGTGACAAAGTCGCCGTTGACGATCTTGCGCGCCTCGCGCGATTCGGGGAGCTGGCTGAGCGTGCTTTCCTGCCTGTTGCGCCCCTTGCCGCAGAACTTGGCACCGCGGTCGTTGACCAGGATGTTGGGCTGGAGCTTGTAGATCATCGGGTAAAGCTGGTCGTAGGTGTAGTCCGACCAGAACCCGGCGACGTGATCGAACCAGAGGATGTCCACCTTGCCGTAATTGGTGAGCAACTCGCGGACTTGGTTTTGGTAGAAATCGTTGTATTTCCGGTTGTCCCCGAGCAGGTAGTCCGGGTGATACCAATCGCGCTGGGAATAATAGACGCCGAAGCGCAGCCCCGCCGCATGGCAGGCGTCGGCGAGTTCCTTGACGACGTCTCGCTTGAACGGGGTGTTGGCGATGGAGTAGTCGGAGAACTCGGTGTGGAACATCGAAAATCCGTCGTGGTGCTTGCAGACCAGCACGAGGTATTTCATGCCCGCGTTCCGGCGATTTGCACCCACTCCGCCGCGTTGAATTTCACCGGGTTGAACTGCTTGTAGAGATTGTCGTATTGCGGGTCGGCGCCCCGGCCGGTGTGGCCGTTGATATCGTAGGTGCGCGGAGCCTTGCGGCCCCAACCGATTTCCACTCCCTGGAGCGAGACCGGCCCCCAGTGGATGAACAAACCGAACTTCGCGTCACGCCACCATTGCATCCGGGCGTCGCGTTGTGCGGGAGTCTCCGTGAGCGGTGGCAGTTCAGCCATGGCTTTTGGAAGCTGGGCGTCTACGGCGGGGACAAGCACCGGCGCAGCCAGCGTGGCGCTGAGTGCTGCCAGGAAAAGGGATTTCATGCGTGACATGGGGTGATGATGGCGTGGTTGGGTGGGTTTCATTCGCTTTTCAGATCAGGGCTGAACGTGACGAGTTCCCCGGCCTTGGTTTCCAGCTCCACCAGCTTGCCGTCATACGTAATCCGGCAGGGATTGCCCGACAACGACCGCACACGGGCTTGGGTCAGCGTGGAATTTTTCCATTCCAGATCCATTTCGAAGCCGCCCCGGGCGCGCAGTCCGCGCACCGAGCCGGAAGTCCACGATGGCGGCAGCGCGGGCAGGAGCCGGATCGTGCCGCCGTGGCTTTGCAGGAGGAGTTCGGCGATGCCGGCGGTGACGCCGAGGTTGCCGTCAATCTGGAAGCCCCATTTGTCGGTGAACTTCGAGAGGAGGCTGGGGAGCAAGTGTCCCCGGAGATGGCGGTTTAGCACCTCCTCCGCCAAAATGGGCAGCCCCAGTCGTGCGGCGTAATTCAACCGGGTGGCGCTGCACCAACTGCCGGTGATCAACTCGCGGGACAGAAACGTCTTCGTGGCCGCAGCGGCGAGTTCCGGCGTGTCCCACGGCGTGATTTCCTCGCCGGGATACAGCCCCCACAACGGGGCCAGCTGACCGCTATCCACGCCATTGACATACCAATCATCACGCCAGTCCATCAATCTGGCCGTCGCGCGGGTTGACCCGCGTGGGGACCAGCCGGGCGCGAGCCTGCTCCAGGCGCACGCGAAATTCAGCGTCGGTGTCCAGCGTCTGCGCGGTCCGGATGCAATGCGTGAAAAAATCGCGCAGAATCTGCATGTCCATGATTGGCCCGGCGCAGATCCGGCCGAACTTCCCTTCGGGCGTGCGGAAGCCCTGCTCAAAGGAAATGGCCGGCGACGTGACCAGAAATCCCTTTTCGTCGGGCATCAGAAAATCCAGGAAGAACTCGGCAGCCTCCTTCATCGTCGGCCAGGCGCGGGCCAGGAACGCCCTGTCGGAGGTGAACTCGTAGTGTTCCCAGAAGTGCCGGCACAGCCAGGGACCCGCTGTGGTGAACGGCCCCCAACTGAAACCGTCCACCACGGCGGTGCCGCGCCAGATGTCGGTGTTGTGGTGCACGACCCAGCCGCGGGCGTTGTAGTTGTTCTTCGCCGTGACGCGCCCCGGCTCGCGCAGTTCTTCAACCATGCGCAGGAGCGGCTCATGGCACTCGGAAAGGTTGCAGGTCTCGACCGGCCAATAATTGATTTGCGCATTGCAGTTGAGCGTCCATTTGGAGCCCCACATCGGGCGGGTCGATTCGCTTCCAGATGCCCTGCAAGTTCAGCGGCTGCGATCCCGGGCGTGACCCGGCGATGAGCAGATACCGTCCGAGCTGGAACGATTGCACGATCAGCAGCGGGTCCCGGATCCCCCTTTTCGCGTCCTCCACGCGCTGGTCGGTCGGGAGCTTTAATGCCTCCGCCGTGGTCCGGACGGGCGCTGTCCGAACTCCAGTTCCCTTCCGAGAGTTCGAGGTCAAAGGACACCCGGTCAAACAGGGCGCGGACATCCGCCATGTGGGCGTCGCGGAGCGCTGTCCACGGTTTGCCGCTCGCCGCTTCAAGATGCTTTTCGCAAAGGGAGCGGGCGTCGCCGTCGTTGTCCCGGTAATTCCGGTAGCTGGTCGCGGCGGAATAGAGCACCGTCGCCGCGCGGGCGTTGCGAACGGAAAGCCGGCTCTCCGCGGCAGCGATTTCGCCGCCTTCGACGACCACGCGGACCCCGGCGGCAAAGCGGGTGCCGTGCTTGCCGGTCCGGGATATGTCCGCTTTTCACCTCTCCGCGCATGGTCAGTTGTCCCTCCGGCTGCGCGCTCGTGGTGATCGGATGCGGGCTGGACAAGGCGAGATCGAAGTTCAGACCGCCCGGCTGATCGCAGGTCAGGCGCACCACCATGACCTGATCCGGATAAGAAATGAACACCTCGCGGGTGAAGCGGACCCCGCCGACTTGATAACTCACCCGGGCGATCGAATTGCGCAGGTCCAGCTCGCGCCGGTAATCAGTCACTTCCCCGTGGTGCGGAAAAATCAACTTCAGATCTCCGAGCGGCTGATAGCTCGCCTGGCCTTTGGGAATTCCCAGAATCTTCTCGTTGCCGAGCTTTTCGGCCTCGGCGAATTTTTGCTCCGCGATCAGCTTGCGGATTTCCGCGAGGTGCTCGAACGCGCCCGGATGGTTGTAATCATGCGGTGCGCCGGACCAAAGGGTATCCTCGTTCAGTTGAAGCCGCTCCTCGTTCACGCCGCCGAACACCATCGCGCCCAGGCGGCCGTTCCCGAGCGGTAAGGCCTCGTTCCAGTTCGTCGCCGGCTGGCAGAACCAGATGACGTCGCGTCCTTCCGGGGCGGCAATGGTGGTCCGGTCGGGCCATTGGCAATCCATATTCGTCCGCGCCTCGGTGGGCACAGCCGGTGATGTGCCGGTGGCGAGGACGTAAAACGAAAGCAGCGGTGCAAGGAGGTGGCGGGACATAAATGGGAGCGGGATCACCGCAGCTCGATGCAGAGCACGGTGGCGATCGGATCGGGCGCTGTGGCCGGGAGTTTGATGGCGACATGATCGCGTTTTTGCGTAATCTTCAACGGCTGCCGGGAAGCATCGCCTAACAAGCAAACCGACTTGATGGCGGAGGCCGGGGTGGGCAGATAGAATTCGCCTTTTTTCGGCCACTGGAAGATGTGGACGTAGATTTTTCCCGGCTTGGTGGTGGCGCGCCATTCGTTGGCCGGAATGAATTGCCGCTCGCCGAAATGGCTGGGAAGCACCGCGCTGTGGTGGCCCAGTTCCTCGCCGAAGGGAGTGCGGCCCGCGCCATAGACGGCCTCGCCGTTGGCCTTCAGCCATTCACCGGCCACCCGCAGGCTTTCCACATGCGCTGCGGGGATCACCCCCTCGGCGTCGGGGCCGACGTTCAGGAGCATGTTGCCGCCCTTGCTGACGATGTCCACGAGGCTCATGACGACTTCCGACGGCGGCATCACGCGCTCGCCCGCTGGCTTGTAGCCCCACATACCATTGATCGTGAGGCAGCTTTCCCAATCGATGCCGGCTGGAATCGGTCCGGGGATGGTGCTTTCCGGCGTGGCGTAGTCGCCCCGGATGAATTTCTCCAGCGGGGAAACCGGGTTCCAGTATTCGGTCTCCATCTGCCTTGGCCGATAGGCGTCATAGAGCCGGTTGTTGATGATCAAATTGGGAAACGCCTTGAACTCTTGATAGAGACGCTCCGCGCGCTGCGGGTGGGCGGGCGACCAAAGTTCGACGGAAGAATCCCACCAAACCAGATCGAGCGGGCCGTAGTTGTTGATCAATTCGCGCACCTGCGGAATGGCGATGGTGTTCACGTAGTTTTCCGGATCTCCCGCCTGTGCGGGGTCCCACTGGCGGAGCTTGCCGCCGCCGGGGTGGTGCCAGTCCTGGCCATGGGAATAGTAGATGCCGAACTTGAGTCCGGCAGCCCGGCAGGCATCGGCCAGCTCGCGGACGACATCGCGCTTGAAGGGCGCGGCGTCCATGATGTCGTAGTCCGTGACCTTGGAATCGAACATCGCGAAGCCTTCGTGATGTTTCGCGGTGAGCACGACGTATTTCATGCCGGCGTTTTTGGCGATCGCCGCCCACTCGGTGGCGTTGAACTTCACCGGGTTGAAGGCGGCGACGTGTTTGCCATATTCCGCCAAGGAAACCTTCGCCTGACACATATGCCACTCGCCCTGGGCCGGGACGGCATAGACGCCCCAATGGATGAACATGCCGTATTTCGACTCGCGCCACCACGCCATGCGGGCATCGCGGTGGTTCTTGGTCTCAGGAAGCGGGATCTGGTCGGGATTTTGCGCCTTGTTTACCGAACCGTCGAGCGATTGGTAATCAATCTTCGTGCGTGCAGGCACCGCCTCGGTTGGCGGAGCGTTGTCGGCGGCGATGGCCGGGATGCCGCAAAGCACCGGGATCAGTGCGAGAGACCGTAGGAAGCGAGATGTTTTCATTGAGATGCCTTCTGGTGCGCAAATCACTTTTCAAATTGTGGAGGAATCACGACGTCTTTCCGCCGCGATTCTGGAGTCACTTTCACGGAGACAATCTTCCCGTCCTTCACGTTTGCCTCTACGGTTGTTTGCTGCGGGGCATGGAGTTTGAAATCCACATCCCAATCCTTCGGCCAGGCCGGCAGGAGGAGGATTTTGTCGCCGGGAGTCTGCATCAGCATTTCCTGAAGCCCGATCATGCCGGTGCCGCCCCAGTTGTGGTCCGGCACCCAGTCGTGGCCCGGCCCCCAGAAGGTCGGGAAACGGCGCGGACTGTTTTCCAGCTTCTTTTGGTTGTAGTCAGCCGCTTCTTTCACCATCCCCATCCGGGCGTAAAAGATGCCGTCCTGATGCCAGCTGATGACCATGTTCTTCGGAAATTTCCCGTGCTTCCAGGTGGTGCGAAAGAGGTCCATATCATCCTGCCCCAGCGCGAAACGGTTGAAGGGGAAGAGCGGATAGAACTGCGGACATTCGTAATTTTGGTAGCGCGCATAGCTTTCCGCCGGGAGCAGGATGCGCTCGCCGTTCACCTCGCCGTAGGTGTAGGGCGGCACGCGCTGGAGGAATTCCCGGTAATACTGTTTTCTCCGCCGGCGGCACCAGGCTGTCGTCCAAGGCGAGCAACGATGCGAGACACGCGGTCAATCCGGCGATCACATCCGCCGGGTTGCGCGCCCCGCGATAGGATTCGCACGACGTGGACGGGAAAATCACCAGCTTGCCGTTGGCGTCGAGCGGTTTTCCGGAACGCATTTTCTGCCGGAGCTGGTAATGCTCGTCAAAGAACCGCACCGAGGCGCGGATCAGCGGCAGATACGGCCGCAGGTCGCCGCCAAAGAACCGGTGCTGCTCCAGCGCCAGGTAGGAATATTCCAACTGCGATTCGTAGTGGTAGGAGACGAAGGCGTTGGCCTGCTCGCCCTTTTCGACGATGCTGTTCGGGCCGTGCGTGCCATCCGCGCGGGGATCGCCGAACGGGATTTCCTTCCCGCGCTGGCGGGTTTTCGCCTCCGGTTCGGGCCAGCCCCAGCCGGCGGAGATCGGCAGGCCGAAGTTTTCCAGTTGCTCGGCAAACAACGCGCCGTCGTGCCCGTAATAGGCCTTCACCCGCGCCTCGGCACTGGGCAGCGCCCGCCGGTAATATTCCAGCTGCGGCCGCACACAGTCCGCGTCGCCGGACTTCAGCATCGGCCAGTGGACGAGCCGCTGGTTTTGCGCGGTGAAACTGCCGCCGCCCCACGCCCGCCAGTCGGGATCGTTCGCGCTCGACTTCTGGACCAGCGACGGATCGAACGTGAAGTTGCCGCCGTTGAATTTCGTCGGGTAATCGCCAAACGCATTGCAACCGAGCTGATAGCGGAACAACTGGTAGTTGCGGCCCATCTGCCACGGCTTGCTGCCTGGGTGACTCGGATCAATGATGATGTGGCTGCGCCGCCAAAACTCCTCCCACCACTCCAGGGATTTCCGGCGCGCTTCCGCCGGAGGAGTTGGATCATCGGCTGCCGCCGTCAGCCCCTGCTGCCATTGCGCGAGGGTATCGGTCTGCGCGATATGGCTGACGAGTTCCAGCCGGTGGCTTTTCGCGGGAAGCTTCGATTTCAGGTTCCAGGCTTTGAACGGGGTGATCGCGTAGGTGCCCTCCGCCGTGCCGTCGGCGACAAATCCCTTGGCCGCGCAGAATGCCGCCGAAGGTCCGGCCTTTCTGGGTGTTGACGAGCTGGTCCTTCACCTGCTCCAGCCCCTGCTGGCGCACCGTGTAGTCGAACAGCAACTTGTCATCGCGGTTGCGGTGGAGGAAAAACACGGTGTCGCCGAGATGCTTCACCTCGTCCTGAAAGCGCGTGACCTTGCCGGGATAGCCGTCCCAACCGAGGCAGGCAAACCGCGGCCGGGCCGGGCTGTTCGGCAGGTCAAGGTCGGTCTGCCGCCAGTTTTCGTAGCTGGCGGTCACGCGGACCGGCTGGCTGGCATTGACATCCACGTGGACGACCGGATGGAAGACATCGGCCCAAACTTCGATCTTCACGTCGAGGTCGCCCTTCTTCCCGGAAATTTCGACCGAGCCTTGCCGGAGCTTCAGCTCTTGCCGGAACGTGGCATTCGGTGGCGAACGGATTCGGCTCCAGACGCACCCGGAGGCGGCCGAGTTTGAGGTATTGGTTGTTCTCGTCGAAGCATCCGCTGCGCTGGACGTAGCAAAGCAGGTCGCCGTTTTCGACCCAGACATTCATCCCGGTGTCGCCGCCGCCGCAGGGCATGGACTCGGAAGAGTCCTTGCTCGGGGAGGTCCACGCGACGTTGTAAGGCGCCAGCCAGTCCAAATCGTCGGCGCGAAGAGAAACGGCAGCCAACGAGAAACACGCGAGGCACACCGCCCGATCGAGAGAATGCATAAGATGATTCACGGTTAAACGGATCAGGGATTTCCGCCGAAAACCTCCACTTGCTTGAGGGCGAGCGGGGATTTGCGCAGCGAATTGATCTGGAGCTTGAGATAACGGGCGGGCACGCCGGGCACCTGCGCGCCGGCGGCGAATTGGGTGACCGGCACGTCCCACACCGCCGCGTCGGAGTCCGCTTTCCAGACGGAGGTCCACGTTGCCTTGTCCTCGGAGACCAGCAGTTCCAAGCCATTGGCCTTGCTGGTGCCGGGAGGATTGGTGATGCGCACGCCTTTGACCTCTTTCCGGGCGCCGAGATCAATGACGACCCACGGATTGGTCTCACTGCGGGTGTAGAAAGCGAATCCTTTGTTCTTCCCGCTGAAAAGCGAGGGATGTTCCGCGGAAACGTCTTTGTCGGCTTGGGCGGAACTGGTTTCGCAACTGGCCGCACCGGAGATCAACTCGCCATAGCCGGGGCCGTCAAAGATCGAGGCGGCACCCTGGCCGGGATAAACCCGGGAGACCGGGCGGTCGAGTTTGAGCGCGATGACGGTATCCAAAGCATTGCGGCTGTTTTCCGGCAACGTGAGCGCAATGCCTTTCGTGGTCTGCTCAAACTTGACCTCGCCGCCGGTGAGCGCCTTCACGGAGAGAATGTTTTCCTCAATCGGGCGGAGCAAAAGCGTTTTTCCCGGCCAGCTCAGGACGTGGACAAACACCGTGTCGCCTCGGTAGGTCGTGCCGCCCCAGGCGGCGTTGCGCAGCGGACCGCCGCGCGTCTGGTAAACGCTTTCGCCGTATTGTTTCATCCAATCGCCGACGACCTTGAGCACCTCGATCTCGCGCGGCGCGACCTCGCCGGTGGGCATTGGGCCGACGTTGAGCATCAGGTTGCCATCACCGGTGACGCACTGGATGAGCAGGTCCATGACCTGCTTGGGCGTCTTGAGCGGGGACTCGGGTTTGTATCCCCAACTGCCGGTCAGCGTGACGCATGACTCCCAAGGGCGGTTGGCCTGGAAACCGCCGACGTGCTGTTCGGGCGTGTCGAAGTCGCCGGGGATGGAGGCGCGATTATTGATGAGGATGTTGGGCTGAAGTTCGCGCGCCATGCGGTAGAGATGCTCGGAATCCCAGTCGGTTTCCTTGAACATGCCGCCCCACCACGCGGCGTCGAACCAGAGAATGTCGATCTTGCCATATTTGGTGAGCAATTCGCGCACGGCGTTGATCTGGTATTCGATGTATTTTTTGTGGTCGCGCCCGGGGTAGGCTTCGCGCGGGTCATAATCGGGATGATACCAATCCCTCTGGGAGAAATATAAGCCGATCGGCATCTTGGCCGCATGGGCGGCATCGACGAGTTCCTTGAGGTAGTCGCGCCCGAAAGGGGATTTGGTGATCTTGTAGTCGGAGAAAGCGGTGTCCCACATGTGAAAGCCATCGTGGTGCTTGGTGATCACGACGATGTATTTCATGCCGGCCTGCCGCGCGAGTTCCACCCACTTGGCGGCGTCGAATTTTTCCAGGGTGAATTCTTTGTAGAGGCTGTCGTAGATCGCGTCGGGAATCGGTCCAGTCCTGGAGGTGTCGGGTTTCAGACGCGTGCCGCGCCCCCACCCCAGTTCGACGCCCTTCAAGCTGGCGACGCCAAAGTGGATGAACATGCCGAATCGGGCCTCCTGCCACCACTGGATGGCGCCCGGCGGAGCGAATGAACTGGCGTCCCAACGCTCCGGGGAGAAGGACTGGAACTTGTAGGGCGGGTTGTGTTCCGGTTGCAGCAGGCCGCGCACGGAACTCTGCGCATGCAGGGTCTGGCAGAGTGGCAAAGCGGCCACGACAAGCGCCGCCAGCAAACCGGTATGATCTCGGACAAGTGATTTCATGGATATCGGAATAGGAAGGGTGGGAAGATGCATCAGTCGTTACCGGTCTTGGCAACCAATTCCCATGGGAATCGGAATGATAAAACCGAGATCACGTGCATCCGGAAACCCCGTGGAGATGCAAACGAGCGCCACCGGTTTGCCGCCATCCAACACGAGATACGGCCGCTGGATGGTGATCATGGCCGGGCCTGCGCCGCCCGTCCATTGCAGATCTTTCGTGGTCACCAAGGGGTGCTTTGCCGGTTTCCAGTCCGACCCGTTCACCGATTCCACCAACACGAATGAGCTGTTCGTGGGCTCGAAACGCACGCCGCTTTCCGTGACCACCGGATGCCCATCAATCCGCACAATCCCCCAATACCGGTCCTTGCCCGTCCAGATGAAAGGATCCTCGGCAGCGACCCCCCAGTCCTCCTTTGAGAACATGGGCTTCAAATCCTTCGTGAACGGCCCGGTCGGCGAATCGCCGCGCGCAATGAGAAAGGTTACCGGCCCGCCAGCGGGCAGCGGCTTTTGCTTCGCCACCCCTTTATACATCATCAGAAAGCCGCCATCGGGCCGCTGGGTGACCGTGGGATTGCTGACCATCAGCGCGTCCGGGGCCTGCGGGTCCGTGCTGACGTCGAGCACCGGTTTGTCGAGGCGCCGCCAAGGTCCGTCCGGATGATCGGCGATGACCACGCCGATGCGCTGATTGTTCCGGTGGGTCCAATTCAGCGACTTGGACAAAACCCCGTCGCCCCTATTCCCCATGTAATAGAGATAGTATTTGCCGTCCTTGAATCGCGTCACACTCGGGTTATGCGTGACCATGCCGTCCCAGTAATCCTTGCCGCGCGGCAGCAGCGCGACATCCTTGAAACGAAACGGTCCCATCGGACTGTCCGCCACCGCGTGGGCCACCACGGAGTGCGAAACCCAGGCCCTCATCGTCAGGTTCGAAGGCCAGCGGGAATAGAATAAATGGTATTTGCCTGAATCGTCCCGGATCATGGAACCATCCCAAATGTGGAAGCCGGGTTCCCGAAAAACAGCCGAGACGGGGACTGGCTGGACCATGGCAGCCAGGTCTAAATCCTGCGCTGGCGCGTCAGACTTCGCGGCTAAAAACAGAGTCAAGCCGACGGCGAGAGCGCTCGCAAACCTGGAGATCGTCATGGGGTGCGTCGTTTGAATTACAAATCCAGGCAGACAACCGAGGCGATGGCATCGGGGGCCCTCGGGGGCAAGGTGAGCAGCACGCGCTCCGATGTCTGCTCCACCTGGACCAGAGTGGCAGGATCCGTCAGCAGGTGAGCCTTCCTGATTTTGCCCTTCAACGCGGGCAGTTCCAGTTTGCCGTCCTTCGGCCAGTTGAGGACGTGGATGTAAACTTTGCCGGGCTTGGTCGTGCAGCGCCAGTTGGCCGGAGCAGGAACAAACTTCCGCTTGCCGTCCACCGTGCGATAGTCACCGAACTCGGTGCCCCAAGCCGTGCCGCCGCAGCCGTAGATGGCCTCGCCATTGACCTTGAGCCAGTCCCCCATCGCCCGCAGCCGCGAGGCGTAAGGTTCGGTGATGACGCCCTCGGCGGTCGGGCCGACGTTCAGGAGGTAGTTGCCGTTCTTGGACACGGCGTCGATGAGGTGGGTGAGCAGTTCGCTCACCGGTCGGAAATCCTTGTCCCACTCCTTGTAGGCCCAGCTTTTGTTCAGTGTGCCGCAGAGTTCCCAGGGAACGTTGTGATACTGGGGGAAGGCTTCGTTGTCGCCGCTGCCGTCGAAATCCGTCACGGGCAGTCCGATGGGTTTGCCGAGCTTGATGCGGCTGTTGATGAGGATGCCGGGAACCAGTTCGCGCGCCATCTTGGCGATCTGCTCGGCGCGGGCCTGCGTGATTTCGCCGGCGGTGTCGAACCAGAGAATCGCGGGATGATATTTCTCGCACAGCTCGCGGATCTGCGGAATGGCCTTTTCATCGAGATACTTGTCCATGTTGCGCGGGTAGCCGGGCCACGACCAGTTGTTGCCGTAGGCATCCGGCTCGTTCCAGTCCTGGGCATGGGAATAATACAGGCCGAATTTGAGCCCGTGGCGGTCGCAGGCCTCCTTGAGTTCCTTCATCGGGTCGCGCTTGAACGGCGTGGCGTCCACGATGTTGTAAGGCGTCACCTTCGTGCCGAACATCGAGAACCCGTCGTGGTGCTTGCTGGTGATGACGATGTATTTCATGCCCGCCGACTTGGCCAGCAGCACCCATTCGTCGGCGTTGAACTTCACAGGATTGAATTCCTTGGCCAGCGCGCGGTATTCCTCAATGGGCAGTTTTTGCAATTTCACCGCCCACTCGCCGCCGGCGACTTTCTGGCCCTTCCAATAACCGGCCATCTTCGAGTAAAGCCCCCAGTGCATGAACAGGCCGAACTTGGCGTCGCGCCACCATTCGATGCGCTGCTTTTCGGCTTCGGTCGGATGGTAGGTTCCGGAGGACGGCCCGCCGAAGCTGTCGAGCGTGGTCATTTCGCCGAACGTCTCGGCGGCGGTGGACGCCGGGAATTGGGCCAGGACCACCAAGGCGGCGGTCAATCCTGTCATCAGTGTATGTTTCATCATTTTATAATCCGATCGTGACGCGGTAGAATCGCGCCGAACAATTCGTTGCTGCGCTGTCAGTCCAGACGAAAGGCAGTGCGGGCGGATTGGTGGTCAGGAGGGTCGTCCAAGCCGACAGGTTCGTCGAAGCCTCCACGGTGTAAGTATAGCCAGGTGTGCCGCCGATGAGCATCGTTGCCTGACCGTTGGTGACGCTGAACGACTGAAACACCGGGAGAGAAGCGGTCGGCCCAGCGACCGCACTGAAGCGGGCGAAGGCGGAGTTCGAAGCGATATTCTGATAGACGGCCCAGACCCAATTTGAGGAGCGCGCCACGGAGGAAATGCGCATTTCGTCGAGCGCGCCTTTGTGATAACGCGCCGTGCCGTCTTCGTTGCCAAAGAAGACCGCAGCAGTCGGGATGCTGGCCGTGCCGGGCGACGCGTCCAACCCGGCCAGAACGCCATCCACATAAAGTCGCGCCGCGCTGCCGTCGTGAACGGCGGCGAAGTGATGCCACGCGCCGTTCGCGAGGTCGGTGCTGTTCGTCGTGTCAATGCTTGGGCCTGATTTCCACCAAAGCTTTCCGTCACTGCGCAACGCAAGCCACCAGTTTCGGTTGGTATAATTATTGGCCACCTCGCGGCTCGTCAGGACGCGGTAATTTCCAGAGGCCGGTTTATCCGCCGCAGCCAGCTTGACCCAGCCTTGCACCTCGAAGTTGGTCGCGAGATTGAAGTCGCCGTGCCAGGGCACTTGCGTGGTCTGGCTCGCGCCGTCGTAGTTCGCCGCGCTGCCGATGATTCCACTCAACACGCTGGCGGAGTGGGCGCTGGCGTTGTGCGCCCCCGCCGTCGCGTCGGTTGCGAAGGCATCCGCAAGATGCCATACGCCGACGTAGTCCGCGCTCCACGTCGCGCCGTTGCCCGCGCTGGCGGGCGGTTCGGTCACGTCAGGATCGCCCCAGCGCGCGAGGATGGAACATTGATTGGTGAACAGGGGCACTTGCACCCACACGAAGGAACTGCCGTTGGTGTTCCACGTCTCGATTTCATGATTCAACTCCGTCCAGCCATCCGCGCCGACGAAGCGCAGGTCGCTGCCGTCAGGAGTCTGGCACTGAGTGTAACTGAAACCCGGCACGTTCGTTCCCAGGACGACCAGCACCGGGAAATTGGTCAGCGGCTCGGTGCGGGAATAATTCGTGAACGTGATGCTCGTTTCAAACCACCTCGGCACAGGCGTGACGAACACAGCCAGTTCCGCGCTGGCGAAACCGACTTCGTTCGTGACCGTGCACCGCAGCCAATACTCGCCCTTCGTCGGAGAACTGCACCGTGGTATTTGTCGCGGCAGCATTGGCGAAGGTCGCGCTGCCGGAATCGGAAACATACGTCCATTTCACACCGAGACTTGCCCCGCCGCCGGAATGGACCGACACGGCGAGGTGGAGTGGCAATCCGCCCATTTTGAAAATCGCCGGATTCGCAGCGGGGGCGGTGATGGTGACAGTCGGTTCGTTGATGACGGGAAAGCCGGGCAGCGCGGTCCAGAGCAGACTCACGTTCGTCCCCGTGTTCGTCACGCTGAATGAGCCATAGGTGGCCGCCAGCCGGCCGCCAACATCCGTCGTGTTCGTGCCGAGCGTGAAGGCGCCGGTGAGCGCGGCGGCGTTGAGCACGGGCCATGAACGGTTCGTGCGCCAGAATGCGTGGAGGAAATTCACCGCGCTGCCGGGGCTGTTGAGCAGCACATCCACCTTCGCGCCGTTCGTCACGGTGACGCTCGTGGCCGCAACAAGGTCGCGCACCCGCGAGCGAGTTGCTGCCGAGTTCCCATTGCAGGCGGCTCGTCGAACCGAACGTGAGATTGCTCGCGATGGTCAATGTGCCAAAGCGGTCGCCGGGCGCGAGCTGGCCGAGCACGGTCGTCGGGGCGGCGATGGTGCCGCCGCCCGCGAGCCGGCCCGACGCAGCGACGGTCACGTTCGACGGACTGGTGAGACTGCCGCTGATGACGAGCGAACCCGCGCTCACGGTCGTCGGCCCGGTGTAGGCGTTGCTGCCATCAAGCGTCCACGAGCCGGCATCGTTCTTCGCGAGACCGGCCAGGAGATTCGTGCCCGGGCCGTCCGTGACGTTCCCGAAAATGAAACCGTTCGCCGCGCCGCGCAGGTCGAGCGAGCGGCCGGTGACGCTGGGCGCAATGTTGCCGAGGAGGGTGAGCGTGCCGCTGGCGACGGTGAGCCGGGTGTTGCCCGCGCCGCTCGTGAGCGTGAGCGAGCCGGCGATGGTGTTGTCGCCGGCTTCGTTGAGAATCGCGCCGCTGCCGTTGGGGTTGCTGGTGAAGACGCTGAAGTCCGCCGGCACGTGACATCGCCCGCGCTGCCATCGAGGCGGAGCGTGGCGGCGGTGCCGGAAACCGTGACGTTCTTCGGGCCGCTGCCGAGCTGCGTGGCGTCGGTGATGCGGAGGTTGCCGCCGCTCACCGTCAGCGCCGCCGGCGAACGTGTTGTTGCCCGTGAGCAAAACCAAATCATTCGTCGTCGATCCGGCGACCGTGACGCCGCCCGTGCCGCTGATGTCGTTGGCCACCTCGAGCGTGCCGGTGCGCGCGAAGCGGAGCGTGCCATTGTTCACCACGTCGCCCGTGCCGAGCGTGCCGGTTGCGCCGTTTTTGCCGATCTGCAACGTGCCCGCGCTGATGACCGTCGGCCCGGCGTAGGAATTGTTGCCGGAAAAAATCAACGTGCCGTAAGTGCCGGTGCGCGTCACGCCGCCCGCGCCCGACAGGCTGCCGCTGAAATTGAAAGAGCCCGTGTGGTCGGCGGCGATGGTCGTGTCGTCATCGAGCGTGATGGCGTTGCTGATGTTGTAGGTGAACGGCGACGAGTAGGCGTCGAGCGTGATGCTCGGCGCGGTGAGGCCGTTGGCCGCGAGTTGCAGCGCGCCGCCGGTGAGATTGACGGTCGTCGTGCCGCTGGCGATGCCGCCGAGGACCAGCGCGTTGACGAGCGTCGTGCCGGGAAGATTGTTGTTCAGCGTGAACGGGCCGCCGGCCGATCGTCTGGCCGCTGAAAAATTCCAGGCGGTTGCCGCGGCTGCTCACCGGCGCGACGCCGTTGCTCCAGTTTGCGCCCGCGCTCCAGCTGCCGCTGGCGAGTATTCGTCCAGACATACGTCACCGGCGACACGCTGATGATGATGCTCGCGGAACTGGTCTGCCCGTCCTCGTCGGTGACAAGATAATCGAAGCCCGGATTCGCGCCGGCGGGCGTGAAGCGCGCCGTGTGTCCGTCCGGCAGCAACGCCGCGCTGCCGTCCTGCGCGTTGGTCACGGCGAAGATGAGTTTGTTCGGATACGTCCAGTCGTCGCTCGCGAAGTTGAGCAGGTCCACGTCCACCGGCGCGTTGTTGGTGCTGGTGGCGACGCCGTTGCGCGCGACGGGCGGATCGTTTTGCGCGACGAGACTCCAGGTGTTCAACGGCGTGAGCGCGGGGGAATTCGTCGGCGGATTTTCGCCGGGCGCGAGCGGCACGAACCACACGGCGAGCGTGGTGTTGGTGACGCCGGTGAGCTGGATGGCGAGTTTCTTGTAATTGGTGTTGGTCGCGTTCGCCGCAGGCGCTGGCGAAGTGGGCAGCGGCAAAGCCTCGCGAACCGTCCACACGCCGCCGCCGCTGACGATCTTGCCCCACAACCGTTCCGAGCCGGACGTGAGCGTCACGCTGCGTGCCATCGCCGCTGATGCGTTGTCGCGACGCTGGCGCTGAAATGCGCAAACCACCAGCACGTCGTCGGCGTGGGATGCACGATCTCATCCTGAATGAGCACCTGCTTGCGCTGGCCGAGCAGTTGGATGCCGCGCTGCACCTTCGTCACGCCGGTGATGTTTTTCGAGAGATCCCAGACCGCGAAACTGCGCTGGCCGTTTTGCGCGGACTGAAAATGCGATCAGCGGCGCAGACGGCCGCGTTCCAGATGCGGTCGGGATTCGCGGTGGGATTGACGATGAGGCAATTGTGCCCCTCGGCGCGATTGCGATAGTAGTCCCAGCGATCCGCGCCGTTCGGATTCGGCGTGGTGCCGTTGTGATTCGGCACGTCGTAACTCTCGCTCTTCAAATCCACGAACCAGTTCACGCCGCGCGCGCAGAGTTGAAACGTGCCGCTCTGCAACATGCCGTGGCTCATGTAAGTGCCGCCCATGCCGCCGACGAACGTCGCCTTCGAGTCGGTCCAGTTTTGCCGCAGCGTCGCCACATATTGCATGGACGCCCTCTCCACCGCATCCGCCGGCCCCTGGAAACAAGTGTCGGGATTCAAACCGACCGAAGCCGGCGAACTCGTCGTCTCGGGCAGCAGCAAGGCGTTCCAGGTGCTGTTGCCCACCTGCCGGCCGAAATCGAAAACCTCCAGCGCATCAAAGCGCCGCGCCCACCAGTTGGCCCAGCCCATCGGGTTGTTGCTGCCCGTGCCGACGTCGGAAAAAGTGAAACGCTGGCGCGTGTTGCTGGCGATGGTGAGCGGCTCGCGCCGTGCCGTGAAAAAACCGGGCACACGCCCCACGCCGAAGGACGAGCCGAGCGATGTCTCGATGGACTGCATGCCATCGGCGAGCCCCAGCTTGGCAAAAATGCCGTAGTCGGTGCCTTCATGCCAAGCCCCGGCATTCGGCTCCCACGAGTCAATCTTCTGCATGAGCTGGCTGACCGCCTGCGAGAGATCCGGCTCCGCGGCGCCCTCGTTGCCCGTGCCCACGGCCAGCGCCGCCATGATGAACCCGCTGTCGTTGAGGATGCCGATGTTGTTGCCGTAGGTGTTCGCCTGTGAATTCAGGCCCTTGGTGACAAGGAAATTCAACAGGGTCGTGCGCGCGCGTGCTGTCCCAATACGGATAGAGCCAGTCATAGGCATAAGCGACCTGGCGCAGCGTGAAGCCCTTCCACTTCACCGTGTAAGTCGCCGGTCGCCATGGTCTCCTGCATGTTCGACCACACCTTCTCCGCATAAACCGGATCGCCCGTGAGCCACCACGCCAGCGCGAGGCGCGGGATTTCATTGCCGTAGTGCCGCGTGTTGTTCGCCACGTCGCTGTTCGCCATGCTGACGATGGCCTGCGCCCGCGTCTTCGCGGCGCTCGGCGTGGGGCTGAGATATTGCTGCTTGAGCCAGGTGAACCGCGCGCGGGTCGCGCCGAGACGCGGCTGCTCGGTGGCGAGCGTGTTGAAATAATTCGCCGTGCTCGGCGTGGCCAGATCGGTGTTCGGCATCATCAGCACCGCGCCGGGAATGATGCTGAAGTTCGTGTCGCCCGGTTTCATCCAGCCGACGCTCCAATGATCCGCGTTGGTGCTCTGCTTGTGCAGCAGCTCGACGTAGCAACGCTGCCCCGCCGCGAGCGCGATGGGCGCGGAGATTTGATTCGCGTGATTCGTCCACTCGCGGAACGCCGTCGCGTTCGTCACGCTGGCGATGAGCACCTTCGCGGCGGCGTTGGTGGTCGTGCTCAAGAAAAGCTGCGCCACGTCGTCGCCGCTCACGGCGAAGGTGTAGTTCCCATTCGTCGGCGCGCGAAGAAAACCGGTCACGCGCGTGCCGTAGTTGGTCTCCCAGTTCGTCGCCAGACACTCGAACGACGTGATGAACTCGCGCATCGCCGGCTTGCTCGGATAATTCGCGCTGTTCGTCAGCGTCGCGAAGCTCGCGCCCGGCAGGTTCGTCCAGATTTCCATGCATCACCGAGCCGCCGTTGGGAATCTCCGTGCGTCGGATACAGCCGCGCCATCGGCACGACCTCGCGCGGGCGCGACGGCGACGACCACTCCAGCTTCACGCTCGCGTTGCCGGTGAATTCGATGAACTCGACGCGGAGATTCACGCGATGCCCGGCCTTGAGCCGGATCTGCCCGCGCATCTCGCCGTTGCCCTGATAAAACGTCCGCGCCACGAGGCACTGGTCATCCACCCACAACCGCGCCGCGTCATCCGCCGTGAGGTAAAACGTGTAAAGCTCCGTGAACTCCGGCTCGATCTGCCCCGACCACGCGACGGAGAAGTTGTTTGAGTCCACCCCCGCGATCGGCGACCCGGGCCAGGTGAAGTTGAGGTTCGTGTCCGTGCGCGACACCGCCGTGCCGGAGAAGACGGTGTTGGTGTAGTATTTGCCCGCCAACCCCGTGCCCGCCGCGAGCGCAGAGAGATGAAACACCACGAACACGACTGTGAGCGTGATGCGGCGAAGGCTGGACATCAGATACATCCTCATTCTCCGATAGTGACGCGGTAGAACCGCGCCGGATAATTCGTCGCCGCGCTGTCGGTCCAGGCGAACGGCAAGACCGGCGGATTGGTGGTCAAGATCGGAGTCCAATTCACGAGGTTGGTTGAAGCCAGCACCTGATAATTCACATTCGTCGTGCCCGCGAACGTCAGACGCGGCAGGCCATTCGTCAGCAGCGCGGAAAGCGTGGGTGCGGCCGGCGTGGCGATGCGCGTGAGGAAAACGTCATTGCCGCTGCCGCCGGTGTAGCTGATGCGGAACCAGTTGGTGTTGCCCGCCACGAAGCCTGAACCTTGCGGACGGTTGGCAAACGTCCCGCTCACCGCCAGGCTGCCGGTGTTGGTGATGATGCCGAACGTGGTGCCGACGGCCAAGAGTGTTGGTGGTGACGACCTCCAGCGTCGCCCGCGAGGGTGACGAGGCTGCTCGCGCCGGTGACTTTCAACTGGTCGTATTGCGTGCCGGGCGTCGTGCCGAGGATTTCCATCTGCAACGTGCCGGCGGCGTTGAGCGTGTAGTTGCTGTTCACCGTCATCACGCCGGGCGAGAGACCGGGCGCATGAATGCCGCCGTTGATGGTCAGCGTATCGTCCACGGTGCCGGTGCCGCCGAACGTGCCGCCATTCACCACGACCGCGCTGGCGAGCGTGCCGGGGCTCTTGAGAATCAGCGTGCCGTTGGAAACGGTCGTGCCGCCGAGTGAAGGTATTGCCGCCCGTAAGCGTCACCGTGCCGCCAGTTGTTTTGACCAGCGCGCCACCACCGCCGATGCGCGCGGCGACCGTGCCGCTCTGCAATTCCGTGGACGAGCCGGCGAGGTAATTGTTGTTTCCGCCGCTGGAATTGGTGATGACGCCGCCGCTCAAAATCACCTGACCGGCAGCGCGATTCGCGCCGTTCAAATCGAACACGCCGCCGTTCACCGTAAGCGCGCCGGAACCCGTGTGGTCGTTCAGCAAGATGCCTGCGTCCACCGTGGTTGTGCCGCCGTAAGTATTCGCGCCGGTCAAAGTGAGTTTCCCGGCGCCGGTCTTGCGGAAACTCCCATAGGAACCGGCAATGGGAATGTCGAAAATCAAATCATCATCGCGGCCGAGCGCGAATTCCGCACCGCTGCTGACCACCACCGAGTTCGCCGACAGCGAACCACTCGTGCCAGCCCCGATCTGCAGGCGACCGCCGGTGACGCTCAAGTTGTTCGAGAGGACAATATTTCCCGTCAGCACCCAGGTGCCGGCGTCGGCTTTCGTCAGCGTCAGATTCAAGCCGTTCGTGCTGATGAAATCGGAAGCCAGCGTGTTGTTGTCCGGTATTGGTGCCGCCCAGAATCAGGCTGGGCGCGGTGTTCGTGTTGCCGGTGATCAGTTTTTCCGGATCGAGAATCACCGGCCCGGTCAACGTCAGCGGCCCGGTGCCCGACGCCTCGAGGATGCCTTCCGCCGCCGGGGTGATGAGGATGCCGCGATCGCTCACATCGCCCGGCCCGGTGTAGCGCAGGCGCGGCCGGTAAGGCGAGCTGTGCGTGCGATTGCTGTAAAACAACAGATTGGTCGCATTGGCCGAGGAAGCGCCGACGCTGCTGGGCTGGCCGCCGTTGCTGATCCGGCCCGCAACGAAGGTGGTGGTATCAATCACCGTGCGCCCGGCGTAGGTGCAATTGGTCGGCAGGGCAAACGGCGTCCCGCCCCAAACGACCACTTCGCCAATCGTGCCGAGGAGCGGCTGCGAAACGAGAATGGGCGCGCCGCAGATGAAATGAATATCACGCGGCGACACCCCATCGCCGCTGATGGCGCCGTTGAGCAGCAGCGGCGCGCCATTGCCGCTGTTGTTGAAAAATGAAAGATTCTTTTGCGCGATGATGGCGGCGTTCACCGTCTGCGTCGTCGTGGTGAAGCTGCCCATCGCGATGCCGCCGTTCAAAACGCTGTTCGTGCCTGCACCGAGCAGCAGCGCGCCCGGGCCGTTGATCGTCGTGGCGGAAAGATTCGCGTGGTCGAACGACAGCGACTGCACCGGCTGGTTCGTCGGCAGCGTGACGGTGGATTGCGCGGCATTCATGTTGAACACCGCCGCGTAGCCCGCGCCGGGGATGCCGTCCGGCGCCCCAGTTCGCCGCGTTGGTCCACGCACTGGAGACCGCGCCGAGCCAGCCGGGCTTTTGGTAGCAGCGCAGGTAGTCAATCTTCATGCTCTGCCCGTCGAGATTGGTCGTGGGCTGCATCCAATCGCCGACCCAGGTGCTCAACACCGGCACCGCCGGCAGAATGGTGGCGAGCGCGTTGACCTTGGACGGCAGCGCGCGGGACAGTTGCACGCCGTCGAAATAGATGACGAGCGAATTGTCCGTGCGCCACTCGAAGCCGAACGTGTGATAATTCGTCAGCCCCCACGAATTGCCGACGTTGTAATAGCTCGGCGGATTGGCGTTATTGTCCCAGAGATGCGCGCCATTGACGTGGTTCCAGATGCCGTAGCCCACGTCCGTGCTGCCAAAATTCGGCACCGGCTGGGTGAAAATTTCCGGCACATCGTATTCGTAACCTTCCCAATGGCCTGCCTCCATCGAGGCCGGGAACCAATAGGCATTGTCCACGCCGCCGCCGTCCTGATTCACGCGAAAGCGCGCCTCGTAATAACCGAACTTCTGGTCGTTCAACGGCTGCACCGCGCCTTTTTTCCAGTTGTTCGAGTCCTTGAGTTCCGCCGCCGTCGCCTGCGCGATCGGCGTCGTGCCGATGTATTCGAGGTCCAGCGAGATTTTTCCATCCGCCACCGACACATTCGGACGGCCGAGCGCAATCGCCCATTTCGTCGCGTCGAGGCTCGTGCCGCTGATGTTGTCGGCGAAGGTCGTGACGGTGTAGTCCGCCAGCGTATTCGTCGCGTTGCCCCACGGCGAAAGATGCGGCACAAACTGCACCGCGTCGGCAATGACGTATTTCCCCGTCGTGCCGGTGTTGTTGCGGATCGTGACGCTGTTGGAATTGCCCGCCTCGCACGGAAAGGTGCCCAGCAGCATCCACACGCCGCCGTTCGTCGTTTGATCCACCGTCACCGTGGTCTGGTTGTCGGCAAACGCAATGTCCACCGGCGCGTTGTTCGGACGATTCGCATTGGCGGTCCAGCGGAGATAAATGTCGTAATTCGCCGTCAGCGGGCAGCGTCGGCGTAAACGTGCAAGTGGCGGTGGGCGTTCCGCCGGTGACCGTCGAGGCGAAAACGGAATTCGCACCGTAATAACCCGCCACGGCGGTCGAACCCGTCCAAGAGCCAGTTAACTGCGACTCCCGATCGAATCGGAATTATCGCCGATCAAAACCGTCGCCGCCTGCACTTCCCGGAACGCGGCGCTTTCCACGGAGTTGGAAACCGAGGTGACGGCGTAGAAATAATTCGTGCCGGGCAGCGCCGTGGCGTCGGTGTAATTCGTCGTGGCGACGTTGCCGAGCAGCGTGTGCGGACCGCCGGGGGTGAGGCCGCGCTTGACGTTGTAGCTCGTCGCGCCCGTCACTGCTGGCCAGACCAGCGTGACTTGATCTGGCGCTGGCGCGGCGCCTGGGACCAACGAGGCCGGTGGAGAGATTTGCGCCTGGGCCAGACACGCCCAGCCAAACAGACCAAGGAGCGCGGGCTTGAGCCGGTTCGGACCGCGAAGCGGTCGAATTGCGATTTGTGTCCTGTCCGCACCTTTGGAAGGGCCGGTGACAATAGTTGGGAGTGTCGATTTCATGATTTAATCAATGGACTATGGCGTCATGACCAACCGGAAGAATCGCCTTGGGAACTCCGGTGTGTTTGTGTCACTGAAAAGCACTGGCATCGCGAGCGGGGTCCACGAATAGAGGTTCTCCCACGACGTCAGGTTGGTGCTGGTTTGCAGGGTGTGGATGTAGCCGGGCGTGCCCTGGATCTGGAACTGGAACTGGCCGCCCCCGCGACTGCAGCGAGTCCAACACCGGCTGCGGTGGGGTGAACGCAATGAGCTGGGACACGCGTGCCGTAGCTGTTGAACGCGCTGTGCGCGCCGATGTTCTGGTAGGTCGCCCACAGCCAGTTGGTCGAGCGCGGCACGTTCGAGAGTGCGCACCTCGTCCATGCGGGCGTTGAGATAGCGCCCGTTGTATTCGCGGGCGAGGTTCAAGTCCTGCAGATTGCAGGTCGCCGCGCCGTTGGTGCTGGCCACGACGTTGCCATTGAGGAACAGCCGGAAGTTGTTCGCCCCGCTGCCCGCCATGACATAGCCCGCATGGAACCAGTTGCCGACGGCGATCGAGTTCGACGCGGAAGTCAGCGCCCCGAGCCCGTCCCGGCGCGGCCGCCTGCACCTGGAGGGCGTTGTTGACGCGGAAATGCACATCGCCCGTGGTGTAGGTGTCGCTCGACACCAGTCCGCGCAACGCATCCGCCGGCGTGGCGTTCAGGTTCGCCCAGCACTCGACCGTCACGAACGGCTCGGTCCCCATGTCCGGCAAGCTGACGTAATCGCCTGAACCGTTGAAGTTGTCCGCGCCGTTCACGATGCCCGCCGCCGTCGCCCTGCGGTGTTCGGCAAGGTCACCCGCGCCACCGCCCGGTTCGGCGAGGAATCCAGATGGTCCTCGCTGGTTTCCGCCAGATGCCACACGCCAATGTAACCGTTGCTCCACACCGCGCCCGTGCCTTCGCCGGCCGGCGGTTCGGTAAGGTTCGGATTGCCCCAACGAGCGATGATCGAACACCCGTTGGTGAACACCGGCACCCGCACCCACACGTAAGACGAGCCGTCCGTGTCCCACTTCTCGACCTCGTAGGGCAGATCCGTCACGCCATCCGACGCCTTGAAACGCAGTTCATCCGACGTCGGCGCCAGGAAGCTGGCGTAGCTGAAGCCCGGCACGTTGGTCCCCAGCACCACCAGCACCGGGAAGTTCGTCAACGGCTCACTACGCGGATAGTTGTTGAAGGCAATGACCGCCTCCGAACCCAGCAGCGGCATCAGCGGCGTGGTCGCCGACGCGATGTTGCTCGAACCCGAGTAACTGGCGAAATCCCGATACGCCCGCACCCGGTAGTAGTAAGTCGTCAGCTCCGCGCAGCTCGTGTCCGAGAAGCTCGTGGTGTTCGTGGTCACGCTGCCCACCGGCAGGAACGGCCCGGACGGACTCAGCGAGCGCTCGACCACAAAGCCCGCTTCGTCCGCCGACGTGTCGGTCCAGGCCAGGTCAATC
This sequence comes from uncultured Verrucomicrobiae bacterium, assembly GCA_963751435.1. Taxonomy (GTDB): domain Bacteria; phylum Verrucomicrobiota; class Verrucomicrobiia; order Limisphaerales; family DSYF01; genus JALOTU01. The sequence goes on along the minus strand of CAVVUP010000024.1, from coordinate 137,071 downwards.
TGCTTCCAGCTCACCGGCGTGGCCACCAGGTTCATGGGGGCGGCGGGCGGGGTGACCACGGGCGACAGGGCCGTCAGGGTCACGTCGTTGCCATTGCCTCCCGTGTAGCTGATGCGCCAGTTATACTGGGAGGAAGCGAAGGTCGAGTCTTGCGGCTTGCCGGCAAAGGTGCCGCTGACCGGCGCGCTGCCGATGTTGTTGACGATCACAAAGGCCGTGTTGGTGGGGATCTCGTTGGTCACCACCACGCTGAGCGCGCCGCCCAGCGTGACCGTGCTCGAAGGGCTCGACAGGTAGATCTGGTCGTTCTGCGCGCCGCCGCCGGGCAGCCCGGTGACGTTCATTTCGAGGACTGCGCCTGTGCTGATCGTGAGGTTGCTGGCCACCGTGCCGGTTCCGGAGAAAGTGCCGCCACTGTTGGCGACCACCGACCCGCCCACGCTGCCCCGCAGGATCAGTTGGCCGGCGCTCACCGTGGTGTTGCCGGTGTAGGGATTGGCCCCGGACAGAATCCACGTGCCCGATCCGGTCTTGGTGACGGACGTCCGGTTGGTCGCGCTGTTGTTGGGAATGGCCGCGGCAATCTCGCCCACGCCGGCGGTGGAGCCTTGCAACGTCAGCGTCTTGCTGCCCGCGCCGGTGGCCGTGAAGGCGCTGGTGAACTTCAGCAAACCGGTGCCGGACTGATCCAGCACCGCGCCGCCACTCGAACCGGCCAGGTCAATGATGCGGTCGGTCGTCTCGCCCGGACCGGTATAACGCAGGGTGGCAGTGGTCGAGTTGTAGCCGAACGTGATGGTGCCGTTGGCCACGGTGGCCGGCGCACCCAGGCTGCTGGCCTCCAGCGCGGGCGTGCCGCCGTTGACGCTGTTGATCGAGCTGACCACCAGCGTGCCACCGTTGAGATCCGACTTTCCGGTGTAAGTGTTGTCGCCCGCCAGCGTCCGAACGCCGGGGCCATCGGAACTGCTCGTCAATTGGGAGTCCCCCAGTACGCGACCGGTGATCGTGATATTGCCGTTGCCCTGGAGAACAAACAGGTCGTCGGTCGAGTCCTCGAGGATGACGTTGCCGGCGATGGTCAACCCTCCGGAGTCGCAGCCCACGCGCGTGGTCACGCCGGCGGCGCGGGCGGTGATGTCGCCGGCCCAGGTGTTGTTGCCGCTCAAGCTGCGCAACGCGCCACCGCCCCCGCCCTCGCCGGTGATGCTCAGCGGCTCGGCGTCAATCGTGATGCCGCCCTGAAGTTGCAGAGCCGCCCCGTTGGCCACCGTCGTCCCCGCGGTGTTCAAACCCAGCGCGCCCCCGGAGCGGATGTTCAACACGCCGGCGGAAACCGTCGTCGCGCCCGAGTAGCTGTTCGTGCCGGTCAAGACCAGCGCGCCGGCGCCCGACTTGGTGGGGCCGCCGCCGCCGTTGATCATTCCGCTGACGGTGACGGTGTTGGTCGCGTTCGTGAACAGGGTCGTGCCATCAAGTGTGAGGTCGCAAGCGATGGTGTGCGGGACATTCTGCCCACTGTTGACCGTAGCGTTCGAGCCGATGAGGAACAGGCCGTCGCCCGACAGCGTGACGGACTGGTTGATCAACTGGAGCTTGTTCAGCAGGAAGAAACCGAGGTTGTTCGAGCTGGCGATGCCTGCGCCGTTGTTGAACACCAGCGTCGTCGCGAAGTCCGCAATGGGCTGGCCGGGCGGATTCGGCAGCCACGTCACCGCGCCCCACGCACCCGCTGTCGTGTTCGTGAACGCGGTCGGCGGAATCGACGGCGTGACCGTGACCGGCGTCGAGTTGCCGCTCTCGGACAGGCCGAAGCTCGCGGACACCACGTAGAAATAATTCGTGCCGTTGACGAGGCCGCTGTCGGTGAAATTCGGCGCGAGCAATCCGCCCGCGACAACGGAGTATGGCCCGCCGTTCGTCGTGCTGCGCTTGACGTTGTAGGCCGTGGCATTGCTGACGGCATTCCAGGTCAGGTTCGCACCGCTGTTGGCCGGGAACCCAACCAACCCTGTCGGCACCGGCAACACGGCCAGCGGCACTGCTCCCGACGGCGCGGAATCCGCACTCTCGAAGCCCGGGGCATTGGCGCTGACGACGTAGAACTGGGCCGTCCCGTTGGACAGGCCCGTGTCGGCAAGGCTCGTGCCCGCCAGGTTGCTCTGGATCACGGAGAACGGCCCGGCCACGCCCAACGCGCGTTTGACGTTGTAACTCGTCGCACCCGCCACCGCGCTCCAGGTCACAGTCACGGCAGTGTTGGTGGGCGACGCCACCACGCCCGCAGGCGCGGCAACCGGCAACACGATGGCCTGCGGCGAATCCGCGCCCACCGCGCCCCCGCTGACGGCACGGACGACGTAGTAGTAGGTCGTCCCCAGGACGAAGGTCGGATCGGTGAAGTTCGTGCCCACAATGCCGGCCAGTTGGGGGGCGTAAGGACCGCCAGGAATCGTGCCGCGTCCAATCTCATAGCTGGCGGCGCCGGTGTCAGGCCATTCGAGCCGCACCTGACCGCTGGCCGGAACTCCCGCGAGGCTGACCGGCGGCGCGGCGGGTGTGGTGAAGTTCTGCGCCACCGCCGCCCAAGCCACCGAAGTCGCGTTCGAGGCAAAGCAGCGATAGGAATACGTCCCACCCGGCGCGAGCCCGGTGAGGTTCGTGCTGAACGCGCCGACCGTGAGCGGCCCCAGGGCGAGGCTGTTGGACCAACGCGGCCGCATTCGTGCCCCCATCAATTGCCGCCCCAGATAGACCGTGACGACGGCGTTCGATGGCCCAGCGGCATTGAGGTTGCCGTTGAGCGTGGCCTCTGTGCCGCTCAGGCCGGACGCGGCCAGCGTCGAAATGATGAGCGCGTCGGAGGTGTTGGTGGTGACTGCCCCGATCGCATTGAAGACGCTGTTCGACGCGATGTTTTGATACACCGCCCAAATCCAGTTCGAGGAGCGCGGCACGTTGGAGAAACGTAATTCATCCAGCGGACCTTTGAAAAAACGCGTGTTGCCCTCCGAGCCGAAATAAACTGTCGAAGCCTGGGTGCTGGCCGTACCGGGCGAACTTTGCGTCGCCGCCAACACTCCATCCACGTAAAGCCGCGCCGCACTGCCATCATGCACGGCCGACATGAGATGCCACTGGCTGTTGCATAGGTCGGCGGCGGTCGCCACGCTGATGTTGGTGCTGCTCTTCCACCACAGCGAGCCGCCGGGCTGCACCACGATCCACCAGTTGCGATTGTTCAGGTCGGTTTCCTTCGAGGTCAGGGTGAGATAGTTGCCGGATGTTGGTCTGTCGGCCGCCGCCACCTTGAACCACGCCTGGATCTCGAACTTAGTCGCCAGGTTGAACTCCGCGTTATGCGGAATCGCCACGGACTGGCTTGCGCCGCTGAATTGCAGCCCGCCGCCCGCGACTGCCGTTCGTTGCGGTGGCGCTGTTGGCGCTGGCGTTCTGCGGCGACGCGCTGGAGTCGCTGACGTTGGTCGAACCCAGATGATAAACGCCGACGTAGCCGTTCGTCCAAACCGCGCCGTTCGTCGTGTAAGTCGGCGGCGTGATGGCATCGGCGTTGGCCCAATAGGCCTTGAGGCTGGCGCCGTTGGTGAGGCGCGGCACTTGCACCCAGACGAGCGACGCGCCGTTCGTGTTCCACGTTTCGATCTCGTAGTTCAACTCCGTTCGTGCCGCTCGCGTCGCTGAAGCGCAGGTCCGCGCCTGTCGGCGAAGCGAACTGGGCGTAGCTGAATCCGCTGATGTTCGAGCTGAGCGTGACCAGCAGCGGAATGTTCGTGAGCGTCTCGCTGCGCGCGTAGCCGGGGAAGGTGAGGTTCGCCGTGCGCGTCCACAAGGCGAACCGGCCGCCGGGAGCGTTGGCGGCGGGCACGATTGCGCTGACCGGCGTGGAGTTGGCGCTCTCGCCCGCCGCATTCATGGCACTGACGGCGTAGAAATAATTCACGCCGGTCGCAGCGGAAATATCGGTGTAATTGGTGCCGGTGAGACCCGTGGCGATATTGGTGAATGGGCCGGTGTTCGCCAGGCTCCGCTTCACATTGTAGCTCGCCGCGCCGGCCGCCGGATTCCATCCGAGCGTGATGCTGTTGTTGACGAGACTGGCGGTCAGGTTCGGCGGCGCGAGCGGCGGGGTGACGATGCTCACGGTGTTCGTCACTTCCAATCCGCCCATCCGCGCGGCGGGTCCGGTGGCCAGCCGCGCAATGTCCCCGTCGTCAAAACGGCAGCGCCAGAGCCCGAGGTCGTCCAGCAACCCGTTGTAGTTCCGGTTGAATGCCGCGTTGACCGCCGGCCCGCCGAAATACACCGGCCCGCTTTGCGGCAGCGCCCACGTCACGTTGCTCACCACCCCGCAAAGCGCGCCGTCGAGATAGAGTCGCACGTTGCCGGTCTTGTAGCCGGTGCGCTGGAACGTGGCGGCGAGGTGATGCCATTTGTTCGTGTCCACCGTCGCGGCGGAAACGAGATTCACGTCCGCGGCGTTGTTCGTGTTGTAGTGGCGCAGCGCCACGGTCTTGCTCTGCGCCGGGCAGTAGAGCTGCAACTCGTCGCCGCTGCCGCCAAAGCCGCCGCCCGCGCCGACATAACAAATGAAATCATCATCGGCGTAGGACGCGCGATTGAACCAGGTCGCAAACGTCCAGTCCTCATTGGCCAGCGGCAGGCTCGCCGGATTCACCTGTCGCGAAAACCGCGCGGAACCGACGCCGGAGGAGCTGAGTCGCAATGCCTTAATGCTGTGCGCGCCGAGCACGGGCGGCGTGTTGGTGTCGCCACCGGCGGACGCAAGGCCGACGACGCTCAGCGCGGCGTGCCGGTTTTCCGTGGAAACATCCGTGATGGAGTTGCTTGCCACGGGATTCGCCTGCTCGAAGTCGTAGAGGAAAATCTGCCGGGCGTGCGGGAATTGGTCGCCCGCCGCGAACGTGACGCTGCCCGCGCCGCTGAAGTTCGCCGCCGGGATGAAGCGCAGCGTGCAGCCGTCGGCCAGCAATTGCGCCGTTCCGTTCGTGGTGTTGAGAATGCGGTAGAGCAGATTCGTCGCGGGCGTTTCCACGTCACTAACGCGCGCAGCGAGATTCACGTCCACCGTCGCGCCGCTCGCGCCGGCGACTTGGGCGGTCGTCGTAAGGGTCGGACGGTTGTTGGTCGCTTCGCTCCAGTTCTTGTAGTTCCACAGCAGCGTGCGGTTTTTGCCGAAGACGAACATGTTGCCCATCTGCTGCTGGTAACTCCACGGACTCTCGTTCAGCGGCCAGGCCTCGTAATCCACCGGTTCACCGTTGATTTTGCCGCCGAGGCCGTAGGTGATTTCCAGCACCTTGCCAAAACGGTTCGTGTAGATCATGCGGTTGTTGACGGCGTCGCGGACATAATTTGTGTTCACGCCGCTGAGCGTCAGGATGTCGTTGCGGAACGCCGCCAGCCGGTCCGCCGCGGTGGCCTGCGGATACTCGCCCGGGGAAGCAGCCTCGATGGCAAAGCCGCGCTTGTCGCAGAACGTCGAGTAGGGCGCGGGCCATAGAAAGATGCCCGGGTCGGTGCGGTAGATGGAGACGAGCACGTTGTTGTAGTGCAGGAAGAGCCGGCCGGTCGTGGCCGTTTCGTTGATTGCCGCCAGCGTGTTCGTCGGGATGGTGTCGCGCGTGTATTGCCAGCCGTTGGTGGGAATGTTGAGGATGCCGACCAGCGTGCCCTCGAATTGCACCACGTCCTCGTAAGGCGTCAGCCCGCAGCCCTGGCACCAGCCATAGCCCGTTGGCGCTTTCATCGTGATGCCCGCGCCGGCGTAAGTGGGCGCGTCGTCCCACATCAAGCCCCAGCGCTCGGAATTCCAGTCGTTGGACGGCACGCCGTTGTTATTCATGTCCTTGACCTTGATCGTGCCGTCGGCGTTCAACGAGGTGTCGCCTTCCAACTGGCTGTAAAGCGTGTAGCCATTGGTCATGTAAGTCGTGGTGAACTGCGTTTCAAACAGCCGGGCCAGGCCGCGCCGTGTGTAGGCCGTGGCGCGATTGGTCGCCGCCTCCATCATTTCGGGAAGGGCCGGCGGCGGGGGCGTGGCGATGGCGGGCACTTGCTGCTGTGTGTAAAGCATGGATTGGTCGGCATCCAGCAGGCTCGCCGGATACGGTCCGCCGAACATGAGCCAGGAGCCGAATTCGCTAATGTCAAAGCTGTTGCCATCGGCCACCATGCCGCCCCGCCCGGCGGGAATGGACCAGCGGCCGTTGAAGCTGCACGAGGCCAGATCCATCCAGCCCCAGTTCCACGTCATGCTGGCTTTGTGGCGCAGCCACGGATCGGTGGAAAGATCAGCCAGCGACCGCAGCGGGCCGAGGGTGAATGCGAGGTAATGTTTCGCCCAGCGTTCCTCGAAACTGTATTTCACCGTCCGATCGCAGATGGCCAGCACATAATCGCGGCCGGTGGGATCGGGGTAACCATACTTCGCGTTGGAAACTCCGAGCACTTTGTTGGTCCCCCAGGTTTCACACGCCAAACGGCAAGCCACCGCAAACATGATCTTCTGGTTGGGCGTCGAACCCGCGCCGTAGGTCGGCATGGTGGTGTATTCGGTGTAATACTGATCCTTGATGCTCTGGGGGAACTTTTGATTCCAGCGAATGTAAGTGTCCATGCCCGGCCACGCGCTGAAGCCGCCGTTGACCCGTTCCCCGAGGCCGGCGGCATCCGAAATGGCGGCGCTCAGGTAACTCCAGGTGGTGCTGTTGGTGATGTTGCGCTGCAGGCGTCCCTGCGTGGTCCAAAAACCCGTGCGCCCTGCGCGATGCGGGCCGTCCGTCTGCCCGACATTCACCTTGCGCCAGCTGAGGGAATCGAACAGGTAATCCTCGCGCTCGGCATAGGTGGGCTGGGCCTGCGCCTGGCCGGCGAAGACCAGCAGCAGGGCCAGGGGCAGGAGCAGTTTGCGACGCGCCCGATCTACGAGGAAAGGGATAATGCCGCCACGAATGGGTCTGGCCGGCAAAAAGCTTCCGTTGATCATCCCTCAATCTAGAACAACCCACGTTCCCGGGCTATCACCCCTAGGGGTGATTTGAAAGGAACTGAAATCGAGCTATGAATTGGCCCGCAGCAGCATCTCGGTCCGGGACCGCACATGCAGCTTGGCGTAGATGTGCTTGCGGTGCGTCTTGATCGTGTTGAGGCTGACGTGCATCCTGTCGGAAATCTCCTTTTCCGAGTAGCCCTTGCTCATCAAAGCCAGAACCTCTGCCTCCCGCTCGGATAGTGTCATTTCCGCCGAGCCCGGATCCTTGGCCGGTTCGCGGAACGAGGCCACCACTTTCCGGGCCACCTGGCTGCTCATGGGCGCGCCGCCCGCCTTGACCTCCGCCATGGCGGAGAGGATCTCAGCCGGTGACGAACGCTTCAGCAGATAGCCGCTGGCGCCGGCCTTGAGGGCATTGAAAATGGAGTCATTGTCCTCATAGACCGTCAGAATCAGCACCTGGATCTGCGGGCAAAGTTCTTTGAGCCTGCGGGTGCAGGCGATGCCGGAACTGCGCGGCAGATGGATGTCCATCAGCACCACGTCCGGACAGGCGCGCGGCAGTTCCTGCAAGGCCTCCTCGGCCGTGCCGCAAGCCGCCACGCAGCGATAGCCCGGCGCCGCATCGAGCATGCGCTTCAGGCTGGCTCGCAGTTCGCGGTTGTCTTCCACTATGCCGACGGTCGTCATGACTGATGCATGACTCGGCTGCAGTTCGTTCTCGGCGACCGACGGTCGCGTTTCGGATTCAAGGCTCGTCTCCATCGGACCGTTTTACCACGCGCTGGAGCCAGCCGCCATCACCCTTGGGGGTGATTTGCGCACCCGCGTCTTTCGCCAGCGGCAGCCGTCCAGGCTACGGTCGTGCCCCGGCCCGGCGCTGATTCGCAAGGCAAAGGTGGCACCGATTGCCTGCGCGCGCTGCCGCATGTTTTCCAGACCATCGCCTTCCGGCCGACCGGCCGGATCAAAACCCCGACCATCATCCTCGACGCTGAAAATTGCCGCACCTGTCTCGGCGCGCACGCGCACCCACACCTCCTTGGCCTGCGCATGTTTGGCCACATTGTGCAGCGCCTCCTTGACGGCCAGAAAAAGATTGTGCCGCACATCCGATCCGAGCGGACACAGCGGCAGCGGCTCCTGCACATCCACCCGGCAGCGGGTGGGGCCGGTGGCGAAATACTGTTCGGCAAACCGGCAAATGTAGGTCGCCAGATTATCGAGTGAATCATTCTTGGGATTGACCGCCCAGACGATTTCGTCGATGGCCTGGACCATCTCGCGTGATTTGGTGGTCATTTGTTCCACCACGCCTTTCAGCGCGGCCGGCGGTTGCTCCGGGGCCCCGGCGGCCGCTCCCATCCAGGCGAGCTGGGTCAGGCTGGCCCCCAGGTCGTCGTGCAAATCCTGGGCAATCCGGGTCCGTTCGCGTTCGATTTCCCGCTCGTGCTTCAGGCGTTCCAGGCGCCGCCGGTGTTTCAGCTTTTCCACGCGCCGGACCACCAGCGCCACCGTTGCCATTCCTCCGAGCACCAGCAGGAATAGGAACCACCCGGTCTCGTAAAAGTGGGGCCGCATGATTATTCCCAGCGCGGCACCCGCCTCATTCCAGACTCCGTCGCTGTTGCAGGCGATGACTTGAAAGCGGTATTGGCCGGGGCGCAGATAGGGGTAATCCGCGCTGCGTTTCGCACCCGCCTCCACCCAGTCCCGGTCCAGCCCCTCCAGCCGGTATTTGAACCGCACTTTGCTGGGGTCCGAAAAACTGAGTTCCGTGTAATGAATCTCCAGCCGGGGCTTCCCCGGCGGAAGGCTTAAAACGGCATCGGAAACGGTCTTGCCGGCGGCGCCCGGGTTTGCCACTGTCGGCCCCCCGAATGGGGCGGGCACTCCGTCAATCAGGATCTCCTCAATCCGCACCGGCGGCGGCACCGGATTGTCCCGGACGGCTTCCGGCTCAACGGCGCAGACGCCTTTGAGGGTGGGGAAAAGGATTTCCCCCTGGCGCGTCTTAACTCCGGCGGGTTGAACGCCACCGGCGCAGGCGGCGGATGGCATGCCGTCGGAGGCGTCGTAGCCGACGCAGGTTGGTTTTTTTCCGCCCGCGCGCGTATAAGCCAGCACGGCCTCTTTGGCCACCCGGAACACTCCCCGGGGCGAACTCATCCAGAGTCGGCCCAGCCGGTCTTCCGTGATGAAGCCGATGGTGTTGTCCCACAAGCCGTCCGCCGCCGTCACCCGCGAGAATTTCCCACCGCGCAGGCAGCCCAGCCCCGCGCCGTCGGTTCCCATCCATAAGGTGTCATCGGCATCAACCCACAGCGACCAGAGGGCGCTTCCCTCCAGGCCAGGTGTTGGCACCGGGAAAAACTGGTCGGCTTGCCGGCACCAGAGGCCGGCCGCCTGCGTTCCGGCGAAGATTCGACCTTGTTTATCCTCGGCGATGGAGCGCACCTCGACCGCCGGCCCGCCCGCGCCAAGCACATGATTTTGCAGCCGGGTTCCATCCCATCGCCGGAGCCGGGTTTCGTTGCCAATCCAAAGGTCTCCGCGCGAATCCTCAAAGAGGGCGTTCACCCGGCTGGAAATAATCCCTTTGGGAAAGAAGTTCGTCATCCCCGACTCATTGAATCGAAACACGCCATACCAGGAACCGAGCCACACGTTGCTCTTCGAATCCGGCAGAACGCAGACCGAACGCGCCAGCGGGAAATCCAGGTTGCCAAAAAACCGGACGGCGCCCTCGGGCATGATTTGGTAAACCCCACCCATGCTCGTGGCCACCCACACGGCACCCCCGCGATCCTCGCCGAGCGACAAGGCGATGGAGATTTCCGGCTGCGCGACCAGCTTCCGAAAAAGTTGCGGACGTAATCTTGCCAACCCGCCGTCGGCTAGGCCCACCCAATAGCTGCCGTCCGCCTCGGACAAAAAGCACGTCACCATTCGTCCCGGCAGCAATCCGTTTTCCGGCGTCAAGCGGGTCACCTCGCCGCGCTCGGTGGCAAAAATCAATCCCTCGTGATACCCGCCCAGCGAAATCCGGCCCCAGCGATCTTCGCCCAGATGGCGGACGATGGTCTTGATATCATGCAGTTCCACCGAACTTCCCACCCAGGAACCCTCCCGCAGTTTGCGCCGGATGAAGGAAGTGCGCACCCAGATCCCGCCGTCTTGAGCCAGGTTCAATTCTCGCACCAAGGGGCGGAACGGCGCATCCGGCAAATTCACGAATTGAAACTCGCCGTGCTCCCGCCGCAAGAGGCCCGTGGAAGTTCCCAGCCAGAGCCGGCCTTCCCGATCCGTTATCGCGGTCCATAATTCCAGTTGCCCCAGCTCCTTTGGCAGGGGGAACGGAACCAGGTTGCGCCCCTCGAGTTTCAGCAACTGCGCCCCGGCGCCGCGCTGGGACAGCAGCCAGATGGCGCCCGCCGCATCCTGACACACGCTGAGTGCGTAGATCTGCCTGAAGGGTTGATTGGTCACCAGGGCGGTGATGCCAGCCTTCTTGGACCAGGTCCACATCGCCCCGGAGCGGGCGACCAGCAGCCACTCCCCGTTCTGTAATTTCAGGGTTGCCTCCAGATCATCCGTCTCGCCGGCCAGATCCAGCAACCGTTTGAATTCGCCGCCGCGCAGTTCCGCCAGCCCGCCCCGCGCCGTGGCAAACAGGAGACAATCGTCGCCCACATCCACGATTTTAACAATCTGGCTGCTGGGCAGAGCGGCGCAATTGCCGGCATCGAACTTCGCAAATCGCACCCCGTCAAAGCGGGCCGCGCCGCGTTCTGTGCCCACCCACAGATAGCCGTCGCCCGACCGCGCCAGGGCGGTCACTGAATCCGCCGGCAGCCCGTCGCGCACGGACCAGGAAATGACCGAGAACCGTTGGGGAGCTTCATCGGAAGCCCGGCCGGTGGCGGCCCCGGAGGCGAGAATCACCAGTCCCAGCTTGAGAAACACCCAACGCCATGTGAGGACCGCCCGCAACACTGGCAAAGAAAACGGTGATCGTTGGTTATCTGCCACAAACACTTTCACAGCTCGAGCTGATGCGTTGCCCCGGCCTTGATCCGGGCCTCCGTCGTGGTGTTGCCGTAGCGGAGACGGCAGGTGCCGCCCAAGGACGAGGTGATGCTCGCGCTCGTCAGTTTTCCGTCCTGCCACGCCATATCCACAACGAAACCGCCCCGGGCGCGCAGACCTTTCACCGAACCGTCCGGCCACGTCTTGGGCAGCGCGGGCAGCAGTTCGATTTCGCCGGTGTGAGATTGCAGCAGCATCTCGGCGATGCCGGCGCAGCCGCCGAAGTTGCCGTCGATCTGGAACGGGCGGACAGTTGTCGAACAGGTTCGGCAGAGTGGAATTTGCCAGGAGCAAATGCAGATGCTGCGCGGCCTGGTCGCCATCCTGCAGGCGCGCGAAGAAGTTCACCAGCCAGGCGCGGCTCCAGCCGGTGCCGCCGCCGCCGTTGGCCAGCCGGTAGTCCAGGCTCTTGCGGGCGGCGGCGATCAGGTCCGGCGTGCCGCGCGGGGTGATCTGATTGGCGGGGTGCAGCCCATAGAGGTGGGACATGTGCCGGTGGCCGGGTTCGGGTTCGGCATAATCCTGCACCCATTCCTGCAGGCGGCCTGTCTTCGGACTGATCTGGACGGGCGCCAGGCGCTCGAGCGCGCTGCGGACTTCCTGACAGAACTCCGGCTCAAACTTGCTGCCGCCCAGCACTTCGGCGGCGGCGAGGCAGTTTTCCAGCAAATCGCGGATGATCATGAGATCCATGGTGGCGGCGTAGGTGAACTTGGCCCGCGCGCCGTCGGGCTTGATGAAGGTGTTTTCCGGCGAATGCGAGGGGGCGGTGACCAGCTTGCCCGCCACGGGGCTGCCGGCAGGAGCTTCCACCAGGAAATCCAGGATGAACCGGGCCGCCTCGCGCATCTGTGGCCAGGCGCGTGTGCGGAGGAACTGCTTGTCCTGGGTGAACAGGTAATGCTCCCACGATTGCCGCACCATCCACGCGGCGCCCATCGGCCACACGCCCCAGACGCCGTCCACCGGCGCCGCGCCGCGCCACAGATCGGTGTTGTGGTGCAGCGTCCAGCCGCGGCAACCGTAGTAGTCCCTGGCCACCTTGGCGCCGGTGATGCGGAGATCGTCGATCATGTCATAGACCGGCATCCCGCATTCGGAGAGGTTGGCCACCTCGGCGGGCCAATAGTTCATCTGGAGGTTGATGTTGACCGTGTATTTGCTGCCCCAGGCGGGCGCGCCGTCCCGGTTCCAGATGCCCTGCAAATTGGCGGGCTGGGAACCCGGACGGCTGGAGGACAGGAGCAAGTAGCGCCCGAACTGGAAATAGAGCGCCGCCAGCGCGGGATCGTCGGCACCGCCCTTGACTGCCTTGAGCCGCTCATCGGTGGGCGGTTGATTGGCGGCCGACCCGCCGAGATCCAAAGCCACGCGGTCCATCATGCCTTGAAAATCCTTCACATGCCGGTCGCGGAGCTTCTCGTAGCTCATCTTCACGGCCTGCTTCAACTGGCCCGGCCATTCGGCATCGGGATCGCCGGAGATGTCGCGGAAGTTGCGGAAGCTGGTGCCGGCGGCCAGGCAAAGCGTCACTGCGTTGGCGCCCTGAATCTGAAGCGTGTTCGTGCCCGGCTGGATCGTGCCGCCGTCCGGCTTGACCTGCAACGCGGTGGCGTAACGAATGCCCGGTTCCGACCAGTTGGCGATCCAGTCCTTGCGCTTGCCGTCCTCGTGCCACTGGCCTTCGAGCACCAGGCGGCCCGATTTCTCGGCGCGCACCTGATTGGGATAGATCGAATCCAGCCCGGCGGTGAAGCTGACCTTGCCCGGCTCGCTGGCGGTGATGCGCATCACGAGCACGCCGTCCGGATGGGAAATGAAACATTCGCGGGTGAAGACCGTGCTGCCGCAGCGGAAACGCACGGTGGCGATGCCGCGCTGCAGATCCAGTTCGCGCCGGTAATCCTCCGCGTTGCCGGGCAGATCCAAGTTGAGGCGCAGGTTGCCCAGCGGCTGGAAGGCGGCCTGAAAAGGCGGTTTGCCCATGAAATGTTTGTCCGCCAGTGCCGTAGCCTCATTCTCCTTGCCTGCGAACAGCAGGCGGCGGATTTCCGGCAAGTATTGGGCTGCGCCGGGCTGGGAGTAATCATGCGGCACGCCGGCCCAGAATGTGTCCGCATTGAGCTGGATGAGTTCCCGGGCGGCCCCGCCGTTGACCATGGCGGCCAGGCGGGAGTTGCCCGAGCGGCAGGGCTTCGTTCCAGTTCCGGGCCGGTTGCCGGAACCAGATGGTCAGAGGACCGGCGGCGGGGGCCGGGTCCGCCGCAAACACGGACAACGGCGAAGCGGCGATCAATAAGAGGGTGAGGAGGAGGCGTTTCATCGGAGGGTTTGGGGGGTGGTCTGCGGGTCAGGGGGAAAACGATTGGGCACGTTCATTGACGGACACCACTTTCACCTGTCCGTTGACGCGCACCGTTACTTGCTTCGGCTGCTGAACGCGAAGGCGGTAACTCGTCACCTTGCCCTCCTGCCAGGCGATGTCCACGGTGACACCACCCCGGGCGCGCAGGGCGGTGACTTCCCCATCCTTCCAGCTTGTGGGAAGGGCCGGAAGCAGATGAACCAGCCATTGCCCCTGCTCATCGCGCAGGTGGCTTTGCAGGAGCATTTCCGCCACACCGGCGGTGTAGCCGAAGTTGGCGTCCATCTGGAACGGCGGCCCGGCGCCGAACAGGTTGGGATATGTGCCGCTGCCCCGGGCGTTGGCGGGAACGTATTCCAGCGTGGTGCGCACGACCCGGGCGGCGGCCTCCCCGTCGTGCAACCGGGCGCGGAAAGAGATCTTCCAGGCGCGGCTCCAGCCGCAGCTCAGGTCGCTGTGGGAATCGAGGGTGACCTTGGCGGCCGCAGCCCATTCGGGCGTGGTCAGCGGGCTGATCTGGCGGCCCGGATGCAGGGCAAACAAGTGCCCGATGTGCCGGTAATCCAGCTTGGGATCATCCACGTCCTCCATCCATTCCTGGATCTGGCCCCACCGGCCGACCTGCGGTCCGAGCAGCCGGGCGCGGCGCTCAGTGATGCGGGCGCGCAGTTCATCGTCCACGCCGAGTTCCTTCGAGGCTTCGATGAAATTGCTGAAGAGATCCCAGAGGATCTGCTGGTCATAGGACGCGCCGGGCTGCGGGGTGCGGTCGCCCTCCTTGATGGTGATTTTGCCATCCGGGCCACGGACGGGGCCGTGTTCCGGCGACCAGCCGTCCGGGGTGATGAGCTTGCCATTGGGCCCCTCCACCAGGTGGGCGTCCCACATCCGGGTCAGCTCGCGCAATTGCGGATAGGCGCGTTTCCGGAGAAACTCCTTATCGCCGCCAAAGGCGTAATGCTCCCAGAAATGCTGGCTGAGCCAGGCGCTGCCCGGCCGGTGGAAAGCCCAACCGCTGTTGCCACCGAGCGGATTATGCGTGCTATACATGACCCAGCCCAAATCGGCGCGCAGCTTGGGATCCGGGTTGAGTTGGGTTCCCAAGGCAATGTTCTCAATCCAATCAAACAGCGGCTCGGCGCACTCGGGCAGATTCGCCGTCTCGGTGAGCCAGTTGTTCATCTCCACGTTGATGTTGTGGGTGTAACCGGAATACCAGGCGGGAGCCGAGTTGTCATTCCACAAACCCTGCAGGTTGGCCGGCAAACCGCCCGGGCGCACGCTCGCGATGGTCACATAGCGCCCGAACTGGAACAACAGCGCCTCCAAGGCGCGGTCGCGGGCGCCGGCCTTGTATTCGATCAGCCGCTGGTCGGTCGGCAGGGCATTGCGCTCGTGGTCGCCCAGGTCGAGCGCCATGCGGTCGAAGAGCGCCTGGTGGTCGGCCACGTGGTCGGCGCGCAGGCGGGCGTAAGGTTTCTGCGCGGCCCGATCGAGGGCCGTGACGACTTTGGGCGCAGGGGGTTCACCACGGTAATTCCTCCGCGGATCGGGGGCATAATCCGTCGCCGCCGCCAGCAACACCGTGACCGCATCGGCCTGCGCGATGGCGAGTTCGCCATGGGTAACCGTCACACTGCCGCCTTCGGGGAGCACCTGGAGCGCGGCGTGATAGGCCAGGTTGTTCCACCGGAGATCGCCCGGAGGGGCCTTGGCCGGGCGCGACAATTGACCAGTGAAGGACAGTCGCCGGTCCGGTTCGGACGCAGTGGTGGACACCGGCGCCAGTTGCCGGCGCGCCACGTCCTTCAGCGCAATCTGGAACGACAGGCAGGCCGGTTTGTCGGCGCTCAGGCGGATGACGACGACACGATCTGGATGGGAGGCGAAGACCTCGCGGGTAAACGTGACCTCACCCACGCGGTAACGGGTGGTGGCGATGGCGGTATGGAGGTCCAATTCACGGCGATAGTCAGCGGGGGCGCTATGCGCCGCCGGGAAACGCAGGAACACGTCGCCAAACGGCTGGTAGTCGCCCATGGCGCCATCGCTCGCCTTGTTATCCCCCAGCTTCTGCGACGCGTTGGTGCCGGTCCAGAGCGTCTGCTCGTTGAACTGGACGCGCTCGTTGGTCACGCCGCCGAACACCATGGCGCCCATGCGCCCGTTGCCGACCGGCAGGGCCTCATTCCAATGGGTGGCCGGCTGGCGATACCAGAGGGTCAGCGGATCCGGGTCGGCGGCACGGGCCAGGACCGGGGCGAAGGCGGCTGACAAGAGCAGGGCCAGGTGGAGGCATTGGGTGGTTTGTATGCGTTTCACTGGGCTCATTTCAGGGAGAGATTTGCTGGTTCAGTTGTGCATGGTCATTGGACGGGGTTCATGATGCTCGCCCCCATGAGACCGATGACCACTTCCGGGGAAAGGGTTTCGAGCGTGACGGAGGCAAGCTTCACGCCGGGGCGGAGCTTCCAACTGGTCACCATCGCACGGCAGTCCGCGCCCAGTTGGACCTGTGGCGGAGGCTCCTTGGGCAGCACGAATCCGTCCCGGGTGTAGTCGTAATCCACACGTCCGAAGCGGGTGAGCGACCAGAAGTTGCGCGGAGGCACGAGATCGAGGGTCTCCACCTCGCCGTCGGCGTAGCGGAAACGCAGGACAGCGTTGGCGATTTGGAGCTGCATCGGGTTGGTGGTGCCGCACAAAAGCAGCCAGATCGAGTCGCCGGAGACGTTCACGGGCACGGTGACCTCGTCGGGCCAGTTGTCCCAAAGCGAGGTGAAGGCGATGTTCTTATCCTCGCCGGGCCGGAGGAATTCCGCGTTTTGCGCGGTCCTGATCCTGCCGTCAGGCCCGGTGAGTTTGTCGAGGCCATCGAGCCGGGGTTCGGGAGTGGCAATGCGCCAGTGTTTGAAGGTCCAGGCGCCCCAACCGTCCCGGGCGATACGCATGGAGACGGTGTTGGGACGCGGCGAAGCGTAATCCTGCTGGTAGATCGTGCGGATGTCCCCGTTGAGCGCTGCGGAGAGGTCGATCGGCTGCCAACGGGCGTCCGCGGGAGCTTCGCGCGGGGACTGCGCGGCGCGGGCCGCCTCGCCTGCGGGGTCTGTGAGGTTGAGTTTGACCGTTTGATACCAAGGCACGGAGCCGTCCATCTTGAGAAAGACGAGGTGGCGACCCGGCGCGGCGGCGGCACGCGCTTCGACGAGGGTGTCAGAGACGTGCGCATCGGTGAGGGCCTTCTGGGGATCCATTACTTCCAGGACCTTGCCGCCAGCCTGGAGAGAGACGGGGGCATTCACGAGGGCATCGACGACAAGCGGTTTGCCGGGAGCGATGCGGTCGGCGAGTTCGATGCGGACTGTGGCCTCGCGGCCGGCAGGCGCGCTGACAAAGAGCATGGCAAAGCCGGACCACGGACGGAGCTCAAACTTGGCCGGCTGACCGTTCACGGTCACGCGCTTGATCTGGCGGGCCAGCACGGGGACGCGAAACTGGAACGCGGCGGTGCGGAGAAGCTTGACCACGTAGGAATCGACAGCGTCCGCGCGGCGGTAGGCCAGCGCATAGTCCGGGGTGCGGATCGAAGCGTGGTTCCAAGCCGGAGGCAGGGCCGGCTGGATACGGACGAGGTTGTTCGGGTAATCCGGTTGATAGCCGAAGACACCCTCGACGACGGCGCGGCCGAACATGCTGGTGATGTCGTTGAAATCGATGCCACAGTTCGGATGGCTGAGCCCGCCCGGCGAGACGAGGTTGGGCCGGCCGTAATTGCCCCATTCGTTGCCATAGCCGCGCATGGGCTGGGGATCGCCATACATGGAGTGCAGAAAGGTGCCGCTCAGCATCGACCAACTGTCTTCGGGCAGTCCGGCCATGGCATAGCCGAGGGCCATGCCGAAGTTGTCGCCGGGGTAGGTTTCGCGAATCGACCACTGGCCGGGAACCCAGTTCGATGTCTGGCGCATCTCGCCGCCGAAGGGAAACGGGAAGCGCTCCATCGCCCACTCGGTGTAATACATGGCCTGCCAGGCCTGCATCGGGTCGCTCATGCCGGCTTCGATAGGCACATGCTGGCTGTAAATCCATGGGTCGGTGTGAACGCGCTGGTGGCCGCCCTGCTCAATGTAGGAGGCGTAGTGGCCGGCGCCGGGAAGCCAGAGGATCTTGTCCAGCGCGGCCTGGATCTGCCCGGCGACGGCATCGTGTGCGGCGGCCGCTTTCGTGTCGCCGAGGCGGCGGCGCATATCCGCGGCGGCGCGGCGGCCGTAGTAAACGTAGGCGCTCTGTTCGACGGTGCCCCCGCCGCTGAACCAGACGGAATCGTTCGGCCAGGTGTTGTTGTAGCTCTCGTAGAGGCCGTCGCCGTCAGGGTCGAAGCAATCGAGGCAGCGCTGGAGCTGAAGTTCAAGCATGGGCAGGAGCATCCGTTCCAGCGCGGGATCGGCGGTGGCACGCCAGGCCCGCACGGCCTCGTCAAAAAACTGGGTCTGGAACTCGTAGTGGGGAGGCTGTTTGTAGTCGATGAAGCCCTCGCCAAAGAAACGCGAGTCCCCGGCCTGCTGCGCGCCATTTTCCGAATAGACGCCGTGCGGTTTGCCCTTGGGCTGCTTCACCTGGAGGGAGTCCCAGAAGGCGATGCTGCGCTTCACCGGCTCGTGGAAGCCGTAGTTGTAAGCCGCGCCCATCGTGCGCCACCCCGGCTGCTGGTTGCGCCAGGAACTGCCCCCGTGGACGAACACGGGATCGACAAAGAGACCGATGGCGGCGGCTGTGGACGCGCTGACCGCGGCGTTGAAATAGGGGTCGGGCGTGTCCGCGACCACCTGTTCGCCGTAGGCCTGGACGCGGGCAAGGCCGGCCGCGAAGGCATTCGCCGGGTCGGCGATGGTGGCGGGGTCCAGCGGCTTTTCGCGGCGGACGAGGGACGCGTAGAACTTGGGGTCGTTCTCGTCGGAGGCAATGGCTGCGTAGTGCGGCACCCGGTCAGCGAGCGACACCCAGGCAATCAGGGAGCCATCCCTGAGCCCATCTGTGCCGAGCGGTGCCAGTCGGGCGAGAATGTCGTGATCTTTCCAGCTGCCCTGCTCCCAGCGGGCCACGGGCGAGGAGAAGCGACCGGAGATCTGAGCGAGTTTGGCGGCAGGCACGCGGTCGAGCGTAAAACCGTTGGTGTCGACCCGCGCCTCATATTGGGACCCCTTGTCCACGCCGGGCGGAACGAGTGCCCAGCCCGCCAGGTCCCCCGGCCGGGCCCCCTCGACGATGAGTCGGGCGACGCAACCATCGGCATCGGCCAGCGAGGTAATGACCAGGCGGACAGCGATGCCGGGCATGCGCTCGTCCCTCAGTTCCCACTCCATCCGGCCCGCGCGGTAGCCTGCGACGCGCTCCTGGAACTGGTGCAGCGCCAGGCGCGTGTCTCCGCGCCCGATGAGGCCGTAGAGTCGGCCCATCGGACCCATGACCCCAGGCTGCTCGCCGGCCCGAAGAATGGCAAACCGCTCATGCCCGTAAAGCGGACGGTTGTCCCAACGCGTCCCGTTCTCAATCACGATGGCGTCGCCGTCCGGATGGTAAACCAGGCCAGGCAGTCGGGCCTGTTCAGCAGCGGTTGCGAGCCCCGCACCGAAAAGGCAGCAGGTCAGGAATCGGAAAATCGGGTGGTTCATGGGATCGTTGGAATTTTGCTGGTGGAGGTGACGGTCACGGCGGCGGACTCGCGCGCGGCATAGTTGAAGTTGAGTGGCGCCATCAATCAAGCGTGAAGCGGGTCGCCTTGTGCAGAGGTGATTCTCGCTTGGGCAGGCCCGACATCCGGTTCACTGCTCCTCCCAGAATTCCCAGGACAGGTCGGCAACTTTGGGTGAGATCCGACCGCCTTGCAGCGTTCCGATTTCGACGCCCATGCAGCCCAGTCCGGCATTGTCCGGCGTGTACCGCCAGCCCTTGAACGTGGCGTTGGAGAGGCCGGTGTCGACGTGAAACGTGTGCTCGCCAAAGCTGCGGTTGGCGAGGACCACAGTCAGCTTGCCGTCCGGCTTTTTGAAGGCGAGGACGCGGAGGTCCGGGTCCTGGACCTTTTCCTTGACCTCGACCGCGCGGCAATCCCACGGCATACGTTTCACAAAGCTGCCCACCGCATGCCAGTTGTACTTGTTCCAGGTCCAATACCCGGGCTTCAGACCGGGAAACTTGGGATGATCCACCAGGTTGGTGTCGTTGGCGGGACGCCAAAAACCGAGGGAATAGCCGCTGGCCTCGACGTTCCCGATCGGCTTGAGCGCGTGGATCCAGTACCAGGCCGGCGCTTCGCCGATCTGGAACCAGTTCATGATGTGCAACACGGTGTTCAGGCAACGGGCGGGCGTGGTCTGGCCCCAGAGATACTCGTATTCGTTTTGATACAGCGGCTTGTCATGACCGAATCTCGAGCGGGCGTCCTTGACCGCATTGAACACCTCGTTGGCATCGCAACCGACGTGGTGCAGCACCAGGGAATCAATCAATCCGCGTGTGGCCGGGTCGGTCATGAGCGGTTCGGCATACTTCAACTCCCAGGTGTCGCAGATGACTTCGATCTTCGGGTCATGAGCGCGGATGGCCGGGGCCACGGCACGGAAAGCCGTGACATATTCTTCCTTCCGGTAACCGCAGCGGGAGTAATCCCCCCGGCCCATCATGGCGCGCGGCTCGTTCTGGAGTCCCCAGGTCACCACGCGGATGCCCTCTTCCCGCAGGTGCTGGATGTCGTGAACGAGGGCACCGGCAAACTCCTTGAAGAACCGGTTGGTATCGCCCTGATAAACCACATCATTGGTGAAGTTGGGGCCGAAGCAACGCAAGCGGTCGGTGATGGGATCCTTTCCCACATAAACGTTGTTGGCCTTCCAATAGGGCTCCGCCGACCAGTATTCGAGGGAGACCCCTTCGATTCCGGCGGTGTCGATCATGTGCCGGAGTTCGGGCAACTGGTCCGGCCATCGGCCCTGGAGAAACTTTCCCTCGGGATCGGTGCCTCGCCAGTACAAGCCGCCGGCGAGGCGGCAGTAGCGGAAGCCCTTGAGCATTTCCCTCGCGAACCGATCACGTTCGGACGGCACCAGGTCGTGGGGAACACTCGTGAACGCCTCCGGCAGTCCCTTGTTGCCCGAGGCAATCGAGTCCGATTGGATTTCAAACCCGATTCCCCGGATGACCTGTCTCAGATGGCCGGGATGCACCGTGTATTCGCCCGCCGCCGCGGCGGCGTTGGTCCGGGCGGGGCGCTCGGGAGGATATTGCGCACTGTCCGCCATCGCCACAAGTGATCCACAGGCGGTCAGGGCGGCCAACAGATGGCGGAAGAACAAACTCGGTTTCATGGCTGCAGGATGAATGGTTCCCGGGATCATGCCAGCCTCAAAGAACAAGTCATCTCGAATGAAGGCCATTCACTGCGGCTGCTGGTTCGTGCCCGGTTGGAGCGGCTGTTCTCCAGTGATCTTGAGTGTCACCGCGTAGTCGCAGGGCTTTTGCCCAGGCAATGACACCTCCAATCCAACATCGGTTTGGGTCCATTTCAGCACCGCATCGCTGCCCAGCAGCGAAACGCCGGCCACCTTGCCCGCCGAGCTGGCCAGCGATTTGATCACCAGCTTGCCATCCGCAGGCCAGCCGAGCGCGATGGCGTAGAGCGTGTCGCCCTGGGTGGTAAAGCGAATGTCGGCGGCGGTGAACGCGGGATCCTTGTTCTCGCTGAATCCGCCCCCGGCGCTGCGCGTCGGGCCCTCGCCGTAAATTGTCCACGGGCGGGTGCCGTAGATGGCCTCGCCATTGACCTGGAGCCAGTCGCCGAGTTCCAGCAGCAGCTTTTCCGCGCGATCCGGGATGGAACCGTCGGCGTTCGGCCCGACATTGAGCAGCAGACAACCGTTCTTGGAAACGATGTCGACAAAGATGTGGATCAGGTTTTCCGCGCTCCGATAAGGCTTCTTGTTGTGATTAAACCACGGCCCAAGCGACGTGTCGGTCAGCCAGGGATACGGCACCAGCTTGTCCTCACGGCCGCGCTCGAAGTCCAGGATGCCGGTGTATTGGTGGATCTGCCGGAACTTGTGGGCCACGGCGGATTCCCTGCCCTTGACCGCTGCCCAGTTGTAGTAATCGGCGAACATGCGGCGCTGGTATTCCGGCTGGATGACGTGATACAACTCGAAGTCGAACCAGATCATGTCCGGCTCATACCTCGTGACCACTTCCATCACCATGTCCAGCCATTGCTGCTGAAAACGCGCGGAGGGCGGGGCCTTGGGCGCGTGCGGTTCGGTGTAGAGCAGCTCGTTCGTGCCGTCCGCGGCGTCGAAGGCAAACGCCGGCTCGAAGTAACGCCACGCGAAACCGTGATGGAAGGTCGGCGTGAACTTCAACCCGCGTGCCTTGTAGGCCCTGGCCAGTTCGCCCGTAATGTCCCGATGCGGCCCCATCTTCACCGAATTCCAGGGCGTGACAGCAGAATCCCACATCGCAAAGTTATCGTGATGCACGGCGACCGGCCCGGCGAACTTGGCCCCCGCCTTGACGAACAGGTCCGCCCACTTGTCCGCGTCGAACTTCGTCGCGGTGAAGAGCGGAATGACATCCTTGTAGCCGAAGGTTTTCTGATCCCCGAACTTTTGCTGGTGCCAGGCGAACAACGGGTTGTTGGTCTTGTACATGTCCATCCCATACCACTCGCCGTTATGGGGGGTGTCCTCAGCACCGACGGTGACCGGTCCCCAGTGGGTGTAGATCCCGAGTTTGGCGTCCTGGAACCATTCCGGGTTCTGGTGGGCCTTGAGCGATTCCCAGTCCGGCTGAAACGGGCCTTCGACAGGCGCGGCCGGTTCAGCCCCCGGCAGCAGGGCCAGGCTGGCGCCAAACGCGACGGCGAGGAGGATTGGATTTGTTGTTCTGACGGTTTTCATGGTGTGGGCGGCTCGCCGGGACTCCGGTGCGGTGACTTTCGCTCTTGTGACGACCAGCATGGCTGCCCATGCAAGGGGCGACGATTTTAGGCGCCCACTATAGGGGAAACCCTCCGGCCGAGACATGGATGGAATTGACATCTGGATGGACATTCTTGCCACGGCCGGCGGGCTCCTTCTCGTTCTCCTTCCCTCAGCACGTTCGTCGACCCGCTCATGGCGGGAAGATCACGTCCTTGGCGCGGGATTCCGGGGTGATTTTGAGCTTCTGGATCTTGCCGCCACGATAGGCACACTCCACCACCGTCTGCCGGGGAGCGTGCAGTTTGAAATCCACATCCCATTCGCTCGGCCATGCCGGCAGGAGATGAATCTTGTTCCCGACCGTTTGCAGCAGCATTTCCTGAAGCCCGATCATGCCGGACCCGCCCCAGTTGTGGTCCGGCACCCAGTCGTGGCCCGGCCCCCAGAAAGTGGGGAAGCGGCGGTCCGCATCCTGCAATTTGCGGAGATTGTAATCGGCCGCCTCCTTCACCATGCCCATGCGGGCGTAAAAGATGCCATCCTGATGCCAGCTTTGCACCATGTTCTTGGGGAAAGTGCCATGCGTCCAGGTGTTCCGGAAAATCGGAATCTCCGGGCTGTCGAGGTCGAACCGGTTGAAGGGAAACAACGGATAGAACTGCGGGCACTCGACGTTCTGATACTTCAGCCACGACTCGGCGGGCTTGAGCACCTTGTCGCCGGCAATTTCCTCGAAGAAGAAGTCCGGCATGCGATCCAGATAGCCCCGGTAGTAAACCCTGCGCGCCGCCGGCAGCACCGCGTCGTCCAAGGCCAGCAACGATTCCAGACAAGCCCGGATGCCGGCGATGAGGTCGGCCGGATTCCTGGCGCCGCGATAGGATTCGCAGGACGTGGAGGGGAAGAACACCAGCTTGCCCTGTTCATCCAGGGGCCGGCCGGTGCGCATCTGCTGGCGGAGCTGGTAATGCGCATCGAAGAACACCAGTGCGGCCTCGATGAAAGGCAGGTAAGGACGGAGATCGGCACCGGTGAACCGGTGATATTCCAGCATCAGGTAGGCGTGCTCGACCTGGGATTCCCAGTGGTACGAGACAGCCGTGTTGGCCATGATCCCCTGCTCCACCGGCTGGCCGTAAGCGACGATGCCGTTCACAGCAGGGTCGCCGAAGGGCAATTCCTTGCCCCGCTGGCGATGGGAAGGGGCAGGCCACCCCCAGCCCGCGCCGAAGTCCAGGCCGGAAGCGTTCATGTATTCGCAGAACATCGCGCCACCGTGGCCGAAGTGCGTCCTGGCCTTGACCGTCGCCCCGGGCAGGCCACGCTGATACAGCTTGAACTGCGGGAGAAGGGCGTCGAAGTCACCGGACTTGAGCATCGGCCAGTAAAGCAATCGCTGGTTCTGCGCCGTGAACACGTCGCCCCCCCAGGCCCGCCAGTCGGGGTCAAAACGCCGGTTCTTGTCCACTGCCACCGGATCGAAGGTGAAATTGCCGCCGTTGAACTTCGTCGGATAATCGCCAGACGCATTACAGCCGAGTTGATAGCGCACCAGGTTGTAATTGCGGCCGGCCTGCCAGGGCTTCGACTGAGGATCCGGTTTGCCGGGCGAAATGACAATCCAGCTCCGGTCCCAAAACTGGTGCCACCATTGCGACCGTCCGGGCCAACCGGGCGGCTGATGGTGGCGGCGCGGCCGGTTCAATGGCGAGGAGCTGCTCTTTCCACTCCGCCAGATCGCGGCTTTGCGCGATGTGGGTGACGATTTCCAGCCGGTGGGAACGCGCCGGCTCCCGACTGTTCAGCGACCACGCGCGGAAGGGCGTTGCGAGGTGGAGCCCATCCCGGGTGCCGGCGGGCACGAACCCCTCGCCGCGGAGAAGGCCCCCAAGGTGAGATTGGATAACGGGTCAGGAATGTCCTTCGCATGCGCCTCCAAGCCCTGCTGCTCGATCAACAGTCCGGGCAGCAGCGATGGCGCCGGATTGCGGTGATAGAACAACACGCTGTTTCCCTCGAACCCCACCTGATCCTTGAGCTTGATCACTTTGCCGGGGTAGCCCTCCAAGGTAAAGGTGCCGAAGCGCTCGCCATAATGGCCGTCCTTGAGTTCGCGGTCCTCCAAACGCCAGTTCTCATATCCAGCGGTGACTTGGATCGGCTCGGCGGCTTCAATGTCGAGATGGATCACCGGGCGATCCACCTCGACCCACAAGCGCGCCTTCACCGCGAATGCCGCCCCTCCCCTGCCCCGCGCCTCGATTTCGACGTAACCCTCGCGGAGCTTCAACTCCTGGCGAAAGCTCTCGGCGTCGGCGAATGGGTTCGGGCTCACTTTCACCCGGAGCCGGCCCAACTTCAGATACTCGCCAATATCGCTGAACGAGCCGCTGCGCTGGAAGTAAGCCAGCAGCTCGCCGTTCTCCACCCAGACGTTGCAGCCGATGTCCCCGCCACCGACGGGCATGGACCCGGCACAATTCGTCGAAGGTGACGACCATTGGATGTCGTACGAATCCAGCGCGGCGGCAACCGAGCCATCGAGGCGCGACGGATGGCCTGGGGCGTCCGGGGTCGGGGACGCCGCAGAAGCGGTCCAGACCACGAGGCCAAGCCACGGAGCGAATGACAGCAGGTTAATCATAGTTCCGACCCGCTTTTCCAGACATGGCGCCCGCCCTTTGCAACCTTCACCTCGCGCACTTCCGCGCCGTAACGCACCCGGCAGGGATTTCCGTTGAGCGAATGAATCGTCGCCGACGCAAGTTTTCCGTTCTTCCAGGCAATATCCACGGCAAACCCGCCGCGCGCCCGCAAACCGGTCACGCTACCGCCGGGCCAGGCGTCGGGCAATGCAGGCAGCAGTTGAATCAGGGTTACCCCCTGCTCCTGCACATGGCTTTGCAACAGCATCTCGGCGACGCCCGACGTGTAGCCCCAGTTGCCGTCCATCTGGAACGGCGGATGGGTGTCGAACAGATTCTCCAGAATGCTGACCTTGAACAGTTCGCCGATGAGCTTGTGCGAACGGTTGCCGTCGTGCAGGCGCGCCCAGAAGTTGATCTTCCACGCCTTGCTCCAGCCGGTCGAGGTGTCGCCGCGCGCGTTGAGCGTGACCTTGGCCGCCTTGGCCAGTTCCGGCGTCGTGAGCGGACTGATCTGCCGGCCCGGATGCAGCGCAAACAGGTGGGACGTGTGGCGATGGTGATCGTTCGGATCGTCCACGTCCTCCATCCATTCCTGGATCTGTCCCCACCGCCCGACTTTCGGCCCGAGCAACCGGTCGCGCATGGACGCCACCTTGGCACGATACTCCGCGTCCACACCCAGCACGTCGGACGCCTCGACGAAATTATTGAACAAGTCCCAGACGATCTGCTGGTCGTAGGACGTGCCCGGATGCGGCGTGCGGTCGCCTTCCTTGATGACGATCTTGTCCCCCTGCTTCACCGGCCCGTGCTCCGGCGACCAGCCGTCGGGCGTGATGAGCGTGCCGTTCGGGCCTTCCACCAGCCGGTCCTCCCAGAACTCAACGATTTCCTTCATCGCCGGATAAGCGACCGTGCGGAGGAAATTCGTGTCGCCGGTGAAGGCGTAGTGCAGCCACAGATGCTGCATCAGCCATGCGCTCTGCGGCCGATGCACGCCCCAGCGCGAACTGCCGCCAAACGGATTGGTCGTGCTGTAGCTCGACCAGCCGCGTGCCCTTGGGCGCCTTCACCCGCTCGTCCTGCGTGCGCTTGTAAACCACCGCCATGTTCTGGATCCACTGGAACAACGGCTCGTCGCACTCGGTCAAGCCCGTCAGTTCGGCGGGCCAGTAATTCATCTGCAGATTGATGTTCGCCGTGTAGCCGGAATACCAGGCGGGCTTGAGGTCGGCGTTCCAGATGCCCTGCAGGTTGGCGGGCAACCCGCCCGGACGCGAACTGCTGATGAGCAGGTAACGACCGTATTGAAACAACAACGCCTCCAGCGCCGGATCCGCCCGGCCTGCCTTGCGGGCTTCGAGGCGAACATCCGTGGGAGCATCGGCCTTGGGCGCCCCCAGCGTTCAGGGTCACCCGGTTGAACAGCTTCTGGTAATCCGCCACGTGCGCCTCGCGAAGCTGGGTGAACGACTTCTTCGCCGCCGCTTCCAGCCGCTGCGTCACGCGCTGATGCGGATGCTCCCCGCGCCAGTTGCTTCATCGGGTCATTGGCAAAGGAGGTTCCCGCCGCCAGCAGCAACGTCACGCTGTCGGCCTTGTCCACCACGATGCTGTTGCTCACCACCGTCAGCGCTGCCGCCCTCGTTCAACACCCAAAGCTGCGCCTCGTAATCCAGCCCGTTGGTCAGCGTGCCGACGGCCGTGATCTTGTTCCCGTCCGCCGTAATGCCGCGCCTTGTGCATGTCGGTGAGCCGGATCGTCGCCCGAGTAAGCGCCGGGCTGGTCCGCGGTGAAGCGGAACAGCCATCACCTGGTCCGGATGACTCGAAAACGCCTCACGCTGAAACGTCACGCCGCCCGCCTGATAGCGCACGCGATGGGTCGCGTCGGCCAGATTCAACTCCCGGCGATACTCCGTCGGAGCCGCATGCGTCCACTCGACGAACACGTCACCGAAGGGCTGGTAGCTGCCCATCTCCGTCTCGCTGCCCAGCCAGAGGGTCTGCTCGTTGAACTGCACCCGCTCGTTCGTCGTGCCGCCGAAGATCATGCCGCCGAGGCTGCCGTTGCCGATGGGCAGCGCCTCCAGCCACTTGGCGGCGGGTTGCGCGTACCAGAGGGACAGGTCCTGGGCGGATGCTTCGAACCCGGCGCAGGCGGACACCAAGGCGGTGCCGCATTGAAGAGCGCCGACGAGTCGGCGCACTCCGAGGCCGCCACGCCTCGGCAGTTCGGACTTCGGACTTCGGACTTCGGACTGGGTCATCAGGGTGTTCATGGTGGTTAGTGTGTATTGACGATGGTTCGGGTCCATTGTTCAAAATCGTATTCCAGCCGCTGACCACCGAGGGTGATGGTCAGATTCGGGCTGTTCGTCTGCTGAAAGACCCACGGGTTCTTGATCAGCGGCCACGACGCGTAATCCACCGCGCGCCCGTCCACCTTCGACTGGTCGGTGTACCGCGCCTTGTGCGGCAGCCACGTCAGATCCAGCACGTGGCCCGTGAGCGAGGTGTAGCGCAGGCGCGGATGGGTCACGCCGAGGCTGCCGGCGTCCAATTTCGTCTTCGCGAGAACGGCGTCGGCAAAGCGATTCAGTTCCGCGTCCACGCCACCGCCTGCAAACGGCTTGAGTTCCGAGGTCTCCAGCACCCAGCCATTGGTGCGCGCCGTCGCACCAAAGCAAATCGCAGCCTTCCATCTGCTTCTTGCCCCAAGCCACGGGCTGCACAGAGCGAAAGCCCATCAGCATCGAGCCGTTATGGCAGAACACCCACCCGGCGCGCTCGATGCGTTTCTCGATCGCGCCCCGCGTGGTGAACGGCGCGTAGAGTTTGTAGTAGGGAAAATTCGCCGGCACGGCATACACGCCGATGAGCGTGCCCTCGTGCTGGAGATACTGGCTGAACGGATTTTCGCCGTAGCCGAGCTTGTTCGCGCGGTTCTCTTGCAGTCTGTAAGGGCGCGCGGGATTCTCCATGCATACGGCAAAGGTCGACGAGGGCTTGTCCGAAACCCACTTGAGCAGGTTGCGCCGACCCTCCTTGTAAAGCCCGGACGTGTGAGTCGGCGCGTGATCCCACTGGCTCGCGAGGCCGTAGTTCAGCGAGTGGAACGTCATGCGGTGCACCTGCGCGTTGCCGGAGGCCGGCACGGACGCGAGGTGGGTGAACGGCTGGGATCGCTCCTGCGCCACCTGGATGATTGGCTCCGGCAACTCATAGCTCCCGGGCGTCGCCATCCAGAACCAGTGCGCCCAGCCCGGGCCAGACACCGGACGGTTGGCGCCGAAAAAAATCCACGCCGTCGGCGGCGGTCGAGGCCATCGAGTCGGGGCTGGTGTCGCGTGGAATACCAATACTTCGCGCGCGAGGCCGAGCCGATGTTGTAGCCCTGGTTCCAGGTGCAGGCGAGGTCGAGCAGCATGGCATCCAGCGTCAGCGCGGCGCGTTTGCGCATCTCCGGGTCGCGGGCGAACTCGGCCAGCATCCGCACCGCCGACAGGTCCACGGCCAGATAAATCGGGGCGCCGTATTCGTCGAAGTTGCTGCGGCAGATGGTGTCGAAGTAGCCGAACAATCGTTCACGCGTGGCCTTCTGAATGTCAGTCGCGTTGAGCTTGTCCGCATCCACCAGTTCCGGCCATTCCTCGGCGGCGAGAAAGCCCGCGCCGTCCATCATCAGGCGGTAGTTCATCGCGCCGTAACCCCGCCACACCTTGTGCGCGTAGAGAGCGGAGTAGTCGCGGATCTTCAGCGCCGTGGCCCGGGGGATCTTGTCCTTGCAGAGAAAGTAGGTGTTGACCAGCGCCACCTTGTCGAACGGGTCCAGGCCGGGCGGGTTGAGCGGGTTGCCGGCCTTCAGGCCAGACTCGCGCTTGGCTGCAGCGATGCGCGACCGGACGGCGGCGTCCAACTTCTCCAGCGCGTAACGGGTGTCCACGTTCAAGAGCAACCGCGCCGCGTAGGCCGGGGCGGCGGCCTTCGGATAAGTCTCCTGAGCGGGCTTGCAGGCGGCGACATGACGAACCAGCGCAGCCCCGCGCTCGGCAGAGGTGTTGCCGTCCAGGCGGTTGAGATTCGGCATCGCCCTGTCAACCTGCGGCTCCACGGCCTCCGGACTGTCCGACGGTTCCCGAGCGATCGCGGCCATCACGGCCGCGAGCGCCAGCAACAGCGGAGGGCATGTCCGTTTCATGGTCAAATCTCAGCCGATTTCAGCCAGCCGACCCATTGCGCGGCGCCAGGAACAGCGTGCCGTGCTGGGCGGGATGCGGGAACCTGGCCTGCTTGAGGTGCGATGGTGGGTTTCATGAGATCACTTTCTCACCTTCTTCATCGCATCAAGCATGGCTCGCTCGACTTCGGAATGTCCTCGCATCGTGTCGTAGTTGTAGAGCGCGGCGAAGAGGCAATCGGAATCGGCGGCAAATTTCTCGGTAAACCAGCGATGCCAAATGTCGTAGTCCTTTGCCCAGAAGTTGAACTCGCCGATGCCGTAGCCTGTGGTGCCGAGTTCACTGCAAGCTTGCGAGAGACAGCGCATGAAGCTGGGATTGTCACGCAGCGAAGTCGTAGGCTTGCCGTAGAACGACGGCGAGGGATTGCTGTCCGCGTTGAACTGCGACTCCAGGTTATAGCGGTCCACGCCCTGCGCGATGGTGTGGACGAACATCTTCTCACGCGGCAGTCCCAGCGAACGGGCGCTCTTCGCGAGGAAGGACAAATGCGCGCCGATGATCTTCATGAAGACATCATAGCTATGCTGGTAGTCCAGCACACCATTGGTCTGAATGCCCGCCGTCTTCGCGGCGTTGTAACCGATGAGCTGTTTGTCCGCCTCAATCCACTTCGGGTTATCCGAGCGGCCATAGTAGCTGTTGCCGTCCTTGAAGTAGGCATACTGGCTGTTCGGCGTGGTCTCCCAGCCGCATTTCCATCCGACAAAGAGCCACTGCTTCTCCGCGGGCAACGCCTTGAGCCACTCCACCACCACCGGCACAAGCGCGGCGTAGATGCTCTCTTCCCAAGCCTGAAAGCGCGGGCTGAGCAGGTTCGGATGCGGCCCCACACGCACCACCGTGCCCCAGTTTCTCCAGCAGAGCTTCACGGCGGTGTCCGGCGTCCAGCCATACCACTCCACATCGTCCACCTTCGCGGGCTCGTAGCCCGGCTTCGTAGGATCGTGCCAGTTGAGCAACGCCTCGGGCAGCCAGTTCTCCGTGTCCACTTGGATCAAGACCGGCACGTTCATCTCCTGTGCCAGCGCGAGGTCCGCGCGCAACCGCGTCGCCGTTTCCTGCACCTGCTCCTTCGGTGTGTAGATGATGGCGAGGCCCACCTTGAGCCGCGACGTGCGATTCGCCGAGCCGAACGTGTCGCGCACATAGCTCATCATGTCTTGCGCTTGCTTCGGAGCCTGAAGTGAGGTCGAGTAGTTGAGCAGCAAATACTGGTCACGCTGTTTGATCTGCGCATCGGCGGCGCGCGACGCATCCGATGCTGCGAGCAGCAGGAGGGCGAGGAGGTTCAGCGTGTGTTTCATATCTCAATGCCACAAGTGGCTAGCCGCAAACATACCGGTCCTACTTTGTGCTGGCCACTGGTTTAGACACGAACGTTGACGCGGTGCTTCCGGCGGAGAAGATGAATTCGTTTCTCCCTTTGACGAGCTTGGCGAACGGTCCCGGCATGACGGCCCCGGCTTTGCCGGAACGGGGTTGACCGGCGATGTCGGTATCGAGGTCGTAAGGCTTTCCATCGCGGTCTTCGATGCGTTGCTTGACCAGCGGAAACTCACCGAGACTGGCGGAGGTGACCAGGTCGCAGCCGGTCAGTCGCGCGAAAGCATCGTCTGCGAGGTGGAACTCGATCCTGACGCCATCGGGTGTGTCGGTGTGCGTGAACTTCATCGCCTGCTGCGCATTTGCGTCGCACTTGGCATTGCCCGCCGTCTCGGTCGCACCCTCCTGGTCGCTGAACAGGCCGATGTAGAGGTTGTTCTTGTCGATGTAGCGCTGGTTCGCTTTGTCGTTGGCCGCTGCCACATCGAGCCTGGCCACAAACTTCAAAGTGTGCGGCTGGTAATACGGAACCATGCGCGAGGGATCACTGAAATGCTGGAGCCGTCCTTCGAGGACGAGGTTGTGCGCGACGACCTGATGCAGCGAGCCGAGTTCGTTGTTGTAGGGAGCCTGCGGGTGCTTGAGCAGGATGTTGTTGTCCACGACGATGGGGCCGACATTCGCCTCCAGGTAGAGCGGGAAGCATTTCGGGCTCGTCTTCGAGGGATCGCTGATGTCGTAGATGATGTTGCCCGTGACCCGCGTGCCTTGGCAGGCGAAGTCCAGCCAGAGGCCGAAGTTCTGCCCCGCTTCCTTCCCGTTGAAAACCCGGCGGACGATGTTATTCCTGATCACAGTGTCGATGGCCCAGTGCAGCTTGATGCCCGCCGTCTCGGCGCCGCCGACATTCCGCTCCACGTTGATTTCCTGGATGAGATTGTCCTCGATGACCGAGGAGTGGCCGTTGATCATGCCGATGATGCCCGCCTGGCCGCAGCGCTCGATGGTGTTCCGCCGGATGTGATGATGCCCCGAGGCGTTGAAATCGGGCGCGGTGCCCTTGGCATCCTGCGTGGCAGACTGCGGACCATACCAGCTCTCCAGCCCGGTGGCCAAAGCGATGCCCGAGCAGGCGGAATCGGAAATTGTGCAACCTTCGATGACCCAGCCCTTGCCCGCAAACGCGGTGATGATGCCCTGCTGCGGATAAATCGGGCCGCTGCCTTGGGGAGCCGCCTGTTTCATGGTCAAGCCGACGAGGGAGATGAAGTTCAGAACCTTCTCACCGGGATGAAAGCAGGCATCGCGCACATTGACCTCGGCCACGGCCTTGTTCGGATCGGCATCGAAGCGGGCATGAATGACCGTGGTTCCATTTTCGTGAGCTGCAAACCATGTCTTCGATGTGCGCTGCACCTCCGCCAACGACTGCCGCCCGCTGAGCGGCTCACCCTCCAAATACACCCCCCCCAGCGACCATTGCTTCCCCGGATTCGTGATCCAGAGACCGCCCAGCTTCGTGGCAAAGGGATTGTAGGGCGCTGAGGCAAAGAAAGCCGCCGGCAGCTCCACCTTCCACACACTGCCGCCTTGATCCACCCAGCCGGTGACACGCTCCGAGCCTTTGACCACCGGCCTCTCATCGCCGTAGTTGCGATAAGTGACGCGCGTCT
Organism: uncultured Verrucomicrobiae bacterium; assembly: GCA_963751435.1. GTDB lineage: Bacteria > Verrucomicrobiota > Verrucomicrobiia > Limisphaerales > DSYF01 > JALOTU01. Next base: position 104,727 of record CAVVUP010000024.1, on the reverse strand, counting down.
GCTCCGAGCTGCCGCCGCGCGGCGGGACAATTTTCTCGCGATACTCCCCGCCACGGATGAGACAGGTGTCACCCGGCTGCATCACATCCGCCGCCTTCTGGATGCTGCGGAAAGGTGCCTTCACCGTGAGACCGTCGTTCGAGTCCTTGCCATCCGTAGCGACGTAATAGGTTGCCCCGCCGGCCAACGGAGCGAGCAACAGGGAAATGAGGATTGTGAGGATAGGTTTCATGGCGTGAGCTTCTTGAGCATGGGCTTCAGCTTCTCCGCATACACCACGTAGCCAGCGGGTGAGAGATGGATGTTGTCCGGCGTGAAGAGGTCTTTCTTGATGGTGCCGTCGGCGTTGGTGAAGTCGCTCCAGAGGTCGAGGACGCGGAGTTTCGGATCGTTGTCGAACTGGAGGGGATCGAGGGCGGCGTTGGTCTTCTTGATGTCTTCGTAGAAACGATTGCCGGGCGCGTGGGCAGGCAGAATCTTCACAACGATGATCTCGGCGTCTGGGAACTTCTCGCGCAGGTTCTTCACGCACATCTGAATGCCCTTGGCGACAGCTTCGATGCCGGTCTCTGGGGTGAAGAAGATGTTGTTGTTTCCAATCATCAGCACGATGGCCTTCGGCTGAAGCCCCTCGACACCGCCGTGATCAAGCCGCCAGAGCACGTTCTGCGTCTTGTCGCCACCAATGCCGATGTTCACGGCTTTCAGTTCGGGAAAGTGCTTCCTCCATGAGTCACCCCACTGGATGGTGATGCTGTCGCCGACGAGCAACACATCAACGGGACCTTTGTTCGCCTGCACCGTCTTCACATGCGCTTCGTGGAGTTTGAGCCACGCGTCTCCACCAAAATGGCCTGCGCACGGCACCACCGGCCAAAGCTGGGGCAGATACTTGTTCGCCTCGCGACCCGGACGGCGGTCGTGCTCCGGCTTCTCCGTGATGTAAGCCCGCTCCTCTATGGTGAGCGGCCAGCCAGCCTTCTGCGGCTCGGCAGTGACGTGCGGATAGTCAAGTGCGTGCCCTGCTGCCAGCGCGATGCTGAACACAACCAATGTTGACGCAAAGCAGTTCATCTCAAACTGGACTTCAACCATCCGACCACTTTTCGCGGCGCCAGGAACAGCGTGCCGTGCTGGGCGGGGTGCGGGAACTTGGCCTGCTTGAGGTGCGTCCAGGTTTTCAAATCCGGCGAGGTCGCGAGCTGCACGCCGCCGCCGGCGGGTTCGTCCCAGGCGAGCAGCCAGCGGTCATCCAGCTTCAAGAGCGCCGGCCCTTCGGCCATGGACTTGCGCGGCTCGGGATTGCTGAACATCGGCGAGTGGTTGCCGGCAATCGGGCCTTCCAGCGGCGAGAAATTCACTTTGTCCAGGTCGAGACCGGTGAAGGTGAGCCAGAGATTGCGGCCCGGCATGCTGTTCAGGTTCTCGTCGCGGGAACATTTGATGACCATCACCCAGCGCTGGTTCGCCTCGTCGCGCCGCATCACGGCGTCAATCGAAGCAAAGCCCCGGTCGAAGAAAACCTTGGCACTGCTCCAAGTCTGGAAGTCCTTCGTGCGCGTGATGATAGACCCGGTTGTCGTATTGCGAGCCGCGTTTGCCGTTGTTGTTGCTGTCGTCGTCGTCATTCCGCTCGCGCGGCGTGGTGCTGGAAAAGAGGATGAAATAATCCTGCTTCAGCGGATCCCAGTGGAGTTCCGGGGCCCAGATGTTGTCCGGCTGGTCCTCGGCGGCGAGGCTTTCCGGAAACGGCTTCACCTGGCGCGGCTCGGACCAGTTCACGAGATCGCCGGACTCGGCATAGCCGAAAATCCGCCCCTTCCATCCGCTGGTCCAGACCATGCGGAACTTGCCGTCCTGGTAAAGGATCGAGGCGTCGCGGGTCAGATTTTGGCCGGGCCATTTCGGCGGGGTGAAAACCGCCTTGTCATTGTTGAGGGCCACGAAATCCACGCCGTTGGTCGTCATGGCCAGGTGGACGCCGTCCACGCCGTTGTTGCGGAAATAGGTGAACAGCAGAACCTCGTCGCGGTTCGTCTGGGCAGACACCGGCAGCACCGGCAGGAGCAGGCCCAGGGCGAACAGGCTGAGAAAAGATCGCATGGTATGGGCTTAAGGCTGCTTGCGGACTTCAGCGGGATGTGAACATTGAACGAGATGCGCCCGTTCTTCTGGTAACCATCCGTCGCGCCGAAGAGCGCCACCGGCTCCTCGCCGTCGAAGAGCAAGGCCGGGCGTTCGACGTTCTGGTGGCTCAGGGTGCCGTCGGCCCACTGGAAGCGGTTGCCGAGCACCTTGGGCTGCGCCGCCGCCTTCCAGTTCAATCCATCCAGCGACTCAAACAGCGCCAGCCCACCCGACGCGCCGGTGAATTTCCCCACCACGTCCCGCGCCACGGCGTAGTAGCGGTTGCCGTATTTCCGGCTGAACCAGATGTAAGGATCCTCGGCGAGCATCCAATGCTTCTTCGCCTCCTCGCCCTCGGCCTCGAACACGCGGCCGGGCTTCTTGACGTAAGGCCCTTCGGGTTTCTCCGCCACCGCCACACCGTAACGCACGTTCCCGCCCATCACTTTGCCGGGCACGGTCGGCACGGCCTTGTAAGATCACAATGAGTCCTGCCATCCGGCTCGCACGGCCGCCGCCGGATTGGCCACGCAAATGAATCAAACGCCGTCGCGTCCGGGCTCACGTCAATGATCGGCGCGTCAAAACGCCGCCACGGGCCTTCGGGTTGTCGGCGATAGCCACGCCGATGCGCTGGTGGTTGCGGTGCGTCGGATATTTGCCATCGCCGTAATTGCCGATGTAGTAGAGCAGATACTTGCCGTCGCGCAGGACGATGTTCGGGTTGTGCGTCACGTCGGCGTCCCAGTACTTCGTGCCGGTCGCGGCATTCGTCCCGCGCGCCGGCAAGGCGACATTCACAAACTTGTAAGGCCCGAACGGCTGGTCCGCGACCGCGTAGGCGATCTCGGAGTGAATCGCCCAGCCCGGCGCGAAAGCCTTTGGTTCTTCACCGGCCAGCGGGAATAGAACAGATGATACCTCCCATCCGCGCCCCGCGACCGGCGCGCCGCACCAGACAAAATAGCCTGGCTCGGAAAATCTGGCGCCCTGTGGCACAGGTTGCACTCGTGCGCCGAGGTCTAAATCCTGCGCTTGGACATTCACCGCAACAAGGAATATTACCATGCCCATGGCGAATGCAGTGGCGGTGAGGGATTGCAGTGCGCGGCGGCGGGTGATGAGGTTGGTTGCTGTGTTCATATTTGTGCCTTTCGTTCTCATTTCAATCAAGGTCCTGTAACTCGTGGTGCTGCCATTTCTCCAGGATCACCGGCCCTGTCACGGTACCGAGTCGCACTGAAGGTCGACGTGCGGAAACCGCCGCGCCAGATCTCGATCTGGTAGCGGCTGGCGCCGGCAGGCACGGCGAGGGTGATGGCCTCATCGGGCCGGAGCGGGGCGGCGGCGGTGGCGACGGGGCGGTTCTGCCCGTCGAGGAACCGGACCCGCAGCTCGCATTCGGTGGGCGGATACAGTGGGAAATCGGTGCGGCACGCGAAGCGCACGGTGAGCCGTCGCTGTAGGACGGCACGAACCACTTCGCGGCATCGCCGGCGTTTTGGTAATCCGCGGTAAAACGCCAGGTGCCGCTGAGGGAGAGACGCTGTGTCGGGATGGGGGATACCGAAGAGGCGACGGCGCCTCGGACCGATGCGATAGCCAGAAGGCACGAGATGAGCAGGGTGGGCGTTTTCATTTCGTTTCTGGGTCGTCGAGGCGGGGGAAGGAGTCGTAGTCGGCGCCGAGTTGGTCGCGGACGGCGCGGGCGAATCGCGCGGGGAACTCGGGCGTGAGGCCGGTCTGGCGCACGTCGATTTCGCGGAAGCCGATCTTCTCGGCTGCGGAGCCAGAGCGGAGTCGGAAGTCGCCGCGGGCTACATCGACGAAGAGCGGGTCACCGACGACGCCGTTGGGTTCGATGCCGCGCTGTCGGTAAGCGACGAGAGCGGCGGCGCCGTGGTCAGGAGCCTCAGTGTCGAAGTAGAGGTTCCGATCGATGTCGCAGGCTTCGAGGTTCATCTCGACCTGCCCGGCAGGTGTTGGTCGCGCCCCCGGGGGGCGGGCTTGAGCCGAAGGAAGTTCCTCGGGCGCCTCCACCCTTTTGCCCCGGACCGCACCGGCGCGATAGAAAGGCAGGTGCGCGCTCGTCTTGTAGAGAATGTTGCGCTCGATCGCGATGCGGGTGTGCGGTGGCATGCTGTCGCGATCGGCGGCGTAGAGCCCCAGATAACCAAGGAAAATGCGCGAGACCCGGCCGCTTGCGTTGGTCTCCACCGTCTCGCGGCAGTCGGCGACAATGTTGTTGAAGACATGATTCTCCCAGTAGCGGACGGAGATGCCGCCGCCGTTGTTGCGGTAGAGAACGTTGTCGGTAATGAGCGTGTGCTTGATGAAGGCGTCGGTGCGGATGGAGGACTGCATGCCGCCGCCGTGGAAGTGGTGGATGAAGTTGCGGCGAATCACGTTGCCGTTGCCGGTGTCCGACAGGTAGATGGCGTTGCCGTCGAAGAGCTTTTCGACACAGCGGAAGATCTCGTTGTCCTCGATCAGATTGTGGCGCGCCAGTTCGAAGGGCGCGACGTGATTCCAGTGGCCGAGGATGGAGTCGCGGTCGGCGGTGCTCCCCTGCCCCATGAAGTTGGTGGAGATGGACTGGAACTGGGCGGACGGCGGCAGCTCCCAGCGGCGGACGGTGCGCTCGACCTCGCGGTTCGGCTGTTCGAGATTGGCGATGCCGGGGCGCATGCCACTGACGATGATACCCGAGTAAGGCAGGTGGTGCAGGCGGTTGTTGCGGATGAGGTTTTCGCCGCTCTGCCACACCATGATGCCGGCCGACTGGTAGTGGAGTTGGCCGCAGTGGTGCACGTGGTTGTTGAGGATCCGGTTGGCCTTGTTGACGTGCAGCGCGCCGGGGCCGTAGCCGCAAAGGAGGATGCCGGTGCCGCCAAGGTGCTCGACGAGATTGTTCTTCAGCTCGTTGGATTGGCAGTGGAGATCGAGCCGCACGCCGCCGCCGCCGCTGCGCCTGAAGCGGCAGGCGTCGACGCGGCAATACTCGGCGTCGCGCAGGCGCAGGAGCGCGTTGCCGCGGTTCCACACGTCCCAATCGTGCTGCAGGCCGCTGTCGCCCGCGGTGATCCGGTAGCGGTCACCGCGCGTGAAGGTAAGCCCGCGGAAAGCAACGTTCCGGACGATGCCGCCGAGTTCGTGGCCATCGACGCGCACGTATTCGGTGAGCGCCGGCACCGTGACCTTGCCAGGGGCACCGTCGAGCGGCCAGTAGTAGATCGCTCCGGCCCGCGTATCCAGAACCCACTCACCGGGAGTATCGAGGTGGTCGATCGCATTCTCGACGCAGGCATGGCCGTGGTCGAACACCCCGGAGAAGAACTGCCGCGTCATCGGATACGAGGCCGGCAGGGCCGTGACGGCGCGACCCGCCTTCTCGTCCACGGAGGCGATCGGCAGGTAATTGATCACGTAGCCGACCGGCTCGACGACGACCTCGATGTCATCGAGGTTGGGCCAGGCGCGCAGGGCGCCAGGGGGAACCAAAGCGACGTGCGGTCGGCTTCGACGACGCCCTTGAAATCCATGCCGCCGCCGTCACCACCCTTGATGTCCTTGGTGGGCACAAAGCCTTTCGAGCGCGCGCGCGACACGGGTCGGCCGTTGTCATACATCGTGTAGAAACGCGCCTTGCCTTCCGGCAGCCGCGGGATGGGAGCGCGAAAAACCTTGCCGCGCGCGACGACCGGGAGACCGGCGACGTCGCCGCCCGGCTGCCAGCCCGAGACATCGAGGTCGGAGTTGAAGACAGGTTCCTCGCCGGGGTAGGCCATGTAATGCACGGCAAACGAGTCATAGTGGCCGTCCGACGGCGTGAACACCTCGGTGACAGCGAGCCGGTATTCCCCGCCGCGGATGAGCACGTAGATGTCGCGATACTGGCCACTCTTCAACACGCGCACGGCCAGGCGGGCTCGCCCCAAGGTGGCGAAGGGGCCGTCGGTGGCGTCGGCGTTCGGTGCGGCGAGTTTTCCGGTCCAGCGGTCGTTACCCTGCGGGGAGACGAAGAAATCCGCGTAAGGCGCAGCGGCGAGTGGTGCGGCCGACTGGGCGAAAGCCGAGGAGACGAATAGGGTCGCGACAGCAAAAGCGGTGGCCACCGCTTTGATCGCCGCGCGCCGGGTAAGGGATTTCGGGATATTTATAGGTTGCGTCATTCTACCCTCCAAATCTTTACGTCATCAATCCAAACCGTGCTCGGCACGCCTAAGCTGAACCAGCGCTTCATCGGGTGTGCGAAACCGGCGGAGCGGTGGTGGGCGACCAGCTTGCCATCGAGGCTGAGACGCATCTCATCGCCCTCGGTCACGAGGACGAGTTCGTGCCAGTCGGTGTCCGGTTTCCAAGGCACGGTGAGTTGCTTGGTCTTGAGCAGGGCATCGAGGAGAGTGAGGGTGGGGTTCATGGTTTGCTTGCCGTCTTCTTTCGCGGCCCGACTTCTGAGATCTTGATGGGTTGGAAGCCGAGCTTGAGCGCGGGGGAACCAGGCGCGAGGCGGAAGTCGTCGTTCGCCGGGTTGCGGAACTGTGGGTCGGCTTCAACGCTGTGCTGTTCGATGCCAAAGGGGCGCTGGGCGTCGAGGTGCTTCTGTCCCCAGCCGGGTTCGACGGTGTTGAAATAGAGGTTGTAATCCGCAGCGCAGGACCGGAGCACGGCGGGTCCCTGCAGGTGCGGTTTCCTGAGCACCGCTTCACACGCTCGTAGAGCAGGGACTGGCCGGCGATGCGCGAGACGAAGATGTTGCGCTCGACGATAGAACCATCCACGGCGTCGCCCGACATCACGAGGTAGCCGCGCTTGTGGACGCAGGGCTTGCCGTCGGGTGTCGTGTCGCGGATGTCGTAGAGGATGTTGTTGCGGATCGTATTCTTGCCTTTCCAGATGATGCCTTCGCCACAAACGCGCGTGATGACGTTGTTCTCGATGGTCGCCTCATGCTGGTCGTCGTCGCAGCGGATGCTGGCGTTGATGTTCTGCGCCGGGATGTCGTGGATGAAGTTGTTCCAGACACGGTTGTTCTTGCCCGCCCCGGAGACGTAGATGGCGTTGCCGTCGCCCATGATTTCCATGCAGTGATGCAGGTCGTTATTCGCGATGAGATTCTCGCGAGCGTGCATGAGCGGCTCGCGCCGTCGCCAGTCGGGGTGTTCCTTGCCCAACACCGGGTCAACTTCGCTCCAGCGCACGGTGCGGCTGCATTCGCCGTTGCCTTTGCGGTCCAGGTTGTCCGGCCTGTCGCAAGGATTCCGGTGTAGGGCGTATGATGGACGTGGTTGTGCTCGATCCGGTTGTGGCCGCTCTGCCAGGCCCAAATACCCGCCGAGTGCCAGAGCAGCCGGCCGACGTGATGCACGTGGCAGTCGGTGACGGCGTTGTCGCGGTTGACGTCCTTGGTGCCCATGCCGTAGCCGGCCAGCAACACGCCGGCGCCGCCGAGGTGCGCCAGTTCGCACCGCGTGACGGAGATCTTCTGGCAATGCAGGTCCAATCGCACGCCCGCCGAGCCGCTGTTGACGAACCGGCAGTCCTCCACCCGGCACGACTCCGCGCCGCGAAACCGCAGCATGGCCGTCGGGCGGTCGAACATCTCCCAATCGTGCTGGAGTCCCCATCCGGTCTTGCCGGCCTCCCACGGCCAACGGTCGGCTTGCGTGAACGTGAGGCCGCGAAACACCACGCCGCGCACCGGCGTGTCGCTCGGACCGTCGTAGTCAATCTTGCCCTCGACGCGAATCAACTCGGTCAACCGCGGCGCAACCACGTTCGCGCCGGGCTTCCCGTCCATCGCGCGGCCAGAGGTAGAGTTTGCGGGCGTTCGCATCCAAGACCCACTCGCCCGGTTCGTCGAGAGCCTCCAGCACGTTTTCGATCCACACCGTCCCGTCCGGGAAATTGGCGAAATTGGGCGGCCCCAGCGGATACGTTGCGGGCACCGCGGTGCGCACCAAGCCTGTGGCGCGGTCCACTTCGGTCATCGGGCAGGATATTCATCACCCAGGGATAGACCGGCACCACGACCATCTCCGCTCCCATGAAATCCGCAACGCTCTGCACCGCTTCCGCAGGCAGGTAAAGATGCCTCTGGTCAATCGCTGGCCCGCCGGCAGGAGACTGCTTGAGTTGTTGAAATCCGCGCGTGCGCGCCCGCGGAAGCATGGTGTCGCCTTGGAAGAGTGTGCGGAACACGGGCCAATCCTTCGGCACCTCAGCGACCCAGACACGGCCACGCGCCTGTTTCGGCAGGCGGGGCAAGTCCTGCGGCGCGAGCTGCCATCCGCCGGGCAGCGGAGCAGCGCCACTGAGGACCGGTCGCGCATTGGGTGCGGCGACGATTTCGGTAATGGCGTTGCCGGCGGCACTGTCCCGCAGGTCAAACACAAGCGTCCGGTTCATGATATACGTGCCACCGCCCAAGACGACCCGGCATCCGGCCTTGGGGTCGGAAGCCCGTGCCGCACGAGCCGCGTCCCGTGCCCGTTCCAACGTCGCGACCGGCTTCGCTTCGGTGCCGGGATTCGCGTCGTTGCCGTTGGGAGAGACAAAAAAGTCGGCAGCCTGCGATGCGGCCAGCAGCGCAAGCAGCAGGGCGGTGAGGAGTGTGGGGTGTGTTTCATGGTTTGGATTGACCGCTGTATTCGTAGTGGAACCAGTCCACATCCACATGGCCGGCGTCGGCGTGATTGTTGTAGTTGAACAGCCCGATGCGGTCGCCGCGATACGACGCCCATTTCATCTGATACGGTTCGCCGACGGGCTCAAAACTCTTTCCATCGAGACTGCGCGAGAAACGGCAGACGCCATCCAGTCCCCACGCCGAGCGCAACCAGACGCTTGCGCCTTTCACGTCCATCCCCTGCTCCACTTTGAGTCCAGAGCGGTAGATGAAATGAGCGCACGCCGTTCGTCTGGCTCACGCCGACGCCCGCGTAGCCCGCAGTCGTGTAATGGAACAGCCCCGCGCTCTGGCCATCCGCCATGCCGCCCACGTCCAGCTTCACCGTGACGACGTTCGTGCTCGTGCGAAACGGGCGCTGCGTCAGGACGTTGCCGACTTTGAGGAGATTGTCGCCGTGAAGTCCCTTGAAGGCGTGCAGCCGGAGAAAACCGGGCCGCTCCGTCAGCGACCACTTTTCGGCGCGCGGCTGGTAATGCCATTCCCATTGCGGCGACAGCGTGGCGGCGGAGAATTCATCATCCGTCTGCGGCGTGAGGCGTTTCGTTCCTTTCACGGGCTTGGCCGCCGACCAGACCATGTTGCCGATGCCATCCGCGCCCGGTTCGCCGATGATCGGCCAGCCATTGGTCCACGTCACCGGCAGCAAGCTGGCGATGCGCCCCGACCAATCGCCCGAACCATGATGGGTGAAGAACCACCAGTCGCCCGCCTCGCTCTGCACGATGCCGCCCTGGTTGGGCTCGTAATCCACGCCCTTCTTCACGTGGCCGATCTGGCGGTATTCGTAAGGCCCGGTGATGTTCGTCGCGCGGCCCATCATCGGCACGCGGCCTTCGCCTTTCACCTCGCTGAAGTAGTGGTAGTAGGTGCCGTTCCACTTGAAGAGCTTGTTGGCCTCGCTGCCGTTGGACTGGTGGAGAATCAGATCCGAACCTTCGACCAGCGCCTTGCCGTCGGGCGTGAGTTTCCAGAGGTGAATGTTGTATTTCTTGCCGTTGACCGGGTCCTTGTCGAATTGCGAGCCGATGAAATAGCCCTGCCCATCGTCGTCCCAGAACGGACAGCAATCATCCCAGCCTTTCGCCTGTCAGGACGCGCGTCAACGGCGCCCACGGCCCGGCGGCATTCGTGGCCGTGGTCATGAAGTAACCTTCGTCCGGCGTGCCGAAATAAACCCAGAACTTCCCCGCGTGATGACGGATTGCGCCGGCCCAGATGCCCGTGCCGAAGCGGTCCATCCGCGTCCAGTTCATCTCCGGCCCGATCTGGCTCACATCGGGCACGGCGTGGCCGGCGATGGTCCAGTTCACCAAATCCTTCGAGTGCAGAATCACCATGCCCGGCGAATACTGGAACGTGGAGGAGATGGCGTAGTAATCCGAGCCGACGCGGATGCAATCAATGTCGCTGTAATCCGCCGGCAGCACGGGATTGCGATACGTGCCGTCGCCCTGATCCCCCCACGTCTGCCAGTCGCCCCAGGCGGCGTGGGAAGTCAGGGGAATGGAGCCGGCGGCACCGAGCAGGCAGGCCAGGCTGATGGATTTGATGGTTTTCATGGTCATCGAATGGGCCGGTCAGTTGGAGGCGTTGGATTTGGATTTTCGTTGGGCCGCCGCGATGATGCGGGGCGATTTCTGGAAGTCAAAGACGGGAAACCGGGAGCGCACGGCCTCGATGGCGTCGGCAATGGTATGGGCGAACTCGTGGATGGTGATGTTCTCGCCCGGATCGTTCTTGCCCTTGGGGCCGTAGGGATCGCCGGGCAGGTTCAGCAGGTTTTCCTCGCCGCAACTGCCGCAGGGCATCCCGCCCAGTCCCCGCGAGCGCTCATCCTCATACGCCCCGTTTTTCAATCCCCGGTTCTCCGGCAGATCCAGCGTGACGGGCAGCGGCTGATAGGAGCGGTCGCACGTCAACCCCTTGTAGGCAGCGCCGGTCGAAGCGCCGGCATGGCCCGCGGCGCGAAACACTTTGAAGCTGTAAATGCCGGCGGCGTTTTCCGGCCGTTCGCATCCGGTCACGGTGATGCGGACAAAAGCCGCCTTCGCCGTCCCGGAATCCCGATGCGGACTGACAGCGGGGGGAGTTGCGCCGGTGCGGTCGGCGAACATTGTCCACGTCTTGCCGTCGATCGAGGTTTCGATGGCATACTGGTAGGCAAGCGTCGGATACTCGAAGCTGGTTTCGACACGGCCAATGTCAAAAGTGCCGTCCAGGTCCACGGTCAACGTTTGCGGATAGGCGGCGTTGGTGGCCGCGCACCACTTGCTGGCGTTGTTGCGGTCGAGGGCGTATTCCGGGGAGTAGAAGCCGTTGCGCACGCTGGTGGCGCGGGCGTATTTGCCGAACGCCAAGTCCTCGCCCGGTTCCGCCAGGGGCAGGAGCGCGCCCACGCCGGTCTGCGTCGGAACCACTTCCTTGATCGTGCCGTCGGCGTTGAATTCCAGCCGGTCCGCGCAGGCCTGACGAAAGACCCCGCCGGCATCCTCGTGCGGCTGATTGTGCTGGTGATAGACGATGTAGTTTGGGGAACCAGGAGGCCGGCAGGGCAAATCGACGACTGAACATATCGTTGTTGCAGTCATCAAGGCGCGGCGGCCGGCTTCAATGTCTTCGCCAGAAATTCGCCCGTCATCGCCGCCACCTTGGGATCCCTGAACGGCCCGTGACCGGCGCCCGGAACCGTGTAGAACGTCACCGGCACACCGGCCTGCTTCAACGCCTCCTCCAGCAAAACACTCTGATGATGCGGCACCATCAGGTCGGCATCCCCGTGGCAGATGAGAAACGGCGGATCGTCCCGCGTGACGTAGCTGATGGGATTGGCGCGGGCCGCCTTGCCCTGGTGTTCCTGAATCGCGCCGCCAATCAACTCCGATTCCGGAGAGTCCGCCGGGTCGTGCCTCATGCCGTTCGGCAACCGGTGCGCGTCCATTTGCAGAAACTCCGTCGGCCCGAAATAGTCCACCACCGCCTGCACGCGGCTGGATTGGTCCAGGTTTTCGCCGACATCAAATTCCCGCACGTCGCCGGTCGTCCCAAGCATCGCCGCGAGATGCCCGCCTGCCGACGCGCCCCACGCGGCAATGCGGTTGGGATCAAGTCCATGCTCGGCGGCATGGGTGCGCACCCAGCGCACGGCGGCTTTGCAGTCCTCGATCTGCGCCGGAAACTTCGCGTGCTGGCTCAGGCGATAATTGATGGAAGCGACGGCGTAACCCTGCGCCAGGTATTCCGCCGGCACGCCCTGCTCCTTGCTGCCCATCTTGAACGCGCCGCCGTGAATGTTGATGATGAGCGGAAGATTCGTGCCGTCCTTCGGCAGATACAAATCCAGCTTCTGCCGCTCGTGGCCGGCGGAAACGTAGGGCAAATTCCGATGGACCGTGGCCCCCTCCGGGAGGGTTGCCGACGGCCCGCGAAACGGTTGCGCCGAGACGCCACACGCGGTGGCAAAAACCAGAACGCCAGCCCAAGTGGTGAACTTTCGTTGTGTTTTGTCATTCTCCATAAACCGTGAATCGTTGCAGCAACATCGGACGCGGCATGTCGCCCTTGGATTCAACTTTCAGATAGCGCACCGGGCGACCCGGCACATCAATGCCGGAGTGAAAGCGCGTGATGGGCACCAGCCAGCTTTGCTCCCACTTCTTCGCAGTCCACACCTGCTCCCACTTTTTCCCGTCTTCTGAAACCGACAGAATCAAACCCTCCGTCCGCCGTTCACCGGGACGATTTTCGATGACCACCGCCTTGACCGTCTTCACCGCGCCGAGATCTATCTTCGCCCAAGGGTTCTGCTCATCGCCGGTGTGGAAGGCATAACCACGCGCGGGCTTCTCGCCCTGGAACAAACGCGGCGTGATCCGCGGCGACGTCGTGCGGAGAACTGGAGCTGATTTCGAGTTTGGCATTCTGGCTGAGAACCTTCCCGTATTCCGCCAAGTCATCCGCCCCCACGCGCGCGCTACCCATGATGCGCCCGGCTTCGAGCGGCCTATCCAACGTCAACTCCACCACCGTCACCGGCGAATCCTGATCGCCTTTCGCGACCGTCACCACAAGTTCCTTGTCGTCCTGCGTGAACTGCACCGGCGCGCCTGACAATGTGCGGGCAGAACTGACCTTGCTCGGCAGCGGATCAAAGCTAATCCCATTCGCCGGCAACTGGTAAACGTGCAGGAACAGTTTGTTGCCCTTGTGGCAACTCCCGCCCCACGAGCCGTTCCGATACGGTCCGCCGCGCGTGCCGTAAATGGCATCGCCGTATTTCGCCAGCCAGTCGCCCATGGCGCGCGCGACTTTGGCCTCGCCCTCGGCAAAAGTTCCGTCCGGGCGCGGGCCGAAGTTCAGCAGCAAATTGCCGCCGCCGGTCGTGCAACTCACCAGCATCTTGATGCAATCCTCCGGCCCCTTGAATCCGTCCTCGCCGCGATACGACCAGCCTTGCCCGACGTGAATGCACGATTCCCAGTCCTTCGCGATGTCCATCGCGCCGATGCGGCCCTCGGGCGTGTAGAAGTCGCCGTCGGTCATCTTCTTGATCTCGGGCGACGCCGGGCCGCGATCTTCCGGTGACTTCGGGCCGCAGAATTTTGCGGCGCGATTGTTGACGAGCATTCCCGGCTGGAGGCGATACATCATCGCGAAGAGTTCATCGAACTTCCATTTGCCCCAGTCGCGTCCGCCGACGTGGTCGAACCACATCAGGTCCACACGCCCGTAATTCGAGAGCAGTTCCTCCACCTGCGTCCGATACCAGGTGTCATACTTGACGTTGTCACCGACGAGATAATCGGGGTGATACCAATCGCGCGTCGAGTAGTAGAGGCCCAGCTTCATGCCGTGCTTATGGCAGGCGTCGGCAAATTGCTGGATGATGTCGCGTCCATACGGCCCGGCGGTGATCTTGTAATCCGTCACCTTGGAATCGAACTGCGAGAAGCCGTCGTGATGCTTGGTGATGATCACCATGTATTTCATGCCGGAGGCCTTGGCGAACCGCACCCACTCGTCGGAGTTGTAGTTTGTCGGATTAAACTCCTTGTAATAGTTGTCGTAGACCGGGTCGCTCGTGCGCGGGCCGTGCTTGTTGATGTCCCACGGACGGTTGCCTTCGCGGCCCCAGCCGATCTCCTTCTGGCCGACGGAACACGGCCCCCAGTGGATAAACATCCCGAACTTCGCATCGCGGAACCATTGCATGCGTTCGTCCCGCTGCTCCTTGGTCTCGTTGATTTGCGGCACGTGCGACAGGTCCGCCGCCGCAACGCGGGTAATGCCAGCCGCACAAGCGAGCACGGCGACCAGGGCCAGAACTTTCATTGGTTTGCAGTTCATCATGGTGCGTGTGTTGTTGGTTCTTGAGGTTTGCCGGCTTAAAACAGATGGAATTCCGCGATCGCCGGGCGGCCCGGCGCCGCGATGGACAGCCGGAATTTGCGGGCGGCAACCGGAGCGGAAAAAGGCACGTCGAGGTTCTTCCCGAGGGTCGTGCCCTCGGCGAGCTTCTGCCACGCGCCGCCTTTTTGGCATTCGATCTTCCAGGCGGTGATGCGGGCATACCCGTCGCGCTCATGAATCGTGGCCCGCGAAAAGGTGATCTGCGCGTGCATCCGTTCGACAAATTTCCCGTTCGTCTCCGGGTTCCGGCAGTCGGGATCTTTCCAATCGCCCGGCGAAAAATAGACGCAGAACGGAATGCCCGCCGCGCGGGCGGCCTGGGCGAGTTCGTCCACCACCTCGCGCTTGAAGGGCGAGTTCATGATGTTGTAATCGCCGGTCTTGGTGTCCCAAAGTATGAAGCCGTCGTGGTGCTTGGCGGTGAGCACGATGTATTTCATGCCGGCGGCCTTGGCGACACCCACCCATTCGGCGGCGTTGAACTTCACCGGGTTGAACTCCTTGTAGAGGGCGTCGTATTTCTCGATGCCGGTGGCCTTGCGCGACCAACTGATCTCCTTGCCGGTGAGCGACGACGGCCCCCAGTGGATGAACAGGCCGAAACGCCCGTCCCGCCACCATTGGAAATCGGGCGGCGCGACCTTCGCGGATTGGGTGGAGGCAGCGAAAGCAACCGGGGCGGCCAGCAAGGCCAGCGTGAGCAGGAGCGATTTCACTTTCATAGCCTGAAACAGATGGCGAAACAGGGCGGTCATTTCGAGTTCGATGAACCGGTGGACGGGGAGAGCTTGAAATGATCGAAATGCGCCTGATTCCACCCGCTCATCAGCGCGCAGGCACCGGCGGCGTAGGTGCCATCGGTCACGGCCCCGGCTTCCTGGCCGTCAATCACGACCGTGATGCGATCCCCGGCGAACCGCAACGCCAGCGTGTGCCATTGATCGGCGGCAAACGGGACGCGGCCTTCGGCCAGGAGCCGTTCATGGGCCTTGAGGGTCCAGCGACCTTCCGTGCTGACCTCCAGCCAGTAGCCCGGCACCTCGGCGGCCTTGGATTTCTGGATGCGCGCGCCCAATCCGACACGGCCCGCCTTGAGCACCAGCGCCTGGCATTCGATCGAGCCGACGTTCAGCTCCGCCGGGCCGATGAGCGTGTGCGGCCAGAGGAACTTGCGCAGCCAGGGAATGCCCTGTTGGGTGACAGCCTGGAAGAGGCACTGGCCCTGCCCGTCGGGGCGCGTGGCGAGTTCAAATGCGCCGTCGTGATCGGAGAAGTATTTCGGCAACCGCCCGGGTTTGCCCTGCTCGAAATCGTCGCCGTAAGGCAGCGGGAACGGTGCGTCCGGCGGCACGGGGGCGTGACCCTTGCGCTGACCGGTGGTGGTGGTGAGCGAATAGAACGCGCCCGGCTCGATCGTGAGCTCGATCAGGCCGTTGGTCAGCGGCACATCGGCCAGCCGTTCGAACTGGGACTGCTCCGTCGTGCGCCAGAGGGCCAAAGGCTTTTGCGAAAGCCGAGAATCCACCTGCAACGACAGCGTCTGCGGTTGTTTGGCGTGGGCGGTTTCGATGATGACGCTGTAATCGGTGCCATTGGTGCTGAGCAGCGTGACGTAACTGCTGTCGTCCGGCAGCAGGGCGCAGGCGGTGTCCAGGTAACGCCAGCCAGGGTGGGCGAACTGCGTGGTGTGAGCCGTCGCCCAGATGGCCGGCTGGACCTCGTAGAAGCCGGACCACGGCGTGACGGCGCGCATCGGACCGCAGCTCGAAAAATCCAGGTAATCGTAGTAGGCGGCGATCAGGCTCCAGAAGATCGTCTTGGTCATCCGGCCCTGGATGTAGTTCCGGTTGAAGGTGCGGGCGTATTTCCTGGCGTTCTGCCAGTCGCCCTTGGAGGAAATGTCTTCGCTGGCGTAGAGCGGTTTACCGGATGCCAGCGCTTCCGGTGTGCTCTTGAACTGGGGATAATGCGCCCCGATGGCATGGATGGCCTTGGCCAGTTCGGGATCGGCCGCGATGTCCTTGGCGATCTCCCAGCGGTTCGGGGTGTAGAGGTCGGGGGCGACAATCTTGACCGCGCCCAGTCCCTTGGCGTCGAGCGTGCGGCGGAGGAGCTTGATCCACGCCGCCTCGTAGGTGATCTCGTTCCAGACGCCGCAGAAATCAATGTCCAGTCCGTGATACTGCTTCGCTCCGAGGATGAAGGCGGCGATAAAGTCGGCGTTGTCCTGCGAGAAGAACCGGAATTCGCGGTCGCCCAGCTTCTTGCGCACCACGATTTTGCCCTCCGGATCCTGGGTGAATTCACGTTCCCCCTGCTCGCGCCGGGCGGGGTCCACGTGCTTGACCTCTTCCTCGCCGATCCACGGCGGCGCGCCCCACTGGAGGATGTCGAGCATCACGGCGGGGTTACGCTTCTTCGCCTCGACCATCAGCCGCCATTCGTAGCCGCGCTGGTAGTATTCCGGCTTGGGGTTGAGGAATTCCTCGCGCGTGCGGGCGTGGGCCGGCTCGGTGCCGTCGGTGGAATTGACCTCGCCGCCAATCTCCACCTTGAGCTGGTGCAACGAAGCGCCGAAGTGCGGCTTGAACAGGTAATCCAGGATGTCGGCGCGGACCGGCTCCGGATAATCCAGGAGCAACCGCGACGACGCCCCGGCGCTGAGGGCGCCGACGCCCTCGAAGACGCGGCCGGGGGAATCCGGGGAGATCCCGGAGGGCTGAACAGTTTCCGCCGCCGGGAGGACAAGGGCGGTGCCAAGAAACATCAGAGAGAGGTTCTTGAATGACATAGGGGGAAACGATGGATTTATTGCGGGGCCAGCAGTTGGACCGGTCCCAACAGACCGGAGGGCAGCAGCGGTGAATCTTTTTCGTAGAACTTCCAAGTGGTGAAGGTGTAGCGCTCTTTCGATGGGCGCGGCTGGCCCTTCACCAGCCAGTCGGGCAACGTCTGGAGTGGTTTGCCAGGGTTGCCCTTGATATTACCCGCCTTCCAAGGCTTGGTTGGGCCCCAGTCGAGGTCCTCCGGTTCCTGTTCGTCACCGATGAGGCGGTTGGGCCAGAGATTGGTCACCTTGACGACCAGCCGGTTGGCGCCCTGTCGAACCGCCTTGGACAACTCCACCCGAAACGGCGGCTTCCAGAGAATGCCTAGAGGCATTCCGTTCAGCTCGACTTCCGCGATGTTCTTCACGTCGCCCAAGTCCAGCCAGAGCGGCAGCCCGGCGGCTGCCGGCGACACCTCAAAGGCATTTTCATACGCGGCGGTGCCGGAGTAGTAGCGAATCCCCTGCTCCGGCCGCCGGCTCCAGTCCTCGAGTTGATCAAATCGCACCTCCGCCGGGCCGCCCCACTTCGAATCAAACCGCACGGTCCAGCCACCGGCCACTGCTTGAACCGGGTAAAACTCGCGCCCGTTCGGCGCCGACGCGGATTCCGTCGCCGACGTGGCGCGCCGGAACACCACGAACACCGAGCCGCTCGGATCGAACTTCAGCGGCAACCGCGTCAGCCCATTCGTCATCTGATACGTGCCAGCCTCGCGGATTTCGCCGGTGGCGGCATCCCAGAGTTCCGGCAGCCGGCCGGTCACCCGAAACGAACACTCGACGATTTGCGCCTCCTCCTTCTGGCTGGAAACGAAGTAAATCTCGGCCGTTGGCGTGCGGCGATGAATCCACAGCAGGTCGGACGCGCTGGCGGCGAAATCCGGCTGCACGCCCAGCCCTGCCAGGGCAGCGGCGGGATCCGGGCCGGTCATGACTTTTCCCTGCCCCCACAAGGCATCGGCGATTTGCCGGACCTCGGCATCCGCCGCGGGCTGATTTTCGAGGGAAGGCGACTGGTTGGGTTGGGTGCCAAGCAGGGCCGCCCCCCCTTGTGCAAGGGATTCCAACTTGCGCGCGACGGCGGGCAGCATGGTTTGGAGCGGAGGCAGGACCAGCAACCGGTAATCCGCCCCATGCGGCAACACCAACCGCCCGGCTTTCACCTCGAGATCCCGCAGAAAAACCTCCTGGCTGATGGCGTCGCCGGCGTAACCCTTGGGCGGGTGAAAATCAGGCTGGTCCAGAAACAGCAGGTCCCCGGCATACGCCCCCTGCTGAAGCAGAAACTGGCAGCGGGTGACATATTGGAACCACGCCGTGGACTGCTCCCACCAGGTCTGGGTCCGGCCGAAATGCGTGCCCCACCAGGACATGGTCATGCCCGGGCGGATCGAATCCGGCCACGGCTGATGGGCGGTGGTGTGCAACACGAAGCGGTTCACGCCGAGGCAAAACGCCTTGTCGCCCGTGGATTTGAGCGCGTAGGGATCCTGGCGCCACTGGGCCAACTGCGGCAACCCGGTGAACGATTCCGCCGCCACGACGGGCATTCCGAGCGTGTGGGCGACGGACGCCACCTTCGGCAACGAGTTCCACCCCCAAATGGTCGGCTTCTGGTGCCAGAACTCGCCCATCACCACATCCCCACGGCTGCCGACGGTCAGGGGATCAAACGGCCCGTCATACGGCTCCACGGTGAATTTCAAACCGGGCTGCTCATGCACCAGTTTCCGGAAATGCCCGTAATAATTGTCCGCATATAAATCTGCGATGGTGCGGCTCCAGTCGTGCTTGAACCGGCCCGAGTCCCCGCTGCTGCCCACGACGCGTCCGGCCAGGACGGGCAACAACGCCAACGGATCATAGCCGCGCCGGGCCTTGAACTCGTCCCGGAAACCGGGGGTCCAGTCCTGTTTGCCCGCCTCGTAGCTGTCAATCTCGACGGTGGTGATCGCCTTCCGGGCCGGGCCGGCGTTGGCGAGAATCCTGGCCGGGTAATCCCGGAAATGGGCGGCGACGGCCTCCCGGCGCATCTTGTCCACCTCGAATCCAGCGCCACCGATCGGGGCCGGGTGATTCTCCTTGCCCGTTGTCGTGTGGCCAAACCGAAACACCACCCAGTTCCCTGCGGGCGCGTCCCAGTCGAGCCAGCCTTCGGCATTCATTTGGCCGGTCAAATCCAGCACCTGAGTGACGGAAACGGCATTGGTGGATTCCGGCAATGCGATGACGGCGATGTCGGCGTAATAGTTCCATTTGGGATCCACTGCGGGCCGCGCCAACGGCCGGGCGGGGCGGCCGGGCCCCTGAAGTTTCAACTCCGACCAGACCAGTTTCTGCATCGAATCCTCGACTTTGACCCACGGCCCGCCGCTCGAGCTCCAGCCGGGGCAGTTGTGGAAGCCCATCTGCAAGCCCAGCCGGTCCGCCTCCCCGGCAGTAAACCGCATCAAGTCCCACCACTCCGGACTGAGAAACTTCACGCTGCCGTCAAACGGCAACTGCCCCACGTGGAAATTGAAGAAGCCGCCGATGCCCACGCGCTTCATCGCCTCCAAATCCGCCGTGATGCCCGCCTTGGAAACATTGCCGTTCATCCAATGCCACCACGTCCATGGCCTGGCGGATTCCGGCGGATTCTGGAAACCGGCTTCCAGTGGATCCACGGCCCCGGCGTTGCCCGCCATCGCCGTTGC
The DNA here is from genome assembly GCA_963751435.1 of uncultured Verrucomicrobiae bacterium. Taxonomy (GTDB): domain Bacteria; phylum Verrucomicrobiota; class Verrucomicrobiia; order Limisphaerales; family DSYF01; genus JALOTU01. Next base: position 84,977 of record CAVVUP010000024.1, on the reverse strand, counting down.
CAGCACACCGCAAACGCCGACCAGCAGCGTCCGCCACCGTCGGCAGCGTCGGTCTGTCCGGGGCCGGTTCAAAGCGCCTGGCGGGATCGCGATCGAATTATTCATGGGTGTTGGTTTGATTGGATGAACCAGCTTTGCCCGGAACCGCCCATGCAGGGAGAATGGACAATTCGATAACGGTGAATGAATACCGCGGAAAAGTCCAGGTGTCCGGCCGTCCGGCGTGACGCCATTCGGATGTCACCGGCCGGATGCGCTCTGGCTCGCTCCGGGTGTTGAAGTCCATCAGGTCGTCATGCGCCAGCGTGGTCAGCCGGGCCGGGGACTTGTCCACGGCGATGCCTTGCAGATCGAAGCGCGCCGTCTGCGGGGCGCCTGTCAGGTTCACCACGCGCAACACGAGGCGCGAGCCGTCCGTGGATTTGGCCGCGAACACATCGAGCGTTCCGCGCGCCGCCGCCGTTTCCACGGCCACCACCTCCGGGGCCCAGGCGCGGGCGATCATCTGTTGCACGTAGTAGGCCGGTTGAAACCAGACGCGGTCCGGCGTGTAGTCAATATTGCCCTGCGTCCACAGCACGGCTTTCCAGTCGGATTGATACACGTCGCAGGGCTGCGACACGTTCGGCATCGCCGTGCCCCAGACGACATCGCCGGCGCGGTGGGCCTGCGCCAGTTCGACGGCGTGCGCCAGTCCGCGGTTGAAGTTGAAACGCGCGGCGTTGAATTCGCCCACCAGCACCGGCACCGGTCCCAGGGACGGCTCCAGCCGGGTCAGCCAGCGGGAGAACTCAATGCCGCCCGGCAGGTGCCATCCATAACTTTGCGCCGGATCGTCGTTCTTGTTGAACACGTGAACATCCCACAGCAGGGGCTTGCCGCGACTGCGGACGAAACGCGAGAGGTCCAGGTGCGCCGCGAGACGCTTGCGGACGTCGTCAGCTTGGGCGCCGGCCTTGAAGTCGTAGGTCAGCCCGCACGGAATCACGGTGACCGCCGGGTCCACCTTCCAGATCGCCTCCGCGACCGGTTTGAAACGCTCGACATACTTGGCATTGACGCCGCTCTCATTGCCGACCTGGTAGTAGCGCAGGCCGAAAGGCTCCGGATAACCGTCCGCCGCGCGCCGGTCCCCCGCCGGGGTGCCGCGCGGGGCGTTGCAATACGCGATGAAATCCGCGACGTCCTCCGGCGTCTCCTCGATGTTGAGCCCCACCACCGGCACGAATCCGGCGGCCTGACAGAAGGCGAGATGTTCCACCGGCCCGTAGCCGCTGGAACAGTAGCGGTCGTAGAAGCCGTCATAGGGCCGGCGCTGGTCGCGCGGACCGTGCAGATTCTTCCAGCGATAGCCCGGCACCTCGATCATGCCGCCGTTCAACCGCAACAGCTTGATCCCCTGCGCGATGAGCGCCTCGGCCAGATCACGCCGGACGGGCAACCCCTTGTAACGCCCCCATTCGCCGGGCTGCAGGAAGGCGTAGCCGACGGTGACCCGGCCGGGCTCGCGCAACGTGATGGCAAAGCGCCCTTTCGAGTCACTGGACACCGGCGTGAGGGCGAATTCCAGCCGCTGGTAATCCTGGCCGGCCCGGGTTCGCAGGGTCTGCTCGGCGAGGATCGTTTTGCCGTCGGCGCCGCGCAACGACACGATGACGTCAGCCGGCGCGGCCGTCTTGACGCGCAGGAAACCGGCGTAGTTGCGGCCGGCGTGCAAGGCGAGCCCGCTGCGTTCGAGTCCCGCGTTGTCGCAGCCGAACTCGCCCTCGCCCCCTTCAAAAAGGATCTGCTGACTGCGCAGTCCCGGATGCCAGCCCTCGGGATCGAAGGCGAAGGCGCCGCGGGCCGAGCCGGATTGCAGCCGCGCCCAGCGCAGGCTCAGGGCGTCCCCCGGCGCGGCCAGCAAGGGATTGGGCCGCAGGGGAAGCGGTTGCACCGAATCCTCAGCGGAGACCACGGCCAGATCGCGGATCCACACCTGGCCGCGGGCAATGACGCCGACATGGCCGACGGGCAAAAGCCGCTCCGGCTGGCAGGCGAGCACGTCGCGCCCGGCCACCCACACGATCAACCGGTTGTCCCGCACGCACAGGGCGACCGGCACCCAGGCGTCGCGGGGGATTGGCACCGGAGCCGAGGCCAGTTCCTGGGGCTGGTTGGCACGGGAGGCCGAGAGCAGGCGGATCACCTGGGCCTTGGGATCGAGTTCGACCGTGTATCCAGAATACCAGTTCCAGCCATTGTCCGAGAAGTTCGGATGCACATGAGCAATCAGGCCGGCTGGCCGGTCGTCGTCCGCTGTGAACCGGAATGACGCGCGCGTTTCGGAAGTGCCGGGAGCAACGGGATCCAACGAAGTCAGCCGGGCGCCGGGATCCTTGGCGGGGGCGGGATCGGGCGCCTCCGGAGGCCGCCCTCCGCCCAGTCCTCTTTCCAGAAAGGCCGTTCCGTCGCCGGGGCGCACCACCACTTCGGCCACCCCGTTGGTGACCGTCCAGAGGCCGGACACGGTGACAAAGCCATCCAGCGGCGCCTTGCGCGGCGCGAGTTCCGTCGGGGAATGCTCGAAGAACGATTCGCCGTGCAGCATCTGGCTGTCGAACCCACCGACCATCTGGTAATGCAGATCCTCCATGTTCGCACCGATCACGGTCGGTTCGAGTCGGAACAAGACCGGGTCGGCGTGCACGGTGACGAGCGTCTCGCCGGCGTGGACGCTGCCAACCAGCTCCAGGCCGCGCGCTCCGCAGGTCAGTGTCAGCACCGCCGCCGCGGCCGCGGCCTGAAGCGGGCGAAAACGGAAAGCCGCCACAAGCGGGTCACTGCGCCTTGGTCCCCGAACCCGTGAAGTGTTCAAGAACACCAGGCAGGCAACCAGGCCAATCAATGTGTTCGCGATGTTCATGACATCAGATCCTTTGTAGGAAACCGGGAAGGCATTGTCGGCGCTCCTTCCAACCCGAAGCAAGAATACAGTGCAAATCTGAATCTGATCTTGCCACACCCACGCCAAGAATCCTCGCCGCACCGACTTTAAGACAATGGGGTCTAAGGCAATGGGGTCGAGGCAATGGGGTCGCATCTAAATAAATGATATTTGCAATGAGCAATGGGGTCAGGCAATGGGAGCAATGGGGGCGCGTCTACATATTTGATATTCAGCCAGTTGGCGGCCACTGCGCGCCCTATCTGGCGTCACACTTTGGCTGACCCGCACCTGCCACGACGCCGCGGTGAGTGGGTCAAACCATATATTTTTGTGTTTCACATTCATTTCCCAATCGGTGCATGCGCGCTGGCAGAGGAGGCATGGATGAGATCCTTCAGCCGTTCTTCACTGAGTCTGAAGTAGCTGGGCAAAACCCGTTGCCCAGCCCGGGGTCTGCGCCTAACCTGCGCCCATGGCAGGACATCAGGGTGCCAGTGACACGCCGCGAGGTGCGAAGGCCGCCCCCGCCCGGCAGACCGCGCCGCCGGCCACGCCTCCCGGCTGACCTCGAAGCGTTCCTCGCCCGCTGGTCGCCCTCGGGCGGCGGCGAACGCTCGAATTACCAGCTCTTCCTCACCGAACTATGCGCGGTGCTGGACCTGCCCAAGCCCAACCCGTCCGTGCCCGACGACTCGAAGAACGCCTACGTGTTCGACCGCAGTATCCCCCGCCAGGAAGCCGACGGCTCGACCACACCCAACTTTATCGACCTCTACAAACGCGGCTGTTTCGTCTGCGAAACCAAGCAGGGCGTCGAACGGGACCAGGGCGAACCCGCGCTGGGCGCCCGTCCGAAGTTGAAAACCGGCCACGGCATCCGCGGCACCGGCACCTGGGACACCGCCATGGAAAAGGCGCGCAACCAGGCCGAACAATACGCGCGCGCCCTGCCCGCCAGCGAAGGCCGCCCTCCCTTCCTGCTGGTCGTGGATGTGGGGTACTCGATCGAACTGTTCGCCGAGTTCACCTGCACCGGCGGCACCTACGTCCGATTCCCCGATCCCACGGCAAAGACATCGCCCGGCAGAGAAAGGAAGCCACCGCCCGGCGCAAGGAAGCCGTCGAGGAGGTCCGGCAGTTCCACCGCGGGCTCTGCCGGCTGCGGGTGCTGGATCCCGCCTGTGGCTGCGCCAATTTCCTTTACGTGACGATGGAACACCTCAAACGGCTGGAGGGCGAGGTGCTCGAGTTGTTGACCGAACTGGGCGACCCCCAACTTGAAGCCGAGATGCGCGAGTTCAAGGTCCGCCCGCACCAGTTCATCGGGCTCGAAATCAATCCCTGGGCCGTGCCCATTGCCGAACTGGTCCTCTGGATCGGCTACCTCCAATGGCATTTTCGCACCAGCGACAAAGCCGTGCCCGACGATCCGGTGATCTCGAAGGAACACAGCATCCGCCTCCAGGACGCCGTGCTGGCCTATGACCGCAAGAAAATGATCACCTGGGCGATGGCCCGCGAGAACCCCGACCTGCCCGGACTGCCCGACGAAGTGCGCGAGAAACTCCGTAGGAACCGAGGTGACGAGGCGCCGGCGGCAAAGTCCGAAGTCCGAAGTGCGAAGTCCGAAGGGGAACAGTTCCCATCGCCCAACTCCGGTCTCCCGCCTCTGACCGCTCCGGTCTCCGTCTGGGACGGACGCACGATGAAGAGGCATCCGGTCGCGGGCAAGGACGTGCCGGACGAAACGGCCCGCGTGCCGCTCTGGCGCTACGTCAACCCGCGCCAAGCCGATTGGCCCGAGGCGGATTATGTCGTCGGCAATCCGCCGTTTATTGGGAACAAGCGCATGCGGGCTACGCTGGGAGATGGTTACGCTGAGACTCTGCGGGGTGCCTATGGGGATTTACCCGAATCCTGCGATTTTGTGGTCTATTGGTGGCACATCGCAGCCACCCGCTTGTCGCGTGGCTCCCTTAGGCGATTTGGTTTCATCTGCACCAACAGCCTTACCCAACCATTCAATCGATCCGCTGTTGCCAAGTTCCTCACTGGTGAGCCGCCCATTTCGCTCGTGTTTGCCATTCCTGACCATCCGTGGGTTGACAGTGCAGATGGGGCAGCAGTTCGCATTTCGATGACGGTGGCGGAACAGGGAGTTCGCAGTGGTGAATTTTATGAAGTCCTCCAAGAATCACCTGGCAGTGATCTTGAACGTGCCATCACGTTGGAGAAGAAGTCAGGGATTATTCATGCGAATCTGTCCGTGGGAGCGCATGTCGGCGATATCGTAGCCCTTGAAGCTAACGCTGGAATTTCCAATCAAGGCGTCACTCCTCTGGGGACTGGGTTCCGGTTGGAGCGATCCGACTTGCGGAGGCTTGGTCTGGATCCTGACTCGTTACCGTCAGTCATAAAGCCATACCTGATCGGACGGGACTTGGTTCAGCGTCCGGAGGAAAAGTACATCATCGACTTCTTTGGACATTCGGAACAGCAGGCCAAGAGCAACTATCCTGAACTGATGCAGATAGTAATTGACAGCGTCAGGCCCGAAAGAGAGCAGAAGAAGCGGGACAGTTATCGGGAGAAGTGGTGGACCTTTGCCGAACCGAGATCGATGCTGCGTCCGGCACTTGACTCGATCCGGCGCTACATAGCCACCTGCAGAACCGCAAAGCATCGATTGTTCACATTCGTGCCTTCCAGAACGCTACCCGATGCGAAGGTCGTCGCCATCGGGCTTGCAGACCCTTTCTTCCTTGGCGTTCTTTCAAGCTCAATTCATCAAAGGTGGACTCTGAAAACCGGGGCATTGCTTGAAGATCGTCCAAATTACAATCATAGCGACTGCTTCGTGAAATTTCCCTTCCCCTCACCCGACGACGCCACGCGGGAGCGCATCCGATCCTTGGGCGAGCAGTTGGATGCGCATCGGAAGCGGCAGCAGGCGTTGCATCCGGGCCTCACGCTCACCGGCATGTACAACGTGCTGGAGAAGCTGCGCTCGGGCGGGGCGCTCACCGCCAAGGAAAAGGTGATCCACGAACAGGGCCTGGTGTCCGTGCTCAGGCAGATCCACGACGACCTCGACGCCGTCGTCTTCGCCGCCTACCAGTGGCCGGCCACGTTGAGCGACGAGGAAATCCTCGAACGCCTGGTGGCGTTGAACCACCAACGCGCCGAGGAAGAGAAACGCGGCCACATCCGCTGGCTCCGGCCCGACTTCCAGTGCCGCGACCGGCAGCAGCAAGCCGTCCAGACCGAGCTGGAGGCGGATGAGGATGGTGAAAGTCCGAAGTCCGAAGTGCGAAGTCCGAAAACGGATGCGCCCCAGCCGTGGCCCAAGCCTCTGGCCGAGCAGGTGGAGGCCGTGCGGCGCGTGTTGTCGGCTGCCGGCGGGCCGGTCACGGCGGCGGAGGTGGCCGCCCGGTTCCAGCGGGCCAGCAAGGATCGTGTCGCCGAAATCCTCGAAACCCTCCTCGCCCTGGGCAAGGCGCGGCAAGTGGACGTCGGCAAGTTCCAAGCCTGACCCCGCCCACCCGAGCCCGTGCGCCCACCGAAGGGCAAGACGCCCGTGCCCCCCGGCAAGGCCATGCACTGCCAACATGGAGCGCGGACATTCCTGTCTGCGCGAGCCTAGGCAAAGGCAATGGGGTCGAAAGGCAATGGGGTCGCATCTAAAGAGGCAATGGGGTCGCATCTAAAGGCAATGGGGTCGCATCTAAATAAGTGATATTCCCTGCTTGAGTTTCGTAACAAAGACTTTCCGGGCCGGATCCTCGGCAAGGGCCTCCCGGAATCGCTTCACCGCCTGCGCCGCGGCCTGATACTTCATCCCCGTCTGCCGCACCACCTCTGCCAGGCGCAGCCCGCCATAGCGCACGGCCACATGCATCAACCCGTCCCGCCCCCAGTCCCCGTGCCGCTCCGCCCACCGGTCCCAGTGATCCCCTTTGATCTGCTCCGCCGCCCGCACCAGTTCCACCCACTCGACCCGCCGTCGCATCCCTCGCGCCGCAGTCTGTTCCTGCTCATCGACCTTCCGTCCCGACAACAGCTTCCGTGCATACTCCGCTTCGCCCAGCACCATCCCACCGACCAATCCCGCCCAGGGACTCTCCAACACCCCTTGCCGGATCGGCTGCTCCGTAAAGGCCTTCAACGCCGCCCTCTGCTGGGCACAGCTCCGACCTCCGCACCCCCGGCCAATCACGCCCGTCTCCAGCCATCCGGGCGCGGGCTCCGCTCCCGAATAGATCCTCCACGAACTCCAGCGGTGCTCCCCCAGAATCATCAACCGCCGCCGCAACAGCTCCTGGCCCGGATCCGCACACCCCACCACCCGCGCTTTACGCTGATCGCTCTTGCTCAAACCCAACCCCCCAATCCGCACCGGATTCAAGTGGAGATAGCGAGCCACGTCCACCACCCGGCTCTCCTCCTGAATCAGCACCGACTTGAACCGGCCCTGGAATACCGTCCCGCGCCAGCGGTGGGCCCAGTTGAACTTGACGGCGTAAGTGACATTCAGCCACCGGATGGCGTGACCCAGGTTGGCCTGAGTGGTGCGCACCAGCAGATGGTAATGGTTGTCCATCAGCACAAAGGCATGCACCTCCAGTCCGTAACGCTCCGGCAGCTCGGACACCGCCCCAAGGAACCGATGCCGATCCGTGTCATCCAGGAAGAGCGTCCCCCCGCGGTGCCCTCGATTCATCACGTGATACCACGCCCCCGCAATCTCGATCCGCAACGGCCTTGCCACAGACCGCATCCAATCCTTCCCCACGCAACCTATCAACTATTTAGATGCGACCCCATTGTCTCTTTAGATGCGACCCCATTGTCTCTTCGACCCCATTGTCTCTCACTCGCAATCGGTTGGGATGCTGGCTCAAGCCTTGAAATTCAAAATCCGCGTGCATCCAGACAGACGAGGTCATCCTGGCTTCGGCAATAGATCCGGCCATTGGCCAGCACCGGCACGGCCCAGGTTTGCTTTTCGGCTTTGCCGGGGTATTCCGGCCGGACCTCCAACGCCTGAATGAAGGCCAGTTCCCCGTAGCCGTCGGGGGTTGCCGCCGCCAGGCCGAGCTGGCCGCGCTGGCTGTAGAGCAACAACTTGCCATCCGCGAGCATCAGGGAGCCTTTGCCATACTTCTTCTCCACCCATTTCACGTCGCCCGTGGCGAACTCGATGCATTTGAGGGTGTTTTCGTCGAACCCATACAAATGCCCCTGCCAAAGCACGCAGGTGCTGAAATGATTGCGCATGCCCTTGCTCTTCCAGACCAGCGTGGGCGGAGCCGTGCCGACATCAATCAGGGCGCACCCAGCACCGTAGCCCGAGGAGATGAACACCTTGTCGCCCTGCACGAGCGGGGTGGCCGCATGAATTTCCGGATTCGTCTTCCAAGGAAAGCGCCACAGTTCCACGCCGTCCTTTGCCCGCCGTCCCACCGGTCCGTTCGCCGTGAACACCACCACACATCGCTCCCCCTGGAGATCAAAGGCCACCGGCGAGGAGAAGGAAGCCGGATCATCCCCCGCCTGCCAGACCACCGCTCCCGAACGCTTGTCGAACGCGACCACCGACGCCCCGGGTCCGCCCACCTCGACCATCACCCGGTCGCCTTCGATCAGCGGGGAGAGCGAATAGCCATAGAACGGCACTTCGGCTTTGAAGTCTTTTACAAGGTCTGCGGACCATTTCACCGCGCCATTGGCCGTCGCCAGGCAAAACAACTGACCCTGGCGGCTGATGGTATAGACGCGGTCGTCATCCACGGACGGCGTGCAGCGGGGACCATGAAACCAATTCGGGTCCTTGGCGGGACAGGCATAGGTATGCGTCCAGATTGCGGCGCCGCTGTTCGCATCCAAACAATAAACCGTGTCCTGGTCGGCGGTGTTGCCCATGACATACAACCGTCCGCGGCTGACCGCCACGCTGCCATAACCCGCCCCCACCTCCGCCTTCCAGACCTGCTTGAGTCCCTCCTTGGGCCATGCGGAGGACCAACCCGTTTCAGCAGAGATCCCATCCCGATTCGGCCCCCGCCATTGGGGCCAATCGGAGGCGAGGAGATTCAGTGTCAGCACCGCCGCCCCGGCCACGGCCTGAAGCGGGCGAAAAGGGAAAGCCGCCACCAGCGGGTCATTGCGCCCAGGGCCCGGAACCCGTGGACACGCAAGCCTCATGGAATTCGCGCCGGTTTCAAATGCCGCGCCAGAAACTCGCGCGTCAGATCGGCGACGATGGGATCCTTGAACGGACCGTGGCCCGCCCCTTTGACCGTGTAGAAGGTGACCGGCACGCCGGCCTCTTTGAGAGCGGCTTCGAGCAATTCGCTCTGATGAAGCGGCACCAACCGGTCGGCATCGCCGTGACAGATCAGGAACGGCGGATCCTGGCGGGTGACGTAGGTAATCGGATTGGCCCGGGCGGCCTTCTCCTTGTTTTCCTGGACCGGGCCGCCGATCAACTGCGACTCCGGCGAATTGGCCGGGTCATGGGCCATGCCTTCGTCCGGACGATGCGTGTCCATCTGCAGGAAGTCCGTAGGACCAAAGTAGTCCACCACCGCCTGCACGGCACTGGACTGGTCGAGATTTCCGCCCACATCGAACTCCTTGGTATCGCCTGTGGTGCCCAGCATCGCGGCCAGGTGTCCGCCCGCCGAAGCACCCCAGGCGGCGAACCGATCCGGCTCCAGCCGGTAGTCGCGGGCATGCGCGCGCAGCCAGCGGACGGCGGCTTTGCAATCCTCGATCTGGGCCGGAAACGTCGCATGCTGGCTCAGACGGTAATTGATCGACGCCACCGCATACCCTTCCGCCAGGTAAGCCACGGGCACGCCCTGCTCCTTGCTGCCCATGCGGAAGGCGCCGCCATGGATGTGGATGATCAGCGGCAGATGCTCACCGTCCCGGGGGAGATAGAGATCAAGCTTCTGGCGCTCGTGGCCGTCCGGCACATACGCCAGGTTGCGGTGGACAACAGCGCCCTCGGGCAACGCCGGCGCGGGCGGCTGGCCGAAGGATTGAGTGTTCAAAAGCACCAGGCAGGCAACCAGGCCAATCAACGTGTTCGCGATGTTCATGGCATCAGACCCTTTGTTGGAAACCGCGAATGCATTGTCGGCGCTCTTTCCGACCAGAAGCAAGAACACAGTGCAAATCCGATCTTGCCACGCCCACGGCAAGAATCTTCGTCGCACCGATTGCCAAGAAAGTTCGCGCTGTGAAACCCTGAACCGAAGGCCCCACCACGAAGGAGGCGAAGAGCACGAAGGGGTGAGGAATGCGTAATTCTCAAACTTCGTGTTCTACGTGCGCTTCGTGGTTCAACCCAGTGGTTCAAAGGGAGGATTCTCCCAAATGAAATTTCGCACTGTGAACCCCTGGACCGCAAAGAGCGCGAGTGGTCCTGAATCCGCAGCACCCCCGCACGGTCGGAGCCGCTGCGGATTGAGACAATCCGCGGTCCGGCGACCGGTTCCCCCCGCCAGCGCTCCCATCCGGGTGCGGGAATGCGGACGGCACAGGCGCCATCCGCCGCCGGGCTCAGTTTGCCGTCGCCAGTTCGAGCCGGATGACGGTGGCCAGCGGATCGGGCGCCTCGGCGGGAACCTGGAGGGTCAGGACCTCGGGCTCCGCGGTCATCCTCAGAGGGGCGCGGGCCGGGTCCGCGAGGAGGCAGGCGGATTTCACCGGGGCGGCTGGCCGGGGCAGACTGAAGCGTCCGTCCTTGGGCCACTGAAAGATGTGAATGTAGAGTCTGCCCGGCTTGGACGTGCAGCGCCAGTTCCGGGCGACGACAAACACGGGCTTGCCGGTCTTCGGGTCTGTTTGCGTAGGGCTGACCGCCCCCAGTTCCGCGCCGAACGGGGTGGCTGTGGTGCCGTAGACGGCCTCTCCGTTGACCTCCAACCAGCGGCCCACCGCGCGCAACCGGTCCTGGCACACCCGCGGAATCACGCCCTCCGCCGTCGGGCCGACATTCAAGAGGTAGTTGCCGCCTTTCGAGACCACATCCACCAGGTTGAAGACGAGCTGGGCCGGCGACTTCCAGCTCTCGTCGTTCTTCCGGTAGCCCCAGAAGTCGTTGACGGTGTCGGGAGTTTCCCAGTCGGTGGTCCCGATCCGGTTGGGGATCGAGTGATCGCCCATCGTGAGGTAATCGCATTGCACCAGGCCCTTGCTGACCCGGCTGTTGATCAGGCAGTCCGGTTGCAGGCTCCGCACCAGGTCGGCGAAGGGCTGCGCCTGTTCACGCGTCATGCCGCCGGACATGTCGAACCAGACCAACCCCAGCGGTCCGTAGCCGGTCAGGAGTTCCCGGACCTGTGGAATTGATTTCTCGCGCATGTATTTTCCGAAATCCCGCTCGGATCCGGGCCCCTTGTCCGCGCTGGCAGTGGCGTTGGGGTCGTGCCAGTCGAGGTTGTGGGAATAATAGACGCAGAACCGGATGCCGTGCCGGGCGCAGGCGGCGGACAGTTCCCTGGCCGGATCCCGTTTCCAGAGGGTGGCGTCCACCACGTTGAACGGGTCCACCCGCGAGCTGAACATGGCGAAGCCGTCATGGTGTTTGGCCACGAACACCAGGTATTTCATCCCCGCCTCCTTCGCCAACCGGACCCAGGCGTCGGCATCGAACTGCACCGGGTTGAACTGGCCGGCCAGTTTCGCGTATTCCTCGCGCGGAATTTTCGCCCTGGCCTGGATCCACTCGACGTTTCCGGGAATTGACCGTCCGTTCCATTCGCCCGCCGGAATTGCGAACAATCCCCAGTGGATGAACATCCCGAACCGCGCTTCCCGCCACCAACCGATGCGGGCGGCGTGAGCAGGACTGTCCTCCACCAGGGGCGGCTGGGGCGCCGGCGCCGACGTGACATTCACCACGCCAACCGACCAGCGCGGCAGGGAAAAGCGGACCGCTGCGCCGTCCCGCTCGATCGGTACGCTGACCGCGCGAACCGCATCCGGCTGCTCCAGGGTATTGCGAGCATCCAACGCATCCGGAGCGACCACCTGCAGCGTCGCCTCGGCGGGGACGAATCCGTCCTGAAACATGGCCTGAACCCGGACCGGCGCCTCGGTGGGGTTCACCAATTTGAGAACGACCCGGTCCTTGGCGGGGCTGCGGGTGGCCAGGACGTCCAGGCCTGCGCAGTCGCCCTCCACCTGCACACGCTCGCGCAGGTAATGGTCGCGATACAGCTTCATGACCACATAATTGGGCGCGGGGAACCAGGTCCGGTGATCGAAGTTGATGAATGCGTTGTCCCACTTGGTGGCCGACACGTGGCGGAGAAAGAGCGCCGGGGTGGCCATACCCACGATGGGATGGCGTTCGAAGGCGTTGAGGATGCCAGCGGCATAGAGTCCCGTGCGCCAATCGGTGCTCTGCAGGTTCCACTCGGAGACAAAAAGCTTCAGGTCCGGATTCCTGGAGCGCCCGATCCTGGCCTCCAGTCCGGCCCAGAACGTCTCGTCGGCCCGCGGTCCCGCGCCGTAGTTCTTGACGTTTTCGTAGTGGTGAACGCTGAGGAAATCGACATCCTCCGCGCCATCGTCGATCACCGCCAGATCGCCTTCGGGCCAGCGCCCGCCCAACTGGCCGCTGCCGCACGCGATGAGGACAATGTCCGGATCCACCTGTTTCATCGCCGCGGCGAACTGGCGGACGATCGAGACGTATTCGGACGCCGGCACCTTCCAGACCTCGTTGTCGATTTCCCAATACTTGATGCGGTAGGGTTCGGGATGACCATGGGCCGCGCGCACGCGGCCCCAAGGGCTGTTGGTCGATCCGTTGCAGTATTCGACCCACTCGGCGGCCTCGCGACAGTAAGCATCCCGCTGTGACAGGTCGGGTTGGCCGATGTTGACCACCACGATCGGCTCGGCTTTGAGCCGGCGACACAGGGCGAGAAACTCGTCCGTGCCGAACGCATTTACCTCCAGGTCATCCCACATCGGAGCTGGAAACGACACCCGCTGATGTTGGGGGCCGATGCCGCTCTTCCAACGGTCCTGCTGGCAAAGCTGCCGCCCGGCCAGCGCAGCACCGGCGGGCGCAGGTCGGAGATCGCCCGCAGCAAGTCGGGGCGAAAACCTCCCCCGGCCGCCCAGGAGTCCGGCATCAGTGACACCTGATCCATCCACACCCGCCCGCCCGTCACCCCCACCTGCAACGTCGCGTTCGAGGCGTCCGCCGCCGGTTGCAGCACGACGGCCCGCTCGCGCCACTCCGGCGAGGCGACATCCAGGGCCATCTCGCTGAGGACCGTCTGGCCATCGAGCAGGCGAATGCTCAGGCGCCCCTGCCCGCGCGCCCACAGGGAGCCCCGGTAGGTTTCACCCTTCTGGAGGGCGAAGGGCGACTGCTGCACCCCGGACTCGCCGGCGGTGGGTTCGATCGCCAGGCAATACTTCGAGTTCAAGGGGGCTTCGGTGGTGCAGCCGACCTGGCCATCGCCGAACGCGGTCCAATACGAGGCGATGGTGCCGGGCGGGCCCTTCCCCAGCGCCGGATTCTCGGTGCGATTCGTTTGCGGCCTGAATTCGAAGGACCGGTTCCAGACCAGTTCCCCCCACAGCCCGCCGTTGCACGAGTGGTAGATGTGCTCCAGGAAATGTCCATAGATCCGCTCGTCAATCCGTCCAACGACACGGCTGGCGTTGATCGAGAGGTTCACGGGCGGCCATGCAGCGTCGTTTGTTGCTGCTGCGCTGACCGCTACCACCACCAAGGCTTGCGCGAGAACCAAAGGGAAAGAGAACTCGGCAAGGGCGGAACGGGTTGGGATGAGGCAGGAATTGGTTTTCATGGAACAGGCATCAGGTCGGCTCTTCGAGGCCCCAATCTATTGGGAACAGCCCGACTCGTCACCTGTGTTTTCAGCAAGCCATCGAGCGCGGGTGTGATCATGGGTGATGCGGCTCTAGCCGGAGGAAATGCCAGGTCGTTGTCCCGCAGAACACGCACAGACACGGAGGTCCCCAGCAAGTCCGAGGTCCGAAGTCCGAAGTCCGAAGCAAAGGCGCCTTTCCTGCGCGGCAAGGAACTGAGATGCGCCCGGGGCCGGGCTTGAAGCTGGAATGGCGCTGACGCACACTGGTCCCATGAACACGCTCGATCAATTCAAACTCGACGGCAAAACGGCGCTCGTCACCGGCTGCAAGCGCGGCATTGGCAAGGCCATGGCCGTCGCCCTGGCGGAGGCCGGCGCGGACATCATCGGCGTGAGCGCCTCGCTTGAACCCGGCGGCAGCACCGTGGAAAAGGAAGTCACGTCGCTGGGCCGCACGTTCAAGGGTTATGCCTGCGACTTTGCGGACCGTCGATCGCTCTACGCGTTCATCGCGCGTGTGAAAGCGGACTTTCCACGCATTGACATCCTGGTCAACAACGCGGGAACGATTCTCCGCAAGCCGGCGGCGGAGCATCCGGACGAGTACTGGGACAAGGTCATCGAAGTGAATTTGAACTCGCAGTTCATCCTCACGCGCGAAATCGGCAGGGAGATGGTGGCGCGCGGCGCGGGCAGGATCATCTTCACCGCATCGCTGCTGACCTTCCAGGGCGGCGTCACCGTACCGGGCTACGCGGCGAGCAAAGGCGGCATCGGGTCGCTGGTGAAGGCGTTTGCCAACGAATGGGCCGGCAAGGGCGTGAACGTGAACGCCGTCGCTCCCGGCTACATTGACACGGACAACACGGAGGCGCTGCGCAACGACCCGGTGCGCAGCCAGCAGATCCTCGCCCGCATCCCGGCGGGCCGCTGGGGCAAGACCGACGACTTCAAAGGCCCGGTGGTTTTTCTCGCGTCAGACGCGGCAAGCTACATCCACGGCACGATTCTGACCGTGGACGGTGGCTGGATGGGGCGGTGAAGCGGGCGGTTGAGCGATGCAAGACGGATTCTGAACCTGAACCGAGTCAGGGCTGATGGATGGCGTTCTGGAGCCGTTTGAGATCGGAAAGGGCGGTGCCGACAGGAACATTCCAGCTTTGTTCGGTGCTCAGTGATTGCCAGGTCCAATTCTCGGCGTGGCCGTCGGCAAAGGCGAGGGTTGCCGATTTGTTGTGCCGGACCGAGGGCGAATTCACCCAGGTCGTCTGCTGGTTCACGGTCTGGAAGAAGATCCCGTCATCGATCGTGTTGAGGCTTTCGTCAATGAACGTCAGCGCATCCACCGGCCCGGGTCTGCGGATCATCGACAACTTGCGGAATTTCGTCGGGTAACCGCCGTTGACGCTGGTGTTCACCGCTCCCGCCGTGCTGACGTCGCCCGGCATAGAACCTCCCATGCGCTCGCAGAGGGATACGGTGCGCACGGGGACAACGGCGGCCCCGGCCGGCGAGGGCGGTTTGGCGGCTGGACACTGATAAATACCAGTCGACGGATTGTAGGAGAACAGGCGGCAGTTTTGGACCGTGGTGATGTCGGATGCGTCGGGGAGCCTGCGCATGTTCCCGCTGACCCAGGCTTCCGGCGGGGAGGCGCTGGAGTTGAGGACCCAGTTGGGGACCAGCTTGTCGTTGTTGTCCCCGGCATACATGAACCACCCCAGGTCCAGTTGTTTCAGGTTGCTCAGGCACTTGATGCGGTGCGCCTTGTCCTTGGCCTTGGCCAGCGCGGGCAACAGCATCGCCGCCAGGATGGCGATGATGGCGATGACCACCAGCAGCTCGATCAGGGTGAAGCCGGCGCTTCGCAGCCTCGCGGTGGTTTGACTTGAATGGTTGACGTTCGTCATGGGTTCATCTCTCGCTCAGGTTCGCGCGTTGGGGACATGGACCAGAGAATCGATAGTCCAAGATTCAAGGATTGGCAACAATCGATGGAATGGCTGTCGATGGAATGGCGGCGCCCCCAACGGGCGCAACTCAGTTTCTTGCCGCGCAGGAAAGGCGCCTTGCTTCGGACTTCGGACTTCGGACTTCGGACTTCGGACTTCGGACTTCGGACTTCGGACTTCGGACTTCGGACTGTCGCACTTCGGACTTGCCGGGGACCTTGGCTTTTCGTCAGACAGGGAAGGGCTTGCCTCAGTTCCCGACCTGGTATTGAAGGCGAAAGAACTGTCGGGCGGCCTCCGCGGGAAACACCGCCTGATACAGGTAGCGGCCGCCGTTGGTTTGCACGGCATTCAACTGCGTGGGAACGGTGTTGCTCCAAACCATCAGGTCCGAGGAACTTTGGAACTGCCGGACGACATCCCCCAGCGACTGGCGCTCCTGGAATTGAACCACCAACCCCTCCGGGGGCGACCACACACTCCTCACCACCGCGTTGGTCGCGTCCGAGGAAAATGGACTGGCGACCACGACAAATTCCATCAGGTTCGCCACCCCGTCCGCCTCGGGGTCGGCCGTGGCCGTTCCGATCGCCGGGTCGGACAGTTGGTCATCCGTGAACTGGTGCAACTGCCAATCCGCAAACGTCCCGGGGAGGGCGCGCTCGAACAGGTTCAATTCCACCAGTTGCACGTTGCGGGGCGCATTGGTCGCCCCGTTGTCATAGGCGCCGGTGACCACGAGCACCACATTGGTCGCCGACACCGGCTGCGGCAGGTTCACGTCCAGCGTGCTGAGGGCAAACCCAGTGCCGGACCAGAACGGGGTTCCGGTGTTGGGAATGCCACTGGCCGGGATGGGATCGGTCACGTTGCAGAACATCTGGAACGTGGACGGGCCGTAGCCGCTGTTGACCAGGCGCGGCGCGATCTGGAACCCGGAAACCGCCGCCGGTCGCGGCAGACTCACCTTCAGCCATTCGGCATGGTTCGTCGGGCCGTATTGCGAAACCCAGAAGGTGCTGTTGCTGTTGTCCACGGCATTGGTCGGCGGATAAGCGCTCTGATAGGAGGAAGCCGTCACCTGGGCGATGCCCAGTTCGTAAGGCGGATACGGCAAGGAAATCTGCCCGGTCAGATGGACCGGGCTGCCTCCCGGTCCCGGGAAGGTCAGCGTCGCCAGGTATTCATTCGTGACCCAGGAAATCTGGCTGGCCAGGGCGGCGGTTTGGGCGGCGGTCTTGCCCGGAAACCAGACGGCGTAACGCGGGCTCAGCACCGCCTGTGGAAGGAACACCACGGTGTCCTGCGCCGCGTTCATGGTCGAATGGTAGGCGGTAGCCGCCTTGTAACGGAAACTCCCCGCCGGCCCGGCGGCCAGACCGTGGCGTCCGGACACGCACACCCAGGGATGGGGGATATTGACGGTGGTGCCGGAGAAACTGGCGATGTTGGTTGAGCCGCCGGTCCATTCGATCAAACGCGTGCTGCCGGTAAGGGGATCGTTCTGGATGCCATTGCCGAAGCAGCCAGCCGTGGTGCCGCCCACGCCCGGGGCGGGCAGCGACACTTCGATGAGGGCGACGGACTCGCCGGTGCTCCGGATGCTGACGCGGGTCGAGCCATTCGTGCCGTTGAGCACCAGGAGTTCCGCGGTGAACCCGCCGGCATTGGTCACCAGGCTCGTCAGGGTCGCCCCGGTGGCACTGCCCAATGGACCGCCGCCAAAGAGGCCGCCCTGCATGGGGGTGCTGATGAACACGTTGGACGGGAAACCCGCCGCAGCCGGTTCGATGTAACCCATCACCCGGGCGCCATAACTGATCCCCACAAAGCCCGACGCGCTGCGGTGGGTGAGGATTTTCGCATCGGCAAAGCGGCCCACCGCATCGCCGGGGGCCGTGGTGGGCCCGGAGGGATGATCTGCGAACTGGTGATGCAGCCATGCAATGGCGGTGCGCCGCGCCTCAACGGCCTCCCGATAGAACCCATCGGGAAGCGCCGGTCCGACAAAGCGTCCGTCCCCGTTGACCTGCTGGCGGTAGCGGACCAGATGGGCCAGGCGTTCATCGGCGTAGCGCGCCAGGGGATCATCGAAGTGGGTGGCGA
This sequence comes from uncultured Verrucomicrobiae bacterium, assembly GCA_963751435.1. Classification (GTDB taxonomy): domain Bacteria; phylum Verrucomicrobiota; class Verrucomicrobiia; order Limisphaerales; family DSYF01; genus JALOTU01. The sequence goes on along the minus strand of CAVVUP010000024.1, from coordinate 67,122 downwards.
TCCAGGCCAGGTAGGAGTTGTGTTCGTAGTCGTGCAGCGACCAGTCCACGCTTGAGGGATACGCCGTTTCGCCCGATTCCATGGTCACGAAGCTCATGTTGTTGCTCCAGACGGCCATGACGTTGTGCTCGGCAAAGGGTTGGAGCTGCGCCGCAACATCGGGGTCCGCCCGTCGCGCCATGAGCAGGGAATCGCCCGCGGACATGCCCGCGACCATCTGGTAGGTGGGATGGTAGAAGCCGTGATTTTCGAGGGCGAAGCTGGGGTAGAGCGTGGTGGTCGTGACCCAGGAAGCCAGCGGATCACCACGGGTGTCGGCCACGGTGTAGGTGTTGGCGAGGTACTTCTTGGCGGCCAACAGCCACGTCGGCGCATTGTTGCTGGTGCTCATCCAGGCCGCCGCCAGCGCGAGGACGTTTGCCTGCCACCCATTCTCCTCGGCTTTGGTGTCGCCAATGTAACCCGAGGCCGGAGCGATGGCCGCGCGATGATCCGCCTCGCTCACGATGACACGTCGAATCCCCTGGACGGTGGCCGCCGGCAGATGGCTCTGAACCAGGATGCAGGCCAGCCCCATGGAACCGCTCCACAAGGGGGTCTGCCAGTCCCCACTGGCGCCGCTCCATCCCCATTGATTGCCGCTGGTGGTATTGTAGGAACCGGTGACATGCGTGTGGTGGTTGTAATTCAACGCCTGCCGGATGCGGTCCAGCCGATGAGATGTGTTCGGGTGATCAGGCTGTGCGACCACCAGGGTGGCGTAGGCCACGGCAACCCCGCTGTTTCCACGGATCCCCGCGTTGCCGGTGCTCACGCCGTCGCCCCAGTATCCGGAGTCGGGCGCCGAGTGCGTGTGCCACACGGTTTCGGCGTAAGTCTCGAAGTTGGTCAGGCATTGGAGATAAATCTCCTGCGACCCTGCCCCTGCCGGCCAACCGCTCGCGCCGAGCAGGCACAACATCAGCAACCCCGTCCCGACGCCTGTCCGACGCCAAACTGTAGATTGACCTGTAGAAAGATGCTTCAAACGAACTGCGGCTGAAGTTAATGGAAGCGGGTGACGAACTCAAATTCCGTTTCAAGCGGGAGGAGCCGGCCGGGGGGCGCATCTCAGTTATTTGCAAGCCATTCCCTGTCTGACGAAAAGCCAAGGTCCCGGGGAAGTCCGAAGTCTGAAGTCTGAAGTCTGATCGACGCCCTTCCTGGTCGGCCTCCGCTCTCGGTGCCTCTGGGCTGGGGCAACGCCAGGTCGCTGTCCCACAGAACACGCGCACACACAGAGTCGGTTCGGACGTTCGGGCTTCGGGCTTGGTTCGGAGATTGGAGTTCGGAGATCGGGCTTCGGGTTGGGTTCGGGTTTGCGCCCTTCCTGCGCGGCAAGAAACTGAGTTGCGCCCGGGGCCGTGCGGGCCTGGACACGGTCTCCGCCTCCAACATTGGCAGGGCCGGCCTTTTCAGGCCGGCCCTCTGACAGAATGCCGTCGTCGAATACAACCCTGTCTGGCTTGCCGGTCTACGGGTACGTCAACCGGTAGAACACGGTTGGACTGGTCGCGGTGTACGGGTTGGTGTAGGGCGGCGTGGGGGTGGGTGTGACGTCAAACCAGTTGGTGCGCAGACCCTCGGCCAGAGTGTTGGTCTGGAACTGGAGCCGCCAACCCTGCCCGTCCGGCCACTTCAACACGAGCTGATTGGCCGTGAATGTGTAAGTGAGGTTGGTCGCCCCGGGGGGCGCCGCGCTGGCGGCCACGCTCAAGACGCCGTTGGTGAAGCTGTAGACCAGGCCGGGGCCTGGTGAACCCAGGATGTTTGTGAAGTTGCTCGACGATGCGCCAAGGCTGAACAGGGTGAACGTGTCGTTCGTCGTCAGCGTGCCGCCGAGATTCGTCACCGCCAGGGTGCCGCCGTAAGTGACCGTGCCGGAAACCAGCACCTGGTCGTTCGTGTTCAGCGCCTGGTTGACTTCGATGGAAGTCACACCGGACAACGCCAGGTTCCCGCTCACCGTCAGGGTGGCAATGCCGGCTCCCGGCGCCACCCCACCCCCGGTCACGTTGCCGTTCACCGTGCCGGCGCCCGTGATGGTCTGTACCGCGGCCAACGTCAGGCCGGCGGTGGTGACGCCGAGCGTCGCCCCGGCGGCCACGTCAATCGCGGGCGTGTTGGTGATGGTGACGCCCGCACCGATGGCCAGCGTGCCGCCGCGGATGGCGGTGTTGCCGCTGTAGGTGTAAAGGCCGTTCAAGGGCGAGGTCCCGGTCTTGGTGAGCGTCTGTGTGCCGGAGTCCAGCGCCAGCGCGACACCGCCCACGATGCTGCCGCCGAAGCTGTTGGTATTGCCGGTGCCCAAATCGAGCGTGACCGTTGCCAGAGAGACGCCGCTGTTGGTCACGATGGCAACATTGGCCGGGTTGGCAGCATTCCTCAGCCCGGCGAGCTTCTGGTTGAACCCGTTCAAGTCGAAGAACGCCGTGGCAGCACCGCCGATGTCCATGACCGTGTTGGTGGCGACGCCGTCGTGCGCGCCCAGACTGGTGGTTCCGGTGCCCACGCGGATTTCCGGATAGCTGCTGCCCGCGCCGGAGAACCGCACATTCCCGTCCCGAACTACCATGTAGGTGTTCGTCGGCATCGTGATGGGACCCGTTACATGCAGATACCCCGAGGAGGTCGGCCCCACGAAATTGCCGCCGAAGCTCGAGGTCGCATTGAACGCCAGCGGACCGCTGACGGTCGTGACCGTGCCGTTGGTGTTGTTATTGACCATCAGGAAGCCCTGGCCGGTGCCCGCATTGACCAGCGTGGCGATGATGGCGTTGGTGACGTTCAGGCCATCGGCAATCACAAAACGCCCGGAATTCGTCGCCGTGACCGGGCCGGTGCCCAATGCGCCGTTGGCATTGAGGTTCACCACGCCGGACGCCAGGGTGGTTCCGCCACTGAAACTGTTGCTGGCATTCAGGGACCACGATCCGCCGCTGCTGATGAACAGTCCGTTGGTGCCCAGCGAAATCGGACCGGCCACAATCCCCGCGCTGCCGCCGTCCCCGGCCAGTGCCAGGCTGGCGTTGACTGCCGAGCCATCGATGCCGGCGGCATTGGTGAGATTCAGCGTCCCGTTGCCGTCGAGCTTGATCCGGGTGTCGCTGCCCAGCGTGATGGCGCCGCCGAAGGTGGCGGCGTTGCCGCCGCTCTTGCGCAGCGCGCCGCTGCCATCCCCCGCCCCGTTCAGGGTCAGCGGCTCCGTCCCCACGTTGACAGCGGCATTGATATAGAGCTGGGCGCCTGCGGCCACCACGGTTCCGCCGCTGGAGGCGCCGAGACCTTGCGGCGTGGTCAGGAACAACGTGCCGGCGTTGACCAGCGTGCTCCCCGTGTAGTCGTTATTGGTCGAGGTGAAGCCGAACGTGCCGGCACTGTCCAGGCTGACCGTGCCGCTGCCATGCAGGTTGTTGGGAACAATCAGTCCGTCGGTGCGACTCAAGGACAACGCGGCATTGTTCGTCACCGGCCCGGTGCCCAGCGTGCCAGCGGTCCCGGCATTGCCGACCTGCAGTTTGCCCGCGGTGATGGTCGTGCTGCCGCCATAGGTGTTTGCCGTCTCGAGGATCAGGGTCCCGCCGCCGCTCTTGGTCAGGCTGCATACCACCCCGCCAATGCCGCCGCTGCCGCTGAAATCATAGTCTTGCGACGCGTTCACCGTGACCGAGCCGGGCGCATTGACCGTGGCCAAGTAGATGGCAGGCGAGTTGGAACCGCTGTCATTGAACGTCACAACGTCCCCGTCATAAAAGAAGTCCGGGCTGGCAATGGCCGGGTTGGTCCAGTTCTGGTAGCTTCCCGCGTTGTCCCAGCCGTTGAAGAAACCATCGCCCACCCAAACCAGGTCGGCCGGCACCCCGCTGACCAGCAACTCCACCGCCTTCGTGGCCGTGTTGTTCGTGACCACAAGGGTGTAGCGCGGATTGCTCGGCGGATAGATCTGAGTGACATCGCCCGAAAACGTCCCGTATTGGATCAGCGTGTAGGCGCCGGTCGCCGGCGAACCATCGAGGAAATTCAGGGTGAGGGCCGTGCTGCCCGCCACGTTCAGGTCGCCCGCCACCGCGATAAGATCATTCGTGCCGCCGCCCAGCGCCGTGTTCTTGGCCAGATCGAAGCTCAACACGCCCCCCGACGACAAGGTGAGATTGTTCGTCACCGACAATGTGCCCGCCAACAACGGGCCGCCGGGTGAGAGCGAACCGCCATAGGAAGTGTCCACGGACCCGAGGACGGTGCCGCTGCCGGCAACCACCTGCAGGAAATTCAGCGGAAGCACGCCTCCGCTCAAGGCCGTCACGTCCAGTTGCGCGCCGGTGCTCAGGTCGAGATTGGTGCTGGCGAGCGTGGTGCCGTTGGCCAGGACCACGGTGCCACCCTGGATCCGCGTGGCGCCCGAGTAGGAGTTTGCGCCATTCAAGGTCAGCGTGCCGGATCCCTGCTTGGTCAAGCGGGTGACCGCCGTGATGGCGGCGCTCGACGTGACGTCACCGTTGCCTTGCACCGTCGTTCCGCCGGCCACATCGCCGGTGACGCCCCCGATGGTCAGGTTGAGATTCGAGGGGTTCAGGGTCAGCGTACCGCCGGTGTTCACGCCATTCAGCGGGCCCAACACCAGCGAGTAACCATTGCCTCCCGTGAGGTTGAACGTGGAATTGAACACATTGAAACCGTCCGGGGCGAAGGTGATGGTGTTGCTGACGCCCGCGCCCGTGAGCTGATTCACGTCCCAGGTGTTGATGCCGTTGCCCACACCGGCCAGGCTGTTCCCGCCGTTGAACACCACGCTGCTGTCGGACCGGAACTGCAACGTGCAACCCTTGGTGAAGGTGTTCGCTGCCCCGACAGTTCCCAGGCAATAATTGGTGCCGCTGACGGTGTTGTTGGCATTCGCCTGCAACTGGAGGGTGGCCCCGCTGGCAACCGTCGTCGAATTGGTCACGCCCACTCCATTGCCCGCCAGAACCAGCGTGCCGTTACTGACGGTGGTCAGGCCGGGATAGGCATTCGTGCCGGTCAAGGTCAACACCCCCGCCCCCCGAACGATCACACCGTTGTTGGTGCGGGACATGAGGAGATTGCCGGAGTAGGTCTGGACCAGGTTGTTGCTGAAGAGGAGGGTCGAAGTGTTGTTGGTGGAATAAACCGAGCCGGTGTAATTGCTGATGGCCCCGGAAAAAGTCACAGTGTTGGCACTGGCTGCGGAGGGGGATCCCAACCACAGCGGCCCGTCGCCCGCCACGTCGGCGGCGATCGTGATTTGGTTGTTTCCCGGCAACAACACCCAGCCGCCATTCGATGTGGTGATGGAACCGGCGATGATTACGGGCGTGTTACCAGCAGCCCCGTTTTGGATCATCCCCAGGTTGGTCACCAACAGATTGTTGATGGTGTAAGTCACAACTCCGTTGTTCTTGGTGATGAGACGCCCTCCGCCGGCGGCGGTCGTGCCGGGACCGCTCAGGGTCAAGGAATTGCCATTGAACACATAATTGGTGGTATCTGCGGGAGTTCGCATTGAAACCGCCGGTGTCGAAGGAACAATGTAGTCGTTAACATTCGTCGGCCCCACCGAGTCATTCCAGTTTCCTTTGGACGTGAAGGAGGAAACCAGGTACGTCGGGTTGCCGGCGTCGCTGTTGGTGAGCGTGATACTGGCCGCCCGGACGCTCGTGGGGAGCATCGCCAGGCCGAGCGCGCAGACGAGGATTACCAGGGATTTGCTGGGGATATACCGTTTCATAGGGGGGACTTGTTATGGTGTTGGACCGAGGACGCACTCCTGAGGGCGCCGCGAGCGGAGAACCACCCGCAACAGGCCACGCCCTGCGTCTTATGAACTACCGGGGCCATGGGTGTCCATATAGGCGACCACACGCGCCTTGGCAACTGGAAAACAGGCACTGGAAAGGTCATTGGGCGCCTCTCAGTTGTTTGCAAGCCCTTCCCTGTCTGACGAAAAGCCAAGGTCCCGGGGAAGTCCGAAGTCCGAAGTCCGAAGTCCGAAGTGCGAAGTCCGGAGATCGGGCTTCGGGTTGGGTTCGGGTTTGCACCTTCCCGGGTTCGTCTCGCGCCGCTCGCGCGGCGTGGTCGGCGCAGCGCGCCGACCCTACCCACCTTGGATGCGCCTGCCCTGACGGCCAACTCCGAGAGGCTCATGCCCCCCACTGCAAGCGCCGTCGCAGGCTGAAACAGCGCCTCGCCGGCCCCACCATCCCGCTCACTCCGGCTTCAGATCGCAACTGGCGCCCGTCTCCTGGGGCGTGTGATAAACCCCGCCTTCCACGCGGCAGGGATGCACGAAGTGCCCGCGCAAGTGCGGAATGTGTTCCAGGAACACCACGTCGTGTCCGACGGCGATGTGGTTGAACAGGACGAGGTGCTGGTGCAACTGGCCCATGTCGCCCACGTGCGGCACCACCGGCACGCCAAACTTGCGGCACAGCAGGCTGACGGCGATGAACTCGCTCACGCCGGCCACGCGCACGGCGTCCACCTGGATGAACCCGGCGCACCGGGCCTGCAGATAGTTCTTGAAGATCACCCGGTTCGGGACGTGCTCGCCCAGCGCGAGCTTCGCCGGTGCGATGGCGTCGGCCAGCGTCCTGTGACCGAGGATGTCGTCCGGATGCGTGGGTTCCTCGATCCAGAACGGATTCATCGCCCGCAGCCGCTGGCAGATGGACAACGCCTGCGGGAGGGTCCATTGCTGATTGGCGTCCAGCATGACGCGGACGTCCGGTCACCGGCCACTTCGCGCACGATGCCGGCCCGGCGCAGGTCGCGTTCGGGGTCGGGCGAGCCGACCTTGAGTTTCATGGCGGTGAATCCCGGCCGCCAGCGCGCGTTTGCAGTTCTCGCGGACCTGGTCGTCCGGATAATTGAACCAGCCCACGCTGGTGTCGTAGCCGGGATAGCCGGTTTTCAAGACGCCCTTCGCGCGCGCTCCGGGTCGGCTGCGCTTGCCGGAGAATGGCCAGCGCCTGTTCCGCGCGTCAGCTCATCTTCGAGATAGGAGAGGTCGAGCGTGGCGACAATCTGCTCCGGGGTGAGGTCCAGCAAGAGTTTCCACAACGGCACGCCGCGCGACTTGGCCCAGAAATCCCAGCAGGCGTTGGTGACGGACGACAGCGCCAGTTGAACGATGCCCTTGTGCGGCCCGAGCCAGCGGAACTGCTGCTCGTCGGCCATCGCCTTCTGCAGCGCGCCGAAGCCGGCCATGATTTCCTCGATGTCCTGGCCCGCCAGGCGGTCGGCGTAGAACTTCGCGGCCTCGCAGACGAGCTGGTTGCCCTCGCCCAGCGTGAAGGCCAGCCCGCTGCCCGTGCGGCCCTGCTCATCGTGCAACAGGGTGACGGCGTAGGAATAGACCGGGTCCTTGTGAATGGCGTCGCTGCCGTGGCCGGAGCCGATGGGGTAGCGCGCGTCGCGGGTGGAGATGGATCTGAATCATCGCTCACGGTTGAATTCCTCGATGGCCTCGAACATGGCCACGATGTTCTGCGGCGGCACCTCGGGCAGGATGTTGTGGACGGTGTTGAAGACGAAGCCGCCGCCGGGCATGAAGATTTCCAGCCGGCGCTTCACGTGCTCCTTCACCTCCGCGGGCGTGCCCTGCGGCAGGACGGCTTTCGTGTCGCAGCCGCCGCCCCAGAAGCAGATGTCCTTGCCGAAATCCGCCTTCAACCCCTCGGCTTCCATGCCCTTGCAGGTCGTCTGCACCGGGATTGATCACGTCGTAGCCCGCCTCGATCAGGTCCGGCATCAGCGCGCGGATCGAGCCGCACGAGTGCAGGAACGTCTTCATCTTCGTGTGCTTGTGGACGTAATCGCACAGGATCGTGTGGCGCGGCTTGAAGAGCTGCCGGTAGGTCTTGCGGCGACATGAACGGCCCGCCGTTGGTGCCCAGGTCGTCGCCGAAGCGGATGATGTCCGCCACGTCGCCGACGGCGCGGCAGGCTTTCTCCAGCACCGGCCAGATGCCGTTCCATCAGCGCGTCGAGCAGCGCCTCGACCTGTTCCGGCTCGGCGACGAGGTCCATCAGGAAGTTGTCCATGCGCCGGAGGAACGTGCCCCACTCGAAGAGATTGCAGCCGATGACGATCATCAGCGCGCGGTCGCTGGTGCGGCGCAGTTCGAGCGCCTTGGCCCGCAGCGTGTCCCAGAAGCCCGGGATCGCCCGCGTGATCCCACGGGCTGTGAACCAGCGCGGCCCAGAGGATCCGGCCCATCTCGTCGGAGAGCTTGCTGAAGTCCGCCGGGTAGCCGTCGAGATACGGGAAATAGCTCTGGTCGTAAAACGTCCCGCCCGCCGGCATGTGGGCGATGTCCAGGCCGTCCTTCATGCGCGCGATGAACGAGCCGTCCGGCTGCCGCTCGGGATGAAACCAGGCCGGATACAGCGCGGACTGGCCGTCGGCCAGCGTGGTCGGCTGCCAGGCGGAATCCTCGGTGTTGAAGGCGCGGCCGATGTCCATCACGTCCATGCCGAAGCGGTCGAGGATGAAGTCCTCGGGCTGCGCGAGTTGCTGGACGACGTCATAGACGCGCGTGCGCGCCCTGCGTGAGGCCGAGGTGGCGTCTTGAGGTTGCCGTAGGCGATGGCCGAGATGCCGGAGCTGGGCGTGGCGCCGAGGTCCACGGGCACGCGGTCGGGTTGGCGATGTTCGATGGCGGCCAGGATGCGTTCGCGGGAGGTCATAAATTTGATTGGGGTTTTGGTTAGCCTTGGAGCCCGGCCCGGCGGGCCCGGTTTGGGCAAGGAGCGCGAGTTGTCCTCAACTCGCAGCAGCACCGCATCATCGGAGCCGCTGCGGATTGAGACAATCCGCGGTCCGGGGGCCGGTTCATGGAAAGTCCGGTTCATTCTCCGCTCCATTCCTGGACGGTTTCCACCATGGCGAGGATGTTCTCGATCGGCGTCCCGGGCTGGACGTTGTGGCACGACGCGCAGATGAACCCTTCGCGTCCCGCGCCCAGGGTGCGCAGGCAATCCCGCACCTCGGCGCGCACCTGGTCCACGGTGCCGCGCGGCAGGACACTCTGGTTGTCCACGCCACCGTGGAAAATCACCCGGTGCCCGAACTCCCTCTTGAGTTCCGCCATGTCCATGCCCGGACAGGCGTGCTGGATCGGGTTCAACACGTCCACGCCACAGTCCAGAATGGGCTTGAGCAAGGGCCGCGCTGCGCCGTCGGTGTGGTAAAACACCCGCAAACCGTGCGCGTGAATCAGGTCGCACCAGCGCTTCAGACGCGGCTGAAGATGGGCCTGCCACATGCGCGGTGACATCAGCAGCGACTTTCTGTCCGGCGATGTCGTCGCTGATGAACACCAGGTCGAGGTGCCCTTTCACCCGAGGGAAGAACCGCTGCATCATCTCCGTCTGGATGGCCTCGATCCGGTCCAGGATGGCTTCCACCAGATCGGGATTTTCAACGAGATCCATCATTGCCTGCTCGAGCCCGCGCAACTGGCAGTAGATCTCGTAGAAGGAAACCCAGGGACCGATCACCGCATATTCGGCGGAAGCCTTCTGCGCCAGGGCCACGGCGGCGGCGTAATCGAAACGGTCCACCTGGGGCCACCAAGGATACTGATCGAGCGAGCCCGGCGTGTTGAAGTCCGCCATGGGCGCCGCACCAAACTCCGCGTAGTGCGCTTCGCCCGCCTGGATCTGCTTCAACGGCACGCCCCACATCGTGCGGGCGCCGCCGGATTCGGCGCCGGCGCCGGACTGCCCCCCTGCCCGCTCGCCCGCCTCCGTGCGGTAATTCATGAAATCCCAGACAATCTTGTCGAGCCCCAGCGCGCGCCACATGGCGAAGTCATCAGCCGCCCGGAAGTGCTGGCGAAGCGCGGCGGCAATCTCGGGCGTGTGCCACAGATCCACGGGCAACCGGTCCACGGGCTGCCGATCCAACACGGCCAGGATGCGCTCTTTAGGATTCATCCGAGGAAGTCTGTTCTTGAGATCGACGGTTCCTCAACGCGCCGCGGCATTGAACTGCTTCAACGCCTCGTAAAAGGCATCCAGGCTGGCGAGGGACGCGTTGGGGGGCAGATCGCACCCGGACGACAGGACAAAGTTGCGGTGCGCCGCGGTGGCGGCGAGCAACTGCGACGCCTTGGCCGTGACCTCGGCGGGCGGCAGGTTCACGAAGACGCCGGCCGGATCGAGATTACCGCACAACACCACCTCCGGCGCCACCTTGCCCAGAGCCGCCACGATGTCCATGGGCGCGCCGAAATGGAACGCCTTGAGACCGGTTTCCAGGATGGCCGGCAGATGCAGCACCTTGGCCGCGCAATTGTGCAGCAGGAGGGTGAAGGACTCGTCGCTCACCTCGGCGCCGATCCGTTTGATGTAGGCACTCGAGTAGGCGGACAGCCCCCGCGGTGACAACAGGCCGGCGGCGGGTTCGGCCATGATGATGCCCTGCGCCCCGGCAGCCCGGAATTCCCGGATGTAAGTCCGTCAGGAAGGACGCGCTCTTCTCCACCAGCGCATGCATCAGGTCCGGCTCGGCGATGGTCAGTTCCATCGCCTCGCTCACGCCCACCAGGCGGGCGGCCAGCGAGAAGGGCCCGATGCAGCCGGCGAACACGAACGGCGGTCCGGACATTTGCCGGAGCAGTCGCACGGCCTCCAGATAAACGCCGGTGCGCCGTCGCCCGGCTGCGGAACCGCCAGGCGTGTCCGCCTGTTCCTGGCTGGTGACCAGGCGCCCCGTCACGGTGGGGACCTCGATGTCGGAAACCGCGATCGTGCAGCCGAACGCCTCGGCCTCCGACGCTCAGATCCATCGCGGACAGCACGAAGGGCGTGTGGTAACGCAGCTGCAGCGCCGCCTGGGCGTCGAGTTGGGCGCGCGGGATTGGTGACGATGTCGGACACCTTGGCGCCGGTGAGTGCCAGGCCGGGATAAACGGCCACCGGCAACGCCAGGCGACGAGGGGAATTGAGAACCAACTGGTTGAAAGTATTCATGTAACGTACCTGTCAAAGGTCGTAATCCGCCGCACCTCGGGCATGGTCGTGGCGCCCACGAACATGGGGGGCAGGGTGAAGATCAGGCCATCACCTTTTGGGCCGCGGCCACCGCGCCGGCGGCGGACTCGCTGAAACCGTCCGCGCCGATTTCCTGGGCGAACTTCTCGGTGATCGGCGCTCCGCCGATGATCACCTTCACCTGGTCGCGCACCCCGGCCTGCTTCATGGCGTCAATCGTCGTCTTCATCGACGGCATGGTCGTGGTCAGCAACGCCGACATGGCCACGATGTTGGCGTTCTTTTCCTTGACGGCGGCGATGAACTGCTCGGGCGTCACGTTCACCCCGAGGTCGATCACCTCGTAGCCGCCGCCTTCGAGCATGGCGCCCACGAGATTCTTGCCGATGTCGTGCAGGTCGCCCTTGACCGTGCCGAGCGCCACGCGGCCGACCGGCTCGGTGCCCTTGGCGGCCAGCAGGGGGCGGATCAGTTCCAGGGCGGCCTTCATCGCGCGGGCCGACAGCAGCAGTTCCGGCACGAAATACTCGTTGCACTCGAATCGCCGGCCCACCTCGGACATCGCCGGCATCATGTATTCCTGCACCAGCTTCAGCGGCTCATGGCCGGCGGCCAGGGCCTGTTCGGTGATGGATTTTGCGGTTTTGGCGTCCCCGTTAAGGACGGCCTCCTGGAGTTGTTTCAGGTCGAGCATACTGTGCGTGTTTGTTTGTTGTTATGGATTCGATCGGTTCAAGAATGCGGATCAGCCAGCGTCACCGGGGCATGCACATTGTAGCCGCACTCGCTGCCACCACTGACGGGCAGCAGGCAGCCCGTGATGAACTTCGCCTCGTCGCTGCACAGGAACGCGGCCACAGACGCAATCTCTTCCGGTTCCGGACAATAGCCGAGGGCATGGATCTGTTTCAAATATGTTTCGATGCCCGCCGCGTCCGCCTGCGCTTTCATCCAGGCCCGGAGCGTGTCGGTCCAGACCCCGGCGGGGCACAGCGCGTTGATGCGGATGCCGTCGCGGCCCCAGTCCACTGCGGCGCATTTGGTGAGGGCGTTGATCGCGCCCTTGGTGGCGCCATAGACGGCATGTCGTTCCTGGCCGGTCATGCCGGCCATGCTGGAGATGTTCAGCACGCAACCGCGCACCGCCTTGAGGTGCGGATAAGCCAGCTTGCAGCCCAGAAACACGCTGCGCAGGTTCACGTCCACCAACTGCTCGAACTGGTCCAGGTTGGTGTCCTGCACCGTGGCGGCGGGCAACGCAATGCCGGCATTGTTCACGAGAATGTCCAGCCGCCCCCACCGATCGAGCGGCATCGAATCGCGTCGGCGAACGACAGCCGCATCCGCAACATCCAATCCCTGAAAGACGGCCGACGGCCCCAGTTCCTCGGCACAGGACATCGCCGCGCGGCTGGTCGCGATCTCCCACCATCACCCGGGCGCCCTCGGCCACGAACCGCCGCACGATGGCTGCGCCGATGCCGGCGCTGCCGCCCGTGACGATCGCTGTCCTGCCGTGGAGCCGTTGCGGGTTCATTCGGGTGGGGTCAGTCCTGGTGAAACACCTCTTCCATGCCGGACCACCACTCCTCGGGCGCGCGGTTGTCCAGCGGTTTCTGGCAGGGCTTGCAGACGGCCCACCAGCGTTGCGTGGTCGGGTCGGCGGCCATCTTCGCCATGTCGGCGGCGAAGTCCGCTGCCGGTGTATTCAAAATAGCTGAACAGGTAATGCTGGCCGTCGTCGAGCTGGCGCAGGTAGATCGAGTAGTTCCGGATGTTGCACTGCTGGATCATCTTCAGCACGTCGGGCCAGACCGCGGCGTGAAGTTTCTTGTATTCGTCGATCTTTTCGGCCCGGACGCCGATCACCATTCCGTAGCGTTTCATGGTGGGTTCGTGGGAGAGTTAGGGCTCAAAGCTTCTCGTCGAATTCGGCGAGCTGGAGCGGATATCGCCCGTGCTCGCGCACCAGCTTGACGATGTAATCGTAGGTCTGGCCGGACACGCTGCTGCTGACCGAGTGGTCCGACTGGAAGATCATCCCGCCGCCCTTGGCGGCGTTGAGCTTGCGCAGCACCTCGCGCCGGATGGCATCGCGGTCGCCGGTTTCCCAGACCTGCATGTCGCTGTTGCCGCAGAAGCCGATCGTGTGGCCATATTGCCGGCGCAACTCCACCACGTCCATGCCCGCCTTCACTTCGAGCGGGTTGTAGGCGTCCAGCCCCATCTCGATGTAATCGGGGAAGATGGCCTTGACGTTGCCGCAGCCGTGATAGATGACCGGCAAGCCCTGCGCGTGCGCGTGCGCGATCATCTGCGCCACCCAGGGCTTGAAATACTCGCGCCAGTAGCGCGGCGACATGAACGTGCATTTCTTGTAGGCCACGTCGCCCCAGATCACGAAGCCGTCCAGCAAGCCGGCCGCCGGCCTCCATTTCGGCCTTGGCCATTTCGAGGTAGATAGGCGCCGATGCGGTTGATCACCGCGCCCATGCGCTCCGGGATATTCGGCCATCCACATCATGGCGTTTTGCTGGCCGATCAGGCGGGTGAGGCATTCGCTCACCTCGATGATGCTGCCGTAAACCGGGAAAGTCCGGGCGCAGCGACTTGACCGTCTCGATCCAGGCCGGCGAGTTGCGCTGGAAGCCGTCCCCCACCCCGGCGATCTGGTTGTCGCCGGCGGAGAAGAAACGGCGCGGGTCGCCGGGATCGTCGAACACCGCCTGCTCGAGTTTCTCGAAGGTGTCGGTTTCCCAGGCGTGCATCTCCGGCATGGGAAACTCGAAATGCTTGTGCATGATGGCCCCAAACCCGGTCTTCACCACCACCTCCTCCGGCGTCCTCCTTGAGCGTCTCGAAGGGCCGGATCCAGGGGTCCATGTTCGGCACCGTGACGATCCAGTCGAGGTCGTAGTGGTAGTAGGGGTTGGCGTCGGCGGCCAGGCCCAGTTCCTTGCGCCAGCGCTCGATGAAGCCGCCCCAGAAGAAGTCGCTGATGGGCACGCGGTCCGGCTCCTGGTGGCGCAGCGCGGCGTTCATGCGGACCAGCTTCTTCAGGGTGTTCTCCTTCCGTCCAGCCGTGTCGGCCGCCCTTGCCGAATGTGTCGAACATGCTCATAGGTGCACGTCTGTGATTTCAGGACCCGCGCGGCGGGTGCCCTTTCTTGTCCTTCAAATACTCGTGCAGCGCGGCGCGCTTGTGCGCGGGGACCAACTCGTCCCAGTCCAGCAGTGGCTTGATCCCGGCCACCGGGGTCGCCGTGCGCAAACGCAGGGTCACAATCTGCTGGGCACGGACGGGGAAGCCGTAAGCCGGCCCGCCTTCGAGTTTCTGCGCCCGTCCACCGGTCAGGTCCGTGAGGGCGGCGCTCGTGTGCGGCAGATTCACGACCACGCGCGCCGAACCCGCCTGCCCGAGGACTTCGAGCAAGCGCACCTCGATGTCCGCGCCGTCGCGCCGGATGGCCTCGACTATCAGATTGTCCGAAGTCTGCAAAAACGACTGCGGTTTGGCTGCCCGACAATTCGGGGCCACCGCGACCGGACTGTTGTATTCCCAGGCCTGTTGCGGGACGCGGGCGTCGGACCAATCGGCGTCATGCGCGACCAGGGCATATTCGAGCCGGTGCCGGCCCTTGCCGCTCAACCACGCGTTGGTGTAGCCGTAGTATTTGTCCGTGGCGTTCAACAGGTAGATCACCGGTGTGTTGGCATTGATCTCGCGACCGGACAGGCCGCGGTCCAGCAGCGCCACCCCACCCCACCCCGGCGAACTGTAGTCGCTCCAGCGCACGGCGGGAACGATGCCGGAAATCGCGCCGTCATCCCGCGAGAAGCCGAACGGGATGCCCCGGCGGATTTCCCGCGGAACCTGCGCCAGCGGAAATTCCGCCACCACCACGGTGAGGTTGGGAATGTCGTTCAACTCGGTCTCGAACTCGATGCGCGGGGAATCCTTGAAGAACCGGGTGACGCGCCGGGTCGCGCCGCCGCCGTAAAACCCGCCGCTCGCTTCAACCGTGATGGCCAGCGGCCCTTCGCTCGCGACGACCGTCGTCTTGAAATCGCTCGAACCCGCCAGGCGCGGACGCTTCGGACGCGGATAGGTGAAGTCGCCGGGATCGCCGTGGCCCACATGCTTCTCTGCCACGATCACATTGGCCGGACCGCCCAGCATTTCCCGCCCGGACGGCTTGGTTTTCAGGCTGACAAGCGCGCCGGTGACGGGATCCACCTTTGCGGAATAGAACCGGGTCTCGATGCTCGCCGGGAACGGGATGGGCTTGGCCGCGACGGCCGGCTTGGACTTCAGCTTCGCTCCGGCCAGGCCCAGCGCAGGGACTTCCACCCCGCAGAACGTGGTGCCGTCACCGGCCGCCTCGCACTTCGCGCCGGCCAGGGTGCTGCCGGCGGGCAGCTTGAGGCGCAGTGGATCCTTGCGCGTCCAGTTGGCGGCGTTGAAGAGCGTCACCCCGGAACCGTCTCCGGCCAGTTGACGGGCGGCGGCATCCAGTGTGGTGGCGCTCTGCCGTTCGACCCACTCGAAACGGTCCCGGGCGTCCCACGAGGTCTCATGCTCGAAGACCATCCCGCCCGGCACTGCCCCAGAGGGTGTTGCGGTCCATGTTCAGCAGCATCTGGAGCCAGGCCTGATACAGCGGCTGAACCGGGTACTCGAAGCCGGTCTCGAGACTGGCAATCGTGGCGAGCATCTCGGCGGACTGCAGCGCGTGCTCGCCGCGGCGATACCAGGTCTTCACGCGCGGGTTCTCGATCCAGAAGGAATCAAACGTGTAACTGGTGCCAGTCTCGCACGGTCGGCAGCTCGATCTGCGCCCGACTTCACCCCGGGCAGCAGGGTGTCCACATAAGGGGAAAGCCCGGTGAAACGGATTTCGCAGTCCGGACTGAACTTGTTCCAGGTCTGGAGAAATTCGGTGGGATTCTCGCGCCGCGCCGGCGCCAAAGCGTAATCGCCCTTCCCGCCCAAAACCAACACCGGTGCGCCAGCCGGCGTCGACGCACACTTCGTGGCGATGGACTTGGCGGCCTTCTTCAACTGCGACTCGTTCAATGGTTCCGTCGCCCCGTAGGTCCCGCCGATGTCGTCCGAATAATGGCCCGGGACCAGTGTCAGGATGCGTGAGCCGTCGGGCGACACGGACCAGAAGACCGTCTTGCCGGAGCGATTGCAGCGGGTGTAAACCAGCGCTTCGAGGCCGAGCTGCTCACAGAGCTGCGGCATCTGCACATGCGTGCCGCAGACATCAATCGCCCAGCAATAGCGCGGGCGGACCCCCATCACCTGCTGCTGCCAGCGCAACCCTTCGATGCCCATCTTGGCCAGCGCCTCGCCGCCGGAGAGGTTGATGGTGGATTCGAGGAAGAAGGCGTTCACCAGTTCCACGCGGCCCTCCCGGACCCGCTGCTGCAGTTCCGCGAAACGGTCCGGACGGAAGTTGCGGATGGCGATCATGTTGTTGCACTCGGACATCACGAAGTTGTAGTTCGGGTCATCGCGCACGCGGTCGAGGTGATCGAGATAGGAATTGGCGCAGTAATTCCGCTCGACCGACCAGTTGGCGAGCCAGCCGCAACTGGCCGGATGAAAATTGGGAACCACGAACACCTTCGCGGGCAGCGCGACGGGCTTCGTCGGGCGCTCGCTGGCGGTGCGAGCGAGGTAGTTTGAGTAGTCGTTCGCAGGCACGAGCCGCAACCAGGCCAGGTTCATGACCGCGCCGCCCGGTTTCTTCAGCGGCTTGAGCGTGAGCGTCTGCGCACCGGTTTGCGTCACCTGCAAGCGGCCAAGCTGGACGACCTCGTAGTCATACCAGGTGCCGGTGTCCTCGGCGATGCGCGCGGCCGAGCTTCTGGTCGCCGACGGCGATCTCGAACGTGCTGCCCTGCGAGCCGGCATAACAGGCGTATTTCAACTCGACGACGAATTCGCCCGGCGCGGCCAATGCGACCGGCCAGGTAAGATAAGTCCGCCGGGTCCGACCAATACCCGATGTTTCCGGGCGCCTCGTCCATGAAGCGCGCCGTCTGGCCATGGATCGTCGCCGTGCGCGCCTCGAGTTGCAGCACCCCGTCGGATTGTGGGGTGATGGCCGGATGGGACTGCGCTGCCAGGCCAGCGAGGGAACACAGGAGGATGGCCAGCACTGCCCACCGTCCCGCGAAGGCCTTCCGCGCTCCTGCACTCGCGCGTTGGGGCCATGTACTTTGGTATGGAGCGCGAGTTGTCCTCAACTCGCAGCCGCGCCGCATCATCCGAGCCGCTGCGGATTGAGACAATCCGCGGTCCGGGGGCCGGTTCATGGAAGGGCGGACAGTCATTTGAGGAAGTAGACTTCCTTAGTGTCACTCCAGATCTTGCCTTTGGCCGCGGCGTCGGGCAGCGGGGATTGGCAGGGATCGGTTTCCTTCCACCACCGCTGCGTCTCGGGATCGGCGGCCATCTTCTTCATGTCGGCGTCGAAGTCTTTGCCGGTGTATTCGAGGTAGGCGAAGAGGTAGAGCTGGCCGTTGATCTCGCGTTCGTGGATCGAGAAGTTCTGGATGTGGCACTCCTTGATCATCTTGTTCACGACGGGCCAGGGGCTGGCGTGCAGTTGACGGTAGTGTTCGGCCTTGTCCGGCTTGAGCCCGGTAACCCAGGCGTAGCGTTGCGGGCGCTTTCCGGGTGGCGCAGCCGGCGAGGAGCACCACGGCCAGGAGACAAAGGTATTGTTTCATAAAGGTTCGATGGGCCATGGGTTCAACGGAAAATGTAGTAAAGCACGGACATGGCGACGAACACGAGCGCCGCCAGCACCTTGTAATTCGCCAGGCCGGGCCAGCCGGGAGATTTGAGCGCGTCAAACGGATGCTCCCAATAGAGCTTCTGCAGGTCTTCGGACGCGAGCTTGGGCCGGGCGAGGCTCAGCACGACCTGCAGCACGATGCAAAAGCACAGGAGGTAAAACGCCATCAGCATGAACGGCGTCGCATGAATGAACGTCGGAATCCAGCCAAAGATCGCGGGCTTCCAGGTGTGCAGGGTCTTGGCGGTAAACACCAGCGCGCCGGTGAGCGATCCGATCCACATCGTCCACTTGGCGCTGAACGCCGACGCCCGCGGCCAGAAGACACCGACGGCAAACACGCACGAGACCGGCGGCGCGATGTGGGCGATGATGTCGTTGATGCCGGCGAAAATGCTCTTGTAATTGTCGAGCAGCGGCACGAGGCCGATGCCCAGCAGGAACGCCGCCAGCGATGCGAGCCGTCCGATCAAGACCAGCCGGTGCTCGGGCGTTTCCGGACGGAAACGGCGGTAGAGGTCGTAGCTGAAGAGGGTGGCGATCGAGTTCGAGGCGCTGGCAAGGTTGCCCATCAGCGCCGCCATGAGCGCGGCGGCCATCACCCCGAACAGCCCGACGGGCATGAGGTTCTTGATCATCAGGCCGTAGGTTTCCTTGGACGACATCACGGCGACGTTCGCCGGCAGGACGAGATGCTTCGCATCAAGCCCGGTCATCAAGGTCAGCGGCTTGCCGCCATTGGCGAGGTCCGCCGTCAGGTCCAGCGTCTGGCCGTCCGTCAGGGTGACGGTGCGCGTCTGGCCGCCCAGCGCGGCGCCGGTCAGTTCCAGCCGGTATTCCTTGCCGGCGGCCACGGATTGCTCGGAGCGCACGCGCAGTTGGGCCAGGTCCTCGATCTTGCCGGCCTGGATCATGGTCAGGAACAGCAGGCCCGGGCAGGATGAAGACGAACACCGGAAACACCTTGATCAGCCCGCAGAACAGCGGGCCGGTGCGGGCGTGGTTCTCGTCCTTGGCGCCCAGCACGCGCTGCACGATGGTCTGGTCGGCGCACCAATACCAGATGCTCAACGCCGGATACCCGAGCAGCACCGCATACCACGGCAAGCCGGGCTCCTCGGCAGGCGAACGCAGCATGGTCAGCTTCAGGGTCTCGCCGCTCGCCTGGAGCTGTTCGGTCATGCCGTGCCAGCCCCCGGCTTTGACATAGGCCAGCCCGGTGATGATGATCGACCCGACCAGCAGAATGACGGCTTGAATCGTCTCCGTCATCACCACCGCCGAAAGCCCGCCCAGGATGGTATAGACCGCCGTCAGCGTGGTCAGCGTGAGGATGCACACCCATTTATCAATGCCGAACACGCCGTGCAACACGAGCCAGCCGGTCGAGAGCGGAAAGGCGATGTTGAAGATGATCGCGGTCACCATCGAAAGCCCGGCCAGCCAGTCGCGGCACTCGGTGCAGTAGCGCTTCTCGAGGAAGTCCGGCAGCGTCGAGACCTTGGCGCGCATGTAAAACGGCACGAAGAACAGGCTGAGGACGATCAGCGTGTAGGCGGCAAGCCACTCGAAGTTGCCCATCAGAAACCCGGAGTCGTAGCCCGCCTGCGCGAGGCTGACGAGATGCAGGCAGGAGATGTTCGTGGCGAACAGCGCCAGCCCGATGGACGGCCATGCGAGCGTGTTGCCCGCGAGGAAATAGCTGCCGGCCTCCCCGCCCTTGCGCTTGCGCAGGCCCACCCACACCCCCGCGCCGACAATCCCCGCCAGGTAAAGCACGATAACGACCAGGTCAATGATGC
Organism: uncultured Verrucomicrobiae bacterium; assembly: GCA_963751435.1. GTDB lineage: Bacteria > Verrucomicrobiota > Verrucomicrobiia > Limisphaerales > DSYF01 > JALOTU01. The sequence goes on along the minus strand of CAVVUP010000024.1, from coordinate 47,453 downwards.
TGATGCTGCTCATCGGATGTCACTTTTCAATGAACTCGATGTCGGAGATGGTCGGGCCGTCGGTGGCGTCCAGAATGTTCAGCCGGAACTCCTGCGCCTTCACCGGCGGGTCCAGCTTCTTCTGGAACCAGTGGCCGATTTTGTCGCCGCTGAACATCGTTTTCCACTCGGCCCCCTCGCGATACTGGAACTCGAACTTCTGCACGCGCTCGCCGTAGGCCTCCTCGATGCGAACGCGCTGGATGGTGAGCGGCTTGCCCAGGTCGGCGGCGATCCAGCCTTGCTTCGTGCCGCTGTCGGTGGCCCAGCGGGTCTCCGAGTCGTTGTCGAAGGCCTGCTGCGGGCCGTGCTCGTCGTTCATCTTCTGGTAAACATTCGAGGCCGTGCCCTTGATTCCGGAGGCCAGCGTGATGGCGGGGATATCCATGGCCGAGCCCTCCAGTTCGAGGCGAATGATGGTGTCGATGGGATCAAGTCGCCTTGGGATCAAACGTGAGTGCGAGTCTTGCCGCCCGCCTGATCGACCTTCACCTTGCCACCGCCCAGCAGCGACGCTTTGGTCACCTTGCGAGGCAGGTCCGGGCAACTCGACCCGGCCATCCTCCTCGCGCAGCAGGTGCAGATAGACCGTGTTGCCCTTGCGGGTGCTGGCGACGGCGGGCGTCGGCTTCCACGGGCCGCCGCGCGTGCCGTAGATGCTTTCGCCGTTCTTCTCCAGCCAGGCGCCCATTTCCTTGAGCCGCTCGACCTGGCGCGCCTCGATGACGCCGTCCGGCGTCGGGCCGACGTTGAAGAGCAGGTTGCCGTCGCCGCGCGGCGCAGGTGACCAGGGTCTGCAGGCATTGCTTGAGCGACTTCATGTCGTCGTTCGGCTTCCAGGCCCACTGACGGCAGATGGTCATGCAGGTTTCCCAGGGGCGGTCGTCCTGGTATTTGCCGACGCGCTGCTCGGGCGTGTCGTAATCGCCGCCGTCGCCGGTGCGGTTGTTGATGAGGATGTCGGGCTGAAGTTCGCGGACCATCTTGATGGTGGCCGCGCCGCGCCCCTTGAACTCCTGCGGCACGTCGTTCCAGATGGTGAGCAGCGGACCGTAGTTGGTGATGAGTTCGCTGATCTGCGCCAGGAGGTAGCGGTTGTAGGAATCGATGTCCGACTTCTCGCGCCGCACTTTGCCGCCGGGACTGGTGAGCGGGAAATCCGGGTGATACCAGTCGCAGGTCGAGTAATAGGTGCCAAAGGCGATGCCCTGCTTCTTGCAGGCCGCGGCGAGTTCCTTGACCACGTCGCGCTTGAACGGGCTGTTCATGATGTTGTAGTCGGTCTGCTTGGTGTCCCAGAGGCAGAAGCCGTCGTGGTGCTTGGTGGTCAGCACGATGTATTTCATGCCGGCCGCCTTGGCGACGCTCACCCATTGCGTCGGCGTTGAAATTCGTCGGGTTGAACTGCTTGTAGAGGTTGTCATAGACCTCGACCGGCGTCTGCGGCGCCGCGCGACCAGCCGATCTCGTGCCCGGTGAGGCTCACCGGCCCCCAATGGATGAACATGCCGAAGCGCATGTCCTGCCAGCGCGCCACAGCCGCCGGATCCGCCTTGGGCCAGGCGGGTGCCGGCGCATCCGCCGCCAGGAGGGCGCGCAGTGTCAAGCTCGTGAATCCAACAAACAGGATCAGTTTTTTCATAAGGTTGTCCGCAGTTCAGTTCGGTTCGCTTCGGGCCGGGGGTGCCCGGGAGCATGGTCAGTCAGGGATCCGATCGGGCCTGCTACCACCAAGTGTAGTTGATGTTCACCGGCTGGCTCGCATTCAGCGTGACGGGCAGTTGGGAGACTTCGACGTGGCCGTCGCCGTAGAGCATGTTGAGGCGGCGCTCGCCCTTGAAGTTGTGCCAGATGGCTTCCGGCGTGTTCAACGGGCGGTTCGGATGCCAGATCCAGTCGCCCATGATGACCTTGGTCGTCGGTCTGCGGGAGATTTCCGATTCCTTGATCGGTTTGCCGCCCAGCACATCCGTGACCTTCTGCACCCCGAAAGCGCTGGAACTCCACTGGACCAGGTAGCTCGTCCCGTAACTGTCATAGCAGTTCTTGATCACCCCCGGATAGTAGGAGTCCCCCTTGTCCGACGGGCAGCGGAAGACCTCGACATTGGAGGCGTATCGGTAGAGCGGCCGATTGGTGGCGGGGGTGTTGGCGCTGTAATAAGGGGCGGGGGTGATCGGTCCGTTCCCGCCCACATCGGCCCAACCGCGATGCGTTGGGTAGGCGCTGGAGAAATCGTTCGCGTACATCTTCATGGCCAGGCCGATCTGCTTGAGATTGCTGGTGCAGCGGATGGCTTGGGCCTTGTTCTTAGCCTTGCTCAGGGCGGGCAGCAGCATCGCCGCGAGGATGGCGATGATGGCGATGACCACCAGAAGTTCGATGAGGGTGAACGCGCGGACGGAGTGCCGTAGCAACCCACGACCGGCGACAGTGGAACAGGCTTCAGAATGCAGTGGAGTCTTCATCAGTCAGTTTGTGCATGGTGTTTATGGGGAACAGATTTGCCTGATCTTAGTCCAGTCCAGCGTCCCGGGATTGCAATCTTCTTCGGCGAAGGATATTGAACATGCGTGAGCCGGCAGCTTGCCCCCATCTATCGGACGCGTCGGACGCGGTTCGAGATCGACCGCTGCGTGCCGCAGTTGCGGGCCGTGGAGGAGGGCAAGATCGAGTTCCATGCGCTCAGCAAGGGCCATTATCCCGGCGTCCGTATGCGCCCCGCCGCCCTGCCGGGGTTGAACAGCCTCGGCTACTGGGACGCCAGCCGACCGCAGGATTGGGGGCTCGACCCGCACCGCAACGAGGGGGTGGAGATCACCTTCCTTGAGACCGGCGCGATGACCCTCACCGTGGACGAGCGGCGGTTTGAGCTGCACGCGGGCGATTTCACCGTCACCCGCCCCTGGCAACTGCACAAGCTTGGCGCCCCCAACATCGGCCCGGGCCGCCTCCACTGGCTGATCCTCGACGTCGGGGTCCGCCGCCCCAACCAGGAGTGGCGCTGGCCCAAGTGGCTCACCCTGACCTCCCATGATCGCACCGAGCTGACCCGCAAACTGCGCCACAACGAAAGCCCGGTTTGGAAGGCCTCGCCGGAAATCGCCGCCACCTTCCGCGGATTGGCCGAGTGCATCCAGCGCTGGAACCAGACGCATGTCGAATCGCGCACCATCAACCTGTTGAACCAGCTCCTGATCGCCATGCTGGATGCCCTGACGCAACAGCAGACGCACCAGAATCCCGAGTTGACCTCGCGTCCCCGGACTGTGGAGTTGTTCCTGCGCGACCTGGCCAACCCCACCGGTGCCAGTTGTTGCGAGCCGTGGACGCTCGGGACCATGGCCGCCCAGTGCGGCATGGGCATCACCACGTTCAGCAAGTATTGCCGGGAACTGGTAAACGCCGGCCCCGTCGAGTACTTGAACCACTGCCGGCTTGACCGCGCCGCGCGTCTCATGCGCGAGACCGCCGAGCGGTCCATCACCGACATCGCCTTCGAAAGCGGCTTCAATTCCAGCCAGTACTTCGCGACCGCCTTCCGCAAACGCTTCCGCGCCACGCCGCGGGAATACCGTCAGGCAAGGCAACCCATCGGCGAGCCCGGTTCGGAGAAGTGATCTCCGTTCTGTAGGGCGGCGCCCAAGCCGCGCACAGCGCGGCCCTACCGATCCTTCGACACCCGCTCTACTTGCCTTGGCCGAAGCTCACTCCCTCCAACCGGGCCGCTCCCGAGCGGCCCAAGTGGACAGACTCCACCTTGTCACCCCACCGAACCTTGCAGGTCGAGTCCTTGGCGCCGCGGATGGCCGCGCTGGCCAGCCGTCCGTCACGCCACTGGATGTCCACTTCGAATCCACCGCGCGCCCGCAAGCCTTTCACCGAACCATTGGGCCATGCGGACGGCAAGGCCGGCAGCAGTTCGATCTCGCCTGCGTGACTTTGGACCAGAGCCTCACAGATGCCTGCCACCCCGCCGAAGTTGCCGTCGATCTGGAAGGGCGGATGGGTGTCGAACAGGTTGGGCAGCGTGGACTTGACGAGCAGCGCCTGCACGTTCTCGCCGACTTTGTCGCCTTCGCCGAGCCGGGCCCAGAAATTGATGATCCAGGCGCGGCTCCAGCCGGTGTGGCCGCCGCCTGTAGCCAGGCGCCCTTCCAGTGACTTGCGCGCCGCCGTCGCCAGTTCGGGGGTGCCGCGACGCGTGATCTGCCGGCCCGGATGAAGGGCGAACAAATGGGAGACATGCCGATGCCCCGGCTCGGTTTCCTGGAATTCCTCGCTCCACTCCATCAAACGGCCGTCGCGTCCGATCTTGGGCAGTCGCAGCCGGGTCATGGCCTGGCGCACCTCTTCCACCGTGGGCTCCGTCAGACCGAGGATTCGCGCCGCTTCGAGATAGTTGTTGAAGGCGTCCCAGATGATTTCTTGTTCCATCGTCGGCCCCATGCACAGGGAGGCCTTCTGGCCGTCAGGCGTGAGGAATCGGTTTTCGGGCGACGTCGCCGGGCCGGCCACGAGCTTGCCGCTCTTGGGATCCTTCACGAGCCAGTCCAGGCTGAACTCGGCCGATCGGCGCAGGATGGGAAAGACGCGGCGCAGATAGCTCTCGTCCCCGCTGAAAGCGTAGTGCTCCCAGAGATGCTGCGCACACCACGCGCCCGCCGAGGGGGAGAGGCCCCACGACGGCACCTCACCGGGCGATGTGAATCCCCAGACATTGGCCAGGGTGTGAACCGTCCAACCCCGCGCGTCATAATGCGTGCGGGCGGTCCGCGCGCCCGGGCCGGTCAGGAAGGCGATGTAACGGTCCAACGGTTCGAAGCATTCGGGCAGGTTGGCCGTCTCGGCGGGCCAGTAGATCATCTGCAGGTTGATGTTGGCGTGATAGTCCGCACTCCACGGCGGTTGCAGCGTGTCAGCCCAGATCCCCTGCAGATTCGCCGGCATGTCGCCCGGGCGCGAACTGCTGATCAACAGGTAACGGCCGAAGTTGAAGTAAAGCGCGATGAACGCAGGGTCGAATCGGCCCCCCTGCACCGCCTTCAAGCGCGCGTCCGTCGCCACGGAATCCACGTCGCTGCGGCCGAGATCCAGCGAGACGCGGTTGAACAGCGCCTGGTAATCCTTCACATGCGCGGCGCGCAGTTTGCCGAACGATTTGCGAGCGGCGGCGCCAAGCTGCGCGGCTGAAGTGGCCTCTGGATCCCCGTGCCGCCAATCGGGCAGTTGCATCCGATAATCCGTGGCTGCCGAGAGCAGGAGTGTCACGGCATTCGCACCTTCGATGTGTAATCCGTTGGTGGAGGCGGTGACCTGGCCGCCCTCGGCGATGGCCTGCAAGCGAGCGGCGTACTTCATCCCCTCCCACGCCGTGCCGTTCCACAATTGCCCGCGCATGAGCAACTGGTCCGGGCCCACCGCCGAAACTTCAGCCGCCTCGGGCCGCGTCAGACTGGCAGTGAAGCTCAGCGCCCCTTTGCGGGAGGCCGTCAGTCGAACGACCAGCACCTGGTCGGGCGCGCTGGCGAACAGTTCGCGCTCGAACTTCACCCCGCCGATCTCGTAACTGACGTGGCTGATGGCGTTGGACAACTCGAGGTCGCGGCGATACTTCACGGGCGCAGTCCCGGCGCCATGCTCAAACTCCAGATTCAGATCGCCGAGCATCTGGTAACTGCCGTAAGGCACCTTGGCGCCCTTGCCATGACCGGAGCCCGCCCCGCGGCAGATCAGATTCCGGTTCGCCAGCTTTTCGGCCTCGCCATACTGGCCGTCGAAGAGCAGTTGGCGGATTTGCGGCAAGACCTCCAGCGCCTTGGGATTGTCCGCATCCTGGGGCGCGCCGGACCACAATGAATCCTCGTTCAACTGGATTCGCTCTCTTGCCACCCCCCCGAAGATCATCGCCCCCAACCGACCGTTGCCGATGGGTAACGCCTCCGTCCAGGTGGAAGCAGGCCGGGTATACCACAACTCCAGTCGGTCGTCCGCCGCGGCGGGGTGTTGGGAGGCGAGCACAACGGCCCCAAACAGTGCGCACAAAGTCATCAACGAGGGTCGGAATCTCATGTTTGAATGCTCTTGTAGTCGAGCGCCTCGCGAAGGGCCAGCCCGAATAGACCGCATTCCACTGCATCCTGCTTATTGGCTTTGTAACATTGCGCGCGACTCTTGTGACTCCGGTGCAAACGATGACCGGCGGTTGCAGGAGCCGGATCGAGAACCACGCGGAAGCCCACGTTAAATACCCTTTGCCACGGCGGATAGAACTGCCGGGACCCCGCCATGGCAACTGCTGCGGCCGGTCGTACCACGAGCCGCCGCGCACAACTTTCAGCCCGCCCTCGGCGCCGCGCGTCCACTCGGCGGCGTTGCCGTGGAGATCGTGCAGCCCCCACGGATTCGGCCGGTAGCGGCCCACCGGTTCGGTCACAAAGCCGCCGTCGTTGAATCGGTCGTCCCGGGGAATCCAGTCGTCGTAGCGATTCGGATTCACCATCGGGCGCGCGGCGGAATAGTTGTCCAACGCGGTGTCGGCGGCGAACTCGGCGAGTTTCTGGTCGCCCAGATTGGCGAAGCGCGAGTAATCGGCGTCGAGCCCGCCAAACCAGAAGGTCGTTTCGCTGCCCGCGCGGCAGGCCCATTCCCATTGCGCCTCGGTGGGAATCGTCACCGCCGAAGCCGGTCCTCTCGGACAGCCAGCGGCAGAACGCCATCGCCTCCTCCCACGAGACCCGCACGGCGGGCTGGTCCGGCTGGTTCACATCATAGCCCAGCCGGCCGAACTGGTAGCCGTGGCGGTCTTCCATCGCGGCTGTCGTGCCAGCGACGGAACTGGCGGAACTCGCGATTTGCATCGTCTCGAACCGCGCGATCCAGAACGGCTTCACCTCCACCACTGCGGCGGATTGTGCGGTTTCCATCGGGAACCGCCCGCCGGGGATGCACACCAACTCCAGCTTCACGCCGTTGCCAAGGTCGAACGAACGTGTCAGCGCTTCCCCAGCGGCGGCTTGCTGCCTGGCCATAGCCCTTGCGGAGTCGAATGGCCAGCCGGGGACCTCTGGGATTTGAGATTTGAGATTCGAGATCTCGGATTGGCTGTTCGCGGTTTCGCCCGGTTTCACCGGCGTCGCGTCGAAATTCGGCACAGCCGGAATCAGCTCGTAGTCGGGGTGCGGTCCCATCGGCACATAGATTCCGGCGCAATTCTTCCGCGCGGCGGTTCACGGCCAGCAATTGCTGCCGGCCGGGACTCACCTTCCTGGTAGAACGGCGGAATTTCACCCCAGGTGCCGAAGAACGGCGCGTTGAGATCGGCCCAAGCCGCGAGCCGTTCCCACGACTCGGCGTCCACTTTGACGCCCGTGGTGACCCTGCGCAAGCAATTGGCCCAGCGCCGTGGTGCTGAAGTGGAATTCAAGCGGCGTCAGCATCCGGCGGTCGCCCTCGATCCCGTTGCGGCGCACGAACCGTTGGAGCTGGAAATAGGATTCCGTGAACGTCCCGCCTCCTCCCCAGCGCCCGGCCAGATGGCTGGACCAATTGGTGATCGGGAGATCGCCCTTCAGATAGGGCGGATGGATCGCCGGCGCCGTGCCACCGGCGGAGGCCGCCGGCCGTCGTGGCAGCTCACACAGTATTTGTCCAGCACCGGTTGCACCTCGCGGACAAAGCTGAAGCCCCGGGCCGGTCCGTGCCAGGGTTCGATCGGCGATGCCGGGCGGCGCGCGGCCAGGGTCGGGCGGTTCATCGACACCTCGTTCTGCGGTTCGTGGCAACCGGCGCAGGAAATCGCCTCGCCCGGCATGCCGACGAACCAACTGCGCATGAGCTGGAGGGCCTGACCTTTCTCATCAAGCGGTTGCAGCGCCAGGGGCGAATTGGCGGGAATTTTGAAATGCGCCGATCCATCCGATTCCACCGGCACCGTGCCCAGGATGCGCTTGATGTCCCAGGGACCGTCCGCGCCCAGCGTCCCGTAAAGCCCACCAAAACCGCGCCGGGAAAAGTAGTATTCGATGATCCGCAGTCTCTTCACCGTGCCGCGCGGCACATCCCTCAGGCCGGGCCCCTGGTGGATGTCCGTGAGGAACACCGTGGATTCATTGGCGCCGAGGTTGACGCGATCGGGAATCACCGGCGGCGGAGAAACCTTCCGCATCGCCATCGGCCAGAGCAGCGCGACACCTTCCACCTCCGCGATCAACGTCAGGTTGTCGAACACGTCGGCGAGATAGACGCCCCAGAGCGAATCCGGCGTTGGCTTGGCCGCGACGAGGTGATACCGGGCGTCGAGCGGCCAGGGCTGAAGGAACTGCGGCCAAACCCCGTCCACCAGCCGATCGCGCACGATGGGCTCGACGATCTTTCCGCGCCCGGGAATCTCCTGCACGATGCCCTCGCCGTCCGCCCGGCCCCGGCTGGGGTCCAGGATCAGCAACCGGCCCGAACGCGGCGTCCCATGATGCCCGCCCGCCACGCCGATGACCTGGTGCGGTTCGCCGGGAATCGCCTTGGCGTAAAAGAAGGAGGCCGGAAACCACGACCCGCTTCCGCGAAACTCCCGCTGGTCCGTCCCGTCAGGGTTCATGTGAAACAGAATCCGCGTGTTCGAGTGCGACTGGTCGGTGTATTCCCAGCGTTGATACAGCACGCGACCGTTCGGGAGCACGGTGGGGCACCAATCGCTGTCCTGCTCGAACGTGAGCTGGCGAATGGTCCCTGTCTGCGGATCGAGCTGGTAAAGGCACGTCATGGCTTGGCCGCCGAACTCGCATGGCAACCCCTGATAAACTGCCGTCGATGCGAAGATGATCCGTCCATCCGGCAGATAGCACGGATCGAAGTGGCCGACATCCTCGCCGTCATCCGGCGTCACCTGGTGCAGGTTCCGGCCATCCACGCCGATTTCCCAGAGCCGCCAGTTGCGTTCCTTCGCGCCCCGTTTGGCGAAGAGAATGCGGTCCGCGCCGAAATGCAGGACCGGATCGATCATCGACTCCTGGTTGTCCGGCTGGAACAGCGTGGTGAATTGCGGGGTGCCTCGCAGGTTCGAGAGCACGGTCAGCTCGTCGTTCCACTGGCCTTCGCGGGGTAGATCGTCGCTGGTGTGGGCGTTGAGCGAACCGACCCCAAGCGCCTTGCCCATCGCAGTCCGGGCGTTGTCGGCGATCGGGAAACCTCGCTTCAAGACCAGTAAACGGTCAAAGTCGAGCAGCGGATTCGCCAGCAGGGCTTCGCGCTGGATGGCGGCCAGCCGCGTCCGGGCTGCGGGCGCGGGGGTGGACGAATTCAACTGCGCCTCCAACTCGTCCAACGCCTTCAGCCAGGTCGCACCCTGCGGATAGCGCGGGCCGTAAGTGGTCATCAGGTCCTGGATGGCCAGGCGCAGCGCAGTCGGGTTTGGCTCGATGGCAGCAACGCCTTCCGCCGCCGTCGCGGCACTGACGGCGGACGAGAGCAAGCCGAGGCCAAGACGCCCCACCCACAGACAGATTCCAAGACGCTTCATGGGATTGGATTCAGTGAAGGATCTCACCGCGCGTCACGTCCCCAGGCACATCCAGCAACTGCAGGCTGGAAATGGTGCGCAGGTTTTGATGATCGGCAAAGGTCCAGACGACGCGCTTGTCGGGCGTGACCTCGATCAGGTGCGGCGCCTTGCCAAACTGGCCATGCCCCAGCCAGTTGCAAAACACGGTGTTGCCATTGGGCAGCCGCTGCACGCCGGCGATGAACTTGAGGCTGATGCCGGGCAGGTCGCGCGCTGGTCACCTCCCAGACCGTCTTGCCCGTCGGCGTCCACCTCGAACACCCGGGAGCCGCCCGGGCGATCGCCGCAGGTGATCAGCGTGTGGCCGTTGGGCAGGCGCACGGCGCTGTGCGGCCCGCCGGCGGCGGGAATGGCGAGCACCACCTTGCCTTCGGCATCGTATTCGCGGACGACCTGCTCGCCCAGGTGCGCCACGAGATAATGGCCGTTGGCCAGCCGGCGGGCGTTGCGCATGAAGCCGTGGCCGCCGTCCTTGCCCTCGGGCAGCAGGCGGATCTCCTTGGCGATGCGGCCCGACGGCTCGACTTCCAGCAACCGCCCGCCGTTGCATTCGCCGATGAAGGTGTTGCCGTTGGTCAGCCGCTGGCAGGCGTAGATTTCGCTCTTCGACTGGAAATCGAACACCACCTGCTTTTCACGCGTGACCTCGCGGACGCCGTGGCCGGTGTTGAAGAGCAGGTTGCCGTTGGGCAACACCCAGAGGTCGTTGCAATCGGCGGCGGGATATTCCCACTCGATCCTTCCGCTCGCGCGAAACGAGGAAAACCTTGCCCGCCGTGTAGTCCGTGCAGGCGAAAGGGTGGCTGACGGTCTGCGGCGCCGGGACCTCCTGGGCCGGGGGCGCGGCCGGCTGCGCTGTGGCAACAGAGGGCATCCAGGCCAGCGCCAGGCCAAGCCCCGCGCCTCGGAGGAGCCGGTGTTGGAAACGGGAGAAAACCAGCGACAGTATCATGGCAAAGAATCAGACTGGAGTTGGAGTATTCGTTCCCGGATCACGCTTTAACCGGTTCTCCCAACGCAACAAGCTCACGCCGGATTCGTTCCACGTCCGCAGCTTCCAGGTCCAGTTCGCCGGCAAGGACGTTTTCGGACACCTGCTGGAAGTTGCGTCCGCCGGCAAGGACGTGGGTGACGCCAGGCTGGGCGGCAGTCCAAGCGAGGACGAGTTGCGAGAGGGTGCAGGCGTATTTGTTCGTGAGCGGTTTCCAGCCGGCCAGTAGGTCGAGGACGCGCTGGCGGTTGGCGGCTACATACCAGGGGTTCCACGCTTCGTTCATGCGGAATTCGCCGGGGCTGAACACGCGGTCCATGCCCACCTTGCCGGTGAGCAAGCCCTGTTCGAGTGACATGTAGGTGAGCGTGGCCAATCCGTGCTTTGCGCATTGCGGCAGGATGTCCTGCTCCGGTGCGCGATACAGCATCGAGTAGCGGAACTGGTGGCTGACCACCCCGCCGCAGCGCAGGTGTTCATCGAGTTCGGCGACGGAGACATTGCACACGCCGATGGCGCGGAGCTTGCCCTCCTTCTGGAGCCGGAGGAGCACCGCCATCGTGTCCTCGATGGGCGTGTGGTCGGGCGGCACGCTCGGCCAATGCGTCTGGTAAAGGTCAATGTAATCGGTGCGCAGCCGGCGCAGGCTGTTCTCGATCTCGATCTGAATGGTGTCCGGGCGCAGGCTGCGGTAGAGCTTCTTGCCGTCGAAATCCGTGAAGAAACTGCCGCGCGTATCCTCCCACCACAGCCCGCACTTGGTGGCGACGATCGCCCGTTCTCGGCGGCCCTTGATCGCCTTGCCGACCACCTCTTCGCTGCGGCCCCAACCGTAGGCGGGCGCGGTGTCAATCAGGTTCATGCCCAGGTCGATGGCACCCTGGATGGCACGGATGGATTCGGCGTCTTCCGGTTCCTTGCCCCAGACGCTGCCGCCCCCGAGCACCCAGGCGCCAAGGGCGATGACGGAGGCGTTGATGCCAGAGTTGCCGAGCGGTTTCTGCTTCATGGTTTGATGTTTGGTTGTCATCGGTTCAAAGGGATAACAAATACGCCACCAGGTCGTCCAGTTGCTTGGGTGTCAGGTGGGAGGTGATGCCGTGCCGGTCGCCACGGTTGCGCGTGGTCAGCACCTCGCGCAGGGTGGCGGCCGAGCCATCGTGCAGGTAAGGGGCGGTGCGCCAGAGTTCCACCAACGAGGGATTGTCAAAGCGTTCGCCCGCCGGATCGGAGGCCCCCGCCGTGCCGACGTCATAGGGTCGCAGGTCTGTGAACAGGTTCTTCGGATGGCACTCGGCGCAGCCGGCCCTGGCGCTTTCGAAGAGTCTCTTCCCGCGCCGGGCGGGGGGCGAAAGGGCGCCCTGCTTCAGATGGGGACTGGGCACCGGCTGGAGTGACTTCACATACTCGTCAATAGCCTGCGCCACTTCCGGCGGTTGCCGGGTGAAAAGGATGTGCCGGAGGCCGGCGCGCACGGCGGTCTGCGCGGTCTCCCGCACCCCGAGACTCATGGCGGGCGGCGTTTGGAACGTAAGCAGCAGGCTCTTGGTGTTCTTCGGGTTGCCCTGGCCATCGTTGAGCAGATCCCAGTTCAAGGCGTCCACTCGGGCGTTGCCGGGATGACAACTCGCACAGCTTTGCCAGCCTTGAAAACAGATCCCGCCGTCGTTGAAGTAAAATTCACCCTGCCGCGCCAGGCTCATTTCCGGCGCCGGCCCCAGCGCGACGGATTCCCACTTCGGATCGGCTGCCGTCAAGTCCACCATGGCCAGACTGTCCGAGAAATACCCGGCCACATAAGCCTGATGGCCAATCACGGCCACGGCACGCGGACCACGGTCGCCGGCCGGCAGTTTCAGGCGTCGACTCACTCCGGCGAGGAAGGCCAGGTCGTTCGGCACATCGGCCTGGACATGCGATCCCGACCAATAATTGCCGCTCTGAGCTTCGCCGATGTGCGCGGGCAACTTCCCCAAGCGCGCCAGCAGGGCCGGGAAATCAACCACGCTGATCTCATGCGTGCCCGCGTGGACGATGACAACCGTCCGGCTGTCCGCAGACCACGCGATGCCCCAGGGATTGGCGGCGCCGCTGTCCACGCGGTCGAGCAACACGGTGTTGACGATTTCCAGTCGCGCCAGGTCAATGATGGTCTTCGCGTTGGTGTTCATCCAGCCCCGGTCCACCTGGGTCGTTGGCAGATGGAACCGGGACAGAATGTGCGTGACCACCGCATGGCGGCCATCGGGCGACACGCTCAGGTCATTCAGGGAGGTGCTGCCGTTGGGTAAAACCAGTTCCTTCGTCACCCGACGCGCCGCCGTGTCAATGACGCTCACCCTCGCGGTCACCTCAGCGGCGTCGGCCGAGCCGCGCGGCAGGTGATTGGCCACCAGCAGAAACCGTCCATCCGGCGTGATCGCGGCCGCCACGGGTTCCCGCAACACCGCAATGCGGGCCAATTCCTTCCCCGACGCCAGGTCCAGGACGCTGACGTCGTCATTGAACCGGTTGCAAACGTAGAGGGTCTGGCCGTCGGGCGAGAGCACCGGCGCCATCGCAGTGTGGCCGGCGGGCAACCGTGCGGTAATCCTGGCTTTCGCCACATCCACGACACAAACAGGGCTCTCGATCGCGGCGCAGGTGACGAACAGTTGTTGCCCGTCCGCCGACAGGGCAAGGCCCGAAGGGGCGGCGGGCATGGGAATGCCATTGGAAATCCGCCGGGCCGCGGTGTCGAACTGCAGCACACGCTGCCCCGTGGCGCATCCGATCCACAACGTCCGGCCATCCGGGGCCGCCGCCACGGCAGCGGGGGAAAGATATGCCTCGGCGGCCCAACCGGTTCCGGGGTTTACCGCCAGCGCCGACGCCAGAAAAGTCAATGACCGCAATGTCTGAATCTCACGGGCAAAAACCACGCGGTTCAGACTACGGAGAAGTCATGCCTATTCAATCGACAAAGTGAAACTTACCCGCCGTATTTGACCCCGCATCCGTAGGGACGCGTTTGGGGAGTCGGGACCGGTTCGCCGGCCAGCGTCCTCGTCACAGCCTCGCGAACATAGTTTCGGGCTGAGTGAGGGTCGTGGCTCGAACTGGGCTGGTCGTCAACCGCGCCGGCATAGACCAGGATCCCTGACTGATTGATCACGAACATGTGCGGCGTGGTCTTCATGCCATAGGCCTTCCCGACCGCCCCCGAACTGTCATCCAGCCAGGCGGTCGCGTTGATCTTCTGCTTCTCCCACTCGGCCCCGGCCTTTTCCGGGCTGCGATGGCTGGGGTGTTTCGGGTTCACCGAGTTGACCAGCAGCCAGATGACGCCCTTGCCAGTCGCTTCCTTCTGCAACTCCTGCATGGCACCAGACCGGTACTGGTTGGCGACAAACGGGCAGTCCTGATTGTAGGACTCAAGCACAACGATTTTGCCTTTGTAGTCGCTCAGTTTGACGGTTCTGCCCTGGATGTCCGTGGCGGTGAAGTCCGGGGCGGGTTGGCCGACCTGCGCTGCAGCCAAAGCGGCGGCACACATCCCGGCCCATGAAAACAGTGTCAGTGCTCGTTTCATAGCATTCCATTGTCAGTTTGGGGCAACCTTAACATCAATCATCCGGACTGCAAATGGCAGCGGGCGTCCAACACAGCGAGGGCGACACGCTGTTGGTGGGGTGTGTGGCATCGCGCCTTTGCGCGAAATGTGTGCAGGCATCACCGGCCTTCTAGCCACGAACCCCTGAACCAACATCCCGCCAAGCCAAGATGACTGGCGATACCGACCGCAGCCTCTTCATTTGGAAGCAGACTGTTTCCTGTGCGGCTTGCGCATCCGATGGGGGACGGGCTTGTCGTGCAGAACCACGGCCTCCCCTGTTGTCTTTGGGACTGGGATGAATTCGAAGTTCGAGGAGGAAAACAGGTTCTGGTTCTCGTCAAACATGCGCTTCGCGGCCATACGACAATAGTCCGGATCGATTTCGATGCCGATGCTGCTCCGGTTCCACTTCATCGCGGCCAGCATCGTGGTGCCGCTGCCGCAGAACGGGTCGACCACCGTGTCGCCGTGGAATGAGAACATGCGGATGAGGCGCGTGGCCAGTTCGAGCGGATAGGGTGCGGGATGATCCTTCGTGGACGCGCCCGTAAGGGTCCAAATCTGCCGGAACCACTCGTTGAACTCGGCCTTGGGAATCACGCTGAGTCGACGCTGTTCCTCGGTGGGCTGGCGATAGCCGCCCGGCTTGCGCTGCATCAGGATGAACTCGATGTCATTTTTGACGATGGCGTTGGGCTCGTAAGGCTTTCCCAGGAACTTGCTGCTCGTGTTCGCCTCGAATACGGCGTTGGAAATCTTGTGCCAGATGATGGGGTTGAGGTTGTCAAACCCCAGCTTGCGGCAGATGACGCAGATGTCCGCATGGAGCGGAACAACCACATGCCGTCCGTGCTCCCTGCGTGAGAGGCAAACATCGCCCACCACACAGACCAGCCGCCCGCCAGGCACCAGCGCGCGATAGGCTTCCGACCAGACGCGTCGCAGGTCGTCGAGGAACTCCTCGTAATCTTCGATGTGCCCCATCTGGCCTGGGCTATCGTTGTAACGTTTGAGCCTCCAATAGGGGGGGGATGTGACAACCAGATGAACCGATCCGTCAGCGATATAGGGAAAGCTTCGCGCGTCGCCTTGGTAAAGGCGGTGCGTTGTCGGCGTATCTCCGTTGGGCGCGAGGTGCTTCATCCGTTCAATTCTTGTAGGTGGTGACGTGAGCGACCAGGGACTTCGCGAACCGGAGGAACGCCAGATCTTCGGCTGGCTCGGTGAACGCGCCCTTCAAACCCTGCTTGGGCTCGGATATGAGGAACGCGGCGGCATCGTAGTGGCGCTCGCGGACCAGCTTCCGGCAGAACAGTTCGTAGCGTTTGGCGTAACTGGCGTTGGCGAACTCGGGGAAAACCCTGAAGTGTGGCTCCTTCACTTTCACCGGGCGCCGTGAACCGTCACAATCCTCCAGCAGGAAGATGTAGCCGAGCCACGGGCGGATGCTCCTGTTGAAGGCGCCTTCGCGGTAGGCGGTCCACAGATCCAACGCGCTACCCATGGCCTCTTCGGTGCGGTTGTTGAAGTTGTTGCCAAAGGACGGCCCGACCTGCGACTTACTCTCCAAGCCCAGGATCAACTGCCCATCCCGGACAACAAGCAAGTCCCACTCCTTGGTCGGGCGGAAGAACCCAGGTAATTCCAGCGCCGTGTTGTGGAAGATGTGCTGGCTTTTGATGCCAGATTCCTCGATCAGCTCCGTCAGCAGCCTGATGAACCCATCCATCTGGGCGCCGCCGGTTACAGCGCGACGCGCGCCTTGGTCGCGCTGACCCCACGCACCTTGCCTGGCAGACTGGCGGTGGCGTGTGGACCAATAGCTGGCGACCGCTGTGGCCAGACGCTGGTTCAGATCCGCGGGGACGAGATTCACTAACGAGGAGGCTCTTACTTGGTCTCCACCTTGGCAGTGATCCACTCGATCTTGAGCTGAACCTCGTCACCGGTCTTGATCAAGCCCAGTGCAATGGTGGGTGCCGGGGGTTCGATTTTGTAATCGGTCATCTTGAGCGAGGTCTTGGTGGCAAATTTCACCAGCCCGCCTGCCATCGGGGTCACTTCCACCGGCAACTGGATGACGTTGGTGACCCCCGCCACGATGAGCTGGCCCTTGGCATCGAAGAGATACGGGCCGCCGGCCGCTTCCGGTGCGGATTTCAGGATCAGTTCGTCCAGGCTATAGGCAATGGATTTATGGGTTGGTTTGCCCAGCTTTTCGTACATGATTTCATCCATCTTGGTGCTGTAGGGCTTGCCGTCCTTGACGCTCTTGAGCGAAGTGATGGGAATAAACGCGTTGACGCTGGCCTCGACCTTCCCTGGGGTCACGGCCTGGCCGGCCTCCAAGGGAAAGCCCTGGCCCACCTTCACACCGCCCCCGATCAAATTCCCTTCCACGGTCCAGTCATGCACGGTGGAAGTGCCGTCGATCTGAACCTTGCTGCCGGGCTTGGCCCTGAGTTCGATGGATTGAGCCTGGGCGACACCGATACCGATGGCCAAGGCTGCGGAGACGAGACAAGAGAGCATCTGGGTCTGTTTCATAAATCCGTTTCGTTGGGTGATGGACGGTTGCAGGTTCAACTCAATTCAAACCATTCGTCTTCGAATACAATCCGTTTGGACTCGGCCACGGCCTGTGCGCTCTTGATGGCGAGGACCGTGGCCCGGAAGCCGTCCTCGTAACCCGCAGTCGGCACGCGTTTTACCCCGGCCAGGTGGTCAGCCAGCATCCGGGGATCATCCCCACCAAACACCTCGACAAAATCCTTGCGGGCCACATCCACGCTGCTGCAGTTGCGCAGGAACGCTTCCATCGAGTAGTAGAGCGGGGTCTTTTCCGCCTCCGCCTTGGCTTCCTCCTCGCTGAAGGAGGCCTGTTTGCTGCCGCCCACTTTGAGCACGATACCGGTGTCCTTCTGGAATTGCTCCTTCTTGGCGTAAACCTCCCAGCCCAGCAGGGGTGAATCCACCTCCTTGAACATCCAGGCGCTGCTCTCCCGCATCAAGATGGTGGCGTCACTGCCATGATAGGCCTCGGACTCGCCCCCGAACGAACTGGCCAGTGAGGCGTTGAAATAGGCGTTTACGGCGTCGGGAAACTCCAAGTGCGCGTGAACGGTGTCGTGGACATTACGACCGTCGTCCCACAACCGGATGGTTCCCTGCCCGGACACCGCGATGGGACGCCGGTCCATGAACCACGACACTTGGTCCAGGTGATGCATGCCGACCTCACCCACCAACCCGAGCGAAACGTCCTTGTCGAGGCGCCAGTTGATTTCCTTCTCGCGCTCGGGTGTTGCGGAAGCGCGCCGCCAGCTTTCCTTTTTGAAGTACTGCGTGCGCGCAAGGATCCAGCGTCCAATGGCACCGGACCGGATGAAAGGCAGCAGGAAATGGCGCTGCGGATCGGCCCGGAACTGCAGTCCCGCCTGAAACATCTGGCCGGGCACATCCTTGGCCGCTTTGGCGATGGCTCGCGCATCCTCGATGGAATGGGCCAGGGGCGCTTCACAATACACATGCTTGCCCGCCTGCAAGGCGGCGACCGCGATTTCCCGGTGCTGATGCGTTGGGGTCGCGACGATCACCGCGCTGATGTCCGGACGGCCAATCACCTTCGCATAATCGGATTCGCTCGCCGCCCCTGGCGCCTGTCGGGCGCTGCGCTTGAGAAAAGCAGGGTAATTGTCGCAAATGGCGGCCACCTCGGCCTGGGGCAAACGGCCCAGCGTGGAGAGAATCTCACGGCCCCACCCCCCCAATCCAATAAGCCCCACTTTGACCTTTGGCCCGACGTGGGCGGACGCGGCGGAGGCAGTCTGCCCTTCCTCCGCCATCAACCGGACCCCCCCCATCATAGCCATCACCGTAGCCAAGGAGCTACCTGCGATGAAGTCCCGCCGGCTGACCGGTGCCGCTGCAACCTTGGATTGATCCATAGTTCTGGTTGACTGACGTCTCATTGCGCTATGCGATTCAAGAGCCTGTACGGCACGGGTCGGAACCGCAAGACAAAGTGATGCCAGACACACGGATGCACTGATGCGGGTGGGACTTGCGCAGTCGGGGGCTCTGCTGAATGGTTGCGCGGACGATTGAAGATTGAGGAGTCATCGATGGAACAAGGCCAACTCCGATTGCGGGTGCATCGGGCGCCCTCGCGTCCGACACTCATCTACGACGACCAGTGCCGGTTTTGCGCGCGCCGCGTGGAACGGTGGAAGCGGCTCACGGGCGCTGCGGTCGAGTATATTGCCGCCTCCAAGCCTGATGCAGGCAACCGGTTTCCCGAGATCGGAAGCGCCCAGTTAGATCGGTCGTTACAGTTCATCATGACGGATGGGTACGTCTATGAAGGCGCCCACGGAGCACTTCGGGCGCTCGGGGTCGCCGGCCGATCCCGATGGTTGCTGAGGCTCTACGAACGGAATCGGCTTTGCGCTGCCCTCCTCGAACTGGGCTATCGATGGGTGGCGGATCATCGGAGCTGGTTGTGATGGATGGCGGTGGATCCGCTGCAACGCGGCGGATTTGCACCTCTGGAGGGCGGTTGCTAAGGTCAGACCAATGTCGGACATCGTGCTGACCACGCTCAACGCGCGTTACATTCACGCGGCGTTTGGCCTGCGCTATCTCCTGGCCAACCTCGGGCCGCTGCAAACCAACGCCCAGTTGATGGAGTTTGACCTGCAACAGCGTCCCGTCGATGTCGCCGAAGCCATCCTTGCGCAGACCCCGCGCATCGTGGGCTTGGGCGTTTACATCTGGAATATTGGGCCGGCAACCGAACTGGTCTCTGTGCTGAAGCAACTCCGGCCGGACCTGACCATCGTGCTGGGCGGCCCGGAGGTAAGCCACGAATGGGAAGGTCGGCTGATCGTGGACAGGGCGGATTACCTGATCGCCGGCGAGGCCGACGCGGAATTCCGCCACCTGTGCGCTGAACTCCTGCAAGGCCGTCGTCCGGCCCAGAAGGTGATCCACGCGACTCCTCCCACTTTCGATCAGATCACTCTGCCCTACGCGCTTTACACCGACGAGGACATCGCCAACCGGATCCTCTACGTGGAGGCATCGAGGGGCTGCCCTTTCCACTGTGAATTCTGTCTGTCGTCACTGGACGTGGCGGTGCGCCAGGCGCCCGTCGACCGGTTTCTGGACTCAATGGCGTCACTGATCCGGCGTGGGGGCCGCCATTTCAAGTTTGTGGACCGGACGTTCAACCTGAACCTCACCGTCAGCAGCCGGATTCTGGAGTTCTGCCTTGAACATCACCGTCCGGGGATGCTGTTTCACTTCGAGATGATTCCGGATCGACTGCCCGAGGGCCTGCGCGCGGTCATCCGGAGGTTTCCGCCCGGCTCCCTGCAGATCGAAGTGGGCATTCAGACGTTCAATGAGGAGGTGGCGGCACGGATCAGCCGGCGTCAGGACAATACTGCCGCCGTGGCCAACCTGCGGTGGCTCCGGCAAGAAACCGGCGTGCATTTGCATGCGGACCTGATCGTGGGGCTGCCTGGCGAAACCCTGGACAGTTTTGCGGATGGATTCGACCAGTTGGTGGGGCTCCGCCCCCAGGAGATCCAGGTCGGGATCCTGAAGCGGCTGCGCGGCACCCCGATCAGCCGGCACGACCATGAATGGCAAATGGTTTACAGTCTGGAGGCGCCCTATGAAATCCTTAAGAACCGGTTGCTCGACTTCACGACCTTGCAGCGAATCAAACGCTTCGCCCGGGTGTGGGATCTGACAGCCAACAGCGGCAACTTTATCGAAACCTCAGCGTTGCTGCTGCAGACCCACCCGTCGGCATTCCGGGCCTTCCTGGACTGGAGCGACTGGCTGCACGGACAGGTCCGCCGGACTGACGCGATCGCTTTAACACGCCTGGTTGAATTGCTGCAATCCTACCTGACCGAGGTGGCGGGCCAGGATCCAGGAGAGGTGGCCAAGGCTCTGCTCCGGGACTACCAGAGGACGGGACGAACCGATGTACCCAAGGCCATCCGCCCAAACGCCGATGCCGGCGGACAGGCCGTTGCCCACCCCAGAACCCGGTTTCGACTGCGCCAGGCGCGGCATTTGCCAGTTCAGTGACCCGAAACACGCCTTGCATCCTTGTGGCACGAAATTAACCTCAAGGGCATGAAATTCTTCGTCGCCGCCGTCGCCCAGGTGCTGCTGGGGCTGTTCCTGATGTGGGGGATCCTCCAGGCTGTGCAGGGAAGCTACTGGCTTCTAATCACCGGCGCGCTGGCCTATTCTGTAGCCTTTGTCCGGTACCGGATGCCTTACCCATTAAGCCCAGTCCCTCCCGGGGAGTCCCTCCGGAGTTCAGGCTGAACCAGCCCACCGAACTGTCATGCGAGCCGTCATCCAGCGGGTGTCGCAAGCCAGCGTTACGGTCGAGTCGAAGGTAGTCGGACGAATCGGCACGGGCCTGCTGGTCCTGATCGGAGTGGAACAAGAGGACACGGAATCTGACGTCCAGTGGTTGAGCGGCAAGATCGTCCGGTTGCGGGTGTTCGATGACGCCCAGGGGGTCATGAACCGTTCAGTGGCGGACGTGGGCGGGGCGATCCTGCTGGTCAGCCAGTTCACCCTGCTGGCCAGCACGCGCAAGGGGAATCGCCCATCCTACTGCCGCTCGGCCCCGCCGCCGCTGGCCGCTGGGCTGTTCCAACAGTTCGCGCGGCAACTGGAATTCGACGTCGGTCACCCGGTCTCCACCGGCCAATTCGGAGCCGATATGAAGGTGGCGCTCGTCAATGATGGACCGGTGACCGTTATCATCGACAGCCGCCTGAGGGAGTAGCCGTCCGCATTCTGGCGATATTCCACCGGAGCGTCCCTTGCAGAAACCCGATCCCAGGTTTAGGAATGGGATGTAATTGGCGGAGAAGCGGATGAAAAGGTGAACAGCAGGGGCCATTTTCTCGTTGAATGAGCGGGTTTGAGCAAATAGGATTTGCCCGCTTTGGCTCGAGCTGGCTAGGCAAGCGAGGAAACACCGCTGAATGCGCAGGTCGGATTGTCGGAAACCATAAGTCACCGGCGCTCCTCTGCGACACGATTGATCCAAACCCCAGCAACCAATTCGCCTGAATAGAAGAGGTGTCGGAACCCGTCTTCATGACGATTGGGTTTCGGCATGGTGTATTTTTGTGCTGGCATCTCCAGCGGAACATTGCAACGCAGAACCAACGACACATTTATGTTGAAAACCAAGGCAGTGAAGAAGGACGACAAGCGTCACAGGGTGACGAAGTCGGTGCGTCCTTCAAGATCTTCAAGTGCTGCAGATCGCAAGACCACGCACAAGACGGCTGCTGCAACAGTTCGCAAGAAGGCCGGTGCTGCCGTGGTCAGGGGTGCCGCCCACACGGCTGAACCCCCTCCCGCATCGACCGCCGCGGCTCCCCGGCCCAAGGCTCGCTTCACCCTCAACAACCGCAAGGCCGCACCTGAATCGACCAAGGCCAGCAGCGACAAGCCGGCGATCAGCGACCAGATGCAGGCAAAGATCGTCGAGGTCACCCAGCAGATTCAAACGCTGAGTTCCCAGACCGACTTGACCGAAACCATCAAGGCGCTCATCCACCTGGCCCATGAGAACGGTTACCTGACCTACGACGACATCAACGAAAGCCTTCCTGACGGTCTGACCCCGGACGATCTGGACGAGATTTTCACCAAGTTGCGCGGGTTGGACATCGAGATCGTGGACCAAGCCGAGGTCGAGCGGACCAAACAACCGGAGGCGGAAGAGACGGATGATGCGCGTCTGGACATCCTGGACGATCCGGTGCGGATGTACATGAACCAGATGGGCAAGGTGCCGCTGCTCACACGCGAGCAGGAGGTGGAGATTTGCAAGCGCATCGAGACTGCCGAACTGGAGATGAAGCGGATCGTCTATGGATTCGGCTTTGCCGCCAAGGAGCACATCGCCCTGGCCGACAAGCTCCTCTCCGAACCGCCCAAGGAACGGTTCGACCGCGTGATTGTGGACAAGAAGATTCCCAATCGGGACGGGCACCTCAAGGATCTGCGGCGACTGGTCAAGCGCACCCGTGAGTTGGATCACAAGGTGGACCTGAAGTTCATGGCCTTGCGCAAGACCGTGGCCAAGAACCGCCTCGCCCGTGCCGAAAAGGAGTTCCGGAAGCTGGACGCAAAGCTGCAGGAGCACTTCCCGAAGTTCTTCTACAAGCAGAAGGCCCTTGAGGAAATGATCGTCGTGGCCGGCAATGTGCACGAAAAAATGCAGAGCAGCCTTCGCAACATTGAGTCACTGGAACGGCATCGCAAATCGCCGGAACAGCAGGAGGCGCTCAAGGCCGAACAAGGCAAACTCGCCGCCTTGGAGCAACTGGTGCGAATGAGCTGCCAGGATTTCTTCAAGGAGTTTGCCGCCCTCATGAAGGCCGCCGATGAAGCCCACAAGGCCAAGACGCACATGGCGGAGGCCAACCTCCGTCTGGTGGTCTCCGTCGCCAAAAAATACACCAACCGCGGGCAATCTTTCCTCGACCTGATCCAGGAGGGCAACATCGGTCTGATGAAGGGCGTGGAGAAATTCGAATACCGACGCGGATACAAGTTCTCCACTTACGCGATCTGGTGGATTCGCCAGGCCATCACCCGGTCCATTGCCGACCAGGCCCGCACCATCCGCATCCCGGTCCACATGATCGAGATCATGAACAAGCTCTGGCGGGCGCAGAAGCATCTGACGCAAGAGTTTGGCCGGGAACCCACGCCGGAGGAACTGGCTGACGAAATGCACATGCCCGTCAGCCGGATCAACGCGTTGCTCAAGATGGCCCAGCAACCCGTCTCCCTCCACGCACCGGTCGGGGACGACGGCGATGTCAGCGTGGGCGACTTCATTGAGGACAAGTCCGCTGACAACCCCTCGGATGTCACCAGCTACAGCCTGCTCAAGGAGAAGCTGGCGGATGTCTTGACCACGCTGACGGAGCGCGAGCGCAAAATCCTTGAGATGCGATTCGGGTTGGTGGACGGCTACGAACGAACCCTCGAGGAAATCGGCAAGATGTATAACGTGACACGCGAACGCATCCGCCAGATCGAGGCCAAGGCCCTGCGCAAACTGCGGCACCCGACGCGCCTGCGCCACCTGCAGGGCTTCCTGGATGCCGAGGAGCAACTGGTCTAACCCAAAGCCCCGGCGAATCGCGCCGGGCGTGACAAGGCGAGCCGACTCTGGAAGTCACATGAAACTGACTTACTATGGACATTCTTGTTTCGGGGTGACGGTCAGCGGCAGGACGCTTCTGTTCGATCCCTACATCAGCGCCAACCCTCTGGCGAAGGGCGTTGCGCTGGACCAGGTCCCTGCGGATTACATTCTTATCTCGCACGGCCACGAAGATCACCTGGCGGATGCCGAATCGATCGCCCGACGCACCGGCGCGCAACTCATTTCGAACTACGAAATCATCGTTTGGTATGCCAACCGCGGCCTGACCCATGGGCACCCGCTGAATCACGGAGGCGGCTGGACATTTGACTTCGGACGGGTCAAATACGTCAACGCCGTCCACTCCAGCATGCTGCCAGACGGCACCTACGGCGGAAATGCGGGCGGGTTCGTCATCGAATCCGCGGAAGGGAACTTCTATTACTCTGGCGATTCAGCCCTGACGCTGGACATGAAGCTGATTGGAGAATCCGTCCTGCTGGACTTTGCCGTGCTCTGCATTGGAGACAATTTCACCATGGGTATTGAAGACGCCATTCGGGCCGCCGATTTCATCCGCTGCAATCGGATTCTGGGCGTGCACTACGACACTTTTCCACCCATCCAAATCGATCGGGTGGCTGCCTTGGAACGGTTTCGCGCCGCAGGAAAGGACCTGGTGTTGTTGAACCCCGGGGAGACGTGGGACCTCCGCTGGCAGACCTCCGCTGACGACTTGATCGAACGAGCGCGTTTGGCTAAGGTGCGCACATGAACTTCCTGATGCTGCCAAGTGGTTTGGGCCGGCTTTGTGTTCCCACCCTTCTGGTCGTTGGTTTACTGATGGGATGCTCCACCGCCTCGGTGAACTGGGACAAGCGCGTCGGGGTCTACTCGTGGCAGGATGCACTGACGGAACTTGGCCCACCCGCCCGTGTGGCCGACCTTGCGGGCGGAGTGAAGGCCGCCGAGTGGATCACTCCACGCACGACGGGCCTGCCCACCGCTGCGTCAACCCATTCCTCCCTGCGGGCGGCATCCATCGACGCCAGCCCGAACTACGGCAACACCGCGCCGGACAAGGTGTTGCGATTGAGCTTCACGCCGGACGGCAAGCTGATCGACTGGGACCGCAACTACTGATTCTTGCCCAAGCGGTCCGTGCTTCCGACCAATGCCCCCGCTTGATCCCGCTGACGGATGGCATTCACCTTTGAGGCCCCATGCAAGCAGACCATTTCGACGAATTTGAGGCGAAGTTGCGGGAGGCTCACATGGGGCAGGCTGTGGTTCGCGCCTTCCGGCATAACTACGAGGCTCTGCTTGCCGGCCAGACCGGCATGCTGCCTGAGTCGGCGATCACACCGGTGACCGATCTGCCTCGCTTCGAAACTCACCGGCTCCCGGGCTGACCTCGACACCGGTTTGATCGCCCAGACGGTGATGATGAAGTTGAATGGTGGCTTGGGGACCAGCATGGGACTGGACGCTCCCAAGTCCCTGCTGGTGGTCAAGAACGGACTCAGTTTCCTGGACATCATCGCTCAACAGGTCCTCCGCGCCCGCCGAGACAGCGGGATCCGACTGCGGTTTCTCCTGATGAACAGCTTCAGCACCAGCGCGCCCACGCTGGAATGGCTGAAGGCTTACCCTGATCTCGGTGCGCCGGAGGAGATCGAACTGATGCAGAACCGGGTTCCGAAGGTGGACGCCGAAAGCCTGCGCCCGGCCAAATGGCCGGCCAATCCCGCCTTGGAATGGTGTCCTCCGGGACACGGCGACCTGTATGCCAGCCTTCTGGGCTCGGGCTGGCTGGACCGGCTCCTGGACGACGGGATCCGGTTCCTGTTCGTGTCCAATGCCGACAACCTCGGAGCCACCCTGGATCCTCAGCTCCTGCGATCCTTCGCCGTGTCGGACCAATCCTTCCTCATGGAAGTGTGTGAACGGTCGGCAGCGGATCGGAAAGGAGGTCATTTGGCACAACGTAACGGTCAATTCCTCCTCCGCGAATCCGCGCAATGCCCGGACGAGGACCAAGGATCGTTCCAGGACGTTGCGCGTCATCGGTTCTTCAACACGAACAATCTCTGGCTGCGCCTCGATCGGCTGAAACGGTTGCTGGATCAACACGGTGGCCTGGTTCCACTGCCAGTCATCCGCAATTCAAAGACGGTGGATCCGCGAGATCCAAATTCCCCGAGGGTCATTCAACTGGAGACCGCCATGGGCGCGGCCATCGAATGCTTTGAAAATGCCGGCGCCATCGTGGTCCCCCGTTCCCGCTTCGCCCCCGTCAAAACCACGTCCGACTTGCTCGCCGTCCGGTCCGATGCCTATGACCTGACCGAGGACTTTCGCGTGTCACTCAACGAGGCGCGCCGGGGCGAACCAACGTCAGTGGAACTGGACAAGTCACGCTATCAACTCGTCGATCAACTGGAAACCTCTCTGGCCGACGGAGTCCCCTCCCTGAAAGAATGCGATGCCCTCAACGTGGAGGGCCCAATCAGCTTTTCGGGGGGCACGGTGTTCCGCGGACGCGTGACCCTGCGGAACAGTTCGCCCTCACCTGCACGGCTTCAGCCGGGCCTATACCAGAATACCGTCGTCAACTTTTGAGCACCGTTGTCGTCAGAGCCTGTGTCGCAGCCCGCCGCCCCCCAGGAGGAGGCCAGATCCGGATCTCACTGCGAAGGCCCCAAGCCGGCGACTGAATCGGTCGGCACCGTGGTCGTTGAATCCGCCATCTGTTTCGCCCGTACCGTCTCGTGGTGTTCCTCCGCAACGATGAATCCCGCGCATCGGCTCGAACCGCAGCGGCAGGGATGCGACTTGTAGTCGTCCAGATCGTAGCCGTAGTTGAAAGTCAGCTCCTCGCCCGCTTGAATGTCGCGCATCGCGGCAATCCACAGTCGGCCCTCGTCATCAATCGCCTCGCAGTTCGGCTCACAACTGTGGTTGATCCAGCGCGCCGGGTTCCAGTCCACGTTTCCGTCCAGGTCGTGTTCGTCATCGTAAAGGAAGATGTAGTGGTTGTTGGCGTTGCAGCGCCGTTCGGACTCCTCCTTGCTGATCTTTTCACCGACGTATTCGATGATGTAGGTTTCCTTGGGGATGAATCTCTGGGCGTAGCCTCCCATTCCGTGGATCCGGGATTGACGAAACTCCACCCACTCCGTCCGGACCAACACCGGATCTGGGGCAGCCACCGTATCGATCGTTTGAATGTTCATCGCCTGGCCGATTCTGGTGAAGCGAGCGCCCCGGTGTCGAATGCATAAATGAACCAGCCGACCCATCCCCTGGAAGGAAATCCACACTGGCCACCGCGGCCCGCATGCTCTAGGGTGGCTCGGACATGATCGACTTGCCCAAACCGGATGTGATTCTAACCCACGAGAGCGATTTGGACGGTTTGGTGGCGGGTGTGCTGTTGCAACGCCTGGCCCATGCGCTTCATGGCGAGGAGATTTTGTTGGAGGCGTGGAATTACAACGGCTGGAAACAGCGCCCGATGAATGAGCGAAGGGCCTGGGTGACGGACTTGACGTTCGAGCCGCGCCTGGACCGTGCAGGATGGGTCATCGTGGACCATCACAGCACGGCCACCCAACCCCAGCAGGCCACGCTGATTCACGACGTAAACAAATCCGCGGCCTTGCTCTGCTATGAACTGTGCCAGCAAGCGGGCTTGGGTTCCCCTGAACTGGATCGACTCGTGCGGCTCAATAACGTGGCCGACTTGTTTCTGGATCAGGATCCGGATTTTGTCCTGGCCAGTGACTACGCCAACCTGGTGAAGACCTACCAGTTCTGGAACCTGCACGATCTGTTGGAAGGGAGGATCGAGCGACTGCTGGAACACCCTTTACTCGAGGTCATGGCCGTCAAACGCCGCGTTGAGGATCCCATCGGACTGGAGTGGAGTCTCAACAACATCCACACCATCACCCCGGAAGTGGGCTTGGTCGAGATGACCGTGGGCAACACCAACCTCATCGTCCACCGGATGCTCGAGCAAGGGCTGACCCCATTCAAGGTGTTGATCACCCTGTTCAAGAAGTCCAATGGAGTGATGGTCGCCAGTTTTCGAAGCGCCAACGGGGAAGCCCTGAAAGTGGCAAGCCGTTTTCAAGGAGGCGGCCACGCCAATGCGGCCGGCGCCACCCTGCCCCGCTCGGCACGCAACGTCAACGACGCAGCCGATTACCTGCGCCGCGCCCTCAACCCCGCCGCCGGAACGAGTCTCAACACGCTGGATGACCTGTTTGCCGCTGTGGAAGTAACCAAAGCATGATCCCGACCACTGCCCTGGCTCGGGCGCAGGCAGGGCGACAGGCAGAGACGCACTGAAGAGGAATGGACTCCGCTTCAGCGTTGCCCGCAGCGCAGTCTGTGCCTAGCATCCCGTCCACAATGCCACACGACGTTACCACGGGACAACGAACTGATGGACGTAAGCCCGACGAGTTGCGACCACTTCGATTCCAAAACCATATTGCTCCCCACGCCACGGGCTCCAGCTTGGTGGAATGGGGCAACACACGGGTGATTTGCGCGGTGACTGTCGAGGAATCAGTGCCACGCTGGATGAAGGAACAGGGGGTGCCGGGTGGGTGGATCACCTCCGAATACTCCATGCTTCCCTACTCCACACTCACACGAAAGCCGCGCGACATCTCGAAAGGCCGCCTGGACGGACGCAGCACGGAAATCCAGCGCCTCATCGGACGTGCCATGCGAAGTGCCGTCAACCTCGAAAAACTGGGTGCACGAACGGCCTGGGTGGATTGCGACGTCCTGCAGGCGGACGGGGGCACACGGACCGCCGCAATCACCGGAGCGCAAGTGGCGCTGTCGCTGGCCGTCCAGAGACTGAGGGCCGAAGGGAAGCTGGACAGCTCACCCCTGCTGGACGCGGTCGCTGCCGTCAGCGTCGGGATCGTCGGCGGACAACCCCTGCTGGACCTGTGCTATGTCGAGGATGTGGCTGCCCAGGTGGACATGAACCTGGTGATGAATGCCGCGGGAGACTTCATCGAAGTGCAAGGGACCGGAGAAGAATCCACCTTCAATGAATTGCAACTGGCCCAGATGCTTGCGCTCGGCAAGACAGGCATTCAGCAACTGCTGTCCGCCCAGCAGAAGGCGATCACGGGAAACTGATCCGAAGCAACCCGTCTTTCCTCATCATGCCGCACACCCGCCTATTCCTCATCCGGCACGCCGAGGTCGAACCGAAATACCATCGAACCTTCGGAGGCCGGATTGACATGAACCTGTCTGACTTCGGGCACGAGCAGGCCGAGGCGCTGGCCCGTCACTTGGACCGGCACACCTTCGACGCAGTCTATGCCAGCCCGATGAAGCGTGTGCAACAGACACTGAGCCCTTTCAATCGGAACGGCCACCCGCAACCGCAGATTATTGACAATCTGCGCGAGGTCGATTTCGGAGACTGGACCGGGCTGGTGTGGGAGCAGGTGCAGGAAAAGTTTGGCGTGAGCCCCTATGAATGGTTGGTCGAGTTGGAACACGCCCGAATGCCGAACGCGGAAACCGGCGTCCAACTTTGCAGCCGCGTCGGGCCCGTGTTGAAGGAAATCACGACGAAGCACCCCGGCCAGACGGTGGCGGTGTTCTGCCACGGCGGGGTGATCCGCGCCGCTCTGTCGGTACTCCTGGACCTGCCACTCGTGAAAACCATTGCGTTTGAGGTGGATTACGCGAGTGTGACCGAGGTCAAGGTCGGCTCGCGCGGGGCCGAGATCCGGTTGCTCAACTTTGCACCATGGCGGCACACCTGAGCCCGCACACGGGCCTCTACCAGCTTCAGATCACGGTGCCGCAAGCTGCCGAAGAAGCAACCGGCGCTCTCCTCGCGGCCGTTTGTTCACAGTGGCCCGTCAGCTTCGCAGAACCGGAATCCACGGTGGTCCACATCTCGGTCTTTCTCCGCGCCGATCAGAAACCCTCAGGAGCCCAACTTGCCGAACTGCAAGCAGGGCTTCGCGCTCTGGCCGTCCAAGGCATTCCGGTGGGCAAACCGAAAGTTCATGTCACCCGTCTGCCGGATCGGGACTGGAAAAACTCCTGGAAAAGACACTTCAGACCGCTCCAAATAGGCCGCCGACTTCTGCTTCGACCGAGCTGGAGCCTGCAGAGGGCCAAACCGGGCCAAGCCGTTGTGGTATTGGACCCTGGATTGAGCTTTGGAACCGGCCAACATCCGACAACTTCATTCTGCTTGCGGGAGATCGTCAACGCCCGGAGAAAGGAGGAGGTTCAGTCTTTCCTGGATATCGGAACCGGTTCCGGCATTCTGGCCGTGGCGGCTGCCAAGTTGGGGTATGGTCCGGTCCACGCTTTTGACTACGACCCGAACTCGGTGCGCGTGGCGCGCGCCAACGCCCGACGCAACCGGGTGCTACCGAGGATCCGGATCCGACAGGCGGACTTGTGCGATCTCCCGGCCCGCAGCCGGCGGAAATATCACGTGGTTTGCGCCAACCTCCTGGCCGACGTGCTCACTCTGGAATCCGCGAGAATCCTTCAGCGAGTCAAGCCGGGCGGTCTCTTGGTCATCGCCGGGATTCTCGGCAAGGAATTCGATTCGGTGGATCAAGACTACCGCTCGCGGGGCGCCCGACTTCTGCGCACTCGCGCCGAGCGCGAATGGCAATCCGGCGCCTATCGAATTCTGCCCTGACTGCGCAGTTCAGAACAGATCGCATCAGTCCTCCGGAAGAGGTGGTCTGGATCCTTGAAAGCAGTTGGGGGCAGCGGAACTCAGGCCAGAAAGGCATCCCCGCCATCGCCGGCACCCTAGGCCACACAGACGGCTAAGCTGTTCATCCCAAGCGGCTTATGATGCACGTGAAATTTTTGAATTCAAATGACGATGGGCTGTCTTATGGTAGTGAGCCGTGAAAACCGAGTGCCAGGATCGTCCGGGGTTGACACAGTCGCGCAGGTGGTACCGATTTCGCTAATCCGTATGGCGAAAGGAGTTAGGTCATGAGCAAAAAACTCGAATTCATGAGTGAAGTCATTCGGAATCCAAAACATTCATTCCGCAAGACAGCGTTCCAGCCAAAAAAGGAACTCCGACACAGACATGAACGCAGGAAGATCAGGGAATTCCTGCAATTAGGTGACTGGCTTGAGGAAGGAGCGGTTTGATCGTTCCCAACCACCTTATCCCTTGATCGGGTAGGAGGTGAGGGTTAGAACCTTACCGTTCGCACACACCACCGGACTGCCGGGCGCACAAAGCAAGAGGCCGCGCGAAGCGTGGCCCTCAGCCTTTTCCTCAGCTACTATAACTCCCTGGGGGGCGAGGCCTTGACAAAGGCAGTTTCGCGGAGATAAACGGGTTCGAGTTGCTCCCCGACAATCCAATCCCCGCACACAAGAGCCAAACGCCCCAGTTGCAATGCGCTGGGAAAGAGCTCGCGGGCCATGGGAAAGGCGTGTTTCAAATCGGGGCCACGCACCACCTCGCCTGCAGCCAGCAGGGATTCGATGTCAGCCCGCGAGACGAGACGCAACGGACCGATCTTCGACCGCTGGACATCGGTCACATCCCAAGTGGCGCGATAGAATTCGCCCCGCTGGGCATCCACCACAAAATGCACCTGTCCACGCACTCCATCCGCCTGGGCCTGGGCGGCCAGCACCTCGACGCTGCCCATACCAAGCAGCTTGACCTGGCGCGCCAGTTGCCAGCCTTGGGCCAGGGCAATGGCAGCACGGATACCCGTGTAAGAACCCGGCCCCAGCCCCACCGCCAGACACTCAATCTCCTCCCGTTCCACCCGCGCCTCGGCCAACGCCCTCTCAATCATTGAAAACGCCTTGGTCCACCGTCCGCCCGCCTCAATAACCTCACCCTGGAAAGTGAGACCGTCTCCTCGCAGAGGTTGCACGACAGCGACGCTGCGTTGCGACGTGGAAAACTCAAGCGCGAGAATCTTCATAAATGATCCGACGACTTGTCTCGTCGATAACTTCCAGGGTGACTCGACGCCACATTCCGCATTCCGGGCTCCGCATTCCGATTTCTACATTCCGCATTCCGCACTCCACACTCTGCACTCCGCATTCCCCGAGGCGCTCTGCCCATTCGATGACCGACACGCCATCCGGTTGCAGGTAATCCTCGACACCGGCAGACAACAGAGCCTCGGGCGTCTCCAACCGGTAGAGATCCAGGTGAAACAGCGGAAGCCGCCCACCCTCATAGAGGTTCACAATGGCAAAGGTCGGCGAATGCACGCGCCCGCGGCAGCCCAATCCGCGCGCCAGGCCCCTCACCATTTGGGTCTTGCCAGACCCCAGATCGCCGCTCAGGGCGATCACCGTTCCGCGCTGCGCCTCGCGCCCCCAACGTTCACCGAGCGATTCCGTCTCCTGCGGGCTATGACAAATGATTTCCAAAGCGGCACCTCCTCAGCACCCAAACTCGTGTGCGGTCCGGATGGTATTGTGACCCATCACCGTAGGAACAGTGTTCCCCAACGGACGTCGAGCCCAGTCAAGGCCTTGGAGTAGCTGTAGCTTCCGGGCGCCCAAGGTTGATCTGCCCAAGCGCATGTGCGGAATCGACTTGTATTCAACACCTTTCATGCTCGCCTCAACTCTAAACCCCACTCACAGCTCCGCAAGGTTGGAGTGACAAGACGATGCAAGATGGTGAAAACTCCTTCAACCAACTCATGAGTGTGAGTTATGGTCCATCCACAGTCCCGATGCTCAGAGTAAACATGAAGGCCCGGGAATCAGTTTCCTGACTCCCGGGCCTTAAACTTGAGTCGTAATTATTGAGGGCGGCTCCCAACCAACCACTATCGGGCAGTGGAGAACTTTCGCCGAATGCCGGCAAGGACGGTCATGGCGACCCCCATCAACGCGAGGGTGCTTCCAGCATCAGGGTACTGACACTCCCGTAGGCGATCCGTAGGTAACCGCCACCACTCCACTCTCAATGCCATTCAGGAACCCACCATTAACATCCCTGCTCAAGGTCAACGTAATGACAACAGAATTGCGGATTGCAGTGTTGCCACCGGATGTTCCGATAGGCCCGAGCAAACCGAATTCAGGACCGTCAAGATACTCTGGCTTCTCAAGCCAAGCATCGGAGAACTTCGTCGTTCCATCGGCCACCATCGCGGACACTTGCGTATCGGTCGCAGTCCCGAAGTCATTGAAATGACCCGAAATGCCGTTTCGAAAGCCCCACTCACCCGAGATGACCGTTCCAGCACCGGAGCCGTTAAGGGCACCGCTGGAAACAATGGTTGAGCCAGAAGCAAGCACTACTGTCCCACCTAGGATATCGACATTGTCAGGCATATTAAACGCCAGACCTGTCAGCAACCCGCCAGCTCCGCTGCCATTGAAAAGATTGGCTAGGGTGATGGTCAGAACATTGCCGGACGCCATCATATCCACTGTTGCGTCAGCGGTCGCTATGGAGGAATCATCCGCCAATACCGTATCCACGGTCATGGACATTGCGCTGGCGTTTGTCGCCAGCCCGACTGCTACAACGCCACCCAGTGTCACGCCGATGGCTTTTTGAAATAGATTTTTCATAAGATTGCCTCTTCTCCTGGTCTATTTGGTTTTACCGCCGTGCGACTGAACCCAATCCCTTTTAACAGCAAGCATGCCAACCAATTACAAAATCGTTGCCTGAATTCGTAACTCGTTGAAGTTGATCAGCATGATTAAGGAAATAAATCAGTGAAGGCTGCGCAGCATCGTGACGCTTCGTCGAAAACTGTAATGATCACCGACAACATAAACAGTGGTGAGACGCTCAGAATCAAATCAAGTTACTGGTAGCAAAGCGCTTACACCGTATGGCCAAGCCCGACGAGAAGCGTAAACCAACCCGCCCTAACAAAAAGACGTGCTCACAGATTGAACCAACCGAGAATCAGTTATCCAGTGATGACAGGGTTTGCTTGGCCTTCGCGGCGAGTGACTGCTCCAAGCCCAGATCCAACGCCCGCTGCAGAGCAGCTCTGCAATCGTTCTTCTGCTTCATCTGGAAGCGAGCCATGCCAAGATAGTAGTATGATTGTGCGTCCAAACCACTTGCGATAGCGCGATCGGACAGCACTCGGACCACCGTCTCGAAGTCCTGATGGTGAAAGGCCACCCTTCCAAGAACGGCGGCGACCTCCTTATCCTGAGGGAAATCCTGCCTGGCATGCTGCGCCAATTTCAGCGCCGGATCGGTGCTCGGATCCAGTTCCTTTATCGCAACAAGGGCCAGACGTTTACGAGCGGGTGCGAATGATGGAAACCGGTCGGGCTGCAGAATGCCCTGATGCGATTGCTTGGCTGCATCGAGATCACCCCGCTGCTCGTGAATCAGGCCGGCAACGTAGGTGGCCGGAAAGTGGTCTGGATTCTCTGAGATCAGCTTGCTCACCCACTCGGCTGACTTTTCAAGCCCGGATGGGTCAAGAATCAAGCCACACAGAGCCAGCAGCTCCCTTGTGTCTGCAGCACCGGCGAAGTCGGAATTCAGATCGAGTGCGCGCTGAAAAGCGTTTGTGGCTCTGGCTGCCTCGCCGATGCTGATCTCAGCAAGGCCCAAATCATGGAACAGCATCGGATCAGCCGGCATCCGGCTGGAGCATTCCCGGAGCAGGGATGCCGCCCATTGATGGTCCCCTGCTCGGTAGGCGAGTTTACCCACAGTGTAGGACACTTGGGGATCTTCAGGCGCCAGTCCCCGCGCGGTCCTGGCGTAGTCCAAAGCCTTCCGCGGATCCTGCAGGCCGTCCAGATGGATGCGCGCAAGATTGAGATGAGCTGGCAGGGAGTTGGGAACGAGCTTGATCGCCACCTCGTAGGTTCGGATGGCTGTGGCGCTGTCACCGTCCCGATCCTGAATTGCACCCAAACGCATCAAGGCCACCGGGTCGTTGGCATTGTTCTCCAGCCTTTTCTCCAGTGTTTGTCTGGCCTGTGGGCCGGCGGTTGAGGGATCAATGGCCAGGACAAGAAGGCATTCCTCCATTCCTTCGTGCCCGTCGAAGGTCTTGCTTAACTCTCCAGCTCTCGCGAAAGCAACTTGCGCCTCGGCTTCCTGACCCAGCTTGTAGTCATTCATGCCCAAGTGGCACTGAACCTCCGCGCTACGCGGCAACAGTCTCGCGGCATCCCGCAGCAGACTCGCGGCACTGCCGTAGCGGCCTTGTCTGTGAAGAATCCACCCGAGGGTGTCCATGATGGCAGGGTCCCCGGGTAATGCATTCCGCGCTCGTTGGGCAAGCGCCTGGGCCTGTTCCAAGTCGTTGAGCTTTCCGGCATACAGGCATGCGAGGTTGTTCAGGGCCACGCCGTTATCCGGATCGACGTCGAGCAGTTGATGGTAGGTTTTGCTGGCGTCCACGGATTGCCCAAGCTTCTCCTGGAGCGCCGCCAACTGGAGCAGGCCCAGCGCGCTCTTCGGCTCGATCTCAAGAAACTTCTGGAGGGTTTCGATGGCTCGCGTGGCTTGTCCCGAGTGGCTCTGGACGACCGCGAGGATCAAGTAGGCGGTGGAGGCCTCCGGTGCCAGGTTGATGGCCTCGTTGAGGCAAGCCTCCGCCTCTGCGTACCTGGCGTTGGGCATCATGAATCTTGGCCAACATGACCAACGGAGCCGGGCTTTGCGGATATTCACTGAGCAAAGTCTTCGCGCGCCGTGTTGCCGCCTCATAATCGCCCGCTGAAAGATCCAGGTTCACCAATTCTTCAAGCGCCATGAAGTTGTCCGGCTTGATCTTCAAAGCCTTCTCAAAGGCCTCCCGAGCCAGGGCAGTTTTCTTCTGTCCCACCAAAACCCGGCCCGCGAGGAGCGGCACCTCGGGATTCCCTGGGGCAAGCCGCATCCATTGGTTACAGATCTGGAGGGCATCGTCGGCCTTTCCGAGCCGGCGATAGGCTTCGACCTGAAGGGCCAGTGCCCGCTCGCTGACCTGGTGCTCTGCGATGAACTGACGCAGAGCAGTCGCAGCGGACAAGTAATCGGCGTTGCGGATGTCCAACTCAGCCTTCAAAAGCACCGCATCGCCGAACGCGGGATCGAGTTGAATGGCGCGGGTGAGAGAGGCCAGCGCGGCGGCAGAGTCACCCTTCAAGGACTGGGCGAGCCCCAGATAATAATGGAGACCAGGCGTGTCAGGAAACATCCTGCTGAGTTGCTCAAGTTCCGCTAACGCCTCCTCCGGTTTGCCCTGCGCGAGATGCAGACGCCCCAGCAGCACCTTTGCATCGTAATTCTCCGCATCGCGCCGCAGAATCTCGTCCACGCGCTTTCGGCACTCATCGTACTGCCTCTCGGTAAGACCCTGTTCCGCCAATCGAATCCAAGCTGGAAAGAAATCAGGAGCGTTTCCCAAAACCTCCTCCAGAAGACGCTTGCCCTCTTCAACTTCACCAGTCTGAAGCTTGAATTGCGCATAAGCCAGCTTGCGGACAGATCGCGAATTATCGTCCAGATCCGCCGCACGCTTGAGGTGTACGTCGGCATCCTGACGATTATTCTCTAGCAGGTAAAGATTGCCCAAAGCCGCTTGAGCGTCGGGAAAGCTGGGGTCCAGTTCGACGGCCTTCGTGATTTCAGCCTTGGCGCGGTCCAGGTTTCTGCTCCTCACGTAAAGTGCACCCCAGGCAAGATGAAATCCCGGGCGAGCCTCTGCCTGAGAACGCAGTTCCTCCAACCGCTGAAAAGAATCGGCGAGATCATTGGTGGTAGGAGTGGAATCGGCTAGGAGCAGGAAGGCCGTGTCGTTTGTCGGCTGTTTCGACAATACAAACAGGGCCGCTTCGCGTGCCTTCTCATAAGCCCCGGCTGCTTGTTGAGTCACCCCCAGCTTCAGCCGGATGGTGGGATTCTCGGGGTCGAGTTCACTGGCTCTTGACAAGGTGACGTAAGCTTGGAGCGAGCGGCCCTGGTCGAAGTAAATCGATCCGAGCCGATTCAGGGCCAGCACATTGGACGGTCCCAAGCGCAGCACATTGAGAAACTCGATCTCGGCGGCTTCGTAATCCCCTGCCTCAAACGACCGTTCCGCACGTTCCAATGCCTTTTCGAGTCGGACACTCTTTGAGCAACCAACCAGCAGCACGACCGCCAAAGCGGACAGAAGACTGAAAGGCATCATGTATCTTGATTTCATGCGGAAATTCGCCGGTTCACTTTCGTGTTGTTCGTCACCAAGAGCACAACCCACACCTGACGAACTGAGAATACGTCGGTCAACAACGCCTAACGCAACCAAAAACATCCGGCGCATCTTGTACCATCGGCGCGTGGTCATAAGAACCCTTTAGCCTTAAAGTTGCGTTTGCCATCATGGATCAAATTCAGTTTCTGAAATGATCGTAGCCCAAGCAGTCCATCGAACGAATCCCAGCCTTGTCGCGCAAATGCACACCCGGCTCTTTGGTAATCTTGCCGATGCAACTGAGGCGCAGCCCGGGCAGAGCAGCCTTCCACTGATCGAGCAGTGACACCGCATCGCGCCGGGTTACCGTAAAGAGGAGTTCGAAGTCTTCGCCTTCACTGAAGGCCGCGCTTAGCGCGGTCCTGGTTCCGTGTGACGCGCGCGCGGCCAGTTTTGCCGCCCGACTGACCGGAATCGCATCCGCAAGCAGCTCCGCTCCCACACCGCTCGCATGCAGCACATGGCGCAGGTCCCCGGCCAGTCCGTCACTGAGATCAATCATGGCGTGGATGGCAAAGTGGCGGCAGAGCCATTGCGCCTCGCGCAAACGCGGCTCGAAATCCAGGTGCCGTCCCGCCAGCGATCCCCCCAGCTCCCCGGTGACAAAGATCGCGTCGCCAACCTGTGCCCCGGACCTGAGGACCGCGCAGCCCTGCTCCGCCTGACCCAGCAAGGCCACGGAAAGAAACCGCCGCTCGGGTGACGTGGTGGTCTCCCCCCCACAATGGCCACCTCGTAACGGCGTGCCAACGCAGACAATCCGCCATACACCTGTTCTGCCCATGTCGACTCATCGTCCCGGCGTAGTCCGAGTGTGACCACTGCCGAAGAGGGCGTGCCCCCCATGGCTGCGATGTCACTCAGGCAGCGCGCCAGGGCCTTGTGACCCACCTTCTCCGGCGGCGCCTCGGGGGTGAAGTGGACGCCCTCGACCACCGCATCCGTCTTGAACAGCAAATGCCGACCGGGCACGCCCACGTCGAGAACCGCACAATCATCTCCGGCACCGACCACCACTGATTCGTTGGAGGGCAGCGACGCAGTGATCCGGGCGATGAGTTCGAATTCAGTCACAGCCACAGCATGCTACTCGAAGAACCTCTTGATCACCATGAGCATGATCAGGTTGATCGCATTAAAGCTCGTATGAGCCACCATGCAGCTCAACAGGTTGCCGGTCATTTCGTAGAGAACATTCAGCAGGCATGCAAAAGCCAACAGGGGCAGAAAAGTGGCCGCGTTGAAGTGAATGAGCGAGAACACCACAGCCGTGGTCCAGAAGGCAGACCGGGGAAAGCCAAAACCCTTGAGCGCTGGATACAGGATCCCTCGAAAAAGGATCTCCTCGGCCACCGGCGCCAAAATCAACGCCACCACACCCAAGACAATGCGATCCGACCATGCATCCGCGAGGTTGAGGATGTTGACTGCATGCTGGACCTCGGGATCCCAGTTCAGGGCCGTCATGACCTTTACCGAGATCATCTGCAACCCCCAAGCCACGGGGATGATGGAGAAAGCGCACATGAAACCGATCAGCATGGCACGCGGCCAGCGGTGGTTCAGGCCGAAGGCTTGCCTCCATTCAAGTCCATGCTCGTGAACCAGGCGTCGGGTCAGGATGAGCACGGCTCCCTGGAAACTGAGCGTGGTAATGGCCAACTGAAGAGCCTCGCTTCCCGCCGCCGGAGCCCCGGCCAACTTCTGCGCCACCGCACTCAGAAGGATCCCTACATAGACCAGCGAGACAAACGTGAAGGAGCGAAACCTGAGACCCTGCGTCGGCCAAGGACTGGCCACCATCCACAAGGCTCCCAGCAAGGAGCCACCCGAACCCACCAAGACCAGTCCAAAGGCAATTGGCTGCTGAATGCTCTTGGCCGGATAACTCACGGCCAACGCCACCACCGACCCCAGAAAAACACAGACGAGAACTCCTCCAAATAACCGGAGGAGCGGTCCAAACTGCCAAGACTGGTTGGCGGACACGGTGAGAGGCTATGCAAACCAGGACACGGAAACGATGGAATTTTCTTTGCGACGGGCGAGCGGGTTGCGCCACAGGCAAGATGGCTTATGATGCGCAAGACATGGCTCGTGCCACCTGCAGCAGCCCATACGGCCTCACCGATCAGATAAAGTCGGCAAAAGGTGACTTTATCGCGCACTGATTTCGTTGCGCCCATGAGCCAAGAATTTTCCAAGCCCGCCTCCGCGAATCGGCTCGCCTCCCAGAAGTCGCCTTACCTGCTGCAACACGCGCACAACCCGGTGGATTGGTATCCTTGGGGAGAAGATGCATTTACCCAGGCGCGAACACAGGACAAACCCATCTTTCTAAGCATCGGCTACTCCACCTGTCACTGGTGTCATGTCATGGAACGCGAATCGTTCGAGGACGAACGCGTCGGCATGGTTCTGAACCAGCACTTTATCAGCATCAAGGTGGACCGTGAAGAGCGTCCGGACGTGGACAGGATCTACATGGCCTTCGTCCAGGCCACCACCGGTTCAGGGGGCTGGCCAATGAGTGTATTCCTGACCCCGGACCTGAAGCCGTTCTACAGCGGCACCTACTTCCCGCCAGAACCAGGGCATGGACGGCCGAGTTTTCTCCAGTTGATCCAGCAAGTCTCGGAAGCCTGGATTGCGCGACGGCCGGAAATCGAGCGGAGCGCCGCGGAGGTTCACAGCCAGATCGCCGAATTCCTAAGACCGAAGCCAGCCGCGTCAGACACTGAATTCAGCGCCGACCTGATCCGCCGGGCCGGCCTGGACTTGAAACAGATGTACGACCCGCAGCACGGCGGTTTCGGTGGTCCCCCGAAGTTCCCCCAGCCCAGCCAACCGGGATTGCTCCTGCGATACGCGAAGCGGTTTGACGATTCGGAAGCCATGCAAATGGTGATGCACACCTGTGAGCGCATGGCGGCGGGCGGGATCCACGATCAACTCGGGGGCGGGTTTGCCCGCTACTCGGTGGACGCGCGATGGCTTGTGCCTCACTTCGAGAAGATGCTGTATGACAACGCCCAGCTCCTGGAACTGTATCTCCACGCGTATCTCGTTAGTGGCAACCAGATCCATGCTGAAACCGCGCGGAGAATCATCAATTATGTCCTCCGGGATCTGGCCCATCCGGAAGGCGGCTTTTACTCCGCTGAGGATGCGGACAGCGATGGGCACGAGGGGAAGTTCTACTGCTGGACCCGGGCGGAGTTGGGAGCGCTGTTGAACCCGGCGGAACTGAAAGTCGCCGTTCGTCACTTCGGCATCACCGAGGGAGGCAACTTCACCGATCACAGCCACCCCGCACCACTGCCAAATCAGAACGTGCTGAGCATCGTGGACGACCGCCTGACATCCGAGGAATCAAAGGCGCTCTTATCCGCCAAGGGGAAGATGTTTCGGGCTCGCGAGCGCCGGATCCGCCCCCATCTGGACGACAAAATCCTGACCTCATGGAACGGCCTTATGCTTGGCGCACTGGCCCAAGCGTCCGTGATTCTCGAGGATGAAACCCTGCGGCAGGCGGCGGAACGGAATCTGGCGTTCCTGAGAGCCAGGCTTTGGGATGACCAAAGCAAAACGCTCCACCACCGCTGGCGCGACGGGGAGCGTGATTCCGTGCAGATGCTTGAGGACTATGCGTTTCTACTCGAAGGGGTGCTGCATCTCTATGAGGCAACCTTGGACCCGACCCACCTGGTGTTCGCGACCGAACTCGCCGACGGCCTGCTGACGCGGTTTCATGACCGGGAAAACGGGGGGTTCTGGCAGGCGCCAGCCGACAGGACCGACCTGATCCTGCAGATCAAGCAGGACCACGACGGAGCAGAACCTTCAGGAAACTCCGTGGCCACCCTCAACCTGCTCAGGCTGAGTGCGATCACGGGTGACGACAAATATCGCCGAGCAGCCGTAACCACGCTGGCATTCTTCCACCGACGGCTTCAACACACGCCGCACGCGCTCCCGCGCATGCTGCAAGCCGTCGACTTCGCCCTGCAAGAACCATATCGGGTGGTGATCAGTGGGCCCCCGGCCGCGGATGCGACACGCAGGTTATTGTACGCAGCGCATTCCGTCTACCAACCCAACAAGGTGACTCTGGGAACCGCGCCCCCAGTGGCTCCGTTCGCCCGGGCTCTGGCATCCCTCGGCAAGGCGACAGTCTGCCTGTGCACCAGAACGGCGTGTCAGGCGCCCATCCACGAGGCGGAACAGGTCCGTAGATCGCTGAGCTGAAAGGTAAGGCCCAGAAGCGTTTCAGATGTAATACATCTTGGGGCGATTCGCACTCTCATCCACCAATTGCTGGAACTTGACAGAATCCGCCGCGCATTGTGTGGCCAACTGCACCTCTTTCCATGCGCGCTTCAATTCCGAAGGACATTCGGGATCATTGAGTGCCGGGGTTTCAAAGACCTCTCCATGGATGGCCCGGAGCACATCCCCCATGGAGATCTCAGCCGGTTCCCGTGCGAGTTGATAACCGCCATCCTTGCCTCGCACGCTGCGCACAATCCCATGCGCCTTGAGGTCGATGAGAATCTGAACCAGATAATTGGCAGGAATCCCGTTGGCGGAAGCCAGAGCTTCGATGCGCAGGGGCCGCCCGTTTGGGTAGTGCAACGCCAAGCCCAATACGGCGCGCGCGGCGTAGTCGCTCTTAACCGACAGCTTCACATCCAATTACTGTTCGCTGCGCACCCGCCTTCACAGAAGACAGGCGCAGAGATAATTCCGATCACCCTCGATATTCGACCCGTCGGGCGCATCAAACAGGGAATTCTCACCGGGCGTACACCTGATAAAACCGGAGCTGATGATTTGTATCGGGATCCACGAGCTGCAGCATGCCATTGGTCAAACGCAACGGCCCGGGCAGAGTAGTCCAGCCACACGGGTCCAGGCGATCTCTGCTGACCACCACCTCGTAATTGTATGCGTCGGTAATGCCGAGTGGCGCACCATCCTCTCGTCCGAGCAACAGGCGGAACACGCCGTCCGTCTCTCTCACCCGACCTCGGAGCTGCACCGCGGCTAACGGATCAGGTTCCATACTGGCCCGGTAAAAGCGGCTGGCGTGCAACCGCGCCTCATGATCATCCAGCACAAGCAAACCGCCGACACACTCCGGACCCGCAGACACCGGACTCCAGTCATGTGGCGATGTGAGGTCGGTGTTTGCCTCGACGGTAACGGACTCCAGCTCGCTGGGGGTCAGAGGCCCATGTTCGCTCTCGCACCTGATGTAGAGGCGCATCCCTCCATCCGAAAGCTGGGCAGGCGCCAGGAGGCGGAGCCTCTTCGGCGAGTTCTCAACCTGCACCGCGCGAAAGAACCGCTGCGGCAGGACAAGGCTGTCCGGATCTTCCATCACCAGCACGCCGTCCTCGATCTCCATCGGCAGTTCCAGGTAGGACCAGGCGCCCTGCGTCAGGTTGGTGCGCGCTTGGATGGAATGCCGGTAAGCCTGAAAAGCCGTCACCGGGCTGCCGTCGATGTTGACGATGGAGAGCAGCGTGCGGCCATCGGGGAGTTCAACTGGGTTGAGGAGCTTCGGCTTCACATAGACCCGGAGCAGAGCATCAATGCTCGGCGTGGCGCCGAGCACGTTCGCGACAAGCACCGAGTAGGTGCCGGCTTCGTTGCCGCCGGCTTGCTGGATGCGCAGCTCGGGCTGCTGCACACCTTGAAAATGCTGACCCTCGGTGAGGTCCATTCCCTCTTTGCGCCATTGGAATAGCAGGGTGCCCGCGCCCTGTGCGCCCACACGGAATGTGGCGTTGCTGCCTGTGCCAACCGTTTGGTTGGAGGGTTGCTCGATGATTTCCGGTTGCAAGGGAGCCACCGGTTGGCCTGCTGTAAGATAGAAGATCTCGTCCGAAAAATCGCTCGATGCAAAGTTGGTGTCATACGCGGTAACGGCCAGGTAATAGAGTGTGCCGTCGGCCAGGCCCCGGACCACGTGGTTGGTGGCCAACCCCACGTCGGCAACACTCGAATACTCGCGGCTGCGCGTGCCGTGATGGACGCGGTAGCCGGAGATGCCCGGGCTTGGACTGGGTTCCCAGGCTACTGAGACGCTGCGGCCCACCTCGACCGTTGCCGGCAAACTCGCCGCTGCCTCCAAGCCGCACCAGACCACAACGTCGTAGGCACCTTCGTGCTCTAATGATGCTCCGGAGATGCTGAGGACATTGCTCCGGGTGCCTGTGTAAGATTCATCGTCAGCCAGCGGCGCACCATCTTTGCGCCATCGATAGGTTACCCCCCCGGAGCAGTTGACCGAAACCGGAAGTTGGAGGTTTCCGCCGATTTGTGACCATCGGTTGACCGGCGGCTGCGATATCAGCAGCGGGTTGGACAAATACAAGGTTGAGGAGGGCACGCTGTTGGAACCATTGGCAGCTTGCACGACGCAGAAGGTACGCGCCCGCGTCATTCGTTTGGATCGCCTGGAAATTCGTCAGGCTAAGCCAGTGGTTTGTGGCATCCGCAATCGCCTGCCCTTCACGCCACCATTGGTAAATCAATGGTCCGAGCCAGGAGGATCTCACGCGCAAAGTAACACTACCTCCTGCACTCACAATTGGATCGTGCGGATAGATCATGGCCGCCGGGCTTTCAGCCACCAGTGCAACCGTGTGCGCCCAACCCGCCACAACCCGGACAACGTTGGTCAAGGTTGACGGGACTGAGGCCTGCAGGAAATGGTTGTTTCCCCATGCCACCACAGTACCGTTTGAACGCACCGCGAGGCTGTGGTGCGCCCCGGCGCTAATCGCAACCGCATCTTGTAGCTCGATAGGAACGGTGGTCTGGCCTTGGCCGCTCTCGCCCCACGCCTCCACACGACCGTCGGCGAGCAGTGCCAGGCTGTGAAAACCACCGGCGGCGATCGCCTGTGCATTGGTTACACCAGGCGGCACATCCGTCTGGCCTGAGTCGTTCGCACCCCAAGCCACCACGGTGCCATCCGCCTTCATCGCCATACTGTGATACCACCCGCCAGCGATGGCGGTGACGTTCGACAGACTGGCAGGAACAGAG
This sequence comes from uncultured Verrucomicrobiae bacterium, assembly GCA_963751435.1. Taxonomy (GTDB): domain Bacteria; phylum Verrucomicrobiota; class Verrucomicrobiia; order Limisphaerales; family DSYF01; genus JALOTU01. The sequence continues at coordinate 3,758 of CAVVUP010000024.1, read as the reverse complement.
GTTTGCCCCACCCAGTTCGCTCCCCAGGCAACCACAGTGCCATTCGAGGACAATGCGAGGCTGTGATAACCTCCGGCGCAGACCCCTATCACATCGGACAACCCGTGCGGGACCGAACTCTGCCCGTATGTGTTGTCACCCCAGGCGATCACGGTGCCATCGTCACGCAACGCCACCCGGTGTCCGGAGCCGGCGGATACTGTGATCACATGCTCCACAATGGGCTTGAGGGTATTGACTGAAGCTGAGACCCCATCCCACTCCACCACCTCGCCATTGGCCGGTAATCCCACAGTGATAGAGCTGTCCGCGGCCAGATCAACCATATTGCTCAAACCCCATGGCACACGATTGTTGTACCCCCACGCAGCCAGAGGCTGCAGGATCAGGGCAGCTCTGCTACTGATCACAGCCCGAAACCCGCAGCGCACCAGCACATCGAAGTAGCCCATGTGTTCCCCTTGGGCGTCGAGAACTGTCAACGTGCTGCTGTTGAACCCTGCATACTTGTTGGTCTCCGTCAGCGGCACACCGTTGAGCCGCCATTGGAAGGTTTGATTGGCGCAGACCATCCCCACCGAGAAGACAGCCGATTCGCCAGCCGCTAAACGGACGTCGGCGGGTTGGCTTTCGCTGGGTATGAGCGTAGGATCAAGCAGATACACGGTGGTGCTAAACACTGAGGTCGTGCCGGCCTCGTCGCTGACCACACATTGATAGACACCTCCATCAGCCTCCTGGAGATCAGTCAGTGCCAGGGTGCGGTTGGTCGCCCCCGGAATGGGCGCACCGTTGGTCTGCCATTGGTAGGTCAGTGGCGAACGCCAGCGCACACTCGCATGGAGTAGGATCGCGCCACCCGGAGCCATTATCACATCGCGTGGATAAATCATGCCCACAGGTTGGTCCGCGCCAAGCGCAACACCGTGGTCGAGCCCGGCAGACACGACAACCGCATTGCTCAGTACCACAGGCGGCGTGCTTTGGCCATAGCTTGTTGCGCCCCAGCCCACCACGACCCCATCCGCCCGTAATGCCAGACTAAAGTCATTGCCCGCAGCAATGGCCACCACATTGCTCAGTCCCACGGGCGGCGCACTTTGGCCGTAGTTTGTTCCACCCCAACCCACCACAGTCCCATCCGCCAGCAATGCCAGACTGTGGGTCCCCCCGCCGGCTACAGCGACGACATTGCTCTGCGCCGCAGCAGGAACATTCGTTTGACCGAGGGTGTTGTCTCCCCACGCCACCACGGAGCCATCTGCGCGCAAACCCAGGTTGTGATCGAGCCCGGCCGAGATTTGAACTATGTTTGTTGCTTCTGGCGGGATACTGATCTGGCCCCGGCTATTGTCTCCCCAGGCACCGACTGATCCGTCCTGCAGCAGGGCCAGGCTGTGCATGGCGCCGCCAGCCACTGCGGTGGCGTTGGAGATCGAAGCGGGGACGCTGCTCTGACCGGCTGCGTTGGCCCCCCAAGCGACCACATTCCCATCCTCACGCACAGCGAGGCTGTGGTCACGCCCCGCCCCTAACGCCACCACGTTCCTGGCATCGTCGGGCACCGTGATCTGACCCTGGCTGTCTGTACCCCAACCGATCACTCGGCCATCGGCTCGCAGGGCAAGCGTATGCAGACCGCCTGCCACGACAAAAACGGTGTCGGTCAGGTTTGTCGGAACCTTACTGATTACGGGACTTGCTCCACCCCACGACCATACCTTGGTAGTTTGGGCGTTGGCGGGCAGCGAGGGGGTTGCGAACAGCATGACACTCAGCGGCATAGCCCAACCCCTGGCGCAGTCTTTACACGACCATGCGCGGAGATAACTCGATGCGACAACTTGCAATCTGAGTGCCATTACCTCTTAACCGGAAATTGCACAGTCTGAACACCCGTTCCCTCAAGCGACTCAGGCGTGTCTGCCGTTTCGCTCGGGAGATCTCAGGATATTTCACCTGATATGCGATATTATGCTTACCATAGAACCAGCCATGCCTCAAGCTCTTACCTTGGTTCAAAACAACCTCGGGCGAACACAAGGTTGCGCTATTGCGAATAGCGGCAGGCATTCAAGCCGAATTTGAACGCATCCTTTTGTACGGCAGTGCAGAGGCTCGCGCATGATAGAAGGCGTCCAAGTGGTTGCTCAGGAACGCGCAGCGAAGGTCCCTCATGCCTTGGCCTCCTTCTTCGGACCAGAACATCCCAAAATATTGAACCGGTTTGCCACCCGAGTTTTGACAGCCCAATTGGACCACGCCCGAGCCAATCGGGAGTTTTACCCCGCGCATTGTGGGCAGAACACACCGCGTCTCTCACCAGTTGATGGTCTTGCTGGGCACGTGCACCGTATCAAATGGTTTTAAGTAAAACGGCTGGCTATCCTGCCCTTTGAGTGCCTTGTCCAGATTCACCTTGTAGCTGACCTGTCTGTCACCCTCGACCCGCACCACCGTCACCTTCGATAGCCGGGCGCGGTTCGGATCGAAACCGCCTGCCTCCATCACCGCTTCCAAGGCCGTCAGCGGCCGCTCCATGGGGACCTTTCCCGGCTGGAGCACCGCGCCTGACACATAAACCCGGGCGGCGGCCTGGACCAGTTTGACGGTTATTTCCTCCGCCAGGACAAACTGCTTATAGCGCGTCAGCAGTTCCTCTTGCAGGGCCTGGGTCGTCTTACCGGCGGCCTGCACCTGGCCGACAAAGGCGAGGTCCAAGAGACCGTTCAACGGGATCTTCAGCGTCGTATTCAGATTGGTGACCGATTCACAGGTAATGCTGATCGTGTCGCCCTCGGTGAGTGGCTCGCTAGAGTAAAAGCCTTTGGCCGGTGTGGACTCACCGGCCGGCCCATACACGGGTGGCAGCGTGCTGCACCCGGCCAGTGCGCAAAGCACAAGAACCGCCGAAACCATCAACATCACAAGACAAAGGGATGTGGCGTGAGTTGCCACCCCGTTGCGTGGGACCGTCAGGCGGGAGCGCACGCCAAATCCGGCGGGCTGGGGCATGTCAGAGTCTGTCTTCATAAGCGTTCACTTGTGCATGGTAAGGCTGGTTTTGGCCAGCCTCATTTCATGGTTGATCAAAAAGTATAGCCCGCGCCGAATAAGACGCGGTTGACCGTATAGCTGCGCGTGGCGACATCCGATTCACGAACATAGACATCGTAGCCCGCATTCAGCGAAAGCCTGCCGATGGGATTCCACTGCGCCCCGATGCCCAAACGGTACTGGTCATACACCTCGCTCAGCGTCAGTGGCTCTGATGCCGACTGTTCCCCACGAATGTAGTTCAAGCCGAGATTCAGCGAGGCCGAATCAATGAAGGCCCACGAGATCGAATAACCGATGGCGGTTTCCAGCACGAAGGCGGTCGCCTGCTCAGCGCCAGCCCTGACTCCCTGAGTGATCGCCAATCCGTGACGGATGTACCCGGTCAACTCTTGATCGAGATTCATTCCCAGATAGAAGTCGCTCTGGTCTTTCGCCTGCCCCGGAGCCAGCACGGTTTCGTAGGAATACATCACATAGCCACCACGGAGACGGATCTCGATCGCCTCGGTTAGCTGCCAATCCAGATAGGGCCCCAGGCTGATGACGGTGGTGTCGGAATTGAGGTTCTGCTCGTAGTCGGTAAGAGTAGCACTGACTTCCAGACCGGAGCTGGCGGCGCCATCTCCAAACAGGTACCCCGCCCGCCCAAACAAAAGGTGCGAATTCCGGTTGAGATACTCAAACTCCTGCGAATCCGA
>CAVVUP010000023.1:0-26282 GCA_963751435.1 uncultured Verrucomicrobiae bacterium | reverse complement strand
TCGTCCTATTCGTCCTGTTGGTCCTGTGCGCTCCTGCCAGCGCCCAATACCGCTCACAACCTTCCACCGCCCACTCCGGGGGCACCAACAGCTACGTCCCGGCCCTCTCCAACTCGACATCGATTGACCTCAGCATGGATGTCGGCCAGGGCAACTATGCGCAGATCCTGGTCTATTACAGCCTGATCAGCACCAACACCAACGCCGTCCCAGCCTCCTGCACCAACCTCGTCACCACGCTCTGGGACGCCAGCATGGACGGATCGCACTTCACCAACGAGTGGCTGTTCAGCGTGCGCAGCACCACCAACGGCAACTGGGGAATGACCAACATCGCCGTCACCTACCCGTACCTGCGGTATCGGCGCATGACCAACGACAACGCCGCGCACCTGACCAATTTCATGGTGCGCGTGGGCCAGAAAATCGGGTTGTGACTCATGGACTGCAACTGCGGACAACTCCCGCCGATGGCCGTGCAGGCCGCCAACGCCGCCCGCGCCGGCGTCCGCGTGGCCCGCGCCGTCGTCTCGCGGCAGCCTGTCCTGGCTCCCGCTGTGGTCGTCACCGCCCGGCAGATCGCCTGCCTAAACGATTGTCCGGAGTGCATCCCATTCCCGAAGGGCTCCACCGTCTATCACCGCTGCCGCAAGTGCGGCTGCTGGCTGGATGGCAAGTATTTCAGCAAGTGGTCGCTGGCCACTGAAACCTGCCCGCTCGGGCGCTGGGAGGCTGACTAATGTTCGGGTGCTGCTGTGGCTGCGCGCCCCTGGTCGCGGACGAGTGGGTCAACGTCACCCGCGTCCACGACTACTCCGACCCGCCTAATCCTGATGGGATCAGTCCTTACTCGCGCGCCTGGAATGTGATCGGCACGGATGGCTCCTGCACCCTCGCTGCAAGCACCACGCCGCCCACCTGCGGCGATCCCGGCCAGGGAGTTTGTTACGACAAGGGTTTCGACGGATCAGCCATCACACCAGGTGATGTGCCCGGCGTGCTTTCGTGCCCGACCGGTTCCACTGGCACCGGCCCGGTGTCCGTAGTCGGCCAGAACTGCTACCAGAAGACCGGTCAGACGGTCAGTATCCCGCGATCAGGCGAGAATTGCGGGCTCGGGTGGAAGGGTGTCCAGGCCTACGCAGCCTGGCCCGGACGGTTCGGCTTCATTCGGTCCGGTGGAGCCTGCTGTGGAGGCCCTACGGCAGACGAATACACCGGCCTGGAAGACTCAAAATACCTCACCATCGCCAACTTCGTGCGGGCAACCTACACGCGCACGGAGCAGGTCTTTTACGCCGGCACCTGGCTGACGGAAAATTGCGCTCACGACTGGACCCAGACCGCCTCGACTGACCGGTACGGCAATGTGACCCGAGCAGGCACGAAGTCCACCGACATGCGCGTGGACTACAGCGAGAATTACTCCGGGACGCACCCCCAGGGCTATCAGCGCCGACACGGCTGCTACGACCGGCCCATTACCTCGGAAAGCAATCCGACGGGAGCAACTGCTCAATTTCCCGTGGCCTATCAGGATCTCTTCAACCTCCTGTCCAATACGGCTGTCTCGTGCGGTGCCGTGACTACCGGGTGGAACAGCACCTGGGGCGATTTTGGCGCTGATACCTGGCAGCAATTCATCGCCAACCTCCAGGCCGCAATCACCAACCAATCGTGGACGACCACCAACGATTGCGACGGTGTGACCTACGATCAGGAGGTGTATTCTCTCACCGCCACGGTCACATCAGTAAATTTCAGCGACTCTGCCTGGCACTTCATTCTAGAGGTCCGTGAAAGCCTGGTGCAGAAGGCCTGCGATGCCGGTGTGGTAGTAGATAATTATTACCGTGACGAGAAGGTGTTCCGCATCGAGGTGGCAGCGTTCTTGAGCGTCCCGTTGCTATTCGCGGACGTCCGCCAGGAATGCATCGAACTGCTCGACACCTGGCCGCTCAATGACGATGCGGTCTATCCTTGGCGCACCGACACATCCACATGGCTGATGCCGTGGGTGGACCGTGATGCCTACCACAGCGTCCCGACGATTGATTGGACGGTGGACGAGAACTGCGCCTTTACCCAATCCGCACCCTATTCAGGCCAGATCCGTGGGGCTCCTCTGCCCGCGGGCTGGGGCCGGCACTTCGATTTCCACCACGTCAACTGGGATCGAGGTGAACGCGACGGTATCTGCCACGCCTGCGAGGAATCCCTTGGGGCCACCAGTGCTTCCCCGATCCCAACGACGGCCACACAATGGACGACCTACGAACGGGGTTCGATGATGTTCGGGCCGGGGGCGCATACCGTGCAGGCACTGGATTACGAGTATTCCACAGGTTCTGTCGGGCTCGTGCCGATTGACGGGATTGTCATGCAGAAGTGGGCAGAAACCGTCCAGGCATGGCCGAGCTACAACCGATTACGGCCCTGCGGGAGCGACCGATGGAAGCGGGACGAGACCGAGGATGCCTGCATCAGTTCCTTTGATGGGACGGCGCTGGTCCTGGATGCCTACGCAACCACCCAGTTCGACGTCGATGACAAGATCGGCCTGAGCTTTGGCGGCATCACTGGAGTGTATCAGGTCCGGGCCAAGTCTGACGCCTACACCTACACCCTTGGCAACGCCACGACTGATGGAGTAAAGCTCTACACCGTTCCGGCAGCCATCGACTGGGAGGCCGGCCACGCTGCCCGCATGCGCTGGCCTGATGCCAGGCCGATCTGTGGTCGATTATTCCTCACCTCGGCCACCCAGACCGCGCCCGGCGTCGTGACCGTGGTCACCGCCCGAGATCATTGGATGCGCGAAGGTGATCAGGTGGATTTCCATGCTGTCCCAGGGCTCGGGACTGGAGTCGCTGTGACCGTTGTATCAGCGACATCCTTCACGGTCGCAGGCACTCTAGGCGAATACACCACCGGAGGCTCCGTCAGTAGCCCAGGCATCAACTCGCTCACATGGCAGTGGGATACCACCTGCTCGCATGGGTGGTGGGTAGCCAATCAGGCGTATTCCCAGCGCAGGGTGTCAGCAGCCGACCCGGAGGAGCCTGATTACCGTAATATCCCGGAGGCCATTGAGAACGTGGGGCCAGTCCCAACCACTACAGCTCCGATGGTCATCGTGTGCAGCCCCAACGAGGATGATTGGCCGTTGGGTGAGTACGGGGACAACTACCCGTTCTACCACGCCATTTACTCCGACATGTGCCTGGGCATGGAATGGCACTGTGAGTTCATCCAAGCCATCGTGGACCCGCTCTGGCAGCCGCCGCGCGAACCGTGTGGACATTCGGGTCCGTGGGGGCAAGCAGTTCAGCCGTGCGGGGCTGGGGTTGATGCCTACGAATATCCGCCCCTAGTCGAACCGTTCATTGTCGAGCCAGGAGTGGCTCCCATACCGGTGCCGGGTAGCAGCCTGAACATCGCCTATGAGGGGGAAAACAGGATCGGGTATTATTACGATCCTCTGAGGATTCCAGAGCCTGTAGGGGTGACGTTTTGCGTCGCCATCCCAAACGAGTCATCCACGTTGCACAGCATCCGCACGGCCTGGTTGACCTGCGCTTCCTACCAAGCATCCACCAAGTCCGAGACCAACGCCAACTGCCCCGGAGAAACCCAGATCACCGCCGCCGACACCACCATCACCGCCGCCGATACGGACGTCACCGCCGCCGGCTAACCCCCAAAACCCATGCGCATACTATATTGGTACCTCCTATCCATCCTGTTCCTCTGGTCCACCCAGGCTCAGCCCTACATCGTCAACAACACCACCAACAGCCCCAATGTGCTGAAAGTCGCCTTCGACAAGGTCAACTCCAACACCCTGTATTTCAGCAACTCCTTCGCTCTGCTACCCGACGCCCACACCAACGCCTTCCTCAATTCCACGCGGCAGTCGTACTGGACCACCAACGTCATCAACTTCACCAATGATGTCCGCTACACCCTCCCATGCTCGCCCGTGACGAACTTTGCCGGGGCAACCTGGACTGTGGTCTCCGGAACCCCACAAATGGAATGGAGTTCGGACAATACAAACTGGAATAGTGATGCGAACAATTTCGTCACGAATAGCCAGGTCTGGTTAAGCTTCACAGCCACTGCGCCGCCCAGCTTTGGCACCCCCATCAACCCATCAGTCACCAACGTCACGATCTACAGCATGGTCCGGCCCGACCTCTTCGGTCGCACCAACCAGCTTGTGGGCCAGACCTTGGAGATGGATTACCCCACCCTCGCCCGGCACGTTGCCACCAAGGAATATGTGGATGCGCAGTTTGCTGCGGTGAATTACGTCCAGAACGGCGGGATTTACCTGGTAGAGAGCGACCTGAATTACAACGGGCAGTGGACCGTCTCAGCACACACCAACGGCCTGTTCACCGATTACTTGGGGGCTGGAGTAATGCAGATTGAGAACCCGACGCTCAACTTCGGCACCATCACCCGGATCACCTGCACCAACACCACGGTGTACATCAGTGTCTGGACCAACGGTGTCACCTCGGAGCCTAAGCCCCAATGGACCGCATCCTTGACCGCCCAGAAGTGGCAGTTGCTCAGCAGCTACACCAACAGCTACCCGACAGCCGTCGGAACCAACTACACCATCAGCTTCACCCGACCCAACCCCACCAACGCTTTCATCCGGGCCGGCTTCGCCTCAGCCAACCCCAACTTCGTCAACCTCTCCGCCATGCTCAACACCACCCCAAGAACCATTAGCAACGCCACCGACAGCACCTGGGGCAAAGGCGCCGGCATCCTCACCTGGGACACCAACTACCTATACTTGAGCGTGGGGACCAATGCCTGGAAGCGGGTGGCTGTGGCGACCTGGTGAAGCGACGTTCCGGCAGTCCCCCTGCGGACCCTACGCCGACCCATCGCGGCGGTTACTTTCAGACCCATTCAGAAGCGCGTTACGACCCATTCTATTCTCGTCGACGTGTTTCCGAGCGTCTGGTGAGCAGATTGAGGCCGTGACTGGGGCGGGCGGCCACGCGCTCGAAGACCTGCCGGGTCGTGCCCCAACCGCACCGCAGCACCGGTTGCAGCAACGCCGTGCGCAGCAGCGCCAGCGCACAGGCCGCGTTCTTGTGGCGCAGCCGGCAGCGCCACGCTTACCGCGCGCGTTTCAATCCGGCCCCGGCTGGGTTCGGTCTGGGCAAAAGGGGGGTGGCCCCGGCCAGTTTCTTCGCCGCGTTTTTCGGCACGGTGGGTTGGTTGTCCTTCACGCCCAGCACGTAGTCGCCGCCTTTTTCCTGGGTGATGATCTGCGCGGTTTCTTTCTGGCAGTGGAGCGGGTCGGCGGTGACGACGCAGCCCAGCAAGTTCACCGCGTCGGAGCGCAGGAGTGTTTGGGCGGCGGGCAGTTCGTGGCCTTTGTTGGGGGCGGCAATAATCGCCACCGGCGCGCCGTCCTCGTGTTCGACCAGGCTGACAATGCAGCCCAGGTGGTCGCGAATGGTCTTGCCGTCCAGGGCCAGCGAGGCGGGCAGGCGTCCGGCCTGCGCTTGGAGCCAGCGGGTGAGGACGTCGGCCAGGGCTTCGAGGTCCAGGGCGATCAGGAGATCGCGCAGGACGGTGTAGGTCGGGGCCGGATAAAACTGCGTGCCTTTCTTGGGCCAGCAGCCGAGGGCTTTGCGCTGGGCTTGGGAGAGGCGGGTGCCGAAGCGCTGGATTTCGGCCAGGTCCACTTTGCCCGCCAGCAGGCCCAGCGCGACGACGGTGAGCGTGGGGGCCAGCGGATAGCGTTTCCCTTGGGCGCGGCGCGGGTCGGGCACTTCCCGCAGCGCGTCTTGGAGGCTGTAACGTTGGGCCGCGTTCAAGGCACAGCGGGCGGCCGCGCCGACGGTCAAGGCCGGGGCCTGGCGGGCGGACACTTCGGGGGCGCAAAGTTTTTCCTTCGCGTGCGGCGCCAGCGGTTTGAGCCAGAGCCGTTTGGGGTGGTCGTGAAAGGCGAAGAAGTCGCAGCGGTGGCGCGCGAAGCCGACGGTTTTCCCGACGGGTTCCCAGCCGGCGGCCTTGTAGCAGGTGCCGGCGTGGGCCTCGGGATCGGTGAAGGTTTCGGCCAGCAACGGCGCGTAACCACAGTGCGCGAACCACTGGTCGGGCAGCGCGGCGGTGGCGGCGGCGAGGATTTGGGAGGCGAGATTGGGGCGGCGGGCGGCGTCCGGGATGAGGAAGCGGGCTTGATTGACGATGAGCTTGAGGCGCTGGGCGCGGGTACATTCCCGACCAGTGGTTGAGGAACTGGTTCCTCGGCGGGCCGGCCACCGTTGACTATTCCAACGAAGGCCAACTGTCCCACCTGAGCGAGCAGGAATTCGCTGCCGGGCTGAAGAAGGTCTGGACCAACTGTGCCAGAGTGGCGAAACCCGGGGGCCGCCTTGTCATCCGTTTCAGAGCGATCAACGACCGCCGGCTCGATGCCCGCGAGCTTCTCAAGTCCTCCCTTGCCGACACTCCCTGTAGAGTTCTCACCTGCCAGAACGCGGGCACCGCCTCCCACGGGAAGCGCCAGGCCGACGCCTTCGTCCCCGCTGCCGACGCCATCCAGGAATACGACCTCTGGGCCACCAACTGAGAGTCTTTGCCGACGTCACAGCCAACAACGTGCTTGGCCGGGTTTCACCCAGCGGATGCCACCGCGCGGGATGAGGTGGAAGTGGAATTGCAAGATGGTCTGGCCGGCCGCTGGACCATCGTTGATGCCCAGGTTGAATCCGTCCGGCACTGGCGAGAGTGTTTCCTCCAAATGTTGCTGTGCCCATTCCACCCAGATCAACAGGCGTGCCTTTTCTGACAACGTCAGTTCCCGGAAGCGTTGTGCAGGGCGGCGGGGAATGATGAGCGTGTGGCCCGGCGATACGGGGAACTTGTCGCTGACCACGGCGAATAGATCATCGAGCGCGAGCACGCGAGCCGATTCCATCACACCAAAGGCGGGCAGGGTCAGCTTGCTGCCGCCCGGGGGAGATCCAGCGGTCATGCTACTCATCGGGCGCACCGTCGCTGATCGCGTCCGATCACTGCACCGTCCCCATCAGCGGGTGAGGAATCGGTATTCGGTGGCTGACCGATAAATCTGCCCCCGTTTGAGCAGGGTGGACGGGAAGCTGGGTTGGTTCGGCGAATCCGGGTAATGCTGCGTTTCCAGGCAGAGGCCGGAGCGGTGTTCATATTTCTTGGCGCTCTTGCCCCGGAGGGTGCCGTCCAGGAAGTTGCCCCCGTAGAACTGCAATCCGGGTTCGGTGGTCCAGATCTCCATCACGCGGCCGCTGGTGGGTTCGTAGAGTTCCCCGGCCAGGGCCAGGCTGCCATCCTGACTGTTCAACGCCCAATTGTGGTCGTAGCCCAGGCCGAACTCGAGCTGCTCGTTCTTGTCGTTCAGCCGTTCTCCAATGGCCCGGGGTTGGGTGAAGTCAAAGGGGGTCCCCGCCACCGGCGCCAGGGCGCCTGTGGGGATGAGCCCCTTGTCCACCGGAGTGAATCGGTCGGCGCGCAGGGTCAACTGGTGATTGTTGATGGTGCCGCTGCCCTCCCCGGCGAGATTGTAATAGTTGTGCTGAGTCAGGTTGATGACCGTGTCCTTGTCGGCGAAGGCCTCGTACTCGATCCGCAGCACATTGTCGTCCGTGAGCCAGTAGCGAACGGTGACGTGAAGGGTGCCGGGATAACCCTCTTCGCCATCCGCGCTGACATAGTCGAGTCGCAACCCTTGTCGGCCGGTTTCCGAGAGCGGTGTGGCGGTCCAGACCCGCTTGTCGAAGCCTTGATCCCCGCCATGCAGGCTGCAGGGGATGCCACCCGGGACATTGTTGGTGGGCAGGGTGTAGGTCTGGCCGTTGAGGGTGAACCGGCCGTGGGCGATGCGGTTGCCGAAGCGGCCGATCAGGCAGCCGAAGTAGGGCGAGTTGGTGCGATAATCATCGAGGTTGTCGAACCCGAGCAGCACATCGGCCAGCTTACCCTGCTTGTCCGGGACCAGGAGTCGGGTCATGGTACCGCCGTAATTAAGGATGCCGGCCTCCATGCCGCTGGCGTTCTTCAGGTAATAGACCTGGATGGGTTGACCGTCGGGCATGGTGCCGAAGTCGCGGCTGGTGGTGGGTTTGGTGTGGGTGCAGCCGGCCAACAGCGCGGCGACACAGGTGAGGAGGGTCAGGTAGTTCAAGTGTTTCATAGCGGTGTCCGTTCGAGGGTCAACGCATCTGGAATCGGAGCTAATTCAGCCAGAAGGTGAAGTAGAGGTACATGCTGCCCACCAGCGCGAGGATGACCAGTGCCATGACTTTGTTGGGCAGGTCCCAACTGGCCTTGATTTCCGCGGCGGCGTCGTGATGAATCGAGCCGTAGGTAAAGCAATGAATCTTTTCCTCGGGCGGCGGCGGGGTCATCAGGGAAACCACCACCATGATGATCGAACTCAGCACGAACAGCACCCCGGTGGCATAGAGGAAGTTGAAATCTCCAATCTGCGCCAATAGGGCCGGGCTATGGTATTTCCCATCGGCGGCGCCAAAAAAGAACTGGAGCGTCAGTTTGATCATGCCCAGCACGAATCCACCCGCCAGGCCCCATGTCGCACCCGCCGAGTTGATGCGCGTCCAGAACAGGCCCAGGAAGAACACGGCGGTGATGGGGGGGGCCAGATAGCCCTGCACGCTTTGCAGGTATTGGTAGAGCCCGCCGCCCGAGACCTTGTACATGACGGGAATCCAGACGATGCCCAGCACCACGACCACGGCGGTGGCCACGCGCCCGACGTTCAACAGGTGCTTCGCCGACTTGCCGGGGAACAGTTTTTCGTAGATGTCCACGGTGAAGAGCGAGGCGCTCGAGTTGAAGAGCGAGGCGAGGGAACTCATCAAGGCTGCCAGCAGACAGGCCACGATCAGACCGCGGATGCCGGTCGGGAGCAACTCCTTGACCAGAACGGCGAACACCTGGTCGCCGTCGATGGGCGCCACCACCTGGCCTGCAATGATCTTGGGCGGCAGCGTGATGATGCCCTTCTGGTGCAAGGCCCAGCCAATCATGCCGGGGATCAGGAAAATCAGCACCGGCCAGACTTTGAGCAGGCCGCCGAAGAGCGCGCCCCGCCGCGCCACGGCCAGGCTCTTGGCTGACAGCGCGCGCTGCACGATGTATTGGTCGGTGCACCAATACCACAGGCCGATGATGGGGGAGGCGATCATCACGCCCAGCCAGGGGAAGGACGGATCGGACAGGGGGCGCCAGAGGGCGAAGTTTTCCTTGTTGGCCTTGCACATGGCCACCAGTTCGTTCCAGCCGCCCAGTTTGCTCAGCCCGATGCCGGTGATGATGAACGAGCCCAACAGGATGATGACGGCCTGTGGGGTGGCGGTGTTCATGATGGCGCGCATGCCGCCGAAGACGGTGTAAACCCCGGTGACCACGACGGTGGTGAAAGCCCCGATCCAGAAGGCGTTCATCGTCCAGCCGCCCATCGTCAGTGAGATCTCGGGCAGCAGCGCCTGAAAGACAATGGCGCCGGCATAGACCGTCACGCTGACCTTGGTGAAGACGTAGGCCACCAGTGACACGCACGAGAGCACCAGCCGGGTGCGGGCGCTGAAACGCTTTTCCAGGAACTGCGGGATGGTCTCGACCCCGGACTTGTAATAGAACGGCACGAACAATCCGGCCAACACGATCAAGCACCAGGCGTGCAGTTCCCAATGCGCCATGGCCATGCCGGTGAAGGCCCCCTGACCGGCCAGGCCCACGATGTGTTCCGAGCCGATGTTCGAGGTGAAGATCGAGGCGCCGATCACCACCCAGCCGGCGTTTCGACCGGCCAGGAAGTAATCCGTGGTGTCCTTTTGATGGCGGCCATACCACCACGCCACGAAGCCAATGAGTCCGAAGTAGAAGGCAATAACAACCCAGTCGAGTGTTTCCATAGAATGATTAGGATTTCGGTGTTGTGCAGTAATTCAGGTTCAACGTCAATTCTGTCCGTAATACGCCCCCGGTCCGTGCTTCCGGTGGAAGTGCTTTTTCAGAATGGCCTCCGGAAGCGCGGGGGATTCCGGATTCAGCCCCAACATCTCCGTCGCCATCCCGGCGCAGGCCTCGAGCGCGATCGAGTTCTCGATCGCCTTCTGCGGGGTCGGGCCCCAGGTGAACGGCGCGTGGCCGCGCACCAGCACGCCCGGAATGTCGTCCGCCCCGATGCCCCGCTGCCGGAAGCATTCCTCGATCGCCACCCCGGTCTGGAGTTCATATCCGGCCTCGATCTCCGCCGGCGTGAGGAAACGGGTGACGGGCACCGCCCCGCCGAAATGGTCGGCGTGGGTCGTGCCGTAACAGGGCAGGTCGCGTCCCGCCTGCGCCCAGGCTGTGGCATGGCGTGAATGCGTGTGCACGATGCCGCCAATGCCTGCGAACACCCGGTAGAGATGCAGATGCGTGGGGGTGTCCGAGGACGGACGCCCCTCGCCCTCGAGCTTCGAGCCGTCCTCGATCCGGAGCACGACGATGTCGGCGGGGGTGAGTTCGGCGTAGGGCACGCCGCTGGGTTTGATGGCCATCACGCCGGCCGCGCGGTCCACGCCGCTGGCGTTGCCCCAGGTGAGGATGACCAGCCCGGAATCCACCAGCGCCCGGTTCACCCGGCACACTTCAGATTTGAGTTGCTCGAACATTTTTTACCTGCGTGCGGCGGCTCGGATCTCGATGAGCTGTTTCATGACGTGGTGGAGGTTGCCGTTCCATTCGCGCGTGCCGAACGCGTCGTGCAGGGCGCGGTAGAGCGGGTAGAGCCGGCGATACACCGCATGGGCCTTCGCGTCCGGCTCGTAAACCTTGGGTTTGAGCCCGGTCATGGCCTTCTGGGCGGCGCTGAAGTTTCGGTAAACCCCGGCCACGACCGCCGCGGCAATGGCGGAGCCCAGGGCGCAGGTTTGCGAGGAACGGCTGATCTTCATCGGACGGCCGGTGACGTCCGCGTAGATCTGCATCACCAACGCGCTCTTCTCGGCGATGCCGCCGCAGTTGACCACCTGGCGCACCTTCACGCCGTATTCCTCGAATCGGTTGATGATCGTCAGCGCGCCGAAGGCGGTGGCCTCGATCAGCGCGCGATACATCTCGGCCGGGGTGGTGTAGAGGGTCTGGCCGATCAGCAGGCCGGTCAGGCGCTGGTCCACCAGGATGGTGCGATTGCCGTTGTTCCAATCGAGGGCCAGCAGGCCCGATTCGCCGGGCTTGAGCCGGGACGCCTCCTGGTTGAGCGCGGCGTGCGAGTAGCGTTCGCCGTGCGGCTGGATGTAGTTCACCAACCAGTTGAAGATGTCCCCCACCGCGGACTGGCCGGCTTCGAGTCCGTAAGCGCCGGGCAGCACGGACTCGGGCACGATGCCGCACAGGCCGGGCACGTCGGGCAAGCGTTGCTTGCAGCGGCGCGATCATGATGTCGCAGGTGCGAGGTGCCGATGATCTTGACCAGCGCGCCGGGCGCGATGCCTGAGCCGACCGCGCCGAGATGCGCGTCGAAGGCGCCGACGGCGACCGGGATGCCGGCGTGCAAGCCCAGCCGCTTGGCCCACGCAGGGGAAAGCTGACCGGCGGCGTCACCGACATGATAACAGCGTGAGGCGCAGAGTCGGCGCGAACCGCATCGAGTCGCCGATCCAGTTTGCCCAGGAATGTTGCATCCGGATAGCCGCCCCACGCGGTGTTGAACATCGCCTTGTGACCGGCGGCGCAGATGCCGCGTCGAATCTGCTCGGGTGCCGTCCGTGCCCGCACAGCTCGGCGGGGATCCAATCGGCAATCTCGACCCAGGTGTGGGCGGCCTTGAACACCTCGGGCGCGGTGCGGGCGCAATGGAGCAGTTTGGACCAGAACCATTCGCTGGAATAGGTGCCGCCGCACTTGGCGAGGTATTGCGGGCGCATCTTTGCGCGCGAGCGCGGTGATCTCGGCGGCTTCGGCGACGCCGGTGTGATCTTTCCACAGCCAGGCCATCGCGGCGGGATGTCTGGTCCAGCGCTTTCTGCGAACGCCAGCGGCTGCCCGTGCGCGTCCACCGGCATCGGCGTGCTGCCGGTGGTGTCCACGCCGATGCCCATGACCTGCTCCGGCTGGAATCCGTTCACAGCTTTCCGCGGCCGCCGCCAGGGCCTGCGGACGGTGATCTCCGCGCCTTCGAGATAATCCGCCGGGATGCTGGCGGGCCAGATTCGGGTCGCGCGCCAGGATGCACGCCCTGGGTGCCGTGGGCGTAGGTCCAGACGGCGGCGGCGACTTCCGCGCCGTTGGCCGACATTGACGATCAGGGCGCGAACGGAGTTCGTGCCGTAATCCAGTCCGATGGTGTATTTCGCGTGTTCATGAGTGCGTGTTTCCTGGGCCAACTCAGGCAGACGAAGCCCCGCTGTGCAGGCCGTAAGCGACTTCGTTCCACTCCAGTTCCTGCTGGAGCTGGCGGACCCGGGTGTCGGCGTCAATGACCACCAGTTCGATGCCGGCCATGCGCGGCGAAGTCCTCGATCATCTCGGTCGTGACCGCCTGGCTGAAGCCGGTGTGATGCGCGCCGCCGGCATAAATCCAGGCCGCGCAGGCGACCTCGAAATTCGGCTTCGGCATCCAGACCGCTCGCGCCACGGGCAGCTTGGGCATGGGATGCTCGGCGGCGCACGCATTCCACTTCGTTCACGAGCAGGCGGAAGCGGTTGCCCAGGTCCATCGAGCGACGCATTGAGGCCGGCGCCGGCGGGCGTGTTGAACACGAGGCGCGCCGGATCGGCCTTGCCGCCGATGCCGAGCGGATGCACTTGCAGCGACGGCTTTGCCGTCCGCGATGCTCGGGCAGATTTCCAGCATGTGCGCGCCGAGGACGAGCTTGCCGTCCGGGTTCAGATGGTAGGTGTAATCCTCCATGAACGACGTGCCGCCTTTGAGGCCGCTGGCCATGACCTTCATGGCGCGCACCAGCGCCGCGGTCTTCCAGTCGCCTTCGCCGCCAAAACCATAGCCGTCCGCCATCAGGCGCTGCGGCGCCGATGCCGGGCAGTTGCACCAGGCCGTGCAAATCTTCGAACGTGTCGGTGAAGCCTTTGAAGCCGCCCTCGGTGAGGAACGCGCGCAGGCCCAGTTCGATGCGCGCCGCTTCGCGCACGGACTTGTGCCGCCTGCCGCCCTTGCGCAGGTCGGCGCGCATGGTGTAGGCGGCTTCGTATTCCCTGCACAAGCGCGTCGACTTCCTTGTCGGTCACGGCGTTGACGCGTTGCACCAGGTCGCCGACGCCGTAGGTGTTGACGGAGAAACCGAACTTCATCTGCGCGGCGACCTTGTCGCCTTCGGTCACCGCCACTTCGCGCATGTTGTCGCCGAAGCGGACGAACTTGCGCGCCCTGCCAATCGTGCCAGGCGGCGGCGGCGCGCGCCCAGGCGCCGAGCTTCGCCTGCACGGCGGCTTCCTGCCAGAAGCCGACGACGACTTTGCGGTTCATGCGCAGCCGGCTCATGATGAAGCCGTGCTCGCGGTCGCCGTGCGCGGCCTGGTTCATGTTCATGAAATCCATGTCGATCGTGGACCACGGGATGTCGCGATTGTATTGCGTGTGCAGGTGCGCGATCGGCTTGCGCAGTTGCTTGAGGCCGTTGATCCACATCTTCGACGGCGAGAAGGTGTGGCACCAGGTGATGAGGCCGATGCAGTTCGCGGCGTTGTTGGCCGCCTGGCAAAGTTCGGTGATCGCGTCGGGCGAGACCATCACCGGCTTGAACACGACCTTCACCGGGATGGCGGCTGCGGCGTTGAGCGCCTTGGCGATTTCCTGCGAATGTTTGGCCACCGCCTTGAGGGTTTCCGGCCCGTAAAGGTGCTGGCTGCCGGTGACGAACCAGACTTCGAGTGATTTGAGTTTGATCATAGCGTTGTTTATCCGGTCAGACGGCGGGCTTCGCCGGGCAGATGGACCCAGGGCGCATCGGGGGTGGCGGGCATGACCAGCCGGTCCAAACCCGCCGCCACCATGCCTGCGGTGTGATGCCGCGGTGACAGCGTGCAGGAAATCTCGCCAAACCGCTGCCACAGGGAGGCGCGGGTGATCGCCGCCTGGAGTTGGGTGTGCACCTGGTCCGGCAGGTCGTTCAGGACGCCGGACACGACGACCTTGCGCAAGCCCATCACGTTTAGGGCGCTTCCCATCGCGGCTCCCGCCGCGTCGAGTGTCTGGACCAGCCAGCGCGGAATGCCCTGCTGCCGGATGCGGAGCCCCAGTGCGTCCAACGCCGGCTCGGGGAGTCCCGATTCGGCGGCGAAACTTTGCAGCAATCCCCGCCGGGAGATCAGCGTCTCGAGACAGCCGGTGGCGCCGCAACCGCAGGTCCGCTCGTTGCCGGCCACTGGGGTGTGCCCCAGCTCACCACTAAAGGGCAACTGGCTTGAATACAGCCTCCCGGCCACGACCGCCGCCGCACCCACCCCTTCGCCGATGTCCACCGCCAAAAAATCCTCATCGCTCCGGTCCAGCGTCCGGTACCCCAGCGCCATGGCCTGCAATTCCTGGATCATCACGATGGGCAAGGGCCAGATCTCATGGAGCGTGTCCGGAAGGAAGATCTTCTCGATCCAGTGCAGGTTGGGGGAAAACAGCACCCGGCCAGATGAATCGTCCACAATCCCAGGCACACTGAGAATGACCCCCAGCAAATCCAGACTGCCCAGATGCTTCCGGGCCTGGCGCAGAAGCTGGCTCCACCCCGCATGACTCGTGGCTGTGGGCAGGACCAGATCCCACTGGTCCGTCGAGCGCGGCTGAACCGGCATCCGGGCAAATCTCGTCTCACGGACGTCCAGGTGGATCCCCAGGAACCGGGGGGTGGAAGCGTTCAGGCTCAGCAACCTCGCCGGGCGGCCCGCCTTGGAACGTCCGGCGGGGGGGGCGAAGCCAGTAGTGGGTTCCCCGACCTCTTCCACGATCCCGAGCCGGATCAACTCATCCACAATCTTTCCGACGGTGGGCTGGCTCAGCTCCAGCGTCTTGGCCAGTTCAGCCCGCGAAGCCGGGCCAAGCTGCTGCAGGCACATCAGCACCGCACGCCGATTCAACTGACCCATCTTTGTCGGAACAATGACCACGATTGTGAATTACTTAAGAACAAAAATAAATAGGCTCCCCGCAAGCAGATTTTTCATATTAGCAAAGAATTTTTGACCCCTGCGAAATCACCCGGATTATCCAAGAACTCCCATTTGACAGAAAAAGAACCCGTGCGAATATGAACACGTCCTAGACATAAAATAAACAACAACATAAACAAAGTACGAAAGTCTGAACATCTATGAAACGTTACGCGTTGCTTCCAATTGTGGCTCTGAGCGGAGTGCTCATCGCTCAAACCTTCCTGGCTCCTGCGTTGCAGGCCAATCCGAAAGCCGGTCCGACCCTGGCCGATCTTGTGGTGGCAAATCCAGACGTGGATGGGGATGGTGAAGGCGACTTCGACATTCTTTTGGCGGCGGTTCTGGCAGCGGACAGTTCGGTACTCGACCGTCTGTCTTCGAATGGTCAGAACACGGTCTTTGCACCTACCGATGCCGCCTTCGAGGCTGCCTTTGAGGAGTTGGAGTCGCTTGGGATCGAGCCCGGTGATGTGGTTGCCAACACTGAACTGCTCACGTTGATTCTGAACTACCACATCTCACCCGGGTTGCGAGACTCCAATAATGTGTTGAAATCCAAGAAGATCCGCATGCGGGACGGCGGTTTTCTGGGTCAGCAATCCGGGGTTCTCACCGACAACCTGGGTCGGGAGGCTGCGATCATTGCGGTGGACGTCAAAGCAAGCAATGGCGTAGTGCACGTGATCGATAATGTAGTCTTGCCTGCGCTTCCCTGAGGTTTGGTCCCTCGCCTTCAGCATGGCCCTCGGCCTACCCAGCCGGGGGCTTCTTTTATGTGCGCCCGGCAGGTTGCACTGATTAGTTGGTTAACCCAAGTTCGTCAGTCCGGAATGGTTTCCACCGGGTATCCGGCGGTGGCGTGGACGGGTTACGCGGGAATCTGAAGGCGAGGTCGTATCAGAGGCGAGAGTGCAGGGTCAGAGCAAGCTGGTGTCTTGGGGAGGTCGGGTGCCCTCACCCGGCGCGCACTGGTAGCGCCCTAATGAGAATTGCTGGCGGCCTGGGGCGTGCAGTTGACGCCAGTGGGGGTTGTCAACAAACTGCGGCCTGTCATTGGACCCATGAGCCAACCCCTTGAGATCCTCCCCCTGGAACGCAACAAGCGCGGTGTGCGGCGTTTCCTCCAAGTGCCTTACGCCATTTATGCGCGTGATCCCCAGTGGGTTGCGCCGTTGCTGATGGACGTGGAGAAGGTGTTCCAGGACAGCAACCCGCTGTTCGAGCATGCGGAGATGCAGATGTGGGTGGCGCGCCGGGACGGGCAGGACATCGGGCGCATCGCGGCGATCGAGGAGCAGTTGCACAATCGGACGCATAACGAGCGGTCGGTGTTCTTCGGTTTCTTCGAGTGCGTCAACGAGCAGGAGGTGGCGGACCAGTTGTTTGGCACCGTGGCGGATTGGGCTCGGGCGCGGGGCATGAACCAGATCCTGGGCCCCATGAACCCCACCACCAATGACGAATGCGGCCTTCTGGTCGAGGGCTTCGACAGTCCGCCCGTGTTCATGATGACCTACAACCCGCGCTATTACGTGGACCTCGTCGAGTCCGGTGGATTCACCAAGGCGAAGGACCTATTGGCTTACGACTTTGACCTGGCCAACACGCCCATGTCCCGATTCGAGCGGATCTGGTCCAAATTCCAGAAGCGCGAGCCGGAGATCCGCGTTGAGCCGGTGCTCAAGAAGACCTTGGAACGGCAGCTTGCCCAAATCCAACAGGTTTACAACGAGGCGTGGGAGGACAACTGGGGATTTGTGCCGATGACGGACGCGGAGATCCGGTTCATGGCGGCGCGCCTCAAGCCGTTGCTCGTCGAAGGACTCACCCAGATCGCGCTCAAAGGCGACGAGCCGGTGGGTTTTCTCCTCGCCTCCTCTGACTTCAACGAGGGCTTTCAGCCGCTCAAGGGCCGGCTGCTGTCGCCGGGCCTCCTCAAGGCATTGCCCTACCTGTTGCAGTGGAAGGTGCCGCAGTACTGCCGGGTGCTGACCCTGGGCGTGAAGGCGTCCTACCGCGGCCGGGGCATCGAGGCGGCCATGCTCACGCACGGCCTGCGCACGGGCTTCCGACTCGGGTTCAAGCGGATTGAATCGTCCTGGATCCTCGAGGACAACACGTCCGTGCAGCGCGTGATCGAGCTCTTTGGCGGCAAAGTCTACAAGCGGTATCGGCTCTATCAGAAGGCGCTTGGCGGATAGAACGCGGCCTGTGGCGGTGGTTGGACATGTCAATCCGATCATTTCAGCGCCAGAACCGCTGCCGGCTGCGCGGATCGGGCGCCAGCGCCCTCGAATCTCCAGTAGAGCCAATTCGCCAAGGGCAGAAATGTCAGGGCGGTCGCCATGCCGGCGGCGACATCGATCACATAGTGGTATCGGCAATAGACCGTGGATGCGCACAACAACAGGGCCATGAGGAGATGCAGATGGCGGATGCGCGGCAGATAGCGGAACGAGAAATAGACCGTGCAAAGGGCGACGGCCACGTGGCTGCTGGGCAACGCCGCGCCGGGCGCCTCGAAGATCTCGTAGATCAGGGCCATGATCTTGTAGAACAGGCCCTCTTGGACTGCGGCTGGAAACTGGTGGGTGGACGCCAGGGCCTGCACCGCTTCCGGCAGCGCATAGCCCTCAATCTCGCGGACAAAGAGCCGCGGGCCCACCACCGGCAAGAAGATGTAGATTGTGTAGCAGACGTAAAACACGAACGAAATCACCGAGACGTAGTGGAAGAAGGCCGGCCGGTTTCGGAGAAACAAGGCAAGGCCGACGCCGACGATCATCACGTAGTAGGAGAAGTAAGCGATGTAGAACAGCTCGCTGAGCCACAGGTAAGGCAGCTTCTCCATGAACAGCATGCTGGGCTGTCCCCCAAACAAGGCCTGCTCCCAGCCGATCACCACCGGATCCATGTAATCGACGAAAAACATCCGGTTCAGCGCGCCGGTTTCCCGGAACATGGCCGTGTAAAGAATCACCGGATAGAAATGGCGGAGGAAGGTCAGTGCCCGCCCGGCCCCCCCCCTCGCGTATCCGGTCACCAACCAGTGCACCGCCCCGAGGCAAAGAACGTGTGCGCCGAGCAACCATCGCCAGGCCGGAACCGTCCCGTTGTGAAACAACAGGATCAATGCGGCCACGAACAGCAGGTAGCCCTGCGTCGCGTAGTCGATGAACTTGTAGTGCCTGAACATGGTCGGGATTCCGCCGCCTTCGTTGCGGGCTTAGAGCCAGCCTGCCGCCTGATAGGCTCGCGCGGTACGCGCCACACCTTCAGACAGACCGGTCGGACATTCCAGCCCCAATTCAGCCTTGAGTGTGGAGGACTCGCAAACCCAGCCCGGCGCGCGCAACTCGGAATACTTCTGGCGGCTGAGCACGTTGGGCGTGCGCGTGAGCTGGGAGACCAGTTCCTGCCCCCAGCAAACCGGCCAGAGCAGGGGGGTGGGGATCGGCACGCGGATCGGACGTTTTCCGAGCTCCCGCGCCACAAGTCCGCCGAATTCCAGGGCGGTGCGCACTTCCGGGTTGGCGACAAAGCACACCCGGCCCGCCGCTGCCGGATGGCTCAGGCAATCCACGATCACGCGCGCCAGGTCCTCGACGAACACCAGGCTCAGCGCCTGGCGCCCGCACCCGACGTCGGGCAGCAGCCCGGCCTTCACCGCCTTGAAGAGTCGGAGGAACTCCGCATCGCGCGGACCGTAAACGGCGGGTGGTCGAAGGATCAACCATTCCACCCGGGCGCGTTGCCTCACTTCCTGTTCGCCGGCGAGCTTGCTCTTTCCGTATTCAGAAACCGGATGGGGGGTGTCGGATCCCCGAACAGGGTATTCTGCCGTTCCGGGTCCGGCGGCCGCCAGGCTGGACACGTGCACCAGGCGCCGGATGCCGGCTGTGTTGGCCGCCTCGACCAGGTTGCGCGTGCCCGCCTGGTTCACCTCATAAAACTCGCGGATGCGCAGCGCTTTCACCAACCCGGCGCAGTGGATGACGTGGGTGATCCCCTGCAGTGCGGCGGCCAGGGAATCGGGTCGGGCAATGGAACCGTCCGCCACTTCAACGGATTTCAGGTGCGGTTTGATGAACCGGTCCGAACTGGTGGGGCGGAGGAGAAGACGGGTGGCGATGCCCCGCTGCATCAACTGATCCAGCACGTGGCTTCCGACAAATCCGGATGCTCCTGTCAGCAGGACCTTCACCGGCCCCTAGAGGATCCCCAATTCCCTGGCCACCTTGCCGAGTTTCTCCAGGGCGCGGTCGATCTGGCTGTCCGTGTGCGTGGCCATGAGGCTGATGCGAATCAATTCGTGTCCGGGCGGCACTCCGGGCGAAACGACAGGGTTCACAAACACGCCTTCCTCCTCGAGTCGCTTGCAGCAGAGGCAGGTCTTGACCATGTCCCGCACATAGACCGGGAGGATGGGGGTTTCGCAGGCGCCCAGGTCAAACCCCAGTGAGAGCAGGCCTTCCCTCATGCGACGGGTGTTATGCCAGAGGTGATTGATCCGTTCCGGTTCGCTCTTCATGATCCGAAGCGCGGTCAGGGCGGAGGCGGCGTTGGCGGGGCTCATGCTGGCGCTGAACACCAGGGGGCGGGAATGGTGCTTCAAATAGTCAATGGTGGCTGCATCGGAGGCAATGAACCCGCCCAGGCTCGCCAGCGACTTGCTGAACGTGCTCATGATGAAGTGCACGTCATCCGTCAGACCGAAATGGTCCGAGGTCCCGGCCCCCATCCGGCCCAGCACCCCCACGCCATGGGCATCGTCCACCATGACCGCCGCGTTAAACTTCCGGGCCAACCGACACAGCTCCGGCAGCTTGATGACGTCCCCTTCCATACTGAAGACGCCATCCGCCACAATGAACTTGCCGGCTTCGGGATCCAGTTTCTGCAGGCGGGACTCCAGTGCCCCCATGTCGTTGTGGGCAAAGCGCAGGAACTGGCCCAGCGACAGCCGGCAGCCCTCGACCAGGCTGGCGTGGTTGCTCTTGTCGGCCAGGATGAACTCGTCCTTGCCCACCATGGTGCTGACCACGCCCAGGTTGACCTGGAAGCCGGTGCTGTAGAGCAGCGCGGCCTCCTTGCCGACCAGTTTGGCGATCTCGGCTTCCAGTTCGAGGTGGAGATCCAGGGTGCCGTTCAGGAACCGCGAACCGGCGCAACCGCTGCCATACTTGTCGACTGCCGCCTTGGCGGCTTCCTTGATCTTGGGATGATTGGTCAGGCCCAGGTAGCTGTTGGATCCCAGCATGAGCACCTGTCGGCCGTTCATGGTCACCTCGGTGTCCTGCGCCGAGGAGATGGTCCGGAAATACGGATAAAGCCCGGCCGCCCGTGTCTCGTTGGCCGCAGTGAAATTGCGGACTTTGTCAAAGATGGCCGGCTCGGTTCTAGGCTGTCCATTGCCACGCGCCCGGGCCGCCACGGGAGAGTCCGGTACCTTGCGGGGACGGGGGGCCGCGGCTGCCGCGGAAGACAGCGTTTGCGTCTGGTGCTGAACAGTCATATCTGGTGATTAAACCTGACGTCCTTGGTGTCGCAATTTGACCCGCCTAAATCAAACAAATATTTGGCGCCGGGGTGCATCAGAAGCTTCAGGCGAGGCATCGTTTCTTTCTTGGGAGGCTGGGGGAGATCGACCTGCAAGGCTTTGGCCGCAGGGAGGTTAGGCCTGGACCGTGGGACGGCTTGCATCGGGTTCAAGTTCCTCCAATTCACCCATTTGTTTAAGGTAATCAAACACACGCCCCGCTTCGCTTTCATCAAGAACGTTCAGCGCAAAGCCGACATGCACGATGACGTAATCGTCCACCTTGGCCTCTGGCGTGTAGGCCAGGCTGACCTCCTTGACGATACCCCCGAAGCTGACCCGGGCGCTCCGGGTCAGTGGATCATCGCCCGCGACACTCAAGATCTTTCCTGGCACGGCCAAACACATGCGAGCACTCTATCGCATGGGCCTGCCCCTCGGCAACCTTCGTCACGGCGTGACAACTTCCATCGGGGCTGGTCCAATGGTTGATGGAAGCTGTGGTGGACGAACGCATTGAGGATGAAGTCGGGTCGAAGCTGGTCGGCGGTACCCTGCGGGAAGCCGCGCCGGATCTGGCGGCCCTTTACGAGGCGCACAGCCGGGCGATCTACTACCTGTGCCTGCGGTTGCTGGGCAATCCGCCGAGAGCCGAGGACGCCACGCACGATGTGTTCCTGAAGGCCTGGCGTCACATCGACCAATTCGAGGGCCGCTCCACCTGGCGGACCTGGCTCTATCGAGTGGCCATCAACCACTGCCACAACCTCCAGCACAAATGGGCTGAGAAACACATTCTGCCCACCGACAACGAGCAGGTGCTTCAAGCCGGCGCTGTGGACCGCGCCTCCCCGTTGCGGGTCCTCGAGATCAAGGAACTCGGGGAACGCATCCAGCGCACATTGGACCAACTTCCGCCGGAATACCGCCTCCTGCTGCTGCTGATTGCCGATCAGCAGATGAGCTATGCGGAGGTTGCCGAACTCACCGAACAAACCGCGGATGCCGTCCGCGGCAAGTTGCATCGGGCCAGAAAGCTGTTTGCCGCGGAGTTTTCCAGGACCGGTTGAACTGCCATGAATCCAAAGCACTCCAAACTCCAGCAGAAGCAGCAAGAGCATCAAGCTGCCGATCTCCATCAAACTGCCCGTACTGGGTCGGAGCATGAATTCGAGTCCGTCGAACAAATGTTGCGCGAGGACGCGTCCGCCGTCCGTGTGCCCCCCAGCGTCGAAGATCGGCTCAGTCGCTCCGTGCAACAGAATCCCAGGCCGCCACGGTCCTGGTGGAACCGTTGGCGTAAACGCTGAGAATCCTTTCCCGGCAGGACAACGTCCAATGATCCCTGCACCCACAGGTCGGCTGGCTGAACACCGGGGCCCGGTCCCTTTGCCGCCGATGCTTCCGGCGGCCGATGCAACGTCCGAGATTCCAATCAGCCGGGCGGCGCGGGCCCGTGCCCGGATCCCCCTGGCCCGCGCACTGTTGAGCCGCTGCCATCTCTGTGCCCACCACTGCGGTGTCAACCGGCTGGCGGGTGAACTCGGCAAATGCCATGCGGGCGCGGACACCCGGTGCTTTGTCGCCCAGACGGAGGTAAGCGACGAGCCTGAGCTGGCCCCCTGCTTTGCCATTGCGCTAAGCGGTTGCGATCTGCGGTGCGATTTTTGCATTTCGGGTGCGGAAAGCTGGAATCCGGGTGCCGGACAACTGCTGGATGCCGCCTTGCTGGCGGGACAGGCGATCCACGCACTGCTGGGCGGTGCGCGCTCGGTCATGATCCTCGGAGGCGAACCCACCGTTCACCTCGACGCGGTTCTCGATCTGGTGGCCCATGTGCCCGACACCGCCATGCTGGTCTGGAAGACCAATGCGCATGGCACGGCCCAGTCGCGTGCCTTGCTGGAGGATCTGTTTGATGTCTGGGTGGCCGACTACAAGTTTGGCAACGACACCTGTGCCGCCCGTCTGGCGCACATTCCCAACTACACGCAGATCGTCCGGGAGAACCTCCGTTGGGCGGCGGCTCACACCCGTCTGATCGTGCGACACCTGGTGATGCCCGGACACCTGGAGTGTTGCTGGAAACCAGTGGCCACGTGGTTGGCGCGCGAGTTGCCCCGGGTTACGGTCAGTTTGCGCGGCGGCTTCTGGCCCGGTTGGTTCAGCCATCGGCACCCGGAATTGCGTCGAACCACCACCCGCTCCGAAATCGAGCGGGCCAACCTCATCGCGCGGCAGTGCGGACTGCAAACCCAGGCATGAAAACGACCGAACCAAACGCGACCCATCTGGTGACCGACCTGCTTCTCCTGCCGGATGGAACGGTGCTGGCCGACCGGCTCACTCCCATTATGGCGGCTCTGTTGGAATCAACGCACCTGCACCCGGACACCCACACCCAATGCAGCTTGAGCGGCAATCGCGCCTCCGGCAGGGGTTCCCTTAAACCTCCCGGCAGGGCCGCGCCGGGCGCGGACGGGGCGCCGACGCCGCGGCGCCCTGCCAAGCTCACCGATTCAATGCGTGATTTCATCGATGTAGATCGTCTTCCAGCCCCGGAACCGCCCCCGGACGCGTCCGCTCAGGTAAAGGTGGACACGTCAACACCCGGCACCGCAGAATCCGCCATCGAAAGGGCGCCATGAACTTTGCTGAAGAAGTCGAAACCCTGATCCGGGCGCGTTACCCGATCCTCTACATTCTTTCGAACGAGGAAACGCGGGTCCAGAAGCTGATCCAGGACATTGCCCACAAGCGGCAGAAGAAGGTGTTCGAGTGGACGTTCAGCACCGGATTGGTGCCGGCCGGCACCTCCATCCAGTCCCAGAAACACCGCAACGCGCCTACCAAGGATCCGCTCATCGCGCTGGACCAGGTCATTGACCAGGTGGAACCGGCCATCTTCATTTTCAAGGATTTCCATCCATTTCCTGACCCGGAGCAACTTCGCCGTGGTCCGCAAGCTCAAGGACATCGCGCTGCACCTGAAGAACAGCCTGAAAACAATCGTGCTCGTGGCGCCGTCGCTGGAAATCCCCGCCGAACTGGAGAAGGAAGTCACCGTCCTCAACCATCCCCTGCCGGCCCGCGAGGATTTTTCCGCCCTGCTGGACCGCATCATCGAGGATGTGAAGCAGTTCAAACAGGTGCGGATTGAACTGGATGACGCGGGACGCGAACGCCTGCTGCAGGCGGCGCTCGGACTGACCCTCGGCGAGGCCGAGAACGTCTTCGCCAAGATCATCGTCAAGGATGAGCGGCTGAGCGGTGACGACGTGAACGAGGTGTTCGCCGAGAAGCAGCAGATCATCCGCAAGAGCGGCCTGCTCGAGTACTACGCCACCGACGAAACCTTCTCGCACGTGGGCGGGCTTGGCGATGCTCAAGGACTGGCTGCAGAAGCGCGCCCTGGCCTTCACCGATCAAGCCCGCGCCTTCGGCCTGCCTGCGCCCAAGGGCATCCTGCTGCTCGGCGTGCAGGGCTGCGGCAAGAGTCTCTGCGCCAAGGCGGTGTCCAGCCTGTGGCAACTGCCCCTGCTGCGGTTCGACATGGGCCGGATGTTCGGCAGCCTGGTCGGGTCGTCGGAGGAAAACGTCCGCCGCGCCATTGCCGTCGCCGAGTCCGTCGCGCCGGCGATCCTCTGGGTGGACGAAATCGACAAGGCCTTCGCCGGCTCCCAGGGCTCGGGGGCGACGGACGGCGGCACCACCGCGCGCGTGTTTGGCACCTTCCTGACCTGGCTGTCGGAGAAGACCGCCCCGGTGTTCGTCGTCGCCACGGCCAACGACATCTCGCAACTGCCGCCGGAGCTGCTGCGCAAAGGCCGGCTCGACGAGATCTTCTTCGTGGACCTGCCCAGCGAGGAGGAACGCGGCGAGATCTTCCGCATCCATCTGGCCAAGCGCGGCCGCGACCCCGCAGGCCTTCGACCTGCGGCTGTTGGTCGCCAGCGAGCGAGGACTTCAGCGGCGCCGAGATCGAGGAGGCCATCATCAGCGCGCTTTACGACGCGTTTTACGCCAGCACCGAGTTGAACAGCGACGCAGATGCCTGGCCGCCATCTCGCCAGACCGTGCCGCTGGCCAAGACCATGGACGAACAGATCAACCGCCTGCGCAGTTGGGCCGAGGGCCGCGCCCGCAATGCCAGCGTGCCGCGCGTCACCGGGCGGGAACAGGAGGTTCGTCGGATGGAATTTTGAGGTGTTGCGTGACGGTCAGTCCTCAGCCCGGTCTAACTGATGAACGGACTGAAAGGACCACCATGAGCGCCGTCTGCATCCTGACCCCCATCGTCATCGCTGCCTGGCCGGCGTTCAGCGCCGCCGTCGTGGCCGCCGCTTCCTCCCTGGGCTATCAGTTGGCCACCCGTGAGGAAGAGAAGCACCGGCCGCGGGAAGCCCGGCCGACGGAACGCTCCATCCAACTGGCCATTGACCAGAGCGAACTGGTCACCGACCGCCTGGATCGCGCGCGCCAGATCAGCGTCGCGCGGGACGGCGTCACCGTGACCTTCTCGCGGGACGCCCGCGGCAAGGCCGCGCTTTGCGTGTCCGGGACCGGTCGCACGGATGCCGAACTGCGCGCCTTGGGCGAGGAACTCAGCCAGCGCGTGGTGCAGCAATACGTGTATCAGCGGCTGAAGGAGGAGATCCAGAACCGCCAGTTCGTTGTGGTGGAGGAGGAAGTCGATGAGAACCATGCCATCCGGCTCAAGGTGCGACACTGGCAGAGCGCGGCCTGAGCGCCCGGGCAAGAACCGCTCTGGAGGCCCCGATTATGCCCGAACGCGAATATGACATCACGATCGAGCCCAACGGCGAGGTGCACCTGCACGTCCGGGGCTACAAGGGCAAGGGTTGCCTTGAAGCGGTGCGGATGTTCGAGAAGATGGTCGGGGAACTGAAATCCCAACAGGCGACCAGCGAGTTCTATGAGCCGGACGAGGTCGTGCGGTTCAACCTCGAGCAGCGCCATTGATCCGCGAGGCAGCCGCTATGCCCCAGCAAGTCCCAGCCCGGCAGTCGGCCTACTACCCGCCCAGAGCCCGGGGTCCGAAGGCACCACGGCATTGGATTCGATCGATCCGGGCTGCGGTCCATCTCGAACGCCTCCAGGTCCCGTGCGCAAGTGGTGTGCTGCGCGGCGTGGCGGCCGCGCTGGTTCCCGGGTTGGCCTTCCAATGGACCGGTCCGCGTTGGGTGGCCAAAGGGATCTGGATCGCCTTCGGGGTGTTGTTTCTCCTGTTCCTCGCCGGTTTGGGAACCTTTGTGTCCGAGGCGGCGTTGGGACTGATGATCTCCGCGCACGTCATCAGTGTGAGTCACCTGTTGAGGCCGTTGATGATACGAAACCGGCTGGCGTTGCAGATGGTCTTTGGCGGGATCCTGTTTGTGGCTGTCAGCCTCTGGCTCTACCTCCCGGTCCGGGCTGGTTCCATGAACACGTGGCGATGCCCCTGCGCGTCCAGGAACGTGTCATCGTGATCAATCCACGCGTGCCGGCAGCCGCGGTGCAGCGAGGGGATGTGGTGGCCGTGTGTGTGTGTGGG
>CAVVUP010000022.1:0-9513 GCA_963751435.1 uncultured Verrucomicrobiae bacterium | reverse complement strand
TGGATCGGCAGCAACAGCTTCACCGTCGCCATCAGCAGCCAGGTCGACACGTGCAGCTTCGCGCCGCGCACCGTGACCACCACGGACGGGCGGAACGTGATCCTGAGCGATTTCACCCTGAGCCGTGGTGGCAACACATTGCTGGACTATCGCGGCCAAATCGAGCCCTTCGCCTACACCCAGTCACAGCCGCGGTTCACCGGCATCCGCGTGAGCGACACCGGCGTGACCCTGTCCGGCACCAACGGGGTTGAAGGTGGTTCGTGCGTGGTCCTGGGGACTGCCAATCTGACGCTGCCGCCGAGCCAATGGATCGTGGTGGCCACGAATGTCTTTGGTTCCGGGGGCGGTTTCCTGGACCAACGCGATGGAGCCGGCGTGGCCGGAGCGGTTCTACCGATTGCGACTGCCCTGAGTCCGGACCTATGAGGAGAGCCGCAAAGCCGTGCAGCATGGGAAATTACTGCGACGTGACATCGTGCGTTGGAGCCATGAACCGGGTAGGGACGGCGCGCTGCGCCGTCCGCGCCGCGTCGAGCGGCGCTCCGTTCCGCCCGCTGATGCGCGGGCGGGGACATCGCAGCGCGATGTCCCTACCAGGCTCTTGGGAAGGCGGCGCGTGACGCAAATTGACCCGGTGACGAGGCAAGTTTGCCCCTCCCGGGCTGGAGCGGAAATCGACAACCTCCCAAGGCCCCATCCGATCGGCGGATGGCGCCGATGGAAGACAGAGAGACCAAGCTGAACATGAGTCGAATGGACATGCCCATGGTGGCTGACTTGCCGGCGCCTGTGCGCGCCGCGTGGGGCAAGGCGTTGGCGTGGCTGGCGCGGCAGGGCGCCGTGCTCCAGGTGTCGCTGAATCAATACGATCACGATCGCCAGAACGCGCTGGTCCATCACACTGTACTCCGGATGCAGACCCCGAGCCTGTCGGCGGAGGTGGACGGATCCGATTGGGAGATCCTCGCCGCCGCGCGGCCGGTCGAGGGTCAACCGGATGCCTGGGATTTCACCGCCACCTTCCGATGCATCGCCGGGCAGGCGACAGGCATGGCGTTGTCAGTGGAGTTGGAATTCTCGAATTGGTCCGGAGAAAATTATGTCCTGATGCCGGCAGTGACCTACAATGGGAACCGCTTCCTGTCGCGCAGGATTCCCTATTCGCCGAAGCTGTATTTCGCGCAGGACATCGGGCCGGACAAGCCGGTCATCATCACCGATGTACCGCGGCTGAACATCGGCCAAGGCGTGTCGCGCATCCAGGAGCGCAGTGGCAGCCTGGCGATGCCCGCCCTCGGCTTTCAGATCCGAAGCGGAAGCGGGGTTTGTTGCTGCTCACGCAGCAGGGCAACGCGCTCGGGGATTATGGCCTCGGCGTCGAGGAGACACGAGACCGCAACCGCGCCCTTCTGTCCATCACCTCGCCGGTCGTGCGCGAATTGCACAACTACCGGATCTGCGACTCGCGCATATCCGTCGCTGGATCAGCCGCGCGATTTCAAGGCGGGTGACGAGGTGCTCATCGCCTTCCGGGTGCAGTCGTTTCGACGCGCCGAAAGTGCAGGCGTTGTTCGACCAGTTTGCGGAGGTTCGCAAGGAACTCGCTCCGCCGTCCGCGCCGAGCCTGCGCTGCCGTTCTCCGCGTGCTTCGCACTGCAGGAGGAGAAATTCAACCGCGACAACTTTGTCCGCCGAGCATGGGTATTACTCGGTCGGGCCGCGCACGAATTTCCTGCAGGACTGGCAGATTGGCTGGACCGGCGGGATGATCAGCACCTATCCGCTGCTGTTTGCCGGCGGCGAGCAGACACGCAGGAACGTGCTCCGCAACTTCGACTGGCTGTTCCCGGACGGCATCAGCCCGTCCGGGTTCTTCTGGGACGCGGGCGCGAACGGCACGGAATGGATCGGCGGCGACATCCGCAAGCCGCACACGGGCAACTGGCATCTCATCCGCAAGAGCGGCGACGCGGTGTTCTTCATCGTCAAACAGTTCCGTGCTGATGGAGCAGCTCGGCATCGCGGTGAAGCCGGCCTGGCGCAAGGGCCTCGCGGCGCGTCTGCGATGCGTTTGTGACCTTGTGGACCAGGCACGGCCAGTTCGGGCAGTTTGTGGATTCGCTGACCGGGGAAATGTGCGTCGGCGGATCGACCAGCGGTGCGATCGTGCCGGCGGCGCTGGTGCTGGCGGCGGAGTATTTCAACCAACCCGAGTATCTCGCCGTCGCGCAGGCGGCGGCGGAGCATTTCCACCGCGAGTTCACCGTCAAAGGCCTGAGTTGCGGCGGGCCGGGCGACGCCTGGCAGAATCCCGATTCGGAATCGTGGTATGCGCTGATCGAATCCTACGTGGCGCTGTATGAGGCGACCGGACGGAAGGTCTGGCTCACGCGGGCCGCTGAAACGTCGCGGCAGTTCTCAACGTGGGTGGTCGCCTACGATTTCCAGTTCCCGGCGAAGTCGACGTTTGCCAAGGCGGGGATCCGCACGACCGGCTCGGTGTATGCCAACACGCAGAACAAGCATTCCGCGCCCGGGCTTTGCACGTTTTCCGGCCTCGGCCTGTTGAAACTGTTCCGCGCCACCGGCGACCGCTTTCATCTCGACCTGCTGCGCGACATCGCGTTCGGGCTGCCGCAATACCTGCCGCATCCGCTCAAGCCGCTGGGCGATGCAAAACCAGGATGGATGTGCGAGCGGGTGAACATGACCGACTGGGAAGGGCCGGAGCGCATCGGCGAGACGCTCAAGATGACCACCTGGGCCGAGACCTCGCTGATGCTGACGGCCATCGAGATCCCCGGCCTGTATGTGCAGCCGGACCAATCGCTGGTGATCGCTTTTGACAACATCACGGCGCAAATCAATTTGGACACGCCGATGGAACTCGTCGTGCGCCTGGACAATCCGACGCCCGCGCCGGCATCGGTTAGGCTGCTTTCCGAGAGCCGCCGCGAGGCAACCCAGTGTCGTCTGCCTGAGAATTATCTGTTCGGTTGTCCCACCGTCCGCCTGCTGTCTGGGGAGACGAAAACGATTTCGTTTCCGAAATCGACGCCGGGCAACGGCAGGTTGAGGAGCAGAAAGTGAGTGGTCAGGACAACCTTGAGTTTAACCAAGCAACGAACATGCGAGCCATACACATCCATCCTCTCGAAACGGTCAACCCCGCCGCCGGCGGGAACCCTCGGGATGTTTCTGCGCCAGGGGACGTCAGCGCGCACTCGTGTCCGCCCTGGTGCCAGCGCGCGCTGTCCCGCGGAGGGCGGGGTTGGGCGGTGATAGTCCTGCTTGCCCTCGTGTCGCTGTTGATCGCAGTCCGGGCCGAGGGCCAGATCACCAACGGCAGCTTCTCCTTGGTGCGGCGCGAGCTGGCCCTGCCGGTGCAGCGTCCGGGCATGTTTGTGGGCCAGTCGGATGGGGCACTCATGGTTGGCGGAGGGCTCGATGCAAATGGTCGGCCCAGCGGCGAGGTGTTTGTGCAAAGCGCCGGGGAGTGGAAGAAGTTCGAACTGAAAGTGCCGGTGGCCTTTGCCGGGTTCGCCAACTCGACCGTCGCCGCCAAGGGCGGAGCCGTCAGCAAGCTGCTGGTGGTCGGTGGCCTGACGGAGGACGGCCTGACGGGCCGGGTGCAGGCGCTTGAATGGAACGGGACTGATCTGATTCAGTCCGAGTTGCCGCCGCTGCCGCAGGCACTGGCGCTGGCGGGCGTCGGAGTTCTCGAAGACCAGGCGCAAAAGCAGGTTTACGTGATGGGCGGCACGCCTTCCATCCAGGCTGACGTCGTCTCGGATCGATTGTTCCGGCTGACGCTCAATGGGGAGGGCGAGCCGGCGTGGGAGGAGTTGCCGCCCGTGCCCGGCGAGGGGCGGCTGCTGCCGGGGGTGATCTGCTTCTACAACGATGTCCATCTGTTTGGCGGTTTCACGGTGTCGAAATCGGGCGGCCAAACCGTTTATGCGCCGACCGCGCGGGCGCAGGCATATCGCTGGCACTACATTGACGGGACCACGTTCGACGGGTGGCGCGAACTGACGCCGCTGCCCCAGCCGGTCGCGGCGCCGGTGGTGTTCATGACCGGGCAGGTGCATGCGGGCCTGGCGGGTGGATTCACCAACCCCATCGAGGGGACGCTGCTGGCGGACCATCACACGACTGCCGGGTCGAAGTTGATCCAGATTTACCATAATGTGACCGACACGTGGGTGGAGAAGGGCGCGTTGCCCGAGGCCCTGGCAGAGGCGGTCGCGGTGCGGAGCAATGGCCGGCTGACGCTGGTGGGCACCACGGAAAGCGGGGCCAGAGCGGCGTATGGCGTGTCGATCCGGCGGACGGTCAAGAGTCTCGGGCTTTGGGATTACCTGGGCCTGCTGGGCTTCTTCGCGGTGGTGGCGGTGGCGGGCATCTGGTTCACGCGCAAGCAGAGCAGCAGCGCGGCGTTTGCGCCTGATCGAAACCTTCGAACCGTCCTTGCCCCTTGGCCACAATCTGCGGCTCAAACGTCCCGTTCCGATCCCGCGGCGTCGCCAGGTCCAAATTCCCAAACTCCCCCTTCAGCGTCTTGGGACTGGTGCCGTTGCGCGAGTTGCCGCTGTTCCTCCCTGCCGGATCGTGCTTGCCGTATCCCAAATGCACCGTCAACTCCGCCCCCATCGCCTTTTCCAGCAATCGCTTTGGCAATTGCCTCAGCAATCCGTTCTGCCCCAACAAGTCTTCGGGCTTCTGATAATCTTTGAGCAGTTCATTCAATACTTCATCGGTAATGGCCATAGTCATTTATCCTCTCAGCTTTCTTTGGCCACTTACACGAATTCCTTTATAGCCCCCCCAGCGCTGTCCTGCGATTCCCGCTGACCACCGCGCGTGGCACCGCCACCGTGTTGAGCGCATGGATTATCCGTCATGGGGAGGACTTTCCAAGACTGGCGACCTGCTATATTGTCTAACGCATGAACGGCGAAATCCATTTACATGACGTGGTGGTCCTCACCGAGGACGTGCCCACGAAGCACTTCGAGTCCGGATGCGCCCTGCTCCTCCGCCGGGGGCAAGTGGGC
Source organism: uncultured Verrucomicrobiae bacterium (assembly GCA_963751435.1). Lineage (GTDB taxonomy): Bacteria > Verrucomicrobiota > Verrucomicrobiia > Limisphaerales > DSYF01 > JALOTU01. Next base: position 4,453 of record CAVVUP010000022.1, on the reverse strand, counting down.
ACCGTGGTCATGGAGTACGATGGCACCGCATTCGAGGTGGAATTCGCTGGGAAAGATGGCCGTGCCTACGCGCTGCTGCCCATCCCGGCGGACAAGCTCATCGTGCTGCACGAAGAGCCGGAGTTTGCGGCGGCCTGACCCAAGCTTCAATACACCAGCACCAGCACCGCCGCCTGCTCCGCCGACTTCACCACGTCTTCAAACTTCCGCTCCTTGGTTTCGGGTTCCTTGAGCTGGGCGGCGACTTCGGGGACGGATTCAAGGAAACTGAGGAGGAAACTGCTCTGGCTGGGGTGGTTCACGTTCTCCGGCAACTACATACCTCTCAACCAAAGCACAAACAAACGACAGACAACCGCTAACGGATGAGTTCAACCAACGTCGGCTCGTCAGCGAAAGCTTTGGCCAGCGGTTGATCCAGCGTCGCCAGCGCGCATTGATGCTGGCGAGCGAGCGCGACGAGGTAGCGGTCAGTGATCTGGTTCGCCCCGCCCATCAAATCCGTCCGCACGACGCGGTCAGCGCAACTCAGGTCATCCGGGATGAAGCGGTGGCGCGGGTCAGCGAGCAACTGGCGCAACACGCCAAATGCAGATTCTGGTGCCATGCCGTAGCCCAGCAGCGGGTGCGAAGAAACGCGTGCAAAGCCAAGCTGCGAAACGGGGCAGGTCGCGAAGTCAGAGACGCCTTTGAACCACGCGCGAACTTTCAAATGATGCTCATGGTTTTCCCAGAGCAAGGCCATCAGGAGGTTGACATCCAGCAGGCGGGTCACGGCGTCAGGCTTTCAAGCTCGCGCACCAGTTGGGAGGTGATGATGCCACCGTTCGTGCGGATCACCGGCAAGCCATCGCCTGCCACGGCCACAGCGCATTTGCCCGAGGGTTGGATAGCCTCATGTTCCACAACGAAGCGAACGACCTGCGCCCGCTCCCCCGGCGACAGATGTTGAATTTGTTCGATGACTTCCCGCGCGCTCATGGTGTCAATAATCCACAACTGCCGGGTTTCGGCAAGCGTTCAAAGTTTGGGCCTCCTCACGTCGGCTGCTACGATGATGAGAAGTGGGGCAGGGCAGGGGACAGTGCACTGCGTCCAGCGCCGGCTTGGGCCCTGAGGCCACCCGCGACGCGCACGTTGCCGACAAGACCGGACCCTCACCGCAATGCGGGAGTCCAAAGCCGACACCATGTCGGCGCTCCGAAACCTGCAAGAAAGTGCCCCCCCTTCCCGGCTTCAGGGCAAATTTGCCTTCCCTTGGCCGATCCGCCGACTATTTTAATCCCATTACGGGCTGGCACCGGCTCAGGCCCCATGAACCGGCAGTATTGCCAGCCCGCTTTGGCCCATGGACCGGGAGCACATACGGAATTTCAGCATCATTGCGCACATCGATCACGGGAAGACGACCCTGTCTGACCGCCTGCTGCATCAGTACGGGAACGATTTCCGACCGGGACATGAAGGATCAACTGCTCGATTCGATGGATCTCGAGAAGGAGCGGGGGATCACCATCAAGGCACATCCCGTGACCATGGAGTACAAGGCCCCGGACGGCCAGGTGTATGAGCTGAACCTGATCGACACCCCGGGCCATGTGGACTTTTCCTACGAGGTGTCCCGGAGCCTGAGCGCCTGCGAGGGGGCGTTGCTGATTATTGATGCGGCTCAGGGCGTTGAGGCACAGACCGTGGCGAACGTTCATCTCGCCATGAAGCTGAACCTCGAGATCATTCCCGTCATCAACAAGATTGACCTGCCGCATGCCAACGTCCCCCAAGTCCGCCAGCAATTGGAGGATATCCTGGCCATCCCCGGCGACACCGCCATCGCCGCCAGCGCCAAGGAAGGAATCGGGATCGAGGAGATACTCGACGCGATCGTGCGCCGGATCCCGTCCCCCAAACCCACGGGTGCGCCCTCGCTTCAGGGGCTCTGTTTCGATTCCTACTACGACACCTACCGGGGCGTGGTGACGCATGTGCGCGTGTTCAACGGCGAGGTCCGGGCCGGCATGGCGGTGAAACTGCTCCATACCGGCAACAGCTACGAGGTCAAGGAGGTCGGCAGCTTCAACCCGAAACCCTACGCACGCTCCGAGCTGACCACGGGCGAAACCGGTTACGTGGTGGCCAACATCAAGTCTCCGGCCGAAGTCAAAATGGGCGACACGTTCACCGAAACGCGAAACCCGTCGCCGGCGCTGGCCGGCTTCCAGGAAATCCACCCGATGGTCTTCAGCGGGATCTACCCGATCAATACGACGGATTACGAGCCGTTGAAGACGAACCTGGGCAAGCTGCAACTGAACGATTCCGCATTCGTCTACCAACCGGAAACCTCGGTGGCACTCGGGTTCGGTTTCCGCTGTGGCTTCCTCGGACTGCTGCACCTCGAGATCGTCCAGGAGCGGCTCCGGCGCGAGTACGACATGGACATCATTGCCACCTATCCCAGCGTGATCTACCGGGTGTATCTCACCGACGGGACAATGAAGGTGGTGGACAACCCGGCGTTCCTGCCGGAAACCACATACGTCGACCGGATCGAGGAGCCGATGGTGAAGGTGTTTCTCATCTGCCCCAACAGCAACATCGGAGACATGATGGCGCTGGTGTCCGAGAAGCGCGGCACGATCGATCACACGGAAACTCTGGACGCCCAGCGGGTGATGCTCACCGGGTTGGTGCCGTTGGGCGAAATCCTGATCGATTTTCACGACCGCATCAAAAGCATCACGCGCGGCTACGGCTCCATGGACTACGAATACGCCGATTATCACCCAGCGAGCATGGTCAAGTTGGACATGCTGGTGAACGGCGAGCCGGTGGACGCATTTTCCTGCATCGTGCACCGCGACAAGGCCGAGGGCAGGGGACGGGCGTTGGCGGCAAAACTCAAGGAAGTGATTCCGCGGCAACAATACCAGGTCGCCATCCAGGCCGCCATCGGCGGCAAGGTGATCGCCCGGGAAACCGTCAGCGCTCTGCGCAAAGACGTCACCGCCAAGTGTTACGGGGGCGACATCACCCGGAAACGCAAACTGCTGGAAAAACAGAAAGAAGGCAAAAAGCGCATGAAGTCCATCGGCCAGGTAAACATCCCGCAGGAAGCCTTCATCGAAGTGCTCAAGGCCTAGACCATGATGATCCTGCGCTGGTTCCTATCCAGATCCGTCCGCGACGCGGTCAACCTCAAACGCCATGTCCGCAAGCTCCTGCGCCACCAGCAGGACATCCTCACCCCCCAGGCGGTCGAGGGACTGCAGACCGCCTTGGCTGACTTTGGGCTCGCGATGGATAAGTCGCTTGCCGCAAGTCAGTTGCGCGTCGAAATGACCCACCTCGAACGCGCGGCTAACAAGTGGCTCAAGCCGTATCCGCATGCCGGCTGGCGCGAGAACGTCGAAATGCTGCTGGTGGCACTGGCCGTGGCCATGGCCATCCGCACCTTCTGGCTCCAACCTTTCAAGATTCCCACCGGCTCGATGCAACCGACGCTCTACGGCGTGACTTCAATGCCGGACCGACACCGGCCCGTTTCCTTCGGCGGCAACAACAACAACCAATTCGAGATTCCATCCCGACTGCAACGCTTCCGCGAATGGTTCAGCGGCGTCTCCTACGTCAGCCTGCGCGCCCGCACCAGCGGAATCTACAACGGCTCCAGCCAGCCACTAAGGCTTCTAATCTTCAATATTCGGCAGACATTTTACATCGGCGGAAAGGCGCATACCGTCTGGTTTCCACCCGACGGCGGCGGCGCCACGCTGGGTCAGCGAGCCGGATTGGAAGACTTCTCGCGACGTTCGCTGGCCCGCCAGTTCAATGCGGGCGAGGAGGTGATGCGGTTGCGTGTGGTCAGTGGCGACCACTTGTTTGTGAACCGGGTGCAATACAACTTCCGCAAGCCCCGCCGCGGGGAGATCGTCGTCTTTGAGACCACGGGCATCCAGGGATTGCAGCAGGACCAGTTCTACATCAAGCGGCTGGTCGGACTCGGCGGCGAGCGGATTCAGATCGGCAACGACCGGCACCTGGTGATCAACGAAACCAACCGCCTCGACGCGGCGACGCCACGGTTTGAGTTCGTCTACTCGTTCAATCCTAAGCAGCCTCCCGCCGACAGCGAGTATTCCGGCCATGTCAATGGCGCGGTCGCCGCTGCTTACGGTTATTCAACGCACCTGGCGCCATTGTTCCCGGATGATCAATCCGTCATTCGTGTGCCGAAGGCGAATCTCATCGTCATGGGCGACAACACGCTCAACAGTCTTGACGGTCGGACCTGGGGAACGTTCGACGAACGCAAGGTCATCGGGAACGCATCCTTTGTTTACTGGCCGATTTCGAAACGCTTCGGCTGGGGCTTCCGTTGAGAGAAGAGGCGGGTCACTTATTGCGCACAATGTATGTTATGTGCAGTGTTGGTCCTTGCTAGCGTAGTCTTCTC
>CAVVUP010000021.1:0-11154 GCA_963751435.1 uncultured Verrucomicrobiae bacterium | reverse complement strand
CTTCGGACTTCAAACTTCCCATTTCCTGCACCTGCCTGCGGACGCAGTCAGTACAAATTGCTAATGTTCAATTACTTGTAGAAATTGGCTTCATTTCGCTGTCCCGGTGCAAAAAAACTTGTTGCATTCGAGGGGCGTTTTCCCAGAATTCGGCCAGAAACGCCATTTCGGCGGCGGAACAAACTGTGTTTGTTTCGTGAAGTTCTGGAAAAGCACAGAAAAAACCAAACAACATCGGAGGAACAACAAGATGAAGTTGAATAAATGGACAGTCGGTCTGGCTGCGGTGGGAGCGATCAGTCTCTCATCCGCCGTTCAGGCTGAAGAAACTCAAATGAACGTGGTCAACGCCGTCACAAGCGGGACCACCATCAGCGGCTACGTCAATACGTCGGCCAGCTACAACCTGAACACCGCCAACGGCGGCGTTGATCGCGCGGACGCGCTGGGCCTAGGTAAGGCCAACGGGTTCAACTTGGACGTGGTCAACCTGACCGTCGAGAAGGCGCTGGATGAGTCGGAATGGGCTGCGGGTTACAAGGCTGAGATGCTTTTTGGCCCTGACGCCGTGGGCTGGAATCCTTCCGTGCTGGGCGACTCGGACCAAGACGTGGGCTTGAAGCAGGCCTATGTGAACCTGCGCACTCCGGTCGGCAACGGTCTCGAGTGGAAGATGGGCGTGTTCGACACCATCATTGGCTACGAGTCCTTCAACGCGAATGCCAATCCGAACTACACCCGTTCACTCGCTTGGTCGATTGAACCGACTCAGCACACTGGATTGCTGGCCAAGTACATGATCAGCGACGTCGTCTCTGTGACAGCAGGCGTTGCCGATACGATCAACAACGGCATCAACAATCGCGTGGTTTACAGCACTGCTGCCAACACCGCGAAGGATCAATGGAATTTGAGCTACTTGGCCGCCATTGCGGTGACCGCTCCTGAGGACATGGGTGCCTTGGCCGGATCGACCCTTTACGGCGGTGTGGTTTACGGCAGCAGTGGGAAGTACTGCCGACCGTTGCAAACGCGACCAGTTGGTATACCGGTTTGACGCTGGCCACGGGTGTTGAAGGACTGAGCGTTGGGGCTGCGTTCGACTACCTCGCTGCCCAAGAGGTCGGATCCCGTCTGGGTGGCCGGGCTTTACAGCTCATTCCAGGCATCGGAAAAACTGAGCTTCCACGCTCGTGGTGAATATGGTCGTGGCAATAGCGGCTTTGACCCTGTTCCCAATGACAATGGCAAGCGCGAAGTCTGGGAAGGCACACTTACCGCCCAGTATGACCTGTGGCAGAACGTGATCACCCGTTTGGAAGCCCGCTGGGACAACCGGAACTACGGCCCGAACTTCGGCGATTCCAATGAAGGTGAGACGCTCAACAACGCGTATTCGCTCATGTTGAACGTGATCTACGTGTTCTAAGAGTCTGTTGACTCCTTTCAAACCCCTTCCGGGCGACCGGAAGGGGTTTTTCGTTGGTGCGCCCGGCAGGGGCGCACCCTCTAATGGGTTCAAGTCCCATGCAGGCCCGGCAAGGGGAACTGCCAGCCGAACGGCAAGGGCGTCCACCGCGAGGTGGAATCTGAAGTAGTTGGGACGACTCGACGAAGGGCTGAACCGATCGAAGAATGCGATTGACCGTTTCCTGAACTTGATTGGCCAGTTGCGTCGCAAGACGGCCCTCGAACACCGGCTTCAGTTGGTAGCACGCCAGGAATCGTGTGGGTGCGGCCGGTTACTCCCGTTGCTTCCGCATTGACGAGGGGCGGGATTGGCGCAACTTCTCGTAACGTCTGATGAGCCCAACTCTCAAAGCGGGTCTCGCCCTGGTCGTTGTCGCCGGTCTCGTGGGAGGGGTCCTTCTTATTCGCAAGCACGGCTCCGGTCCACCCGTGACCGTGACACTGCGCATCTCCGTTGCCCCTTGGGAGCGGGCGGACTTCGTCACCCGACAAGCCAATTCCGCCCGGTTCAAGTATCTGGTCGGCAAGCAAGCCGGGATCGAGTCGGCTCTGGCCCGGAACCTCGCCGTCCAACCGGTTTCTGGGGCGACACTTCTCGAGGCCAGAGTGGGCGTGCTCAGCGTGGAGGAAGGCCGACGCTATGCGGCGGCGTTCGTGCCGACTCTCCAATCCCTCTGCGGCAGGCAGGTCCGGATCGAGCTGGCGGCTCAATCCATCGATTAAACCTGAAAACGGCGGTTGAGGAACCGCGAAACACACAAGAAACGCGGCGTGAATGCCGCGTTCCCCCTGCATCGTAGCCCCTGGCCGCTCCTGGCTTGTAGCCGCTGGTTCATGCGGCGAATCCGGGTTCGGCCGGTTCCGGCGCAAAGCTCTCCGCGTCCGCCAGGGTGGCCGCCTGGGCGTCCTCCCTTTCGAGGCCGAGGGTCCGGTAAAGCCGTTCCAAGGTGGCCAGGAATTCTGGCCATCCGCCCGGAAACCGCGTTTCCGTTCCTGTATGGGTTGTATTCATCGTTTGTCCGTTCGCTGGAACCGCTGGACCCTTGGCGGAAAACAAAAAACCCACCGCCGTAGGCCAGCGGTGGGTTTGTAAAATCGGGTTGATCGATCAGACGTTTCTCCCAGCCGCCGGGCTGCCCGCAATCACGCGGGTGTGCAGCCACATCATTACGGCTGCCTTCCGGCAGTCGCACAGGTCGCTGACCTGGTTGGAGATCGAGAACGTCATGGTTTCAACGCGGCCCAAGCTAGCAGCGGTCCGGGCGCCGGTCAAACTGGATTCCGGATCCGCGGATGCGCCCGTGATGCGCCTTTCCCCGCGCGGGGGCCTGTGCCACTCTGATGGGCATGCGTTACCGAAGGTTTGGGAGGACAGCGCTCGACATGCCGGTGATTTCCTGCGGCGGCATGCGCTATCAGCACAAGTGGCAGGACGTGGCCCCCTCCGAGGTGCCGGCCGACAACCAGGCGAATCTCGAGGCCACCCTTCATCGCGCACTCGAACTGGGCATCAACCACATCGAAACGGCGCGCGGCTATGGTTCGTCGGAGATGCAGCTCGGTTTCGTGTTGCCCTCGTTGCCGCGCGAGCGGCTGATCGTGCAGACCAAGGTGGCCCCGTTCGCGGACCCGCGGGAGTTCCGGGAGACCTTCGAGAAATCGATGGGTTATTTGAAGCTGGATTACGTGGACCTGCTGTCGTTGCACGGGATCAACAACCGCCAACTGCTGGACTGGTCGTTGCGCAAGGGCGGATGCCTGGAAGCGGCTCGGCAGTTGCAGCGCGAGGGCCGCTGCCGCTTCGTCGGGTTCTCCACCCACGCCACCACGGACATCATCCTCGAGGCGGTGAACTCGGGGGGCTTCGACTACGTGAACCTGCACTGGTATTTCGTCAACGACTTCAACTGGCCGGCCATCGAAGCGGCCACCCGGCACGACATGGGGGTGTTCATCATCAGTCCCAACGACAAGGGCGGGAAGCTTTATGACCCCCCGCGGAAACTGGTGGACTTGTGCGCGCCCCTCTCACCGATGCAGTTCAATGATCTCTATTGTCTGTCGCGGCCGGAGGTGCACACCCTCAGTTGCGGTGTCGCCCGGCCGTCCGATTTCGACCCACACATCGCCGCGCTCGAACATTACGATCGCGCGGCGGAAGTGACGGGTCCCATCGCCAAACGTCTTGCCGCCGCGCTTGAAGCTGCCCATGGCCAGGACTGGTGTGAGCGCTGGTGGGAGGGGATCCGGACCTATGTGGACCTGCCGGGGCAGGTGAACGTGCACGAGATCCTCCGTCTCTGGACCTACGCCAAGGGTCTGGACCTGGTGGGGTGGGCCAAGATGCGCTACAACCTGATGGGACAGGGGGATCACTGGTTTCCGGGGGCCAACGCGGCGGAGGTGGACCGTTTGAAGATGGTCGAGGTGCTGCGGGGCAATCCATTCGCCGATCGCATTCCGACCCTGCTCGCCGAGGCGCATCAGATGCTCTACGAGAAGCCGGTCAAGCGGCTCAGCCAGTCGGAGTAGCCCGATTGCTGGTGAAGTGGGCAAGCAACTCGCCCTTGTCCACCTTGGTCAGGTCCGCGTGCACACTGCGGACAATCCGGACCCGCATGGCCGGATCCAGTTCGTCCAAGAGATGATTGTGAATCTCGCGGCTGGCGGCCAGGTAGCAATCGCCCGCGCCGGGTTCCTGCAGCAAGTGGCGGAGCCGGCCCGCCAGTTGGCGCACCAGGCGTTTGCGCTGCTCCAGTGCCAGATTATGCCGCTCGCCGTCGGACATCCCCCCCACGGGATGTGCGCCACCACGCGGGAAGCGGCCGGATGAATCCGTGTTGACCTCCGTGGGCCGGGCTACCCCGCCGTTGTTCATGTATTCCTCGATCAATTCGAGCCTCGGTGTGTGCTGAACAGGGGTCGTGTCCAGACGATATGCCTTCAGGCAACCGAGGTCCGCCACCACAACAAGGGTATTTTTCATGGTTCCAACTCTCCTTTGCTACCGCATTGACCTGTGAAGACCAGTTGCATCGTGTCCCGCCGTAATCTGGTACACACCCGTTCCCAGCGCAATGCCTGGTTGGCAGTTTTGGCGGGGGAAAGTCGCGCGCGCATCCCGCGTGTGGGTTCCGGCGGCATCCTGTCGCGCGTGAACAGGGCACACGCGTGCTGTTGATGCCTCGGCCCTGCTGGGGCCAGGGACGGATTGCCAATGCGGGGTCTCGCGGTATGTTGGCGCATGGATTGGCAGCAGGGTGTTGCGTTGTTGATCGTGGCGTTGACCGCCGGACTCTTTATCCGGGCAGAGCGGAAGAGAAGGGGCGCGCGACGGGTGTGCGGCTCGCAGTGCGCCTGTGCGACGGTTCAGGGCGTCGGTCCGAAAGTTTCGGTGACCTATCGGGCGCGCAAGGGAGAGCGCCGGCAAATCATCACCCGCTGGTCGTGAGGGCGGACGCTTGCGTGTGTTCCGGGGGTGGGATAGTGTGCTGCGCAAGCATGGCCATGTGCAAACTGAGGTACTGGTGTTCACTTCACCCTGCACCCCGCTGCCGGCCACAAGCGCGAGGTGGGGGCGGAGGCGCGATGGGTTCCCAACACGGACGTTTACGCGACCGACAGTGGGTTGGTGATCAAGGTCGAGCTGGCGGGCATGCGCAGTGAGAACCTCGAGATCAACGTCGAGGGCAGCCGCTTGCGCATCAGTGGTACGCGTCCGGACGGGTGCCGCGCGCCCACGTGCAACTTCATCGTCATGGAGATCAATTACGGGGTCTTTGAAACGCTGCTGGAACTGCCGCCCGGTTATGACCTGAGCAAGGCCAAAGCTTCCTACTTGAACGGCTTTCTGCGAATCGAAGTCCCGGTTTCCGCCCCCTCCAAATCCAAACGCACCCGGGTGTCGGTTAAGGAGGCGCCCTAGCGCCCGGCTTCCGCCCCTTTGGGATCGCGTGTCATGATGGGTGACTGCCAATGATGTCCGCACCGGATACCGAGTTCATCAGCATTCTGGGACCGTCCGAACGGGACGGCGTCTCCACGCGTTTCTCCGCGCGCGCCCTGCCGGAAACGCTGCCCATCCTCGGCCTGTCGGACATCGTCTTCTTCCCCTCGATGGTGGCTCCACTGCTGGTGGAAGCGGGGGGCAGCATCAAGATGATTGACGATGTGGTGGGCGGGGACCGCCTGGTCGGGGTGGCGCTGCAGCGCAACCCGCACGCGGATGATCCCAAGCCCGAGGAGATGCACCCGGTTGGGTGCGCGGCGCGTGTGTTGAAGATGCTCAAGTTCCCCGACAACACGGTGCGGGTGCTGGTCGAGGGGCTTTGGCGCATACGGATTCAGGAATACACCGTGTCCCGCCCGTACCTCCGCGCCAAGTTTGAACTGCTGCGGGATCAATCGGAGGATTCGGTTGAGGAGGCGGCGCTGCTCAGGAATGCCCAGGCCTTGTTCCAGGAAATCATCAGCCTGTCCCCCGCGCTCTCCGAGCAGGTCAAGGCCGCCGCCCTGAACACCGAGGATCCGGGCCTTTTCGCCGATCTGGCGGCCATGAACCTGAACTTCAGCCTGGAAGATCGCCAGGCGCTCCTGGAAACGGTGAGCATCCGGGAACGGCTCCAGCGCCTGCTCCCCCTGCTGAATCGGGAATGCCAGGTCATGGCCCTCAGCTCCAAAATCCAGTCCGAGGTGGCCACCAACATCTCCAAGACGCAACGGGATTTCTTTCTGCGCGAGCAGATGCGGGCCATCCAACGCGAGTTGGGCGAGGGCGACCATGCCACCAACGAGATCCGGTCCCTGCGCGAGCAGGTTGACAAGACGCCGCTCAGTGACGAGGCCCGCAAGGTCGCCTCCCATGAACTCGAACGGCTGGCGCAGATTCAGCCGAGCATTCCCGAGTATGCGCTGACCCGCAATTACATCGACTGGATCCTGGGCCTCCCCTGGCGGTCTGAAACCGAGGACAAACTCGACCTGGCCGAGGCCGAGCGGATTCTAAACGAGCAGCATTTCGGGCTTTCAAAGGTCAAGGACCGGCTGCTGGAATTTCTGGCGGTCATCAAGCGCCGCAAGCAGATCAAAGGTCCCATCCTGTGCCTGGTGGGACCGCCCGGGGTGGGCAAGACGTCACTCGGACACAGTGTGGCGGACGCGCTCGGACGCAAATTCGGTCGGATTGCCTTGGGGGGCATGAGGGACGAAGCCGAGATCCGGGGGCACCGTCGGACCTACGTGGGTGCGTTGCCGGGACGCATCATCCAGATCCTGCGTCGCCTGGAGAGTCGCAATCCGGTGATTTTACTGGATGAGCTGGACAAGGTGGGGGCTGATTTCCGGGGTGATCCGGCCTCCGCCCTGCTCGAGGTGCTTGATCCCGAGCAGAACAACACCTTCACCGACCATTACCTGGATATCCCATTTGATCTTTCGCGCGTGCTCTTCATCACCACGGCCAACTGGCTGGAGCCGGTGCATCCGGCCTTGCGGGATCGATTGGAAGTGATCGAGTTGCCCAGTTACACCGAGTCCGAGAAGCTCGATATCGCCAAGCGCCACCTGGTTCCCCGTCAACTGGAGGAACATGGGCTCACCCGACGGGATGTGCGGTTGTCGGATCCCTCGCTGAGGCGGCTCATCACCGGTTACACCCGGGAAGCGGGCGTGCGTCAGTTGGAACGAGAGGTGGCCGCGTTGACTCGCAAGGTCACCCGCCAGTTGGTGAGCAACGGCAACCTCCAACGCCCTCTCCTGATCACTCCCAACAAGATCTCCGAGTTGCTCGGACCGCCCCGCTTCCAGTCAGAGACGGCCGAGAAGATCAACGAGATCGGCATCGCCACCGGTTTGGTGTGGACGCCGGTCGGCGGCGAGGTGGTGTTCATCGAAGCCACCCGGATGCCCGGCAAGGGCAACCTGCTGCTCACCGGGTTGCTGGGGGATGTCATGAAGGAGAGCGCGCAGACCGCCCTGAGCTACCTGCGCAGCCAGGCGGAGACCCTCGGCTTGGACGTCTCCGAGCACTCCCGGTTTGACATCCACATCCATGTGCCGGCGGGTGCGGTGCCCAAGGACGGCCCGAGCGCGGGCGTGACGATCACCGCCGCCCTGGCCTCCCTGCTGAGCAAACGCCGTGTGCGCTCGGACCTCGCGATGACCGGCGAGGTCAGTCTCCGCGGTCGCGTGCTGCGCGTCGGGGGTATCAAGGAGAAGGTGCTGGCGGCCGAGCGATTCGGCCTGAAGGAAGTCGTCCTGCCCGACACCAACAAATCCGATTGGCAGGAGGTTCCCGCCGAGGTCCGCAAGCGGCTCCAGGTGCATTTCATCCGGCACATCTCCCAGTTGCTGCCGCTCGTCCTGGTGAAGAAATGAGGCTGCACTTGGTTTCGATCCTCCTGGCCGGGGTCACCGCCGTGCACGCGCAACGGGTTCCTGACGATTTTGACCTCCAACGGGCGGAACGCGAAGGACGCGAACTGACCGCCAGCCTGTTGTCGCAGATGCCCGCCGGCAACTCCACCAACCTCGGCACCATCGAGATCCGGCCCTCTGGACGGCCGGACACCGTGACGATCCCGATCCGGTTCACCGTGCTGACCTGTGGCAACCGCTGGATCAGTCGCTACGAGGCGCTTGGCAATGTCCACGGAATCCCCGACACCCATCTGACGATTCTTCATCAGCCCAACCGGCCCAGCCGCTACTTCCGCGGTTTGCCGGACGATCCTGACCAGGCCCCGCCACTCAGTGAGACCGAAGTGGCCACCCTGAAATTCGCAGGATCCGATTTCTGGATGGGCGATCTTGGGCTGGAGTTTCTGCGATGGCCGGTGCAGCGCCTGTTGAAAAAGGAGTTGAAGCGCGGCCAGTCGTGCAACGTGATCGAGAGCATCCAGCCGGAGCCCCCCGCCGGCGGGTATGCCCGCGTCGTGTCCTGGCTGGACATCGATACGGGCGGCGTCGTTCTGGCCGAGGCCTACGACGTCAACCGCAGGCGCATGAAGGAATTCGCCCCCAAATCCTTCAGGAAGATCGAGGGCCAGTGGCAGTTGAAGGAGATGCGCATCGAAGACGCCCGCACCGGATCCCGCACCACTGTTCACTTCGACGTGGGGCAGGATTGATCCTTGAAACGGCAGTTATTTGAACAGGAGACAACGGAGGCAACGGAGAGAGAGGAGTTTGGACCAGGAGAGCCGTGTAGGTTGTGTTCACCCCGTTGGTGAACCTGTTCGAGCATGTATGACCGAGGTCTGTGCTGGTGTCTGGCTACCACAGCGCCCAGCAGCCATCGGGACCGTACTGTTGTGAGCCCCGGCGCAGCTTCATGTTGTTGATGCCCTCCCAACCGACTGACCCGTCCACTTTGCCGATGTTACCGCCTGTCGCTCCCAGCTCGGACGAGGAGGCCCCGTTGGCGCCGGCATTGCTGAAGTCGTTCCCGATCTGCACCGCCCCGGACCGGCCATGTGGGACGACCGTGCCGCCGTAGCCTGGGGACCAATCGTTCATGTCCGTGACCAGCGGGGAGGTGGGGCCCACGTTTGTGCTGACCTCCGTTGTCCTCTGAGGCGAGCGCCATTGCTCTCCCCCGGGCAGGACTGGCCACGGGGTGTTGGCGTGCCCGCCGAGGTAATTGTAGCCAATCACAAACCCATAGCCGTACTCATACCAGCCCTGCTCGGTATTGAAGGGGGCTCCCAAGCTCGGGCAGCCCAGCATTCGATAACTGCCGGCGTATTGGATCATCTGCGTGCGGATCACGCCGGAGATGACCGGGATGGAATCGTCCAGCACCCCGTTGGGCACACGGCTTTCGGAAGCGCCACTGGGCAGCCGCTGGCCGAAATCATCGGCATACATGTGCGAAGCCAGAAGAAACTGACGGATGTTGTTGACGCAGCCCGTGCGCCGGGCCCGCTCCTTGGCCATCGACAAGGCGGGCAACAGCAGCGCGGCCAGGATGGCAATGATGGCGATGACCACGAGCAGTTCAATCAGAGTGAAGGCCAGGCGAGCGCGTCGGCCCCCGATTCTCGACCTTGTCCGGATGTTCATGGATTAAGCTCGACGGCCCGGTAGTAGCGCGGAGAACTCCCGGGCAGATCGTCCACCCACACCAGGCCATTGGTGAGTACCAGGCTGCCGCCAAGCGGTGTCCAGTCCGCAGGGTCGGCGGGCAGTGTGGTCGTGAACTCGACCGCCATCTGCGCCAGCCGGTTTGAAGCGATCAGGCTGCCGGTGGCGGTTCCGACCCACAATCGCAACCCCTGCTCCGGCAAGACCTGGGGCGTCAGCATCTTGAGTGGCGGCACGGTGAGTTGCTCGACGGCAATGAAGTAACTGGGGGATCCGACGTTCACCTGGTCCACCCGTACCAGGCCATTGGTGAGCGCCAGGCTGTTGGTGAGCAGCCGCCAACTGGCCAGGGGGGTGCGAAGATCCGTTGTATAGCGCACCTCCAAGCGGGCCGCCCGGTCGGCATCGATCGCGCTGCCGGTGGTCGTCCCGACCCACAGCTCCAGGCTTTCCTGGCCGGGGAAGGCCGCCGGTGTCAGCATCTTGAGCTGTGCGGGCGGTGCGACGGAGACATTGACGCAGATGCCGCCGCGTGTGCTGCGCGCGTAGATGCGTCCATCGCTGAAGGCCGGGTGATTCCAGCACTTGCCTGGAGCCTCATTGCTGAAATCGAATGCCTTGTATCGCGCCAGCTCGGTATAGGCGCCCGGGTCCGGCCGGACCAACACCAGCTCCCCCTTCTCGGTCAGCACCACCAGATTCGTGTTCACCAGAATCACCCCGCCCATGCCGAAATCGTTCATCGCCCATTTCAGGTCGCCCGTCGCCAGGTCGATGCAGTTGAGTGGCGTCGACAGGAAGGTGGTATTGCCTCCGCACAACGTGTAAATGTGGCCTTGGTAGCAGACCGGCGACATCCAAATACTCTGGTAGTTCACTCCCGCCGAGCTGTTCTTGTACCAAAGCTGGGTGACCGTCCACGCACTGTTGGTCAGGGCAATCCGCGCCGCCGTCGCCCCCTTGTTATACGCCGCAGTGCAGAACACGATGTTCGAATGCACCACCGGTGAGGCTCCCATGGACGTGTAGATTGGGCCCCAGGGGTAGTTGAACCTCCAAAGAAGGGCGCCGGTGGTCCGGTCCAGCGACACCAAACCCGTTTGCGTCGGGAAGATGACCTGCCGCACGCCGGCAATCGTCGCCACCACCGGCGTGGCGTGGGTCATTCCTTCGTTCTGCCAACGCCAGGCCGCGCTGCCGTCTGTCATCCGAAACGCCGCCAGATTCTGGTAGTCCGACGAGCTATTCAGGTTCACGAACACGAGATCTTCGTCCAGACACGGCGAAGCTGCGTTGTCCCAGCCGATCGTCGAGGCGCCATAGGCGGACTTCAGATCGTTGCTCCAGAGCACCGCGCCGTTGGTGGCGTTCATGCAGACCAGGTGCATCAGGCCGGACAAGGCCACCACACGCCCATCCTTCACCGACGGTGTCGAACGCGGTCCGTCGCCCTTCCAATAGGGAGCAGTGCCCGCGCCGCCGTCCCCCCCGAAGTCCGGATCCCACGGCTCATCGTCAATGGGTGTCGCCCAGAGGTTGGTGCCCGTCGCCGCATCCACCGCCGCACAAAACTCGCGCAGGGTGCCGTCCGTGTCTGTCTTG
>CAVVUP010000020.1:0-48007 GCA_963751435.1 uncultured Verrucomicrobiae bacterium | reverse complement strand
CCGGCGGGCTACACGCTGCTCGAGGAGTATCTGCATTTCCGCGCCACGCCGCATGCGCTCATCAACCGGTCGCAGCCGGCAGCCCAAGCAGCCAGGACGTGGACCTGCGCCGTTACACCCGCGGATTTACGAACAAGCCGCCGGTGACCTACACCGTCTCGAACGTCAGCACCGGCATCGTGACGCTGGTCGGTGGGACCGTGGCGCACTACGAGCCGCCCACCAACTACGCCGGGCGCGCCAGCTTCAACTTCACGGTGACGGACGCCGACGGCAGCACCTGGACGCAGCCGTTCCTGTTGCTGATGTCTGCCGTGGCGCTGCCGCAGGATCTGCTGTGGAAGGGGGACGGCGCCAGCAACCTCTGGGACACCAACGCGCTGTCCTTTGTCAGGGGGAGCGGCGCGGAGCCGACCGCGTTCCGAAATGGCGACAGCGTGACGTTTGACGACACGGGCGACAACAGTCCGTTCGTGCAAATCACGGGCAGCCTGCAGCCGTATTCTGTTGCCGTTAACAATGCCTCAAAGAACTACACCTTTGGAGGTTCCGGTTTGCTGTCGGGGGTCACGACCCTGGCCAAGTCCGGCGTTGGCGCATTGACCGTCAGCAATGCCAACACCTTCTCGGGTGGCACGGTGATTAGTGGCGGCGCGGTGGTGCTCGCGCCCGGCGGCAAGGTGGGGACGGGAACCATTACCTTGCAGGGGGGGACCTTGACTTCGCTCTATGGCGGCAGCACCGATCTGGTGCTGGCGGATGACGTCATTGTTCCCACAGGCGAAACCGGCACGGTCAACCTGTCGCCGCGCATGGCGTTCACCGGCGCCTCCGGCGGCGGCGCGCTGAACGTCAATGTCACCGGATCAAGCTTCAATTACGATCGTTTCAACGGCGTGTTTGCCACGTTCACCGGCACACTGAATGTCACCGGTTCCGTCGGCACTGCACTGCTGACAGTGGATTTCAACACGGGAGGGTTTGACGGCAACCTCGGCAATGCCCGGGTCAATCTGGACAATGTGACGCTCATGGGCCGGAACAATTCCTGGGGCAACACGCTGTATCTCGGGGCGCTTTCGGGCAGTCCCTCAGCCGTGATCGGTGGATCGGGCTATGTTGCTTCAATGCCGTTATCGGTGGGGGGACTCGGTCTGGACACCACCTTTGCGGGAACGATCACGGACGGGGTCGGGCCGACCGCCCTGACAAAAACCGGCGTCGGCCTGCTCAGCCTGACCGGCACCAACACCCATTCCGGCACAACGACGGTGAGCGTGGGAACCCTGGCGGTGGACGGCATCTTCACGGCGAGTCCGGTCACCGTGGCGTCGAATGCGGTGCTGACGGGCAACGGGATTCTCGGCGCCGGTGCGACCGTTCAATCGGGCGGGATCCTGGCGCCGGTGGGCTTGCTCACCTCGAGCAACACACTCGCGCTCAGCTCGGCGACCCTCCGGTTTGATCTGACCGCCTCGCCGGCGGGGGCCAATGACCGGATCGCGTTGTCCGGCGGCACGCTGGCCCTCACCAACACCCAGAATCTCATGTTCACCCTCACCGACGGCTACCTCGGCGCGGGCAGTTATCCGCTCGTGGATGGGGGCGGGGGCAACGTGAGTTCCAATGCGGCATTGGCGCACAATCTGCCGGCGGGCACGCGCCAGACGTTCACCCTCACCAACGATCCGCTGGGCCAGATCGTGCTCGAGGTCTCCGGTGATCCAGGGTTCTTGACGTGGACCGGCACCAACGGTTCGGCTTGGGACGCCGCCACGGTCAACTGGCTCAACAGCGGACTCCCCGATACGTTCGTCCATCGCGATGCCGTGACCTTCAACGACAGTTCGACCAACGGCACCGTGACAGTCGGCGGCCCGGTCGAGCCGCGGTCGGTCACGGTGTCGAACGCGGCGCGCGCCTACACGCTGGGCGGGGGCGCCGTGGTGGGCGACACGGGCCTGACGAAACTGGGGTCTGGCACGCTGACACTGTCCGCGAGCAACAATTTCGGCGGCGGACTGTTCCTCAACGGTGGCACCGTCTTGCTGGCCAACGACACTGCCAACGCCTACGGCCCCGGCACCGGTCCGGTCACGTTCAACGGCGGTACGTTGACGATGTATGACAACTCCGACACTTACAATTCCGCCACCTGGGATGTGGTGGTGCCGGCCGGGCAATCCGGCACGCTGACCCTGGATTCGCGCTGCGATTTCTACGGCACGTTGCAGGGCGCAGGCACGTTGAATCTCAAGGTCGCCTGGGTGCGCAGCACGCTTTACGGCAACTGGTCGGCTTTCACCGGGCAGCTCAACGTCGGACCCCGCTCAGGGGGCGTCGAGTTCCGCATCGCGCACGCCAACGGCTTGCCTGCGGCGTCCGTGAATCTGTCGAGCAATGTGACCGCCTATCCCACGTTCAGCAGCGCACCGGTGTTCCTCGGTGATCTCGCCGGCAGCGGTGGTTCCGTGCTGGGCCCGGGCAATGAGAACGGTGTCAATGCCACCTGGGTGGTGGGCGGCAAGAACACCTCGACCACCTTCGCCGGCTCGATCCGGGATGCGGGCGTGACCAAGGTCGTCAAGACCGGCACCGGCACCTGGACCTTGACCGGCAGCAACAGCTTCAGTGGCGGACTGGTCGTCAGCAACGGCACGCTGCTGGTCAACAACACGACGGGCAGCGGCACCGGCAGCGGCGCGGTCTCCGTGCTGGCCGACGCCACCCTCGGCGGCACCGGCACCCTCGCCGGGCCGGTGACGATCGAAACCGACGCCACCTTGTCCCCGGGTACGTCGATAGGCCGGCTGACGATCGGCAACTCGCTCACGCTGGCCGCCGACAGCACCACGTTCATCGAGTTGAACAAGACGCTGGGCACGAACGACGTGGTGCTGTGCTCCGGCGCGGTCAAGTTCGATGGTGAACTGGTGGTGACCAATCTGGCCGGCACCCTGGCGGTCGGGGACAGCTTCAAGATTTTCAACACATCGAGCCGCTCCGGCAATTTCTCCAGCATTACCGGGCCGTCCGTGGGGCAGGGGCGGTGGGAGTTCAATCCTGCTTCCGGCACGCTGACGCTGGTGGCTGCGTTTCCTCCGGGCACCGCGCAGTATGAGGCGCGCGTTGAGTTCAACAACTACCCGCGCTCCGAGGTCCTGACCGATTTTCCGGTGCTCGTCACGCTGGGCAATAACATCGCCGGGTTTGATTACGGCACGTTCCTGACCCCGGACGGCAGCGACCTGCGGTTTCGCGTGGCGGGAGATACGAACCTGCTGAACTACGAGGTGGACACTTGGAATCCCGCGGGCGATTCGCGGGTCTGGGTGCAGGTGCCGGCATTCTCGAACCAATGCGCGATTGTGGCCTCGTGGGGTGACACGGGGGCCACCAACCGTCCCGCCAGCGTCACCAATGGCGCCACCTGGTCCGCCGGCTACGTTGGCGTGTGGCACCTGGCGGAGACCAATGCCTCCGATTCGACCGCGCGCGGGCACGGCGCGGTGACCCACACCGCCAGCGCGGCTGCGGGCCTGGTCGGCAACGCGGCGACCTACGACGGCCTGACCAATCTGACCCGGGTGCCGTTTCACAGTGATTTCAACCTCGCGACGAACTTCGAGGTGCAGGGCTGGTTCAAGGTGGCCGCCGCGAACAAGCCCAGCTCGGGCAACTACCTGGTGCTGACATCGAAGGAGGCGTCGCCGGCCAGTTACCTGAACCGCAACTGGTGGCTGGCGCTGCGCAGCGACGGCAAACTGTGGTGGAAGAGCAGTCCCAGCCTGGATGTGACCAACAACACCGACCTGGCCGACGGCGCGTGGCACCATTTTTCGGCCGTGCATGAAGGCGCGGCGGCGCGGTTCTACATCGACGGCCTGCCGGTGGGCACCGACGGCACGCCGGGCGTCGCCGGCACCCAGAGTTACCCGGTCTATTTCGGCGCGGAAGACGGCAGCCTGCGCTTCTTCAAGGGGCCGCTGGACGAAATGCGCATTTCGAACATCAGCCGGTCCTCGAATTGGGTCTGGGCCACCCACCAAACCATCGCCAACTCCGGCTTTGCCACGTATGGTCCGGCCGAGATTGTCGCGTTCCCGGTTCCGCCGTCGGACTTCAGCGCCACCATCCAGTTCAACAATTACAACCGCAGCGAGGTGCTGACAAACCTGCCGCTGCTCGTGGTGCTGGGCACGAACATTCCCGGGTTCAGCTACGACCAGTTTTATGGCCCGAACGGCGCCGACCTGCGCTTCACCTCCGCAGCCGGCACCAATCTGAACTACGAGGTGGACACGTGGAATCCCACCGGCGAATCGCGTTTCTGGGTGCAGGTGCCTGTGTTCTCGAATAACTGCTCGATCATCGCGTCGTGGGGCAACATCCATCTCCTCACGCCGCCCGCCAGCACCGTCAACGGCTCGACGTGGTCCGAGGGGTATCTCGGCGTGTGGCATTTGCGCGAGACCAGCGGTCCGCACCTCGATTCCTCGCCGGCGCTGGCCACCTCGCGCTTCTTGCGGGTCAGCGGGCAGGGGAGCGCGACGGGCATCATCGGTGCCTGCGACAACTTCAGCAGCAGCGCCAGCAATTATGTCAGCCTGCCGGACATGGGGACCAACCCGGCGGTGACGGTCGAGTGCTGGGCGAACCTCAACAGCACGCCCGGCGGGGCGGACATCGGCCTGGTGTCGTCCATTCCCTGGGGCGTGGGCTACACGCATTTCAAGGTGTCGAACGGCTTGCAACTGAAGGTGGCCATTGGGGGGGCGGGCACTGTCGTCTCGAGCAACAACCTGCTGTCGGTGGGCGACTGGTTCCACGCGGCGTACACCATCGGCGGCACCGCCACCAACGACCTGAAGCTCTATCACAACGCCGCCCTGCTCGGGGCCGCCAGCGGCCGCGCGGACAACAACCTCACCGACGTGACCATCGCCCGCGAGTATGACGGGCGTTACCTGAACGCGCGGGTGGACGAAGTGCGGATTTCGAGTGTGGCCCGTTCCTCGAACTGGCTCTGGGCGGTGTATCAGAACATCGTGTCCAACAGCACGTTCAACAGCATCAGCAGCGTGAGCGGGGTCGCGCCGCCCGCGCCCACCTTCAACACATTCAGCCTGACGGGCGGCCAGCCCACATTCGAGATCGGTGGCTGGCCGGGTTACACCTACACCGTCGAAGCCTCGACCAACCTGGTCAGTTGGACGCCGCTCCTGGTGACCAATCCGGCTGCGATGCCGCTCCTTTGGACCGACGCCGGCGCCACCCATTTGGACCGGCGCTTCTACCGCGTCGGGGTTGCGCCGTGAGCCGTTCGGTAGGGCTGCGCGGCCGCGCGGCCCGGCGCCAGAGCACTGGCGCCCTACCGTGCTCAGGGGGATGGAGGCAGGATTCGGACATCATGAGGCGCCTTTCGCTGTTGAGAAGCACCCCGCGGAACGCCATGCTCGGGACATGAATTGCTGGTTGGTGAAGCAGGAGCCCGACGACTACTCGTGGTCGGATTTCGTGAAGGATCGGCAGACGGCGTGGACGGGCGTGCGCAATTTCCAGGCGCGAAACAACCTGCGCTCGATGAGGAAGGGCGACGAGGTGCTGTTCTATCACAGCGGGTCGGGCAGGGAGATCGTGGGCGTCGCGCGTGTGGCCAAGGCGGCTTATCCGGATCCGACCGCTTCTGACGGGGACTGGAGCTGTGTGGATCTGGCGCCTGTGAAAGCCCTGAAGCGCCCCATCCCACTCGGCGAGATCAAGGCGGATCCCGTGTTGAAGGAGATGGCGTTGGTCAAGCAGTCGCGATTGTCCGTGATGCCGGTGGCTGCGGAACAGTTTGATCGGGTCTTGAAGCTCGGCGCCTCCGCGCTGCCCGGCCATTCCTGAGCTGGAATCCCCCCATTGTCGCATGAGCCCCATCGGTCCCTACCAAGCCGTCATCTTCGACATGGACGGCGTCATCGTGGACAGCGAGCCGCGTCACGAGCGGGCGTTCCACGCCGTGGTCGAGGAGATCGGCTATGCGGGACGGCACAGGCTGCGTTTCGAAGAGTATGTGGGGCGTACGGATCGGGTGCTGTGGGAGGATTTTGTGCAAGCTCATCAGCCGCCGTACTCGTTGGAGGAGCTGCTGGCGATGAAGCGGCGGAAAGTGCTCGAGATCCTTCGCCTGGAGCGTCCGATCTTTCACGGGTTGCCTGAACTGCTGGCTGACGTGTCGCGCCTTGTCCCCCTGGCACTGGCCTCCGGTTCGGAACGCCCGGTGGTGGACGAGGTGCTCGCGCTGGGCGGGTTGGAAGCGTTCTTCCGCGTCTCCGTGAGCGGGTCGGACATCACTGAAGGGAAACCGGCGCCGGACATTTTCCTCACCACCGCCCGTCTGCTCGAGATCGAGCCGCGCGACTGCGTTGTCATTGAGGATTCACGACCCGGTGTGGCGGCGGCCCGGGCGGCGGGGATGCGCGTGATCGCGATCACCAACACTCTCCCGGCCGAGGCGCTGAGGGAGGCGACGCTCGTTGTTTCGGGCTACGAGCAGTTGCGCCACGTACTGCTCGGACCGTGATTCATTCAGTCACGGGCCGCCGGGTGCACCCGGGCACTGCCCGCGGCGCGCGGATTGTCCCAATCCGCAGCGGCCCCAACCGGCGGGACGGCTGCAAGCATGGGGCAGCCTCCCGTGCGTCGGAGCGCGGCCTCGTCCCAGTTTTCGGGCGGTTTCGGCGGTGCGTTGCTGCTGCGAGTTGAGACAACTCGCGCTCCGGGACGGCGCAGTGAAGCCCCGAACTGGAAGAGACCACGGATTTCGGATGGCACGGATGGGGAAAGGAAAATCGTTTTCATCCGCGAAATCTGTGAAATCCGTGGTGAATCCCCGGTCCGTAAACGGCGGAGCGCGGATTGTCCCAATCCGCAGCGGCCCCGAACCGGCGGGACGGCTACAAGCCCGGGGCAGCCTCCCGTTCGTCGGAGTGCGGCGTCATGCCAGTTTTCGGGCGGTTTCGGCGGTGCGGAGCTGCTGCGAGTTGAGGACAACTCGCGGTCCGTAAACGGCGGAGCGCGGATTGTCTCAATCCGCAGCGGCCCCGAACCGGCGGGACGGCTACAAGCCCGGGGCAGCCTCCCGTTCGTCGGAGTGCGGCGTCATCCCAGTTTTCGGGCGGTTTCGGCGGTGCGGAGCTGCTGCGAGTTGAGGACAACTCGCGGTCCGTAAACGGCGGAGCGCGGATTGTCTCAATCCGCAGCGGCCTCGAACCGGCGGGACGGCTACAAGCCCGGGGCAGCCTCCCGTTCGTCGGAGTGCGGCGTCATCCCAGTTTTCGGGCGGTTTCGGCGGTGCGGAGCTGCTGCGAGTTGAGGACAACTCGCGGTCCGTAAACGGCGGAGCGCGGATTGTCCCAATCCGCAGCGGCCTCGAACCGGCGGGACGGCCACAAGCATGGGGCAGCCTTCCGGTGCGGCTTGCGGATTCCACGAATGGCTGTATGACTAAACCCATGCTTTGCACGAGGGCGCTGGAACACGTGACTGGGACAGGCCTTGATCGGATGGGAGGACCGTCTTCCAATGGAAAGGTCCATGCGTTCGCGAGCAGGGAGGTTGCGGCCGGAACGGGGTGCCTGATCGGCACACGCCGGTTCTGGCTGCTGCTCGTGATGTTGCTGGCAGTCGGCGGCGCCGGGTCGGTTCAGGCACAGACAAACCTCCCCATCCCCAACGGCTCGTTTGAATCACCGGAAACGGTGTTTGCGGAGCCACTGATTGATTCCTGGGAAAGGACGCCGAAGCCGGGCTGGTTTGTGGAGGAACCGCCGGTTGCTCTCTGGACCAACCTGACGGGCGTGTTCCTGAATCCGGTCAGCGGGGACCCCGATCATATCGGCAACATCGACGGCAACCAGGCGATGTTCCTGTTTGCCGTGCCCGAGGTGGGAGTGTTCCAGGACTACAACAGCATTGGCGGAACGAACACGGTTCCGTCGAACGAGTTCGATGCCCCGTTTCAGGTGGGCAAGTCCTATCGGCTGACCGTGGGGGTGATTGGGGGAGGTGGGGGGATGACGGAGGGCGCCTCGCTGGGGCTGGGACTTTATTATCGTGACGCTGCCAGCAACCGCGTGTCCGTCGCCATGACCAACGTGGCTTACACCCCGGCGGCCTTCCCGAACATGACCAATCTCATCGACATCAGCGTCACCACACCGCCCGTGGCTGCGGGGGATGCCTGGGCAGGGAAGTTCATCGGGGTGGAACTGATCTCGACGGTCGGATTCTCCTATACCAACGGGGGTTACTGGGATTTGGACCATGTCCGGTTGACGGAATTCATTGCCCCGCGATTGACGGAGCCGATGCGGACCGAAGCTCAGTTTGAATTCACGCTGCTCAGCGATCCCGGGGCGGCTGTGGGAATTCTGACCAGCACCAACCTGTCTGAACCGATGGGTGGCTGGACCCTTTGGGGCGTGGTCACCAACGTCACCGGGACCACAAACCTGACCGATTCCGCCGCCGGCTTCGCTCAACGATTCTATCAGGCCCGCCAGTTGCCGTAGTGGCCGGTGCTTGCCAGGCACACCTGGCTGGGCAATGTTCAGGCCAATCGGATGGTTCCAAGCCCGGACAGCATCAGAGACAGTCGGCGGTTGCCTGACGGCGGCCCGGGGGGCGGTTTCACACTCATCGAGCTGCTGGTGGTGATCAGCATTATTTCCGTGCTTGCGGCATTGCTGCTGCCGGCCCTCGCCCGGGCCAAGGAACTCGGTCGCAAAGCGGTGTGTCTTTCCAACCTGCGGCAGGTGGGCATTGCCCTGCAGGGTTACGCCGAGGAGAACGAGGACCGGATTCCGTTCGGGCCCAAGGCCCCTCCGTTCACCAGCCCCTCGACGCTGTATCCCTCGACCGGCGCTCCCACGAGCCTGCTCTCGATACAGGGCGGGGCTCCGGTCGGCCTCGGCCTGCTGCTTCAGTATCACTTGTCGCTTCAGCCCAAAGTCCTGTTCTGTCCCGGCAGCGATCAGCCGGTGGATGCTGAAGTGGAGTTGGGGAAGGTGGGGCTGACCCAGGCGCAGGGCAGCTTTTATTACCGGCACGCCGGAAACACCCTGTTGTTTGACAACCCCGGCCTCCCGATCAAGCCTCAAAACCTTCGCCTGCATCAGCTCGGGAAGAACCGCAATGACAGTCCGATCCAGGCCCTGGCCATCGATACGCTCTTTCTGTGCCCGCCGAACCTGGCGACGTTCGGCGTGAAACCAAGGACGCACCATCGGCAGCAGTTTGCCGACATCCTCTTCGCGGACGGCCACGCCGTGTCGCGGATGAACGACGACGCGCGCTTCACGGTCGATGCCCGCAACTACGGCGAACTGCGCGATTCGTTCAGCAAGATTCTCGCGGTGTTGGAGCAGGCGGACGAAGAGCCGTAGGCTCGGGTCTGAGCTTTCGATGCGCCGCACGGCAGCCTCGAAAGGGCGGATGGGTGAGCGAACCGTTGTGGGCGCCCGGCGTAGCGCAGCCGCTGCGGGTCGCGGACCCGCGGTCCGGTGGACGGTTCACGGAAAGGTGTCAGCTTCCCTCGAAGATTGCCCGGATGGAATCGCGCAGCACCCGGACCATCCGCCGCACCTGCGCCGCGGTGGCGCAATAAGGCGGCATCAGGACGATCACATTCCCGATGGGGCGGGTGAGCACGCCGCTCTTCGCCATCGACTCGCAGACGCGGATTCCGGCCCGCTCGCGCAGCGGGAACGGCCGGCGCGTGCGCCAGTCGCGCACCAGTTCGATGCCGGCCACACAGCCTTGCTGTCGGATGTCGCCGACGTTCGGCAGAGTCCAGAGGTCGGCCAACGATTCGCGCAGGGTGGTTTCCACGCGTTGCCGCGCCTGCTGGGTGGAAGGTTGGCTCAGCAGTTCGAGGTTGGCCAGGGCGGCGGCGGCGCCCAGGGGGTTGGCGGTGTAGCTGTGGCCGTGGAAGAAGGTTTTGAACTCCTCGTATTCGCCCAGGAACGCGTCGAACACCGCCTGGGTGGTGAGCGTGGCGGCCATGGGCAGATAGCCGCCCGTCAGGCCCTTGGCCAGGGCCACCAGAAGTCCGGTTGCACCCCTTCGCAGTGACTGGCGCAGCGAGAGGTCTTGCACCGGCGAGCGCGGTGCGCGAGACGCCGTCGCCGAAGCCCGTCATGACTTCGTCCGCCATCAACAGGGTGCCGTGGCCTCGCACGATCTCGTCACGCGCGCCAGCCAGCCGGACGGATGCGCGATCATCCCGGCGGCGCCTTGCATCGAGCGGCTCAAACACAAAGCCCGCATACGGCTCGCCCCGCTTCCTCTGTCGCGCGCACGCTTGCTCCACACGATCCACGCATTCCCAGCGGCATTTCCGATACTCGCGGGCATCCGCGCGCTCCGGTCGGGCGCGGTTGAAGGGACACCGATAGCAGTACGGCGCCATCACCCGGTCGGTCCGGAAGAGCAGTCCGCTCCAGGCTCTTGTGGAAGAGGTCGATGTGCCCCAGTGAAACGGCGCCGATGGTGTCGCCATGATAAGCGCCCTCGAGCGAGAGGAATCGGGGCCGGCGGCACAGGCCGGCGCGGCGGCGAATTCGTAGGCCAGCTTCAACGCCGCCTCCATGGCCGTGGATCCGTCGTCGGAGAAGAACACCTTGGACAGTTCGGGGGGGCTGGATGGTCTTCCGGTATCCGGAGGTGGGCGAAGGTTGCCCGTGTGAAGGGTTGCGAGCGGCGTGACCGGGGGGGTCGCGGCCTTGACCAGCTTCCCGGCCAGGAGACTGGCGGGTTCGTTGGCCAACCCAAGAGCCGAGCAATGGGCGATCTTGCCCAACTGCCGTCGAAGGGCGGCGTTGAGGCGCGGATGATTGTGTCCGTGAAGATTGGTCCAGATGGATGAATTGGCATCCAGGTATTGTTTGCCACGGACATCCTCGAGGACGGCCCCCTTTCCGCGCACGATCACAACGGCTTCGCGCCCCAGCCAGTCGCGCATCTGCGTGAACGGATGCCAGACAAAACGCTGATCGAGTTGCGCAAGCTTATGCATTGGCGATCGGGTGACCGGCCACTGGCGATTGCCATCGGCTGGAGTGCGGCGGCGAGTTGCGCGACCTCCTGCTTCGAGTGCGCCCCCGTGCAGGTCACGCGCAGTCGCGCCGCCCCGCGCGCCACCGTCGGGTAGCGGATGGCGGGAACGAAGAAACCCTGGTCGCGCAAGGTGTCGGACGCGGAAACGGCGGCGGTTTCGTCGCCGATCACCACGGGCAGAATGGCGCTCTGAAATGCGGAGCGCGGAACGCGGAACGCGGAGTGGAGTTCTGAAACCCGGTCCCACAAGGCGGCATTGAGTGCCCGGCCTTCGTCGGATTGCACGATCTCGATGGCGGCTTTTGCGGCGGCGGCCGCCGCCGCCATGGGAGCGGTGCTGTAGATGAAGCTGCGGGCGCGGTTGATCAGAACATCGATGAGTGCCTGGCTACCGCAGACGTATCCACCGCTGGCGCCCAAGGCCTTGCCGAGCGTGCCCATCTGGATCTCGATCCGGTCCGCAATACCGGACACCTCGGCCAACCCGCGCCGCCGCGAACCGTACAGCCCGGTCGAATGGGCCTCGTCCACCAGCAACCAGGCGCCGTATCGTTCCTTGAGCGCCACGATCCCGGCCAGCGGCGCACAGTCGCCGTCCATCGAGTAAACGCTCTCGGTGACGACCAGAGTTCGTGCGCCGGGCTGGGTGGTTCGTGATTGTGTCGCGGCCCAGCGCAGCTTGGCTTCGAGATCGTTCAGGTCGTTGTGTCGAAACACACGCAGCTTGGCGCCGCACAGGCGCGCCGCATCCACAAGACAGGCATGGATGAGCTTGTCCAGGAGGATGATGTCCCCCCGGCCAAACAGGGCGGTCAGGGTGCCCAGCGCAGTGGCGTAGCCCGTCGAGAAGGTCAGGGCGGCTTCGACGCCCTTCCAAGCCGCCAGGGCCTCTTCAAGCTCGTGAAAAGGCGCCAGCGACCCGCAGATCAACCTCGAGGCGCCGGATCCAACGCCAAACTCCCGGATGGCCCGGGCGGCGGCGTCCTTGAGCTGGGGATCATTGGCCAGTCCGAGGTAATCGTTCGAGGAGAAGTTCAGGAGGGTGCGCCCGCTGATCTCGATACGCGGTCCCTGCGGGGAGTCGATGCGACGCAATCCACGCAGCAGCCCCCGGCCCTGCAGGGTCGCGAGCTGTGTGCGAAGTTCGTCGTCGAATGAAGGCACACCGGAAAACTACGACCGGAAACCGGGGGGGTGCGAGTCGAAACTCCCTGCGCAAGCCGGTGCTCCGGCGCCCGGGCCGCGCGGCAGTGCGGCCCAACCGTCTGGAGGCGACACGGAATTTTCCTGTCCCGTGAACCCGCGGACAAGAAAGTCTGCGGGACGAAGCGCACAATTATGTCCCGTGCCCCGGCGGTTCGATGGCCCAGCGCCCCCCGATCAGGCTGGCCGACACATGCCCCCCAAAATGCACTGCGGCCGCCGCGGCTTCACGTGTGCGGCCCGTGAAAGGGATGGCCACGAGGTCCGCCGCCGCCCCGGCTGACAGTTCGCCCAATTGGCCGGCGCACCCGAGTGCCCTGGCCCCGTTGACCGTGACCATGCGGAGAATGCCAGGTGGGGCGAAGTTGGGGTGGCAGGCAGCGAACTCGTTCATCTCGGCGAACAGGCTCAATTCGACGAGCTTACCCCGCGATTGATGCGTGCTGGCGAGACTGTCGGTGCCCAGGCACAGGTTCACTCCGGCCTTGTGGAGCGGACGGCAGGCGAAGGCGTGATGTTTGAAATAGGCGTGGCTGTGCGGACAATGTGCCACATGCGTTCCGGTTTCAGCCAGGAGTTGGGCGTCGCCCCGGCCCAGATAATTCAGATGGATGGCCAGCAGGTGCGGACCCAGCACGCCGCCGCGATGCAGTTGTTTCACCGGCGATCCCCGTCCGCAATCGGACATGTCGCGTTCGTTGCGCTTGAGCCATTGGAACATTTCTCCGCGGCCCCGCGCGAACATCTCGTATTCAGTGGCCGATTCCGCCACGTGGGTGGTCATCACCCATCGTCGTTGGCGCGAAACCTCGGCGGTGCGGGCCATCAATTCGGGTTTGGTCGAGTAAGGCGCGTGCGGAGAGAGTCGGGCCCGGCACCGGCCCCGGGGCAGATGACCGATCCGGGCCAGCGCCTCGTTGAGAATCGCCACCGGATCACGCCGGCTGCGGATGCCGGTCATTTCCAGGAAGGAGAACACCCGCAGTGGGGTCCGTTGCCACATCCCGGGCAGCAGGCTGGGCACCGCTTCAATGTCCGCCACGGTGGTGGTTCCCGTGCGCACCAGCATGTCCGCGCCCCCCAGCCAGGAGGCCCGGAACTCGTCATCCGACCAGATCTGTTTGGTGACGGTGATCTGTTTGATCCAGTCCGTGAAATGGCGCGGCGGATCGAACAGGCCGGCCATGTGAGTGTAGTCGAGATGACAGTGAGCGTTGATCAGCCCGGGCAGGATGAGCGCGTCGCCCAGGTCCAGCCGGGAACCGCTGTGACCGTGCGCCAGGTCTCGCCACCTGCCCACGGCTGCGATGCGGCTTCCGCGGATTTCGATGCCGGCATCGCTGATCGGGCGTTGGCTGACCGGCAACGCAACGCGGGCGCGCAGGAGCAGGGATCGCTCACGACGCGCGCGCTGGATGGGGGCCGCCATGGGGGGCTCAGGATGGGCAAGGCGTCCAGGAACCGGGTCGCCCGGCGGGGCTGGCTTCGGCAGGCTGCGGCCTCCATCTGCGGATGCACCGGGCCTCTGGTGCATCCGGGCGGCGTGAGGGCCGGAGCAGGCTTAGATCTCCTCCTGCCGTTCGCGTTTGACACGCGCGGCCTCGGTGTGCTTGCGAGCCTTGTATTTGCTGTGCCGCTTGCGAATCTGGCCTTCGATCTTTTTGGTCACAAGGTCAATGGCGGCGTACATGTCGCCCTCGACATCCTCCGCAAACAAGTCCGGACCCGGCACGGACAACCGCATCGAACACTTGAACTGCCGCTCGGGCACCTTGGTCTTGTCAAACTCGAGGGTCACCCGGGCATCGATTGCCCACCGGTCCTTGCCATCGAGCTTTTCGATCCGCTTGATCACGTGGTTCTCAATGGCCCGGGTACGCTTGAGGTTGTGCATCGATAGAATCAGCTTCATGCGCGGATGATGCGCCGGGGTCCGCTGGAAATCCAGCGAAACTCTCGGGTGCCGACCTGAACTCTTGAAACTCTGTCTGTCTTCCCGTACACCGTCGGCGTGCCGACCAAAGTCATTGCCGTGGCCAACCAGAAGGGTGGGGTGGGGAAAACCACCACCGCCATCAATCTGGCCGCCTGCCTGGCCGCGATGGGCAGACGCATTCTGCTCCTCGACCTCGACCCCCAGGCCAATTCCACCAGTGGCGTGGGTGTGGAAAAGCTTCCCGGCGGCAGCGCTTACCAAGCCTTGTTGGGGGAGGGGAACCTGTCGGACAAGATCAAGCCCACCGCATTCGATCGGCTCGACCTGGTGCCTTCCGAGGTGGATTTGTGCGGGGCGGACATCGAGCTGCCCCGGCTGGAAAACCATCTGGGCCGGCTCAAGCTGGCCCTGCAGCCGGTGGTGGACAGCGGGCGTTACGACCTGGTCTTGGTCGATTGCCCGCCGTCGGTGGGCATCCTCACCTTGAACGCCTTTGCCGCGGCGCACGGCCTGGTGGTGCCGCTTCAATGTGAGTATTACGCGCTCGAAGGCATCTCGATTCTGAACCGGGTCCTGGGGCAGTTGCGGGACAACGGGGTGAACCCGGAACTCGAACTGACCGGTGTGGTGATGACGATGTACGACGCCCGGACCCGCCTTTCCCAACAGGTGGTCAGCGAGGTGCAGGAGCATTTCGGCCCACGCGTGTTCGAGACGCTCATCCCGCGCAGCACCCGGCTGGCCGAGGCGCCCAGCCACGGCAAACCCATCATCCACTACGATCAATACAGCGCGGGTGCAGCCGCCTACGAAGTGCTGGCGGGCGAGTTCGCCCGGCGCGTCGGGTTGGACACACCTTCCGGTACGGAAATCTCAGAAGCCGCCCCGGGTCAGACCGTCCGTCCGTGAGCCGGACAGGTCGGGTGGTGGCAAGTGCATCGATCACCTGCCGCTGGTTTGACATCCTCCCTACACCGGTTCCGGTGGTTTGACCCGCCACAGCAGCAGGGCACCCAAGGCGAACAACAGAATCAGGGAAAGGATGCCCAGACGGGGGCTGCCGGTGAGCAGTCCCACCCCGCTCATCAACAGGGGGCCGATGATCGTGGCGAACTTGCCCAGCATGTTGTAAAACCCGAAGAACTCGCCCGCCTTGTCCGGGGGAATCAACCGCGCATACAGCGATCGGCTCAGGGATTGGACGCCGCCCTGCACCAGCCCCACCGTCACGGCCAACGCGAAGAAATGGACCACGGTGGTCATGAAGTAGCCGAACACGCAGACGCCGACATACGCCGCCAGGCCGATGAGGATGCCTGTCTTGGCACCCAGCCGTTCGCCGAGTTTGCCGAATCCGATCGCGGCGGGGAACCCGACGAACTGGGTGAGCAAGAGCGCCAGGATGAGGCTGTTGGCGGGGAGGTTCAGCGAGCTTCCGTAATCCACCGCCATGCGGATCACCGTGTCCACGCCGTCGATGTAGAGCCAGTAACCCAGCAGGAAGGTGAACACGGGCTTGAGCTGGCGGATATGGCGGAAGGTCTCCCGCAACTGCGTGAAGCCGGAGCGGACGGTCGCCCAGAGACTGGCAGGTCTGGATTCCAACCGGGCTTCCGGGCACCCAGACCAGCAGGGGAACGGTGAACACCGCCCACCACAGGGCCACCGTCACAAACGACCAGCGCACGGCCTGGCTGGCGTCCGCAACGCCAAACAGGTCGGGCCGGTTCACCATCAACACGTTCAGTGCGAACAACAGGCCGCCGCCCACATACCCCAGCCCGTACCCGAGCGCGGAGGCCAGATCAAACTTGTCCCCGTCCGCCACATTCACCAGCAGTGAGTCGTAAAAGACGTTTCCGCCGGAGAATCCGATGCAGGCGAGGGCGTAAAGCATCAAGGCCAGGACCCACTGGCCTTGGGCGGCGAAGTGCAGTCCAGCGGTCATGGCCACGCCCAGGGTGGCGAACCCGAGCAGGAACCGCTTGCGCGCGCCGCCGCGATCGGCGATGGCGCCCAGGACGGGGGCCAGGAGGGCGACCACGACGCCGGCGGTGGAGTTGGCGATGCTCAGGCGGAAGGTGCTGACGGTTTCCGGCGCGCCCGCGCTCCAGAACTGTTTGTTGAACAGGGGCACGAACCCGGCCATGACCGTGGTGGCAAAGGCGGAGTTTGCCCAATCGTAGAGTGCCCAGGGAAGGGCGCGTTTCAGCCACGGTTTGTTCATCATGTCGGCTCCTGCGGTTGCTCGATGAGGCGGGTCAACTCGCGGTGGTTGATCTTGCCGGTGCCGAGTTTTGGAATCTCTTTGACAGTCTTAAGTTCGCGCGGCACGGCAAGGTTGCTGAGGCCCTTGGCTTTGATGGCGGCGCGGATCTCCTCGAGGGTCAGCCGCGGCTCGTTGGTGACGGCGATCGAGCTTCTCGCCCTTGTCCGCGATCCGGCCGAGCCATCACGGCGACCTGGCAGCGCAGGCCGTATTGCGGAAAGGCGCCGGCCAGCGCGTCCTCGACCGCGGTCAGGCTGACCATTTCGCCGCTGATCTTGGCGAAGCGTTTCAGCCGGCCCAGGATGTGGACGTAACCGTCCGTCGTCCACCTCAGCGATGTCGCCGGTGTCATACCAGCCGCCGAGCGCCTGGAACTTCGCGTTGGCCTCCGGGTTCAGGTAGCCCTTCATGACGTTGGGCCCGCGCACGAACAGCCGCCCGCCGTTCGGCGACGCCTTCCACCGGCTCGAGCTTGTATTCGATGCCGGGCAGGAACTCGCCCGGCCGAGCCGATGCGCGGGCGCATGGGGGTGTTGACGCACACGCACGGGCTGCATTCGGTGGCGCCGTAGCCTTCGAGGATGCGCACGCCGAACTTGCGCGTCCCAGATGCGCTGGCGGTGGCTCTCCTGCAGCTTTTCCGCGCCGGCAAACAGGTAGCGCACGCTGCGGAAATCGTAGGGATGCGCCTTGCGCGCGTAGCCGGTCAGGAAGGTGTTGGTGCCGAAAATCACGGTGCAGTCGAGGTTGTAGAGCGCGGTCGGGCACCACGCGGTAATGCAGCGGCGACGGATAGAGGAACATAAAACGCCGCGCACCAGCGGCAGCAGCATGCCCACCGTCAGCCCGAAGCTGTGGAACAGCGGCAGGGCGTTGAAGAAACGGTCGTGTTCCGTGCAGGTCAGTCACGGCGCAGCATCTGGCGGATGTTGGCGAGCAGGTTGCGGTGGGTCAGTTCCACCCCCTTGGGCACGCCTTCGGAGCCGCTGGTGAAAAGGATCACCGCGGTGTCCTCCGCCGGTCTGGGGGCTGCGGAGTGCAGGTCGCGACGAGCCTCGAGCGCAGGAGCCGCCGCGAGCTTGCGCCAGGCCGGGATGTGCGGCGCGGACGTCTTCCAGGTAAAGCAGTTCGATCCCGGCATCGGTCAGTGGCTTGGGATCCAGCTTGGCCCGCTGTCAGGAAAGCCCGCGAGGTGATGATCTGCTGAAGCCCGGCCAGTTTGCAGCAGGCCAGCATGACGGCCATGCCCGGTGGTGTAGTTGAGGATGGCCGGCACCTTGCCGGCTGACCACAGGCTCAGCAGCGTGACGGGCATGGCGTTGACGTTCGGGCAGCAGCACGCCGACGCGCCGGTTGTCGGCGGGAATCAGGCGCACGCCACTGCGTCGCGAGCAGGTTCGCGCCCAGCAGCAGGCCGGCGGTAGGTCAGCCGCTGGAGGGTCACGTCCTGCAGCACGACCGCCCTGGGCCGTTGACGGGCCGACTCGCACGATGGCCTCCGGCAAGGTGCGGCGGGCCGAACTCCATTTCCACCTCGAACTGCTGGCGCACCATCCGGTCCCGCAGCCAGTCGGTGATGCGAGCGCGCGCCGCGGTGGTGCTCATTCGCTCGCGTGCTGGGCGGCTTCGAGCACCGCGCTGAAATGGGCGCTGACACGCGGGGAACCATCGCTTTGCCGTCCGGATTGCGGCGAGAACGGCAGGCGATGGGCGCCCGCAAGTAGGCGGTGATGACCTTGGCGCGGGTCTTGTAGATCAGAAAGCCGGTGCCATCGAACAGCTTCATCAGCGAGCCGGTCTGGAGATTCGGCCTTCGGGAAACAGCACCAGGCGGCCGCCCTTCTGCAGATACTCCGCCATGTGCTTGACGGCGTAGGGCGAGTTGTGCTCCACGGGAAACGTGCGGCGGTTGACCATGATCCGCCGGTGCACCCAGCTCGTCTGCGCCGTCGTCGCTGGAGGTGACAAAGCGCCAGTCGTCGTCGAGGCACACCCCGAGCAACAGCCAGTCGAACCAGGAAACGTGGTTGGGCAGCAGCAACACCGGCCCCGGTTGCTTCAACACGCCTTCATTGAAGGCGCGAAAGCGGAAGCACAGGCGCAACAGGAATCTCAGCAACGCGATCATGTCCCGGCGCAAGTGTAGGCCAGGCGTCCCGCCGGCCTCCATTGTAAATTTCCATGGGGGCTGCAGGACAATTGATGCCGGCATCGAGGGTCCGCACACATTGGTCATCGATCAGATCCAGTTCGTTCCGGAACCAGCGCCGGCATCGCTTCTGGCGTCCGGCCTCGGTGCCCTTGGCCTGCGGGGGCTGTGGCGGGCAAGAACGTGTCAAGAACGTGTCAGTTCCAGCAATTTGCAATCTGACCTTGGGAATGAATGAGAAACTGCAAATTGTCGGGACCGACACCTTTTCGGAGTTTCCCTGAGTTCAGAATCAAACGGTCGCGACCTGCTCGCGCTTTCCCAGTCCGAACACTTCGAGGATGGCTTTGAGGCAGCGGCGGATGCCGACATCGCGCACGCCGGCCAGGCCATACACGTCGTTGAGTTCCTGTTCATGGGTCCGGTAGCGCGGGGGGAGGGTCATCAGGGCTTCGAGGTCGTCGCCTTGCTCCCGCGCCAGCTCGGGATGGAAGAGGCCGCGTCCGACCACGTAGGTGTCTGCGGGCAGCTCCAACACTTGCCGCGGCATGACCAGCCAGGGCCGGTAGTGGAACTGGAGCTTCCCGCCCTCGGCCCGGCTCAACCAGCCGTAGGTGCGGACCGGCACGCGGCTGATCTTGCGCGCCGTGAACATCCGGTTGCCGTCCCGGAACGGATGGAAACGCTTGCGCCGGATCGTGACGAAATCCCAAACGTAAATGTTCCCGAACACCAGCAATCGGAACGACCAGCCGGCAATGAAAAACGCGATCACCAGCAGGACGGCTGAAATCGCGGCGCCGACGTAGGGGTTGTTGAACGAAACCCCGGTCACCACGCCCAGCAGCGCCAGCCGGAAGGCTTTCAACGCGGTGTCCACGGAGGTGAACGGGCTGAGCAGGATGAGGATATTGATGGCATGGGACGCCAGCCAGACGATTACAAAGGCCGCGATGGCAAAGGGGACAAACATCGCGTTGCCGATCCCAGCCAGGTCGATCGCCGCAAAACCCGCTGACGCCAGCCCTGCCGTTTGGGTGGAGTCGGGGAAGATGGTGGTCACGAACGGGATGACGGCGCCGGCCACCACCAGTCCGCTGACCTTGTTTTCGACCGTTTCGGCGACATCAAAGGGCTTCTTCAAACTGTGGGCGCGGCCGCCCCGACGATGTCCTTGGCCGCCACCGCACCGGCGAGCAGGAGTGCGGGGATCCAGAACCAGGGGCGTGCGAACCAGTGCAGGTGGGCGCGCTGTTCCTTGGGTGCGTTCCACCACTGGTACGCCCCCACCGCCCCGACGCCGACCAGGGGCGAAATCGCCAACCCCGTGACCGTCGACACGGTTTGAGCGGCCTGGATGCCGGTGTCGCGAAGGGCGTTTGACGAGTCAGGGTTGCTGGTGGCGGCTTGACTTTGAAACAGTCCGCCGCAGAGCACCACCGTCAGGATGAGACCAGCCAAAGGTTTCATAGCGTGCCGCCACAGTGCCACGGGCCACGCCTCAGGGCAATCCACGTCCTTGCCGCAGCCAGTTCGGGCTTGTCCTGCAGCCCATCCTGAAGAACGGTGACGTGGAATGAATGGAAAGCCATCACCGCCATGCGCGCCAGCGTCTGGAGTGCGTGCGTCTTCAGCGCCGCTTTTGGGTCGAGGTTCATGGAAAGCGAAGTTTCTTTTTTAGAACGCATTGAGTCCATGAACCACAAAGTGCGCAAGTTGTTGGAAATCAAGGCAGGCACTTCACGGTTCATGGGGAGCCTCCAATCCCGAGATCGGGCGCGCATTGGGACCATGAACCGCACGAATCCCCTCACCCGCCCGCCGGGCACCCTCTCCCCGGGGGAGAGGGACGGGGTGAGGGCGAGCCGGTTCGGTTCATGGGTAGCCTCCTTTCGCGATTGCGCATGAAATGGGACTCTGAACCCGGGCAAGGAGCGCGAGTTGTCCTCAACTCGCAGCAGCACCGCATCATCGGAGCCGCTGCGGATTGAGACAATCCGCGGTCCGGGGGCCGGTTCATGGGTAGCCTCCAAGATATGAAAACTGGATCCTGCGAAGATGACCCTGGCAGGGCACCGCTGGGCGGCGCCCGGGCAGCGCACGGTACGGCCCTACCGATTCCTGAAGCCGAGGGTGCCGTCGAGGGGCCTGAGGCGACCCCGCCCGACTGGCTGCAAGCGCTCGACCACACCGCCGACGCGGGTATTGTCGTGACGGCGCCGGATCTGAAGGAACTCTTTGCGCGCGCCGCCTGGGGCATGTTCACCGTGATCACGGATCCCGGCCTGGTTCGGGCCGGCGCGCCCGTCCGGGTGGAGGTGGAAGCGCCCGACCCCGCCGCGTTGATGGTGCGATGGCTTTCCGAGCTGAACTACCGGCATATCACCCGACACGAGGTGTATGGCCGGTTCAACGTCCTGGATTGGAGCGAGACCCGTTTGGTGGCCGAGGTTCAGGGCGAGCCCATCGACGCCGCGCGGCATGTGATCTATACTGAGATCAAAGCCGTCACGTTTCACGGACTCAAGATCGAGCCGGAGTCAGGCGGGTGGCGGGCGCAGGTGATCTTTGATTTGTAGTGGGGCTGCGGTTTAGACGCGGGGCCGGAAGACGTTCACGGATTTCGCCCCCGTTCACGCCCCACGCTCGACGCAACATGTAACACGCAACATTCCGCACCATGCAATTCCACCAAATCGCAAACGCGCTCTGGGAAATCCCACGCGAAGGCGGGATGCGGGTTCCAGCCCGGATTTATGCGACGCCGAAGATGCTCGACGCCATCCGGAATGACAACGCACCCCAGCAGGCGGCGAACGTGGCGCACTTGCCCGGCATCGTGAGCTACTCGCTGGCCATGCCCGACATTCATTGGGGCTACGGCTTTCCCATCGGCGGGGTGGCCGCGTTTGACGTGCGGTCGGGGGTCATTTCACCGGGTGGGGTGGGTTACGACATCAACTGCGGCGTGCGACTGATGGTGTCGCGGCTGACCCGGGACGAGGTGAAGCCGCGCCTGCGCGAGTTGGTGAACCAGCTTTTCCGCGACGTGCCGACCGGCGTCGGCTCCGCCGGGGCGCTTGAGGTTTCGGGGGACGAACTGAAGCGCGTGGTGACGCGTGGTGCAAAGTGGGCCGTCGAGCGCGGCATGGGTGGAGAGTCGGATCTGGAATACATCGAGGAACACGGCTGCATCGGAGGCGCGGATCCGGCCATGGTGTCGGCGCGAGCCTGGGAACGGGGCCGTGGCCAACTCGGCACGCTCGGGTCCGGCAACCATTTCCTCGAAGTCGGCTACGTGGCGGAAATCTTCGACGCCCACGCCGCGCAGGTGCTGGGACTGCACCCGGACCAGGTGACGGTGATCATTCATTGCGGTTCTCGCGGGTTCGGCTACCAGGTTTGTGAGGATTACCTGTCCGTCATGGATCGGGCGGTGAGGAAATACGGCATCGATCTGCCCGACCGGCAACTGGCCTGTGCGCCGGTGGATTCCGAAGAAGGACAGTCCTACCTGGGGGCCATGCAGTGCGCGGTCAATTACGCCTTCGCCAACCGCCAGGTCATCGCTCACCACACCCGGCGGGCCTTCGAGCATGCCCTGGGTCTGGACCGGCAGGTCATCGGGTTGCGCACCGTGTACGAGGTGGCGCACAACATCGCCAAGTTCGAGTGGCACCCGGTCGAGGGCCGGGAGATGAAACTGTGCGTCCATCGCAAGGGAGCGACGCGGGCCTTTGCGCCCGGGCGCAAGGAGGTGCCGTCGGCCTACCAGGGGATGGGCCAACCGGTGTTGATTCCGGGCGACATGGGGCGGTACTCGTATGTGCTGACCGGCACGGAGCAGGCGATGGTCCAGACGTTTGGCAGCACCTGTCACGGCGCGGGCCGGGCCATGAGCCGGGTCAAGGCCAAGCAGGTGGCGCGGGGTCGGAACATCATCCAGGAACTCGAACAACGCGGAATCCTCGTTCGGGGCCAGAGCCGGCGGACCGTGGACGAGGAAATATCCGAAGCTTACAAGGATGTGTCGAACGTGGTCGATGCCTGCGCCCTGGCGGGCATTTCGAACAAGGTGGCCCAATTGCGTCCGCTCGGCTGCATCAAGGGTTGAAGGACATCTTCCCGATTGTCATCAAGTTGCGGCGGTTCTAGGCTGGCAGCAGGCCATGATTTCAACCCAGCAGGTATCCACCCTCAAGGCGTCGAATTGCGAGGTGGCCTTGGACAATATCACGCGGCAGCTTTATGCCACGGATGCCTCGATCTACCAGATCCCCCCGGCGGCTGTGGCTTTCCCGCGCAACGCCCGCCAGTCGGGGGCGCTCATCTGCGCGGCGGCGGCGGCGGGCTTGTCCGTCACCCCACGGGGCGCGGGGACTGGACTGACGGGGGGTGCGATTGGCGACGGGGTGGTGGTGGATTTCGCGCGGCACAACCGTCGGATCGGGCCGCTGGATATCGAGCAGAGCACCATCCGGGTGGGGGCGGGCGTCGTGCTGGATCACCTCAACGATTACCTGCGCCCGTTCAAGCTCTGGTTCGGACCGGATGTGGCCACGAGTTCGCGGGCCACGATCGGAGGCATGATCGGGAACAACTCGAGCGGTGCCCGCACTCCGATCTACGGGACCACAGTCGACCATTTGAAGTCCGTCGAAGTGGTCATGGCCGACGGGAGCATCACCAACGTGGGCGAGGGGATTGCGAGCCTGCCGCGGCAACAGAACGTCGTCGAGAGCCTGGTGGCCTTCAACGGATTGGAGATCCGGGAGAACCGTCCACCCGGTTTGATCAAACGCTGGCCGGGTTATGGGATCGAGCGATGTCTGGATGGAAACTGCAGTCTGCTCAATGTGCTGTGCGGCAGCGAGGGGACCCTGGCGGGAATCTTTTCGGCGGAACTCAAGCTGGTTCCCCTTCCCAAGGCGCGGGGTTTAGGCGTGCTGTTCTTCCGCTCGATCACCGAAGCCATGGAGGCGACCGTCACCCTGCTAGATCTCAAACCGGCCGCCGTCGAGCACCTGGACCGCCTGCTGTTGGATCAAACCCGCAACCAGTTGGAATACGAAGCGGCGCGTGTTCTTCTGGGGCTGGACGAATCGCCGTGTGAATCCCTGCTGGCAGTCGAGTTCCTCGAGGACGACGTGAAGGACAAACTGGCCGCATTGGAGCGGCGGGGAATTGGGCAGCGGCAGTTGATGCTCACCGATCCCGATGCCATGAATCTGTTCTGGGCGTTGCGCAAGGCGGGACTGTCCCTGCTCACCGGCGCCAAGGGGGCGGCCAAGCCGGCCACCTGCGTGGAGGACACGGCGGTCCGACCACGGGATCTTCCCGCCTATGTCGAGGGCTTCCAGAAGATTCTCCGCGACCTGGATCTCAAGGCGTCCTTTTACGGTCACGCCGCCTCGGGCCTGCTGCATGTGCGGCCAGTGATCGATCTGCACACCCCCGAAGGGTTGCGCAAGATGCGGCAAGTGTCGCACGAGGTGGGAGCCTTGGTGAAGCAGTTCAAGGGTTCCTTGTGTGCCGAGCATGGGGTGGGCATCGGGCACTCGGAGCTCATGCCGGACCAGATGGGGGAGCGCATGCTGCAGGTCATGCGCGAGATCAAGAAATCCTTTGACCCCGCGAATGTGCTCAATCCCGGCAAGATCATTCCGGATGGACGTTACGAACTGGACACGAACCTGCGGGTGTCGCCCGGCCATTTCATCGAACTTCCCTTTCAGCCGGTGCTCGGGTTCATCGGCAAGGACGAGTCGTTTGTCCGCAATCTGGAACAGTGCAATGGGTGTGGTGCCTGTCTCAAGCCGGCGCCCACAATGTGTCCGACCTACATCGCCACCGGCGACGAGTTGATGTCCACCCGCGGTCGGGCGAACCTGATCCGGGCGGTGTTGCAAGGCCGGGGGGAGCGGGGGTCCGATCCGGCCAACTCGCCGGAATTGAAGGCAGCCCTTGAATACTGCCTGGCCTGTCACGCCTGCACGCGGGAGTGTCCCTCCAACGTGAACATGAGCCTGCTGCGGGCCGAGTTGAGCTACGCGCGCATTCGCCGGCGCGGATTGAAACTGCGGGAGCGGCTGATCAGCCAGGCGGATGCGTTGGGCCGGATGGGGTGCCGGATGCCGCGCGTGGCGAATGCCCTGCTGAACTCGACTCTCATGCGCTACATCGTGGGCCGCGCGCTGGGGTTTTCGCATCACCGTCCGTTGCCGCACTACAGCCGGCTGCGCTTTGATGACTGGTTTGCCCGGCGCGCCCCCGACGAAGGGCGGGCGCCGTGGGCACGTGATCCTTTGGGACGACACCTCCACCCGCTATCACGAATCCAAGGTGGGGATGGCCGCCGTGCGGGTGCTGGAGGCGGCGGGGTTCCGGGTGTCGTTGTATCAGGAGCGGATGTGCTGCGGCCGTCCGGCGTTCAGTCAGGGCAACCTGGACGAAGTGAAGCGTTGCGGCACACACAATCTGGCGATCATCAACCGGGATGTGAACAAGGTTCCCATCCTGTTCCTGGAACCGTCCTGCTGGACGATGTTCAAGGAGGATTATGCCGAGCTGGGACTGCCGATGGCCAAGGAGGTCTCCCGCCGCTGCGTGTTGTTCGAGGAGTTTGTGGCCGAGCTGCTGGACGAGGAGCCCACGGCCCTGCGGTTCAACGACAAACCGGGCAACGTGGTCATCCACGCCCACTGTCATGCCAAGGCGGCGGGACGCGCCGAGATCCTGCGCCGGCTGGTGGAACGGTTGCCTGAGCGGACCGTCACCCTCCTCGACTCCGGATGCTGCGGGATGGCGGGCGCCTTTGGCCTGCTGTCCTCGAAATATGATCTTTCCCTGGCCGTGGCCCGTCCGCTGATCGACCTGGTGCAGGCCCAGCCGTTTGGCACGACGGTGGTGGCCACCGGCACCAGTTGCCGCCAGCAGATCAAGCATCTGGCCAACACGCGACTGCGGCATGTGGCAGAGTTGCTGGCGGAATCCTTGATTTAGCGAGGTGTAACGATGAAACCCCAAGATCCAAGAGCAGAAGCGGCTGCGGCAAGTCCTGTCTGGCCGGGCCTCGAAAAGTCGCCGTCCAAACGCCGTCATCACATCGCCTGGGTGGTGCTCACCATCTCGCTGGCGGCCAGCACGGTCGGATGGTTCATCAGTCTCAAATTGCAGGACCAGGCCAGCGCCCAACTTCTCGGGACTGAAGCGGCCTCGGTTCGGGCCGTGCTGCAGGAGCGCCTGGCGGTCTATGAAAACGTCCTGCACGGCGCCTGCGGATTGTTTGCGGCCAGCGTGTCGGTTGAGCGCAAGGAGTGGCGGGCTTATCTGGACCGCGTGGCCATCGAGGACCGCTTCCCGGGCATCAATGCCCTTGGGTTTATGGCCTGCGTTCGGCGACCCGACCTGGAGAGATTCGTGCAGGAAGCACGGGCGGATGGGATGCCGGATTTTGAAGTCCACCCCGCGGGGAATGGGGAGGAACTGTTCGTGGTGAAATACCTCGAGCCGCAGGAGCGGCAACGGCAGATCATCGGTTTCGATATGACCTCGGACCCGGAACGGCGCGCTGTGGCCGAGGCCTCCCGGGATTCCGGCCGGGCGACCATCTCCTCCTTGATGAAGCTGGCGGAACAGGATGGCGGGGCGGAGGCGGACGGGTTCCTCATGCTGTTGCCCGTTTACCGTCAGGGAGCGATCACGGACACCGTCGAGCAGCGCCGGGCCAATTGTGAGGGCTTCGTGTATGCGCGGTTCATGATGAAACAGCTCATGGCCGAAGTCCTCGAAAGAGGGCGCCTGCCCCTTCGCGTCCGTGTGCTCGACCGTTCGGTGTCTGATGTGGATCAGTCCATCTTTGACACAGGTACCGCCGACCCTGAATACGAACCGATCTGGATGACGAGGGGTGGGTGTCGGTCGGGGGACGCACGTGGGTCCTGCGGTTTGACTCGACACCGGACTTTGACGCGCAGCGGTCAAGATGGATGAGCGTGGTAGTGGCTGCCGGGGGGTTGTTTGTCAGCGTGCTGCTCTTTGGCATTGCGTGGTCGCTGAGCCACACGCGGGAACGGGCGGTGGCCATTGCCAGCGGGATGACCGCCCGGCTGCGGCGCACCAATGA
Organism: uncultured Verrucomicrobiae bacterium; assembly: GCA_963751435.1. Classification (GTDB taxonomy): domain Bacteria; phylum Verrucomicrobiota; class Verrucomicrobiia; order Limisphaerales; family DSYF01; genus JALOTU01. Next base: position 21,222 of record CAVVUP010000020.1, on the reverse strand, counting down.
ACAACTGCAGCGCGAGATCGTCGACCGCGAGAAGGCGCAGCGGTCGATCAAGGATTCCGAGGCGCTTTACCATTCCCTGGTCCAGAGCCTGCCCCTGAACATCGTGCGCAAGGACATGGAGGGCCGGTTCACCTTCGCCAATCAACGGTTCTGCAACGAGACGGGCAAGGCGCTCCCGGAGATCCTGGGCCGGACCGAGTTTGACCTGTTTCCGGTGCGGATGGCCGCCCAGCACAAGCAGGAGGAGGACCGCATCACGGAGACCGGGACGAGCATCGAGGCGGTTCAGGAGCTGCAATTGGCGGGGGAGGAGCTGCGCTATGTCCAGGTGATCAAGACTCCGCTGCGCAACGGGGTGGGGGAGGTCATCGGACTGCAGGCCATCTCGTGGGACGTGACCGACAAGCATCGCACGGAGCAGGAGCTGCAGCGCGAGCGGGATCTGCTGCACACGCTGCTGGATAACGTGCCGGACCGCATCTACTTCAAGGACGATCAAAGCCGGTTCCTGCGGGTCAGCCGGGCCATGGTGGACATGTTCCGGGTCCGTGATGCCTCCGAGGTGATTGGCAAGAGTGATTTTGATTTCTTCGGCGAGATTCATGCCCGGCAGGCGTATGAAGATGAGCAGCGCATCATCCGCACGGGCCAGCCGGTGATCGGGCTGGTGGAGCGGGAGGACATGCCGGACGGTGTGGAGCAGTGGGCCCTGACCACCAAGATGCCGATGCGGGATGCCAACGGGCGGGTGATTGGGACGTTCGGCATCTCGCGGGACATCACCGCGATGAAGGTGGCCGAGAAAGATTTGCGCGAGGCCAACGAGCGATTGAAACGGGAGGTGGCGGAACGGGAGCAGGCCGAACAGCTCACGCGGGATTCCGAGGCGCTTTACCATTCGCTGGTCGAGAATCTGCCCATGAGCATCTGGCGCAAAGATCTCCAGGGCCGGTTCACCTTTGCCAACCAACGGTTCTGCGAAGAGGCGGGCCGGCCCTTGCAGGACATCCTCGGCCGAACAGCGTTCGACCTCTTTCCCGCGGACCAGGCGGAGCGCCACCGGCAGGCGGAGGCGCGAATCATGGAGACCGGAGTCGGGTTGGACGAGGTGCAGGAGTACCGCCGGTCAGAGTCCGACATCCGTTTCGTGCAAAGCAGCCAGACGCCGTTGCGCGACGGCGCCGGCAACGTGATCGGATTGCAGGGCATCTTCTGGGACGTGACCGACAGGCACCGGGCGGAACGGGAGTTGCAGCACGAACGCTTCCTGCTGCACACGCTCATGGAGTATCTGCCCGACCGCATTTACTTCAAGGACCAGGACAGTCGCTTCCTGCGCAACAGCCGGGCTCATCTCCGCGAGTTTGGACTCACCGATCCCAGTCAGGCCATCGGGAAGTCGGACTTCGATTTTTTCACGCAGGAACATGCCCGGGGGGCCTTTGAGGACGAACAGCGGCTCATGCGGGACGGCCAGCCGATTACCAAGGAGGAGAGATTGTCCTATCCGGATGGCAGTGTCACCTGGGCTCTCAGCACCAAGATGCCGTTGCGGGATGAAACGGGGCAGATCATCGGCACCTTTGGCATTTCCCGCGACATCACGGATCGGAAGCGGGCCGAGGAGGCCAGCATTCGGGCCAAGGACGCCGCGGAGGAGGCCAATCGTACCAAGAGCCAGTTCCTGGCCAACATGAGCCACGAGCTGCGGACGCCCCTCAATTCCATCATCGGCTTCTCCAACATCCTCCTGAAAAACCGCGAGGCCCGGCTGGCCGCGTTGGAACTGTCCTTCCTGGGCCGGATTCTCGCCAATGGCAAGCATCTGCTGGATTTGATCAACCAGATCCTGGACCTCTCGAAAATCGAGGCTCGAAAGATCGAGCTGGCGGTCACCTCCGTGGACCTTGGCGAACTCGTGAAGCAGACCATCGAACAGCAGGAAGGCTTGGTCCGGGATCGTCCCGTGCAACTGCGCGCCGAGTTGCCCGAGCCGCTGGCCCCCTTGCGCTCCGACGCCGACAAGCTGAAGCAGGTGTTGATCAACCTGATTGGCAATGCCCTGAAGTTCACCGAGCAGGGCAGCGTCACGGTCCGGGTGATCGCGGATCCTCAGACTCGACAAGCGGTGCGACTCGATGTTGTGGACACCGGTGTGGGCATTCCGACGGACAAGCTGGGGGTGATCTTCCAGGCCTTCCAGCAGGCGGATGCCAGCACGGCTCGCAAGTTTGGCGGGACCGGGTTGGGCCTCACAATTTCCCAGGCGCTTTGCCACCTGATGGGCTATCGCATCGAGGCCACCAGCGAGGTCGGCAAAGGGTCCACCTTCGGCATCGTGCTGAACCCTCAGCCGGGGGCGGTCGCCGGCCCACCGCCTGCCCGGCCCATCCAGCCGCCCGGGGGCGTCGACTCCCCCTCCGGTGACTCCAACGCCACCGTGGTCAAGGGCAAACGGGTGCTGGTCATCGATGATGAGGCCGATTCGCGACTGCTCCTGCGGCACATGCTTCAGGAGTTCGGATGCGAGGTCATCGAAGCTACGTCCGGCGAGGAAGGGCTGCGCCTGGCTCACCAAGTTCGCCCCGATCTCATCACTGTCGATCTGATGATGCCGCGCATGACGGGAGCCGAGGTCATCGGAGCGATCAAGGCGAATCCGGACCTCCAGCACATCCCGGTGGTGGTGGTGAGCATCGTGTCGGGCGAGCATCGCGGAAACATCCTCGGTGCTGTGGACTTGGTGCAGAAACCCATCGTCCGGGAGGAATTGCTGGCAGTGCTCCGCCGGAACCTGCGTCCGCACCAATACCGGGTTCTGGTGGTGGACGACGAGGCGGATGCACAGGTGGTGATGCGTTCGTTGCTGGAGCCGGAGCAATACCAAGTGGCCACCGCCGGCAGTGCGCGGGAAGCTTGGGAGGCCCTGCGAGGATTGCCCTGCGACCTTGTCCTGCTGGACCTGATGATGCCCGAGACCGATGGACTGACTTTTTTGAGACAGTTGCGCGCTGACCCCGGGTATCGCCGGCTGCCGGTCGTGGTGGTCACGGCCAAGGACCTCACCCGCCAGGAACTCGATGAACTCAAAGGAGGCGCCAGCGGTGTGTTGCAGAAATCGGCCACCCTCGAACAGGAACTCAAGGATGTGCTGGACCGGATTTTTGGAAACCCCACCCGCAAGGAACCGGCTCCGCCCGACCAGGGGGACGAGGGGAAAGGTCCGGCCCGCCCCTGAACTGCCGCAGCCGGCTGGGAAGAGTCGATGAACGCCAAAGAGATCCAAGTGTTGCTGGTGGACGATGACCCGGTGTTTTCCCTGCTGGCGTCGGAACTCCTCAAATCCGTGGATGCGGGCGGTCCGCTCAAGGTGACCACCGCCACGGACGGGCCCAGCGCTCTCTCGGCCATCCAGCAAGGGCGGTATGATCTGGCCCTGATGGATTACAATCTGCCGGGGGCCAACGGACTCGAGATCCTGGCCGAGATTCAAAAGCGTCCCCTCACGCGTCAGCCTGCCGTCGTCATGTTGACGGCCAGCGGCAATGAATCGGTGGCTGTCGAGGCCATGAAACGAGGAGCCAGGGATTACCTGACCAAGGCGGGCCTGGACCTTCCCTCATTGAATCGGGCCATTCAGAGCGCGTTAACCCAGAAACGACTGTCCGAGCAGGTGGAAGCGTATCACGCCGAGCTGGAGTCGGACCTCGACATGGCCCGCAAACTTCAGCAATCCCTACTGCCACAGCAGTACCCGACCTTCCCCCGATCAGCAGCGCCCGCAGAGTCCGCCCTGCGGTTCCACCACCGCTTCTTCTGGACCACCCAGTTGGGCGGCGATTTCTTCAGTGTCCAGGCGTTGTCCGACAGCCGGGCCGGCGTGTTCATCTGCGACGTGATGGGGCATGGCGTTCGTTCCGCCCTGGTCACCGCCATGCTTCGCGCTCTGGTGGGCGACATTTTGGTGGAATCGGTGGCTCCGGACCGGTTCCTGTCGGCCATGAACCAGCGGCTGACCCCCATTCTCCAGCAGACGGGCGACACCTTGTTTGCGACCGCCTTTTACATGGTGTTGGATGTCGAGGCCGGACGAATGCAGTACGCCCGCGCCGGTCATCCGCCCCCGCTGCACCTGCATCGCCGCGCCGGAGCGGTCGCGCCACTGGCCTTCCCCGAGCGCGCCGGCCCGGCCTTGGGCCTGTTCCACAAGGCCGATTATCTATCCTGCGAATGCGAATTGGCCCCGGACGATTTGCTCTTGCTGTTCACCGATGGATTGTTTGAAGTGACCGGGCCCGATGGAAACGAACTCGGCGTCGACCGGTTGCTGGACGTGGTGCGCCGGCGGATGAGCCTGCCGTTGACGGAACTGGTGGACGGGGTGATCTCGGACATCCGTGGATTCTGCGGCGCGGAGGAATTCCAGGACGACGTCTGCCTGCTGGGGGTCCAAAGGGTTTGTCCCAGCGCCTCTGACCTGACATGAAAAAAATCGCTGTTGTCGAAGACAACCCGGACAACCGCCTGCTGGTTCAGGTGATCCTCGAACCAGATTACCAGGTGGTCGAGTATGAAACCGGTTTCGCAGCCCTGGAAGGGTTGCCGCGCGAAAAGCCGGACCTGGTGCTGCTGGATGTCTCGCTGCCGGAGATGGACGGCACCGAGGTGTTGAGGCACCTGCGGGCAGACCCGGTGCTGCGTCAGTTGCCGGTGATCGCGCTCACCGCTCACGCCATGGCCGGCGATCGCGAAAAGTATCTCGCCGCCGGCTTCGACGACTACGTTTCCAAGCCGATTGTGGATGAGCAATTCCTCCTGGACGCCATCCGCCGTCATCTACCGGCCTCCTGATGTCATGAGCACGGCCAACGACCTGGACCCCCAAGGCATCGAGCGATTGCGGAAGCTGGGCGGATCAAAATTTACCATGGAGATGATACGGCTTTTCCTCAGCTACGGAGGCGAAAAGCTGTCCGAGGCGCGCCGCGCGCAGCAGGCCGGCGACCTCACCGGGGTCCAACTGGCCGTGCACCCCATCAAGTCCAGCGCCGGCAATGTCGGCGCCGTGCGGATGCAGCAACTGGCGACGGAGACGGAGTTGCGCGCCATCGAGCAGAAGCCCGAGGCTGTGGCTGCTCTGCTGGATCAATTGGAGGCTGCCTACCAGGCGGTCAGACCGCTGCTCGAGGCGGAGCGGGAACGGGACCTGCCGGGAAGCTGAGAGCATCCCAGCGCCGGGCATTCAATCTCGAACGGACGCCTCGATGCATTCCGCGCAGGAAAGGCGCGAACCCGAACCCAAGCCGAAGCCCGATCTCCGAACTCCGATCTCCGAACTCCGATCTCCGAACTCCGATCTCCGAACTCCGATCTCCGAACTCCGATCTCCGAACCAAGCCCGAAGCCCGAACGTCCGAACCGGCTTTCCGCGTGTGCGTCTTCTGCGGGACAGCGGCCTGGCGTTGCCCCAGCGCAGAGGCACCGAGAGCGCAGGCGGACCAGGAAGGGCGTCGATGGGATTTCGGCCCTCGGAATTCGGATTTGCTTCGGACTTCGGACTTCGGACTTCGGACTTCGCGCTTCGGATTGGCTGGGAACCTTGGTGTTTCGTCAGACAGCGAAGGGCTTGCAAGAAACCGAGATGCGCGCATCTCAAGGCGAACAGCCCGCCGACTTTACTTTCCAGCAGCGGCGGGACTATTATCTGGCCGCCAACCGGAGAACCTCCCCGAGGAGGAAACAGCCGATTCAGAGCAACCATGACAAAGAGCGAAGCCAGACCTGACCCGGACAACACCCGGAACAACCTGAGAGTGCTGGTGGTGGAGGATTCCCCCGTCAATCTCCAGCTTGCCTTGATGCAACTGGAGAAACTCGGTTACGCGGCGGATTCCGCCATGAACGGACGCGAGGCGCTGGAGCGCATCACTGCCACCTCCTACGACATCATCCTGATGGACTGCCAGATGCCGGAGATGGATGGATTCGAGGCGACCTGGCAAATCCGTAACCGGGAGAATGAGAAGGCCAAAGCCGCAGACGAATCCAAGACGGTTCAGATCATCGCCATGACCGCGGATGCCGCGGAGGACAGCCGGGAGAAATGCCTGGCGGCCGGCATGAACGACTACATCCGAAAACCCGTCCAGATCACCGAACTCGATGCGGCCTTGCAACGCGCCAGCCGCAGACCGGGCGCCGGCGATGTCGAGGAAGTGCTTGACCCGATGATTCTGGCCGGGCTGCGAATGCTGCGTCAACCCGGTCGCCCCGACCCGGTGGCGGAACTCACGACGCTCTTCTTGGAAGAGGCGCCCGAACGGTTACTGGCCATCGAGCAAGCCGTCAAAGCCGACGACATGTGGTCCATGTCGAAGATCGTTGCGGCGGCCACCAGCCTCAAAGGCAGTTCGAGCAACATCGGCGCCAAGGATTTGGCGACGTTGTGCGGCCAGATCGAGATGGCGGGGCGCAGCGGTGCGCTCGACGAAGTGGGCCAGTTGGTGAAGCAGGCGAGCCAGGAACTGGATCGCGTTCGCCAAGCACTCGCGCAGGTGGTCTGAAGCCCCGGTTCTAAATCGAACAAGCGGGTTCCCATTGGCTATGATGGAAGACACAAATGTATTGATGGAGCAGCGCCGGGCGAAGTTGGCTTCGCTGCGGGAGAAGGGCATCGACCCGTTCCGCAACAAGTTTACCCCCACGGAATCCTGCGCGGCGGCGCGCGAGAACTACGTCGAGGGCCGGAGGGTGCACCTGGCCGGGCGCGTGACGGCGCATCGGGACATGGGGAAGAGCATGTTCATGGATATCCGCGACCAAAGCGGACGCATTCAAGTGTACGCCCAGAAGAACGTGCTCGGGGACGACCAGTTCGACGTTTTTAAGCACCTGGATCTCGCGGATTTCCTCGGTGTGACCGGGGCGCTGTTCACCACCAAGACGGGTGAGATCTCGGTCAAGATTGAATCCTTCGTCATCCTCGCCAAGGCGCTGCGTCCGCCGCCGGCCAAGTGGCATGGGCTGGAGGACACGGAAACCCGGTATCGCCAGCGTTACTTGGATCTGATTGGCAATCCCGAGGTCAGGGAGATTTTCCTCAAACGCAGCGCAATTCTGCGGGAGATGCGCGCATTCCTCGAACATCGGGGCTACCTGGAAGTGGAGACCCCCATGATGCAGGCCATTCCCGGCGGGGCGGCGGCGCGTCCGTTCAAGACGCATCACAATGCGTTGGGCTGCGATTTTTACATGCGCATTGCGCTCGAGTTGCCCTTGAAACGGCTGTTGGTCGGGGGCATGGACCGGGTGTTCGAGATCGGACGCAATTTCCGGAACGAAGGGCTTTCCCGCCGGCATAACCCGGAGTTCACCATGCTGGAGGCGTATCAGGCCTATGGCGACTACGAGTCCATGATGGATCTGGTGCAGGGCCTGGTCTGTCACGTGGCGGAGGCGGTCCTGGATACTCTGGTCATCGAGCACAAGGACGCGGAAGGCAAGGTGGTGCGAACCATTGATTTGAATCCACCCTGGCACCGGGTGACCTACAAGACGTTGGTGCGGGAAAGGGCGGGGGCGGACTGGTTCGAGCTGAGCCCGGATCAACGTCGCCGGAAAGCCATCGATCTGGGGGCGGAAATCGGGGAGGCCTACGAGGATTTCGAAGTCACCCAGGCGGTGTTCGAGAAGCTCATCGAGCCGACGCTGATCAATCCCACCTTTGTGACCCACGCCCTCAAGGAGCTGATCCCGCTGGCGAAGATTTCGCCCGATGACCCCGATTGTGTCGAGGTGTTCGAATGCTGCATGAACGGGCAGGAGATCGCTCCCGGTTACACCGAACAGAACGACCCGATCGAGCAGCGCGAACGCCTGGAACACCAGGCGGGCGGGGAACACCAGAAGTTGGACGAGGATTTCCTGGTCGCCCTCGAGCACGGTATGCCACCGGCCGGCGGTATCGGATTGGGCGTGGACCGGCTTTGCATGATGCTGCTCGGGCAGGAAAGCATCCGGGATGTGATCCTGTTTCCGCAGCTCAGACCCAAAGCAAACTAATCCCCGAAGCAGGTGCCGACGGCTTTGGCCGACTCGACCCATTCGTGATCCGGCGGGACCAGCTTCTTGCGTCCGGCGACCTCCTCGATGGGCACGGGAAGGATCTCCATGCCGCGCACGGCGATCATCACCCCGAGCGCGCCGGTTGAGCAGAGCTTCCACGCAGGCGGTTCCCAGGCGGGTGCACAGCAGGCGGTCAGCAGCCGAGGGAGTGCCGCCGCGCTGCAAGTGGCCCAGGATGGTCAGACGCGATTCCTGGCCGGTCAGTTTTTCGAGTTGCTGCGTCAGCCGCAGGGTGTGGTCGGTGTGATGGGCGTGGAAGGCAATCAGTTGTTCGGAGGCTTGCTTGCGGTCGGCCTTCTTGTCCGAGTTCTTGAGCTTCACCAGCCGGTTTACTTCCTTCGCGTCCTCTCGTGACATGGCGCCTTCGGCCACCGCCACGATGCTGAAGCGCTTCCCCGCCCGAGCCCGTTCCCCGATGGCTTCTGCCACATTGTCAATGTCGTAAGGAATTTCAGGGATCAGGATGACATCCGCACCCGCGGCCATCCCGGCCCCCAGCGCGAGCCAGCCGGCTCGGTGCCCCATGATTTCCACCACCATGATCCGGCGATGGCTGGACGCCGTGGAATGCAGGCGGTCCATGGCCTGAGTGGCGATCTCCAGGGCCGTGTCGAATCCGAAGCTCATGTCCGTGCCGTGGATGTCGTTGTCGATGGTCTTCGGCAAGGTGAGGACGTTGATGCCGGCCTGCTGCAGGTGAAGGGCATTCTTCTGGGTGCCGCCCCCTCCAATGCACACCACCGCATCCAGCTTGTGACGATGAACGGTTTCCACGATGGCGTGGGTCATGTCCCGCTCCTTGCCGCCGATGGGCATCCTGTGTGGCTTGTCGCGGCTCGTGCCCAGGATGGTGCCCCCATCGGTCAGGATGCCCGACAGCATGGCTGGATGGAGTTCCATGGTGTGATCGTGCACAAGTCCACGAAAGCCGTCCTTGAAGCCTGTAACCTTGATCTGATGGTCGTAGGCGGCGCGGGCCACTGCGCGGATGGCGGCATTCAGTCCGGGGCAATCCCCGCCGCTGGTGAGAATTCCGATGTGTCGGGCCATGGTCGCTGAGAATTGTCCAGACGGTACCGAAGCCCTGCGAGGCAGCGCAAGCACGGAAGCACCGTGTGGAGGCCGGGGAACCCTGGGCATCAATTCTGCTCAGAACACCGCTATGAAGGCGTTCCAATTACCGCTGCCGCTGTTTCAATCCGTCGCGCCGCTGAATCAGACGGAGAAAGTTGCGAAGGACACGCGTCCCGGGGGCCGCAAAAGCCGGTTGGAAAGAAAAAGCGCGCCGGAGCGGGCCCGACGCGCCGTGTAATCGTCTGCCTCTCCCCTCAGCCCAGGGCGGCTTGATAGTTTTTACCAACCTGCTCCCAATTCACCACATTCCACCAAGCCTTTAGATAGTCGGGCCGGCGGTTTTGGTATTTGAGGTAATAGGCGTGTTCCCAGACGTCCACACCGAGGACGGGTTTGCCCTCGCAGCCGGCGATGGCCTTGCCCATCAGGGGGTTATCCTGGTTGGCGGTGCTGGCGATTTCCAGCTTGCCGTTGTTCACCAGCAGCCAGGCCCACCCGCTGCCAAAGCGCGTCGCCCCGGCATTCTCGAACTTCGCTTGAAAGTCTGCGAAGCTGCCGAACGCGCTGTTGATCGCCTCCGCCAGTTTGCCGGTGGGGGCGCCCCCTGCCTTCGGCCCCATGATGTTCCAGAAGAAGGTGTGGTTCCAATGGCCTCCGCCATTATTGCGGACCGCGCCACGGATCGCGTCGGGCACCCAGCCCAGGTCGGAGATGAGCGCCTCGATGGACTTGGCTTCGAGGGCGGCGTTGCCGGCAATGGCCTTGTTGAGATTGGTCACGTAGGCGTTGTGATGCTTGCCATGGTGGATTTCCATGGTTTGAGCGTCGATGTGGGGCTCCAACGCGGCCTTGTCATACGGTAGTGCAGGTAGTTCGAATGGCATAATCTCGGTTGTTGTTCGTTAATTGGTTTGTCGCAGCGTTTATCTGCTGCGGCGCACTCTAGCACACCCCCCACGCACCGGACAAGGGCCAGACGCTCCACAATCGCGGCGCAATAACAAAATGTTCCGTACAGAACAAAGGTTTCGCTGGACCTCCTGTTTGCGGACGAGCAAAGCTCTGTGCGTGAAAGCCAGAACCGAGGAGCTGTTGTATTTGTTGCTTTGGGTGTCGGATCTTGCCATGCGTCCGACGTTTCAAAATCTCACAGACGGCTTTGAAGCTTGGGCGCACCGCAACGGTCTGTACCGGCAGTTGGCGGATCTGGAACGGCGCAAATTCTTGGAATGTCGGGAAGGGTGCAAAGGAGTCGCACGGCTCACCGCTTCCGGGAGAGAGCGGGCGGTAAGAGGCCGAAATCCCGAGGTATGCTGGAATCGATCCTGGGACGGGAATTGGCGGATGGTGCTGTTTGACATGCCGGAGGACCGGAACACGGAGCGGGTGCGACTGCGACGTTTCCTTCGCGACCGTGGATTTGGTTACCTGCAGAATAGCGTGTGGATCACGCCCGATCCGCTTGACGTGGTGGCTCCGGAATTGACGACCGTGGGTGGCGACGTCGAGAAGTTATTGACCCTCCAGTCCCGCCCGTGTTGCGGTGAATCCGATGAGGCGATTGTTTGTGGGGCCTGGGACTTCAATCTCATCAACGAACGCTACCGACTCTATCTGAAGGTGCTTGAGGAGTTTCCTGCGCCGGAAGTTCTTCGAGACGGCAACCCCGACACATTCAGCCAGTGGGTCGGGAAAGAGCGTTTGGCGTGGTTGGACGCATTGTCGGTGGATCCGATGTTACCGGCGCGCCTCCTGCCTTCCGATTATCTTGGCCTGCAAGCTTGGAAGCAACGCCGTCATTACCTGAAGGACGCCCGTCTTTGAACACTCAGGGGGGATAGTTGCGGCCGATGGGCGGGGGGGGGGGGCAAGGGAGCAGCCAGGCGGTCAAGGACGTTTTGTTCCGTACGGAACATGAAATCTGACTGGGAACCTTGGGGATTGCCGTGTTTCAGCAAGGGTGCCGACGCGGATTAGCGAGTGAGGTCGTGGAAATTCTTCAGGAGCTGGAGCCCGGTGTTTTGGCTCTTTTCGGGGTGAAACTGGGTGGCAAAGACGTTGTCCTTCCAGACCGAGCTCGCGAATGGGGCGCCATAATCGGTGAAAGTGGCAACGATGGAACCGTCGTCGGGTCGCGGGTGAAAGCTGTGAACGAAGTAGAAATAGCTGCCGTTGGGAATGTTCCGATAGAGCGGGCAATCTGGTTTGACGATGTCTACCTGGTTCCAGCCGATTTGCGGGATTTTCAGGCCGTGCGCCTCGGAAAACCGGACCACTTTGCCCTGAAAAACCCCCAATCCAGCGGCGCAACTGTTGAATTCCTCGCTGGCTTCGAACAGGGTCTGGTAGCCGACACAGATGCCGAGGAAGGGCCTGCCTGAGTTGATGAAGTCCCGGGCCGCCGCCAGCAGGTTCTGCTGCCGCAGCGCATTGATGCAATCGTCGAAGGCCCCCACGCCTGGCAAGACCATGCCGCGGGCATCGCCGATGGCCTCGGGGTGTTGCGCCACGCGCACTTGGGCGCCAACCGCGAGCAGGGCCTTGTGGACGCTGCGCAGGTTGCCGGAACCGTAGTCGAGGAGGGCGATCATGGGGTCTGGTGCGGACATTTCCGCTTTTGTGCTGCGGGGATTGCCTTCTTCTGGAGGGGGCGGCCCGGCTTGAGAACGTTCTGAACCACCCTTGATCGAACACGGACTGCCTGATTCATGAGGCATTGCGTTCGCACGTCCGGTGATGTCGCTTTGCCTGAAGGCATCGTGTAAGTCACCGTTTAACAGGTACGACTGGAAAACTCACGCTCTGTTTTCAGTCGCAACTGGCCGCAGGCGGCGTCGATGTCGTGGCCCTTTTCCTGACGCAAGGTGGTGGTGATGCCGCGGCGTTCCAGAGCGGCGGCGAAAGCCTCACAGGCGGACTCCCCGGGTCGCTGCCAGGACAGCCCCTCCACGGTGTTGTAGGGAATGAGATTCACCTTGGCGTGCAGGCGTTTGGACAGGTCCGCCAGCGGCGGCACCTGTTCCAGACGGTCGTTCACGCCTGCGATCAGGATGTATTCGAGGGTGATCATGCGCCCCTTGCGTTTCTGGTAATACTCGCAGGCGGCGATGAGGTCCTTGAGCGGGTATTTGCGGTTGACCGGCATGATCCGATCCCGCACCTCGTCCGTGGCCCCGTGCAGGGAGATGGCCAGGCGGAGCTGCATCGGGTCGTCGGCCAGCCTGCGGATCTGGGGGGCGAGTCCGCTGGTCGAGACGGTGATCTTACGGGCGCCGATCCCGCCGCCCCAGGGTGCGTTGAGGATGCGAAGGGCGGCCAGCAGGTTGTCGTAGTTGGCCAGCGGTTCGCCCATGCCCATGATGACGAGATTGTTGATCAAACGCGGAGCGCGCAGAGAGGACTGTGGAAGGTCCGGCTCCGCGTTCGGCGTTTCCTGCTCCGCGTTGCTGCTGTTCCATCGTTCCACCGCATAAACCTGGTCAATGATTTCCGTGGTAGTGAGGTTGCGTTTCCAGCCGTTGAGGCCGCTGGCGCAGAATGTGCACCCGTAGGCGCAGCCGACCTGGGTTGAGACGCACAGCGTGTGACGGTCGCTGGTTTCGCCGTAGAGGGCGGGGTTGGCCGGGATGAGGACGCTCTCCACAAAGGCGCCATCGGACAGGCGCCAGAGGAATTTCTGGGTGGAATCTCGGCCCCCCTGCTTGCGGAACAGCTCGAGTGGCTGCAGGGAAAACTGTTCACTCAACTGCAGCCGCAGGGCCTTGGGCAGGTTGGTCATCACTTCCCAATGGGCGGCGCGGCGGGGATGCAGCCACAGGAGCAGTTGATCCGCACGGTAGGCGGGCTGGTTCCATTGCTGGAACCGCTCGATGAGTTCCTCGCGGGTCAGGGATCGAATGTCGCGCCTCACCCGCTCAACATACGCAGCCCCGGCTGGCGTGTCGAAGCCTGTTCATCCTTTGGGGACGTAGTAGTTCTGGGTGTATTCCTTGACCATCCGGTCGGTGGTGAACTGCGGGACCAAAGTGGCCATGGCGCGGCGGATCATCTTGAGCCAGTTGCGGGGAATGCCTTGTTCGTCGCGGTCGAAGAACAACGGGATCACCTGTTCGGTGAGGGTGCTGTAGAGATTCTTACTGTCCAGCCGGTCCTGTTCCTCGACGGAATCCGGTTGGGAATCTTCGCCGATGGCGAAGCCGTTGGTGCCGTCGTAACCCTCACGCCACCAGCCGTCCAGGATGCTCATGTTGAGACAGCCGTGGCAGCCAGCCTTCATGCCGCTGGTGCCCGAGGCCTCCAGGGGACGGCGCGGGTTGTTCATCCAGACGTCGCAGCCGGACACCATCTGGCGGGCGACATGGATGTCGTAATTCTCGATGAACACCAAGTGCCCCTTAAGGTCGCTGTATTTGCTGAGGTGAATGATTTTCTGGATGAACCGTTTGCCCTCGTCGTCGCGTGGGTGCGCTTTGCCGGCAAAGATAAACTGCACCGGACGCGACTGGTTGCGGCAGAGGTGGATGATGTCGTCGATGCGCTGGAAGATCAGCGGGGCGCGTTTGTAGGTGGCGAAACGCCGCGCGAAGCCGATGGTCAGGGCATCCGGGTTGAGCAGGTGATCGAAGATGATGAAATCCCGCTGCGTGACCCGTTGTTCCTGGAGAAGCAGCCGGCGACGGCAGAACTCGATCATCTCGCGGCGCAGGGTGTAGCGCAGGGACCAGAGTTCCTCGTCGCTGACGAAGGTCGGGTCCTCGATCTGTGCCCAGAACTCCGGGGAGATCAGGCGCTGGGCCCAGTCGCGGCCGGGATCTCGCTTCCAGAAGCGGGTGGACTCGCCGCCGGCGCCCGACTTGCCGCGCGTGACTTCTTCACTGAATTTGCGGCGCCAGAACTTGCGGACCGGGCCTTTCATCCAGCCGAGCAGATGGATGCCGTTGGTGATGTGGCCGATGGGCACGTGTTCGACGGTCACGTTCGGATAGAGGGTGTGCCACATGTGGCGGCTGACCCGTCCGTGGAGTTCGCTCACGCCGTTGGCAAGCCGGGACAGTTTGAGTGCCAGCACCGTCATGCAGAAAGGCTCGTGCCGGTCCTTGGGATGCACCCGACCGTAGCCCATCAGTTGCTCGTGATTGATTTTCAGTTGCTCGGAGAAGCAATGCGCGGTGTAGCTCATCAGATCCGGGCTGAACCGATCGTGTCCGGCTTCGACCGGGGTGTGGGTGGTGAAGATGCATTCCTGGCGCGTTGCCGCTTCCGCCTCGGCCAGGGACTTGCCGGCCTGGAGTTTCTCGCGCATGAGTTCGAACACCAGGAAGGCGGCGTGGCCTTCGTTCATGTGGAACACGGAAGGGGCGATGCCCAGGGTGCGCATCAGACGCACGCCACCGACCCCGAGCAAGACTTCCTGCATGATGCGGGTGGAACTGTCGCCGCCATAGACCCGCAGGGTCAGGTCGCGATGATGGGGTTCGTTTTCCGGGAGGTTGGTGTCCAGCACATACACCGGGTTGCGGCCGACGTTGACGCGCCAGGCGGTGAAGAGCACGTCGCTGGAGCCGATGCGCACTTTGCAGCGCACCGGTTTGCCATCGGCCCCGAGCACCGGTTCCATGGGCAGGTTGGCCGGGTTGAGCAAAGAATAGTATTCGGTCTGCCAGTTGTTTTGGTCGATGGCTTGTTGGAAGTAGCCCTCCCGGTAGAACAGGCTGATGCCCACAAAGCCGATGCCCAGGTCGCTGGCGGATTTGGCGTGATCCCCGGCCAGTACTCCGAGGCCGCCGGCGGCGATGGGCAGGGTTTCGTGGAAGCCGAATTCGGCGGTGAAATAGGCGACCGGGTTCTTCAAGAGCTGGGGGGCATGCTTGCTGCCCCAGGTGTCCTTGGCCGCCATATACTGGTCGAAGCCGTCGAGCACATGCCGGACGCGCGCCGCGAAGTCCGGGTTTTGCAGGCGGACACTCAGTTCGTAATCCGAAACCTCATGCAAGACCGCCACCGCGTTGTGGAACAGGTTCTGCCAACTGCGCGGGGACAGTTCGTAGAATACCTCCTGGGCTTCTTCGTCCCAGGTCCACCACAGGTTTCTTGCCAACGTGTCCAGGCGGTTGGCCAGGTTTTCGATCTCGTCCGTCTTCAAACGTTTAGGTGCCATAGTTGTTTCACTCGTGTCAAACTGACGCTTTCGGGGTTCGACTCCCTTCGAACGGCGCAAACCGTAGGGAGGAAGGGGGGTGGGGGCAAATACAATTTACGGGGTGAGCATCGCTTTGGCGTGGGCTTGGGCCGCCGCCGTGGCACCGCCGAGCATGCGGGCCAGTTCCTGCACCCGGTCCTGTCCGGAGACTTGAACGATGCGGGAAACGGTGCGTCCGGCCTGGATCTCTTTGCTGACCACATAATGGGTGGTGGCCGGGGCGGCCACTTGCGGCAGGTGGGTGATGCAAAAGACCTGTCGGTGTTCAGCGACCTGGTTCATCTTCTCGCCCACCGCGCAGGCGGTTTCGCCGCCAACGTTGGCATCCACCTCGTCGAATACCAGCACCGGAACGCGATCCTCGATCGCCAGGACGGTTTTCAGCGCCAGCATGACACGGGCGAGTTCGCCGGAGGAGGCGATGGCGCGCAGTGGCCGGGCGGGCTCCCCGGGGTTGGGCGCGAACAGGAACTCGGCGCGGTCGAACCCCGAGGATTTTGGATCACCGAGGTCGGCGCCGGGAGCCGCAGCGGCGGAATCGAGGTGCACGTCCAGGTGACTGGACTTGAAGCCGAGGGCCTGGAGTTGTCGGCTGACTTCTCTGCGGAGTTTGGGAATCGCTTTGTGCCGTCTGTCCGAGAGATCTTGGCCGGCCGCGCGGAGCGTTTGCTCCAACCGGACAATCTCCCGGTTCAGTCGGGTCAGTTCCTCGTCGCGTTGTTCGAGAGAATGCAGTTTGGCCTGCGCCTCTTGCCCGAAAGCGATGACATCAGCCAAGGTCGGGCCATACTTCCGCTTGAAGGATTGAATCAGGTTCAAACGTTCCTCGCACTCTCGCAGGCGGACCGGGTCCACCTCGATGACATCCAGGTAATTGGACAGGCCGCGCGCAAGATCGTGAAGCGTCTCGATCGCTTGTCCGTGCTGTTGGAGCAGGGGGGCGGCGGCAGGGTCGAGACGGGACAATTCCTGGAGAAGCCGGGTGATTGATCCCGCCTGCGTCAGGAGGGAGGCTTCATCCTCGACGATCCCGGCGAGCGCGCCATGACACAGTTCCTGCAGCCGGGCAGAGTTGGATGCGCGCCGATATTCCGCTTCAACCTGTGTTTCTTCGTCCGGGGCGAGCCGGGCCGCGGTGATTTCCTGGACCTGGAACCGGAGCAGTTCCAACTGTTGCGCGTAGGAACGCTCATCCACGATCAGATCCGCCTTTCGCGCCAAAGTTTCGGCGCGCTGCTGCACCAGGCGCCCGAAGGCGTCGCGGTCGGCGGTCAGGCCGGCGTGCGCATCCAGCAGGTCCAGTTGCCGGCTGGTGTGGAGAAGGGATTGGTGATCGTGGGGCCCATGGATGTCCACCAGCCATTCGCCCAAAGTCGTCAGGGTGGCCAACGGGGTGGGGGATCCGTTGACGAATTGACGGTTGTTGCTGCCAGAGGCGCTCACCACCCGTTTGAGCACCAATTGATGATCCTCGCAGGGTTCCAAGCCCGACTCCTCGATCAGTCGGACCACGGGGGCATCCACTGCGCGAATGTCGAATACGGCCTCAACCGTGCAGGCGTCGCATCCGTGGCGGATCAACGTGCGGTCCGCCCGCTCGCCCAGAACCAGTTTCAAGGCGCCGATGATGATGGACTTGCCGGCGCCGGTTTCCCCGGTGATGACGTTGTAACCAGGGCGCGGTTCCAGGGTGAGATCATCCACCAGGGCGAGGTTTTTGATGCGCAACGTGGTCAACATGGCTACCGTTCGCGCGGAATCTGACTGCAGCCGGCAGTTTCCGGCAAAGCAAAAGCAAAGACATGGCGCTGGAACTCACATTTCTCGGGACCGGCACCTCGCAGGGGGTGCCGTTGATCGGTCAGGATTATCCCGAATCGTTCCTGGCCAACCCCAGAAATCATCGCACGCGACCCTCGATTTATGTGACCACGCCCGAGACGGCGTTGCTGGTGGACACCACGCCGGAGATGCGCCTGCAGTGCCTTCGCGAGCGCGTGCGCCGGGTGGATGCCGTCCTCATCACGCACGGTCATGCCGATCATGTGATGGGCATGGACGATTGCCGCCGGTTCTGCGACCTGCGCGGGGGGGAGACGCTGCCGGTTTATGCCAGCCAGGAAACGCTTGACACACTGAAGCGGATCTTCATTTACGCGTTCCACGCCGGACCGTGGCCCAAGGGGTATTTCAAGCCGGACCCGCGTCCCATCACCGGGCCGTTTTCGATCGGGGATTTGCGGGTCGTTCCGCTGGAGCTGCCGCATGGGCGGATCAGCACGCTGGGTTTCCTGTTCCTGCAACGCGGTCACAAACGGCTGGCCTATCTCAGTGACTGCAAGGAGGTGCCTCCTGCGGTGTTGGAACAGGTGCAAGGGGTGGAGGTGGCGGTGCTGGATGCGCTGCGTTACAAACCCCATCCGACGCACATGTGTCTGGACGAGGCGTTGACGGCCGCGCGGCGAATCGGGGCCCGGCGCACCTTCTTCACGCATTTGACCCATGACTACGACCACGACCTTGCGCAGGCCGAGTTGCCGCCCGGAGTCTGGCTGGCCTACGACGGGTTGCGGGTCAGCATGGATTCCGAAGATCAGGACCGGTGTGCAAGTGTTGCGCCGGGCCGGTAGGGTGCCGTGGGCCCTGCTGTGCTGGCGTTCACGGGGTGAGGGTGACGGTGACTTTGGGGGTGCGATATCGCAGACCGCTGGTGGTGGTCACCAGAGCGTAAAAGGGATGCTCCCCCACACCCAGACCCGGACCGTTGACGAGGAATGAAGCTGCCGGCTGGTTGGTCGCTCCGGCGTGGAATCCCCCGGTGGTGAAGAGCAGGATTTCGCTCAGGCCGTTCGTATTGGCCGTCACCACGAGGGCAAAAGCATTGGTCACCGGCATGGTGGCCTCGGGGGCTGCCAAGGCGAGGGTGGCCTGCAAGGGGGAGTTGGCAACAATCACCGGCAGGCTCTTCAATGTCTGGGAATGCACGTGAGTGCCTTCGTAGGCCACGGCCGTCATTTCATGATGGCCGTCGGGGAGAAGAGTGGTGTCCAAGGGAACCGACAAGGCCACCGATTGCAGTCCGGACCGCACGAAGAGGTGGTTTCTGGGAGACAAGTCGGAGAGATTTTCGTTCAGCGGTTGTTGACCCGCTGGAGTAATGACCATCTCAGGAGAACCACTCAAGGTGACCTGAATGCCGGCCGGGCCGAGGCCAGGCTGGCGAGCGCGGAGGTTGAACTCGGCACTGCCGAACACGCCGGGAATCAGGTCCTCGGCCGCCATGCCATCATCGGTCTGCAATTCGGGTGTGGTGTTGATGGCCTCTGCCAGCAGTTGGACCAGATCCAGGATGTTGGTCAGGCCGCTGGCATTGGTCACGGCCACGGTCACGGGATTGCCGTTGGTGAGTTGGACGGAGAGGGCGAGGTGACTTCCCGTCCCGACCGATCCGCTGAAGGAGAATTTGCGGCGGGCTTGGGCGGTGGTGTCGAGGAACACGGGGTTGGGGCTTTCCAGAGAGGTGGTCAACCGGTCGGCGGATCCTTGCGCCTGCGTGGCGGAGAGCTGGATTTCCGAGCCGGCACTGGCCCGGGTGTAAATCGTGGACCAATCCGTACCGTTGCTCGAGGCCCAAACCACGGTGCTGCCGAGACGGTTATCCTGCACCCGTACGATGTTGCATTCCTGGGGGGTGACCCCCACTACCGAGACTTGGGAGTAATCCCCCGGATCCCCCGAGCGCGAGCGGTAGTATCGGGCGGGGAACAGGGTGGCTTGCGCGTCCACAAAGACGCTGCTCCCCCCGACCAGGTTGGTGAAGATGTCCGACCACACATGCAGGTCCGAGGAGGCTTGCACGATGTAAGGTTGTTCCGCCGCGGCATTCACGCCACCGGCGAACCCGAGGCCGGCATTGGCAGCCATGGCCTCGAGGGTGGGCGGGGGCGGAGGGGCGGTCCAGGAGAGTCGATAATAGCGATGGGGATGAACGGCGGCCTGGTCATCGTGGAAGACCATGGGCCCGCCCGAAATGTTGGTGTGGATCGGCAGCCAATTCTGCAGGTTGGTCGAGGCTTCCAACAGGTAGCCGACACCGAGGTTTTCCATGATGTCCAGATCGATTGTGCCGGAAGCATTGGGCCGCAAGCCGGTGATGGCGGTGGGAATGGAGTCCGGCTGCAGGACGGCCAGATATTGGCGTTGCGTGCCACCTGCGGACGCGGCATCCACGAACTCGAACGCGCCGCCGGGCAGCAGAAGCGCCAGGGATTGAAGCTGGATCCGGTCCCCGTAAGCCTCCGCCAGCACATGGGTGATGTTGCTGGTGGCGGGTTCATTAAACCGCAGCGCGAGGTTGGAGGCCACGCTTCCCAGGGTGGCATTGGTTGGAACCTCATAAGTGACCGGGTATCCGTTGATGCTGACCGTCAAAAGATTTCCCGGAGCGGGCGGGAGGTTGGTCAGGGTTTGGTGCCAGCGTCCGTTCAAGAACAGGTCCACCCGCCCGATGCGTTGTCGGGGGGAATCCGCGGTGAACGCCAGCGACAGATTCGTGGTCCCTTGCAGCGTCGAGCCGGGGGACACGTCGGTCCAGCCGCCGGTGCAGCTTTGGCGGAAGGGCGCGGCCAGCGGTTCGCCCACCAGCAGTCCTTCCAGGGGAAGGCGCAGTGACTGATAATAGCATTCGGCCAGGCTAAAACCCCGGGACTGGTAGTAATAAACCAGGGGATCGGGGAACTTGTCCAAAACCGTTTGAGGTTCCACCACGGTGCCATAGCTGCCGCTGGCGCCCGCCTGGATGAACTCCAGCAGGCTGGTTTGGGAGTTTGGCCCGAAGATGACACCTCCGAACGAGGTCATGCTGTCGGCGATGGAGCCCGGGACGAAGGTGTTCGGCGAGAGGGAGAAATTGGCGAGCCCGGTCTGCCAGCCCAGGACGGGTTGGTCCGGGCTTGGCAAGGTGCCGTTATTGGTGCGCGCCAGATGGTAGCCTGTGCAGAGGCGGGCGTTGAAAATTGCGTTGTCAAACGCCAGATGCCGGCGGTTCCGAACCACGTCGTCACTCTTGTGCAACCAGGCCGGCTGCGAGGTCCGGGTGCCGTCCGAGTCCGTTCCCTGATCCACCAGCGCCTTGGCTTGGGCCAGTGAGTTGGCGGTGATCATGGTGGTGAGGAAGGCGTAGCCCGGCGCGTTGGCCGGCGGGGCCTCGCTGAACCGTGCCTCGCTGCCGGCATAGGTGTTCTGCAGGTTCTTGGTGCCGGTCCTGAACCCGTAGAAGAGCGCCGAGGTGGTGCTGTTGGCCCGGCTGCCGGTCACGCGAAACGGAATGTCCATGGACAACGCGATGAACCGGACCTGGTTCGAGAGGTCACTACTGGCGATAAACGCCAGGATGGGGTTCAGGAGGGTGTTTGTGAATTCCTGTTGCGTCCACTCGATGTTACCGCCCGGCCAGAAAATCCTCAGCACATGCTCGGGAGGGACTTGCCGCCTAAGGCGATAATAATTTGCCAGTTCAACCGAGTTGGAACTCGCTTGGTTGGCGACAACCAGAACGTTCAATCCACTGCCGCCGGCGTTTCCTGGGGTCGGGCAATAAAGCCCTAGCGCGGCGAGGATGCACATCCAAGCCGAGAGGCGTTGCCTCCCCATGACCCCACTGGTGCCGCAGAGCAGGTCCATACGCAGAGTTTGTGAATCTATCAGCAATCGGCGCGACTTGTCGATGGCGGATCCTGCCTGTCACAGACTTTTTGCATGCGCCGACCTGTTGCGATCCCAGCTTTCAAATGCTCAACGAACTCGGGCTGGGGCCTCATCCACCG
>CAVVUP010000019.1:0-8846 GCA_963751435.1 uncultured Verrucomicrobiae bacterium | reverse complement strand
ATTCCCCTTGCCGTATTAAGGGTCCGAGCGGCCCACAGAAATCCCATCCGGTCGAACGTTTCTCCAGATGAAGCAGGTTCCGTCAGTCAAGCCGGAACCTGAAAAGTTGCCGCCAACCTGTCGAACCGGGGAATCCGCCTTGTCGTCAACGCCATAACCGAAGGGCTGATCCATGCCAAAAGTCGGAACCAAACGGGCCAAGACCAAGAAGACCAAGACGACGGCAGCAAGCCGGGTCGCGGAAGAGGTCGCTGCGCCGTCCTCATCCATCCCCGCGCCCGCTGTCCCTGTCGAGGAGTCCCCCGAGTCGGAGATCGCCGCGCCGGAAGCGGCTGCCCCGCCGGAGGTGGAGACGCCTGCTGCATTCCCGGACGTGGCGGACGAGTCGCCGGCAGCCGAGGAAATCGGCGAGGATCGCACGGAACGACCGGGGCGGCCTGGTCGGGACCGGATGGCGGCTTCGCTCAACATTGCCAAGCTCCAGGCGATGTCCATGACCGAGCTGAACCAGATGGCCAAGGACCTGGGCATCGAGAACTTCGGCACCATGCGCAAGCATGAGGTCATCTTCCACATCCTCCAGAAGAACGCCGAACGCGTCGGGGGTCATGTTCTCCGAAGGCGTCCTGGAGGTCCTGCCCGAAGGCTTCGGTTTCCTCCGCTCCCAGAGCTTCAACTACCTGCCCTGCCCGGAGGACATCTACGTTTCCCCTTCCCAGATCCGGCGCTTCGATCTCCAGACCGGCAACCTGATTGCCGGCCAGATCCGTCCGCCCAAGGAGAAGGAGCGGTTCTTCGCCCTGCTCAAGGTCGAGGCGGTGGACGGGGAGGATCCGGAGAAGGCCCGGGACAAGACCCATTTCGACAACCTGACCCCGCTGTTCCCCGATCGGCGGTTTCTGCTGGAGACCGCCGCCGAGGAATTGTCGCACGCGGGTGCTGGACCTGGTCTGCCCGATCGGCAAGGGCACACGCGGACTGATCGTGGCGCCGCCCCGCACCGGCAAGACGGTGCTGATGCAGAAACTGGCCAACGCCATCCTCAAGAACAACCCGGAGGCCTACCTGTTCATCCTGCTCATCGACGAGCGGCCCGAGGAGGTCACCGACATGGAACGCACCTGTCGCGGCGCCGAGGTGATCAGTTCCACCTTTGATGAACCGCCCGAGCGCCACGTGCAGGTGGCGGAGATGGTCATCGAAAAGGCCAAGCGCATGGTCGAACACAAGCGCGACGTGGTGATCCTGCTCGACTCGATCACCCGCCTGGCCCGCGCCTACAACACCGTCCAACCCCACTCCGGCAAAATCCTGTCCGGCGGCGTCGATGCCAATGCGTTGCACAAGCCCAAACGATTCTTCGGCGCGGCGCGCAACATCGAGGAAGGCGGGTCCCTCACCATCATGGCCACGGCGCTGGTGGATACGGGATCGCGCATGGACGAGGTGATCTTCGAGGAGTTCAAGGGCACCGGCAACATGGAGGTGCACCTCGACCGCGCCCTGGTTGACCGCCGCATCTTCCCCTCGATCAACATCGAACGGTCCGGCACCCGAAAGGAAGAGTTGCTCTATCATCCCGACGAATGCTCACGGGTGGTGGTGTTGCGCCGCGCCCTGACCGGGGTGCCGTCGGTCGAGGCGATGGAGCTCTTGCTGGGCAAGCTCGGCAAGACCAAGAGCAACATCGAGTTTCTGCTGTCGATGGGCGTGCCGTAGTCTTTCTTGTCCGGGCGTTCGTGGGCCGCGGTACGGATTGTCCCCAATCCGCGGCGGCCCCGACCCAGCCAGGTGGCTGCGAGTCGAGGACTCCTTCCGCTCCGGAGCGGTCCTGTCGCCGAGCATGCCCGATTGTGACCCGTATCATTTGCATCCATCCGCTGGATCAGTTAAGAACAATCCTGTGAATCACATTCTGAACACCATGTTTTTACGACATCTGATCCTTGGAGCCGCCGCCGGTGGTCTCCTCCTGGTCGCAGGCTGTGATCGGGGTGAGGTGACCTCCTATGATATTCCCAAGGACCCCGCCCCCGGCCAGAGCCCAACTTCCGGGGGGCCGGGGCTGGATCCCCACGGCGGCATGGCCGGGGGCCGGCCCTCGGTCAAGTGGGGTGAGTTACCCGCCGGTTGGACGTTGAGTCCGCAGACCTCCGGCATTCGACTGGCCACCTTCACCATTGCCGGGGAGGCGGAGCAGAGCGCGGAAATGGCCATCATACCCATGGTGGGCTTTGCCGGCACCGAGCAGCAGTTGATCAACATGTGGCGTTCCCAGTTGGGGCTGCCGGAGTTGGACGCTGCCGCCGCTGGGGCGCCGGTGGAGCGGGTTCAGATCGGAGGGGGGGAGGGGCCACTCTACGAGATGGCGGGCGCGGCCAACGAGGTCGCCAGCCGGATGATCGTCGCCGCCGCGAACCGTGACGGCGTGAACTTCTTTTTCAAGCTGATCGGCCATGAGGCCGTGGTCGCCGCCCAACGGGATGCCTTTCTCAAGTTCCTCAAGGGGGTTGTGTTCACTGCTCCGGAACCAGTCGGCCCGGGCGCGCCCGTGGCGGCGTCCGCGGTGCCGGTCGAGGCGTCGGCGGTGGGGAATCGATGGCAGGCGCCGGCGACTTGGGAGGAGCTGCCCGCCACACAGTTCCTGCTGGCCAAATACCGCGTGGCCGTGGAAGGCGGCGCCAGTGCGGAGGTGACTGTCAGCATGTTGGGTGGGGGGGCGGGGGGCTTGTTGCCCAACGTGAACCGCTGGCGCGGGCAGTTGAATCTGGGGCCGGTGGATGAGGCGGGGTTGGCCGAACTCGTCTCGGACGTCAAAGCGGGCAGCGCTGATGCCAAGCTCATCAAGCTGGAGGGCACGGATGTGAAGTCAGGAACTCCCGCGCGGATGCTGACGGTGGTTGTGACGTTGCCGGCAGAAACGTGGTTCTTCAAGATGACTGGCCCGATTCCCGTGGTGGAGGCAAAGTCGGGTGAGTTCCTTTCCTTCGTGAACGCCGCCCGCTTCTGAGCATGTCACTCAAACCTCTGATCGACTTCTTCGCCTCGCTCAAGCTGACCGTGGTGTGCCTGGTGCTGGCGCTGGTTCTCGTCTTCGCCGGCACCATCGCGCAGGTCGAGCTCGGACTGTACCAGGCTCAGAACGATTTCTTCCGCCGCTTTTTTGTTTACTGGTCGCCGGGCGAGTCGGGCATCCGCATCCCGGTGTTTCCCGGCGGTTACCTGGTCGGTGGACTGCTGCTGATCAATGTGACCGTGGTGGCCTTTCGGCGTTTTGCCTTTTCCACCAGGAAGTTCGGCATCTGGCTCATTCACATGGGACTTATCCTGCTGTTCGTGGGGCAACTGCTGACGGACCTGCTGTCGGTCGAGACCATGATGCATCTCCGGGAGGGGGAAACCCGGAATTACTCCGAACGACCGCGTGAAGCCGAGCTGGTGCTGGTCCAGCGGTCGGATTCGCAGGCCGACCGGGTCATTGCCGTGCCGGAATGGCGGTTGAGAAAGGGCGGGGCCATCCGGCTGCCGGACTTGGATCTCACCCTGGTGGTGCAACAGTACTTCCGCAACTCCTCCCTCGAGCGGATCCCGGAGGGTTCGACGCATCCGCCGGCCGCCACCTTCGGATTCGGCAGCTCCATCCTTGCCCGCGAGCTGCCGCACGTCACCGAGATGGATCGGCGCGACGTGCCCAGCGTGATCTTCGAGTTGAAAGGCCCGGGCGCATCGGAGGGAACCTGGCTCGCCTCCGAGTTCATCGAACAACCCCAGCCGTTGTCGATTGGTGGCAAGACCTACGAATTGTCGATGCGTCCGCGTCGGGAATACAAACCGTATTCGATCACACTGCTGGATTTCACACACGACAAGTACCCGGGCACGGAGATTCCCAGGAACTTCTCCAGCCGGGTGCGGCTGCAGAACCCGGCCAAGGGCGAGGATCGCGAGGTCCTGATCTACATGAACAACCCGTTGCGTTATGATGGCGCCACGTTCTACCAGGCCAGTTTTGACACCGACAACCAGGGCAGCGTGTTGCAGGTGGTCCGCAATCCCTCCTGGCTGACCCCCTACCTGTCCTGCGTGCTGGTATCGGTGGGCTTGGTGGTGCAGTTTCTGATTCACCTGGTCCCGTTCCTCAAACGAAAGGTCCGTTCGTGAGTTTCTCCTCCCAAAACCAGGATTCGCATTCTGAACCCATCACCGGCCCTTCGGGCACCCTGTCCCCGGGGGAGAGGAATGGCGTGAGGGCGAGCCCCCGGTTCATCGGTCGGGTGATTCCCTGGATCCTGGCCTTGCTCTGTCTGGCCTGGGCGGCGTCCGGCCTGTTCCCCAGGTCGTCCAAGGGCTTCGAAGTCGAGGCGTTTGGCCGTCTGCCGGTGCTGTTGAACGGGCGCATTCAGCCCTTCGACTCGGTCGCGCGCAATGCGTTGCTGGAGATGCGCACCCGGCAGAGTGTGCGCACGGAGGACGGCAAGATGCCGGCGATGAACTGGCTGCTCGAACTCATGACCCAATCCGGGCGGGCCGATCAGCGCAAGGTGTTCCGCATAGATAACCGCGATGTGCTGGCGCTGATGGGGTTGTCCGAGGAGAGCAAGTATTTCTCGTTCTCCGAGATCGAGCCGCATCAGGCCGAGCTGTCCCGGGAAGGGGATCGGGTTCAGAAGATCGAGGCGGCCGCGCGTTCCGCCTACGAGCGCGGCGTGCTCAAGCTCTATTCCTCGATGTGGATGTATCAGCGGCTCAAGGCCACGCTCCAACCGCCGGACGCGACCCGTTTCCCTGCGGACCTGGACGACTACGCCGCCTCGTTCGAGACCGGCATGCGGGCGGTGCGTGCGCGCGAGGCCAAGCAGGAATACGACGAAGCGGCGTTCAACCGGCTGCTCGGCCACCTCTCCGCCTTCGACCAGATGTCCCGGATGGCCTACGTCCGGATTGTGCCTCCGTCCGATCCCGTGGCGGCTCCGGACGACTGGAACAGCGTCGGTGCCGCCCTGATGAGTGGGATGCATGGGCAGGCGGTGCCGGAGGCGGTGACGCAGTACGCGCGCATGGCCGGCGCCTACGCCGCCGGGGACGCGGACGGTTTCAATGCGGCCCTGAAAACCTACGCTGAACGCCTGCAGGCCGGCGCTGGAAAGGCGATTCAGAAGAGCACTGCCGAGCATGCCTTCAACCACGCGCAGCTTTTCTACAAGTCCACGGTGATCTACGTGCTCGCGCTCTTGGGAGCCCTGGCCTTCTGGTTCTGGTGGAGCGAAGGACTGCGTCGGTGCGCCTTCTGGATCCTGGGCGCCGCCTGGGTTCTGCACACGGTGGGCCTGGTGTGGCGGATGGTGCTCGAAGGGCGGCCGCCCGTGACCAACCTCTACTCGTCCGCCATCTTCATCGGTTGGGGCGCGGTCCTGCTGGGGTTGTTCCTCGAGCGGATCTATCGGGATGGCATCGGCATTGTGGTGGCGTCCTTGATCGGGTTTGCCACCCAGATCATTGCGCACAACCTGGCCATCGGGGGCGACACCATGGAGATGATGCGGGCGGTGCTCGACACCAATTTCTGGCTCGCCACCCACGTGGTCACCATCACGCTGGGCTATTCCGCCATGTTTGTGGCGGGGGTCCTGGCCCTGATCTACATCTTGCGGGGTGTCTTCACCGCGTCCCTCAAGAGGCCCACGGCGGACGGGTTGGCGCGGATGGTTTACGGCATTCTCTGCTTTGCCACCCTGTTCAGCTTTGTTGGAACGGTGCTGGGCGGGATCTGGGCGGATCAATCGTGGGGCCGGTTCTGGGGGTGGGATCCCAAGGAGAACGGCGCGCTGCTGATCGTGCTCTGGTGCGCCACCATTCTCCACGCGCGCTGGGGAGGCATGATCAAGGCCCGCGGCCTCATGAACATGGCCATCGTGGGCAACATCATCACCAGCTTCTCCTGGTTCGGCGTCAACATGCTTGGTATCGGCCTGCATTCGTACGGGTTCATGGATTCCGCGTTCCGCTGGCTGATCCTGTTCATCGCCAGCCAGGTTGCCGTCCTCCTCATCGGGCTCCTGCCCCTGCGCATGTGGAAGAGTTTCGCTTCGGAGACCAGCGCGGCAGCCGGCGGAACCCCGGCTTCGGTCTGACCCGCGAATCGGAGCGCGGACCGCCGAGTCCGCGCGGCCCTCATCGCGCACGCCTCCAATCGCGCGGACTCGGCGGTCCGCGCTCCGGGCGGTTCTGAAAGGGTTGCAAACTGGGGCGGACACGCCTACCTATGGCGCGTGCTTGAGGAACTGATCAGCAACCCGCAGGGACTGTCGTTGGTTTTTGAGAAACGGCGCGTGGACGACGGTTTGGAGGTGACCTTTCAGTTGAAGGGGGGCTCCCATTGCCTTCTCCACTGGGGAACCGCGTCCGCTCGCACCTCCCGTTGGCAGGCTCCGGCCCGTTCGCTCTGGCCGGACGGGTCCTCGTCGCACGGCCCGTCCGCGGTGCAATCGCCCTTCCAGCCTGGTCCGGACAAGGACGAACTGGTGCTGCACTTTCCCAAGGATCGTATCCCCCCGTTCGTCGTGTTCGATCTGTTTTGGCCGCAGACCCATCGCTGGGAGAACAATCGGGGCAAGGACTACTGGGTGGCTTTGGCCGAACCGGGACCCGCTCCGCTCAGCGCGCTTGAGAGCCATCTGAAATCCGCGCCCGTCGCGGAGCCGGTTCGGAGCCGGAGCTTTTCGCTCGACGGCGGCGGCGAACTGGCTGTTGGGATCCGGCGCACCGATCAGCAGGTCGAGGTCATTCTGGTCACGAATCTTGACGGGCCGCTTGATTTTCATTGGGGAATTCAGGACCGACCGCGGTCAGGCTGGAAGCAGCCTGGAGCCGAACAGCAGCCCGCAGGGACCCAAGCGTTCAACGAAGAAGCGGTACGCTCGCCGTTCGAGGATCGGGACGGCCTGCGCTGGTTGACGTTGCGGTTCCCCGCCGGTGAGCAACCGGCGGGCATCGGCTTCGTGATCTTTCAGCCCGAGACCGGTCGCTGGATCAAGCATCGGGGCAACGATCTCTTCTTGAAGCTCGCCCCGGACGAGGCGCCCGCGACCCCGTTGTCCGACCTGATGACGGCGATTGTCGAGGGCGAGATGGGACCGCACGGCTGGACCCTGATGCATCGGTTCAATCTCTGTTACGACCTGATCGAGCAGGCGGGGGACGATCGCGAAGCCTGGGCCACGTTGTTTGTCTGGTTGCGCTACTCGGCCATCCGACAGTTGGATTGGCAGCGCAATTACAACACCAAACCGCGCGAACTGGCCCACGCGCAGGATCGGCTCACCGCCAAGCTGGCCGAATCGTTCATCCGCCATCCGTCACAGCGCGATCTGATCCGGCTCATGCTCGGTTGCGTGGGTCGGGGCGGGGAGGGACAGCGCATCCGGGACGACATCCTGCACATCATGCACCGGTACCACATCAAGGAGGTGGGCGGCACCTGGATGGAGCAGTGGCATCAGAAGCTGCACAACAACACCACGCCGGACGACGTCGTGATCTGTCAGGCCTACTTGGCGTTCCTGCGACGGGACGGCGATCTGCATGCTTACGAGGCCGCGTTGCTCGAGGGCGGGGTGACCCGCGAGCGGTTGGCCGGCTTCGAACGACCC
This sequence comes from uncultured Verrucomicrobiae bacterium, assembly GCA_963751435.1. Classification (GTDB taxonomy): domain Bacteria; phylum Verrucomicrobiota; class Verrucomicrobiia; order Limisphaerales; family DSYF01; genus JALOTU01. The sequence continues at coordinate 1,197 of CAVVUP010000019.1, read as the reverse complement.
ATCACCCGGGATCCCGAGTGGCATCCGCACCTCAAGGACGGCTTGATCCACGATTTCGAGCATTACCTGCAACTGCTGTGTTCGGTGCATTCCGGGACGGACCTCGACACCGCGGCCGGGGCGGGGGCGCGTCTGCTGGATGGCCGTGCGTGCGACGCCCTGCACTTTGTTCAACAGCGGTTCCGCAATCCGGACACCGATGCGGTCGAACTGGCCGGCAAGATTACCGAGGCGCGGCGGGGGCTGACCACCGCGCTGGGCCGGATGTCGGACACGGCCGGCGTGAAAGACGGGTTGTATCTGGACCTTGCGCTCGAGGAAGCCTTGCGCACCGCCATCGAGCGCCAGCTTCAATCCAAGTTCGCCAACCACCAGTTGGTGGCGCTGCTGGGCCTGGTGCTGGAAAACCTGTTGCTGGTTCAGGGAAACGTCGAGATCGAACAGTGCAACCGGGAGTGGCGCCGATTGCCCCTGGACAACCGGTTCTCGCGCGACTGGTGCCTGCGGGCCAAGGCGGTTGTGGACCGGTTGCGCCGGGCGGTGGAGGCCGTGACCGACACCACCTACCGGCTGCTGCAGCCCCGGGCGGAGCAGTTGGGCCGGGAATTCCAGGCGGCGGCGTGGACCGTGACCCTGTTCTCCGAGGAAATCGTTCGAGGTCGGCCGGTCTTCCTGCTGTCCATGCTGTTGCACCAACTGGATCCCGTGCTGCGCAAAGAGGCGAAGCTGGGCGACTGGCAGGTGATCAGCCCCAGCCGGACGGCGGGCGTGGTTCAGGTGGTGTCGGAACTTCGGGCCGTGCAAGGCCGGAAGTTTGACCGGCCCACGGTGTTGGTGGCGGACCAGGTGCGCGGCGACGAGGAACCGCCCGAGGGTGTGCGCGCCGTCATCACACCGAAGTCCGTCGATCTGGTTTCCCATGTGGCGGTGCGCGCCCGCAACGCCGGGTTGTTGTTTGCCACCTGCTTTGACGCACAAATCTTCGAGAAGCTCCAGAAGCTCGAAGGGAACCACGTGGAGCTGGCGGTCACCGGTTCCGGCGACGTGACCTTCACCAAGGCGGAGCCCGCGGAGATGGTCCAGGCGCCTGCACGAGCGCCCAGGCCGCGTGCGGCCAAGCTGCCCGCACCGGCGCTGCGGGTGTTGCGCCGCTCGGAATTCGAGCCGGCGCTGGTGGGAGGCAAGTCCTGGCGTGGG
>CAVVUP010000018.1:0-34554 GCA_963751435.1 uncultured Verrucomicrobiae bacterium | reverse complement strand
TGCGGTTATGGAAAGCTTTCCATAACAACAAGGACCGTTATGTGCCGCTGCCCCAACGCACGTTGGAACTGTTGCGCCAACTTTGGAAAACCCATCGCCATCCGCGCCTGCTCTTCCCAGCCAAGGGTCACTCCGGCCAGGGCGCTCCCACCGCCACCGAACCGATGTGCCGCTCGACCCTCCAGCGCGCCTTCCGTCTGGCCCTGCGCGCCAGCGGCATCAAGAAGGCCGCGCATATCCATTCGTTGCGACATTCGTACGCCACCCACCTGCTCGAACAGGGCGAGAACCTGCGCCAACTCCAGGTCAATCTCGGTCATCACAGTCCCACGGTCACGGTGATCTACACCCACCTGACCAGTCTGTGCCAGACCCAGCATCAGAAGCGCATCAACCAGTTCATGGCCGATCTCTGAGGGCCGGCCATGTCCTCAGTCGTCGGATCTGCCGACGGCACGTTGCGCCTGCACGAGGCGCTGGTCCGCCACGGACCGGCCTACCTCGAACGTTTCGGCGCCACGATGCCGGTTCGGCAACGCGAGGTCTTCCACACGCTGCTCCAGTGCCGCACCCCGGCCCTGGGCGGCGCGCTGCATCTTTGTCCTGAGTGCGGCCAACGCCATTTCTCCTACCACTCGTGCAACGACCGGCATTGTGCGCAATGCGGGCGCGAGGAGTCAGAGCAATGGCTGGCGGCGCAGCAGGCGTTGCTGCTGCCCGTGCCCTACTTCCTGGTGACGTTCACCGTGCCGGAGAAGCTGCGCGGCTGGTTGCGGCGTCATCCGGCGCTGGGCTACGACCTGTTGTTCAGTGCCAGTGCGCAGGCCTTGCAGGATCTGGCGGGCAACCCCAAGCGGCTGGGCGCCACGCTGGGGATGCTGGGCGTCTTGCACACCTGGAGCCGCACCCTCATTCACCATCCGCATGTGCACTTCCTGGTGGCTGGGGGCGGCTTGAGTCTGGACCAGCGCACTTGGGTGAGGGCGAGGAAGAACTTCCTCCTGCCGGTCAAGGCGCTCAGTGACCGTTGCCGAACCCTGTTTGGGCAACGGCTGGTTCAGGAGGCGCCGGAGGCGTTGCAGCAGATCCCGGCTGGGGTCTGGAAGCAGCGTTGGGTGGTGCACAGCGCGGCGGTGGGTTCGGGGCAACACGCGCTGCGTTACTTGAGCCGCTATGTGTTCAAGACCGCCACGGGCAATCGCAGCCTGCCCCTGCAGCCGGATGGCCGGTTGCGCTGGCGTTATCGCGACAGCACCACACACGCCTGGCGGCACGTGGACCTGGAGCCCTTCGAGTTGCTCCGCCGCTTTCTCCAGCACGTGTTACCCCGCGGCTTTCATCGCGTGCGCCGCTTCGGATGGTGGCATCCGGGCGGACGCGTGAAGCTCAACCGCGTGCGCGCGCTGCTCCAACAGGCGCCGGTGCTCAGTGAAGCCCAGCGCGCCACTTGGCAGCCGCCGCCTGACACGCTTGCGGAACCGGAGACAACGGTGGCCACGGACGGGGCGTCCCCGCTCAAGTGTACGCTCAAGTGCGCCCGGTGCGGCACCGTGCTGGTGCTGGTGGAACGCTGGCGCCCGGGACAGCGTCCGGCGTGGCGCGGCCAGGATCGTGCGCCCCCCTGAAGTGATGCAGCACCACCCTCCAGGTTCAACCGCTCGGGCGTGCCCGGCGCAAAACGCGCAGGGGACGTGGACCGGTGGGGTGTGTCCGTGGCGTGCTGGCCGAGGGGTCAAGGCGCTGCGGACGCCAAGCAAAGTCCTCCGGTCGCCGTCGTGCGGAGCGGGAGAAGCGGTGGAAGCGTGTGGTCAGGGGCGTTGGGCCCGAAAAGGGGCTGGGAACGAGGAAGGCGGCAGGCAAGGCGCAGACACTTTCCGCAAAGCCGCTGGGCGGACGCGCCTCCGAACCTTTGACCGCCGCTTCGTTCAACCCGGGAATGCAGAGAACCCGGGGGCAGGCTCAAGTCCTGCGCAAATCCTCCAGTGAAATCAAACCCTCCAGCCCTTCACGCCCCCGTGTTCTCTACATTCCTTTTGTCCTGTTCGGCGGTCGTGTCTTTCGTTGTCTTTGCCCTCAAGAATCCGCAACAGATAAAGAGAAAGCCGGGTGCGGCAATGAGAAAGAACCAAGGTCCCCCAGGAAGCCGCCCAGATTCAGCAAAGTGGATTACGTAGAATAACAGGAGTGACAGCGTGGCAACGACGCCCCCGGTCTTCTCAAGCCGCCATGCCAGAATCAACCCCAACAGAATGCCAAACGGAAAGAACATGTGCCTGAGGTCGAGTGGAGGCAGCCCCTCGCCGATCAAGAATGCGCCCACAAACGCGAGCGAGGCAATCGACCATACTCTCCCCACCCAGCACATAATGGTAACGGTTCTGTTGGTTGTCATCTTCTCAGTCTCCTGCCGAACAGTGTTAATAAAGCGCAGAATCTTGCGCTTTATCAGGAGAGGTAGGTTAACGTTCAAGACGGCATCCCCGCTGTGCCCGACAACGTCCGATCTGCTTACTTGCTGCGACGCTACGCCGCTGATATTCAACAGTCAACGTCGGAAACCGCCTTGGCAAATCGTGCTGGCTCCACGGGTTCGGAGGGCTTTCGCTGCGGTTTATCCGGCTATTATTGGCCGGGCAAAAGCGCAGGAAGGCGAGGGTGCGGACGGTTCCCTCTGTGGCCTGACTGTCAACGCCGACCCAACCACCCCGCCACCTTCCCCACCACCCGCTTGAACCACCCCGCCGTCACGCTGTTGAGCCAGCGCTTGCGCCGGGCGCAGCCGGGGCAGGCTCAAATCCTTCGATCATCTTCCAGTGGAATCAAACCCTCCAGCCCTTCGCGCCCGTCAGCTTCAGGCAATCCCATGCGAGCATGGATGCTTTACCCGGGGGGAGATCGCAGATTAGGTGGATTCGAACTCAGTCTTTGCCTGTTGAATGTCTATTTGTGGGAGATGCTGTTCCACGAGTGCAAACGTCTCGTGAATCAAGCTGCGGAGTTCCTCGCCGGCGGTTACCGGGCAGTCTGCGGAAGATGCTCTCGATGCGCGGGAAAGCATTTTTCGGAACCAGTGGCATCGAGTCGATTATCTGTCGCGACCATTTGAACCCGGAATAATATTCGCCGTTTAGAGCCAGCCATAACGAGAGAAGCTTGCGCACCGAAAACGTGTCATGTTCCGCAAGTAATGGCTGATCATTTCGCTTTGCCCAAAGCATGCGGACAGAGAAACGCTCGAAGAATATGTTCTGCCTTACAATCTTTTCCTTCAACGCGTTGGGGTAAGCCGCCACCTTCTCTTAGAAGTGGACCCCATTGTTTGGACCACGAAACGCAGGAATTAAGTTAGGTTTTCAGGCTCCGCTGGGACTTGGTTTGCTTGTTTCGTTGCTCTGCGTTTCACCATCGCACTCCAGAGGCTCCGGCGTCCAGCCCGGAGTGAGCTCCGTAGCCCCGTCAGGGGCGTAGGGGCGAACGGAGGGCTGGACGCCGGGGGCGCCTCGGTCACTACTTCCACCGCCACGCCGCCGGCCTGGCTCCATACGATTCGGGCGAGTGATACACTTCCCCGGGCGTCGCATAGCCCAACGCTTGATGCGGGCGCGCCGTGTTGTATTCGCCGAACCACCGCCCCAATCCCCGCTGTGCTGTCAACCCATCGGCGTAGTCTTGCGGATAGATGTCTTCCTGTTTGACGCTCCGCCATAATCGCTCGATGAACCGGTTGTCGATCCAACGGCCCCGCCCATCCATGCTCACGTCCACCCCCACCGACTCCACCGCCTCCAGATACGCCTCGCTCGTGAACTGGCAGCCCTGATCCGTGTTCGAGATCAGCGGACACCGCCCGTTCGCCATCGCCGCCGTCCACGCCCGGATACAGAACTCGCTGTCCAGGCTGTTCGACAACTCCCACGCCACCACATACCGGCTCCACCAGTCCATCACCGCCACCAGATACATGAACCCGTTGGCCATCGGCACATACGTGATGTCGCTGCACCAAACCTGGTCCGGACCGCTGATTTCCAGCCCTTTCAGCAGGTAGGGGTAGATCCGATGCCCTTCGCCCGGCTGGCTCAGTGAGCGCTTCGGATACACCGCCTCCACCCCCATCAACTCCAGCAGGCGCACCACCCGTTTCCGGTTCACTGCCAGCCCCTCCCGTTGCAGCAGCGCCGTCAAGCGCCGGCTGCCATACACCGGGTGTTCCAGATGCATCTGATCCAGTCGCCGCATCAACCCCAGGTTCGCCTCCGTCTCGGGCACCGGCTCGTAGTAGAACCCGCTGCGCGCGATCCCGACCAATTCGCACTGCCGCCGCAGGCTCAGTCGTTCGCATGGCTCAATCAGCTCCTTGCGCGCCACTACAGGCCCAACTGCCTGCACTTTTTTTTAAGCCAGTCCACCTCCACGCTCAGTTGCCCGATCTTCTCGTGCAACTGCGCCACCAGTTCCTGGCTGTCCTCGCCCACCGTCCGCGGCGACTCGAACAACTCCGGCAGGCGCTCGCGCACCACCCCCTTCCACTGCGTCACCTGCACCGGGTGAATCTGGTATTCCCGGGCAATCTGCCCGACGGTCTTGATGCCCATCAATGCCTCCAACCCCACCTTGGCTTTGAAGGCTCCTGTGTGTCGCTTGCGTTTTGTTTTGCTCATGGCTCTGCCTTTTCTCACCCCAGCCTGAGCCTGAAAAGTCTAACTTAGCTGCTGGTCCGAATTTTGGGGTCCGTTTCTCCCTCCGAGTTCGTAAGGGTCAATTCCTGGTGGAATTTCAAGTACCAAGCCCGAGTTGTCGTGCTCAAAGACAAGCAAGGCCGTGCTCGAGCCGGGTTGGACCCGGAAGACAGGCTCTCGTTTACCATCCGCACACTTGATGCCTCCGTCGTCTGGCCGATGGAGGCCGAGCAAAAGGCCCAGCGGAAGCTGGCCACCCTTATCCCCGAACATTGCTTTCAGCAATACCAACTCACGGGGCACTTCGGTGAGCTCAGCAAGCGCAGTCAGGTGACTTATCTGTTCCGGAAGGGTCGGCCAACCATCGCCATACGCCAGGATGAAACGGGAGGATATCCATTATGCGCGCTCTGTCTGCACCCCATCGGCTACTATGCCGACACTTGGGCTGGCGTGATGTGTCCGACCGACGAGGTGATAGCGCACCTATTGATGATGCGTGGCTCAGAGCAGAAGTATTGGGCTAACGCCAACCAGCACCCCATCGATCATCCTGCCGCCGGGGTTTAGGCTCTCCGCAGGAACCCCAGCCCTGCCCAGCCACGCGACCACAGGCTGGCTTGGCTTGTGCATACCCTGAACCCCAGCTTGCAGCAGGCTCATCGCACAGGAATGGCGAACGGTATGGGAGGTCATCGGACGCTTGTTTAGCGAGCGACAACGCACTGGGGCCTTACGAACCGCAAAGGCGAAGGCGCTCAAGACGGCTCACGCCGTCGCCAGATTATCTTCCAGCACCTTGGATTTGCTCCCGGCCTGTCGGGATTGCGCTTCAGCCGCCATCGGCGCGTTCTCCATCACGCGGATGGGTTCGTAGAACGTGTTCCGTTGCACCGGCGTGCGTCCGGCTTCGCGGATGGCCTTGAGCATCTTGGCTTCGGTCTGCAATTGCGGGGTTGCCGCCCCGGCCATGTGGAAGATGTGTTCCTCCACGATGGTGCCGTGCAGGTCGTCGGCCCCGTAACTCAGCGCCACCTGCGCCAGCTTCATCCCCAGACCCACCCAGTAGGCGGTGAGGTGATCAAAGTTGTCGAGGTACAGCCGGCTCACCGCGAGTGTGCGCAGCGTGTCGTAACCGGTGGGCGGATGCGTCACGGGGATGTCGTTGTTCTCGGGCTGGTACGGCAGGGGGATGAACCCGACAAATCCACCGGTTTCGTCCTGGAGTTCGCGCAATTGCCGCAAGTGATCCACGCGGTCCGCCAGGGATTCGACATGGCCGTAGAGCATGGTGCAGGTGCTGCGTCCGCCAAGCCGGTGCCAGGTGCGGTGGACATCCAGGTATTCCGCCGCCGACTCCTTGCCCTTGGCGATGGCCGAGCGGACCTGGGGCGCAAAAATCTCCGCCCCACCGCCGGTCAGGCAGCTCAGTCCGGCCTCCTTCAACTCGATCAGCGTCTGCTCGACCGACTTCCGGGCCAGCCACGCCAGGTGCAGGATTTCGATCGCCGTGAAGCATTTCAAATGAAGCCTGGCCGGGACGACCTGCCGGTCGTCCTGGCCGCGCGGCAGCGCGGCCCTACCCTCGTTGAGCGCGCTCAAGGCCTTGAGCATGTCCACGTAGTAGCGGAACGGCAGCGAGGGATGCAGTCCACCCACGATGTGCAGCTCGGTGACCCCCAGTTGCAGCGCTTCCCGGGCTTTCCGCACCATGTCCTCGATCGAGAGTTCGAATCCATCCCGGCCGCGCTTCTTGCGCGCAAACGAACAGAACTGGCAGCTCAGGATGCAATAGTTCGAGTAGTTGATGTAGCGGTTGAGGATGTAGGACGCGCGGTGGCCCACCTTGCGCCGGCACGCCATGTCCGCGATGGCCCCCAAGGCATTCAGGTCCCGGCTCTCGAACAATCGCAGCGCCTCCGCCTCGCAAAGCCGCGTCCCCGCCGCCACCTTGTCGTAGAGGTCGTGGAGTTCGCTGTTTCGGACGAGGAAGTTCATCAGAGCCTAACCACCCGCCCCCGAGAGCGGGGCGGTAAATCGAGAACTTCCTTTTCCAGAGCTTGAATTGTCACGTACGCAATAAAGCGGAAAGAACTCCTCTGGGCAAATGAGGAATCGAGGAATCGAGCGTTTGCAGCTACCACGTGAACCGGAACCCCCGGAAAATGACTTCGCCGGCCACGACAGCCAGGAACACGAAGCTGATCAGCGCGTTGAGCCGGAAGAAGGCCGTGTTCACCCAGTCCAAGCTGCGCCGTCGCGCCACCCAATGCTCCACCAGCAGGCAGGCCAGGATGATGACCAGTCCGCCGGCGTAGGCGATGCGGAACCCGGCCAGCAGGCCGAACACCGCCAGCAGGCCCCACATGAAGAGGTGCGCCAGGAAAGCCGCCGCCAGGGCGTTTTTCGGCCCCCAACGCACCACCAGCGAGTGCAGTCCGTGCGCGCGATCAAATTCGTAATCCTGCAACGCGTAAATGATGTCGAACCCGATCAACCACAGCACCACCGCCAGCGCGAGGAGCAGCGGCAGCAGGGCACTGTGCAGCAACGGCGCATGATCCCCGGCGCAGGCAGCCGGCCAGAAGTCGAAATGGCCGGTCACCGCCAGCCAGGCCCCGATGGGCGCCAGGGCCAGCGCCACGCCCAGGAACACGTGAGTGAAGTCGGTGAAGCGCTTGGTCAGCGAGTAGAAGCACACCACACCAACGGCAATGGGAGACAGGACGAAGCAGACGGGATTCAGCAGCCAGCTCGACGCCACCAAACCGGCGGCACCCGACGCCCAGAGCAACCAGGCGCCGGCCAGCGAAACCCGGCCGGTGGGCAGATGGCGGTTGGCCGTACGCGGATTCAACCCGTCAAACTTGCGGTCCGCGATCCGGTTGAAGGCCATGGCGCAGGTGCGGGCGCAGACCATGGCGGCCAGGATGAGCAGGAACACACGCCAACCCGGCCAGCCGTGAGCATCCCGCGCGGCGACCAGCATCGAGGCCAACGCAAACGGAAGGGCGAACACCGTGTGGCTGAAACGAACGAACGAAGCCCATTTTGTTACATGCGAAAACATTGAACCTTGAACCGTTGAACCTCGAACTTTGAACAAGAAACGGCTACTGGTTCCGTGGTGCTGTTGGGTTTGATGAGGACCGTTTCTCCGCCAGGCGGTTTCGTTCGGCGGTCTGCACGCGGGTCTTGAAAATCCGGATCAACTCTTCGCTTTCGCCAAGCAGAAACTTCAATCGTTGGTCCGTCGGCAACCCATGTTTCCCATCAACCAGCCGCGCCCAGCGGCGCGGCTGGCGGAGTTCTTTCAGGCAACTCTTCATCTCAAGGTTCGATGGTCAAGGTTCAAAGTTCCGACCTCACTCCGGCTCCGCCCACCGCCCCACCAGCTCATTCGCGATCCCCAGGTGATCCAGCACCCGCGCCACCACCGTGTCCACCACCGCTTCCACCGTCCGGGGCCGGGTATAGAAGGAGGGGTTGGCCGGCAGCAGGGTGGCCCCCGCCTGGATCAACAGCTCGAAGTTCTTCACGTGGACCAGGCTCAGCGGCGTCTCGCGCGGCACCAGGATCAACTTGCGTTTCTCCTTGAGCACGACGTCGGCGGCCCGCAACAGCACATCCTGGCTGTAGCCATGCGCAATCCGCCCCAGCGTCCCCAGGGTGCAGGGAATGATCACCATGGCATCGGGCGGATTGGACCCGCTGGCGAACGGCGCGTTCATGCTGTGCAGGTTGTGCTGCTGGACCCCGGGCTGGAGCTGGAGCCCATCGGGCAGTTCCTTCGCAATGACCTGTGGCGCGTAGCGGCTCAGGACGACATGGACTTCATGCGCCTGCGGATCCAATTGGTCCAGCAACCGCTGGGCGTAGAGGGATCCGCTGGCTCCGGTGATGGCGACCAGCAGTTTCACATTGATTCCGGTGCGCGGAATATGGCCGAGCACAGCGGCCGGGACAAGCCGGCTCCCCAAGTGTGCATCCCCCCCCTTGCGGGGCGCCTTGCTCAGCGCCGGCTCCAGCGCTCCTGACCGTCAGGACCCGAGGAGACCTCTGGCTTCGACCAACGCCTCGTCCAGTCGGCTGGCGTCCTTGCCGCCACCGCGGGCGTTGTCTGGGCGGCCCCCGCCCTTGCCGCCCACGATCGGCGCGATTTGTTTGATCAGGTTGCCGGCCTGCACCCGGGAGGTGAAGTCCGGCGTCACGGCGGCCACGAGCGACACGGCGCCGTTGGCGCAACCGCCCAGCACAATCACCCCTTTGAAGTTACTCTTCAGCCCGTCGGCGACCAATTGCAGGAACTCACCGTCCACCTCGCCCACGTTATGGATGATGGCGGGGATGCCATTGATGGCCTTGGCATGCGCCTTGAGATTGCTGCTCACATTGGAAGCCTCGCGCTGGCGAACGGCCTTGAGTTGGCGCTCCAGACACTTCTCCTGTTCCAGCAGCGCTTCGATCTTCTTCTCCAAGGAAGCGACGGGGGTGTTCAGCTTGCTGGAAATGGATTTGATCAGCTCGAGCTGCTGATTCGCCTGCTGGTAGGCCTCCAGCCCGGCCACGGCCTCGATCCGACGCACCCCGGCGGCGATGGCGCTCTCGCCCACAATGCGGAACAACCCGATCTCGCCGGTCGCCCGCGTGTGCGTGCCACCGCACAGTTCCATCGAATAGCCGTCGAGCTTCTGCGCGTGGCCGCCGATCTGGACGACGCCGGACGGTGTCGCCGTACTTGTCGCCGAAAAACTGCATCACGTCCTTGCGCGATTTCACGTCGGCGTAAGGCACTTCGGCCCACGAGACCGTGGCGTTCTCCAGGACGCGTTCGTTGACGAGTCTTTCGATGTCCGCAACCTGCGCGGGTGTGAGCGGCGCGCTGTTGAAGTCGAAGGTCAACTTGTCCGGGCCGACGAACGAACCTTTCTGTGACGCTTCCTTGCTCACGACTTCGTGCAGCGCCCAGTGCAGCAGGTGCGTGACGGTGTGATGGCGCTGGATGGCATTGCGCCGGGGCACGTCCACCGCAACGCGAACGGCCTCGCCCGATTCGGGCGCCCGCCCGTCGGCCAACACCGCGCGATGGATGTAAGCCGCACCCTGCTTCTGCGTGTCCAACACCCGCAATCGGCCGACCTCGCTCCAGTCGTGTCCGGGCACGTGAACCATGCCCGCGTCGCCGACCTGGCCGCCCATTTCGGCGTAGCAGGGCGTGCGATCGAGAATGAGGTTGAACTGGTTGGGCTGCTTCCCGGACAGGACAGCTTCCACCACCGCCTCCGTTTCCAGATAGTCAAAGCCGACGAATTTCGTGGGCGCCTTGGTCTCGAACTGGGCCAGTTCGATGACCTTTTCTTCTGGGCCGCGCGGGCCCGTTCGCGCTGCTCGTCCATGAGCTTGTTGAAGCCCGCGACATCCACGGTCAACCCGCGTTCCCGCGCCATCAACTCGGTCAGGTCGAGGGGGAAGCCTTGCTCGTCGTAGAGCCGGAATGCGAACGCGCCGGAGAGTTGGGGCGCGCTCCCCGCCAATCTGGCAACCTCCTCCTCAAACAATGCAATTCCCCGGTCCAACGTCTTGTTAAACGCCTCCTCCTCGATGCGGATGACGTCCTGCACGTGCTGTTTCCTGGCGCGGATTTCGGGGAACACGTCACCCATCGTGTGCGCCAACACGTCCACCAGCTTGTAGAAGAACGGTTCGTGGAAACCGAGCGTGCGGCCGTAACGCACCGCCCGGCGCAGGATGCGGCGCAGGACGTAGTTGCGGTCGGTGTTGCCGGGCTGGATGCCGTCGGCGATGGCGAACGACAGCGTGCGGATGTGGTCGGCGATGACGCGGAAGGCCACGTCCGTGGCCGTTTGAGATTTGAGATCTGGGATTTCACATGCGCTGCCGGGCAGCGTGCTGCCGTATCGTTTTGCCGCTCAACTGCTCCAGCCGTCGAAGATCGGGCGGAAAATGTCGGTCTCGTAGTTGGAGATCTTGGCGTTGGCGAAATCGGTCAGGCCCTTCGTGCCCTGGATGATGCTGGTGACGCGCTCGAAGCCCATGCCGGTGTCCACGTGCTGGGCGGGCAGCGGCGAGAACGTGCCGTCGGGGTTCGCGTTGAACTGGATGAAGACGAGGTTCCAGATCTCGATGCAGCGGGCGTCGCCCTTGTTGACGAGGGACCCCTTGGTGTCGCCGTCGGGCGTGAGGTCCACGTGCATTTCGGAGCACGGGCCGCACGGGCCGGTCTCGCCCATCATCCAGAAATTGTCCTTCTTGTTGCCGTTGACGATGTGGACGGCGGGGTCGAGTCCGACGCTCCGGAACTTTTCCGCCCAGAAAGTTCCACGCTTCCTGGTCGAACTCGCTCGGGTCGTCCCTTGGCTTTGTCCGGATTGTAAACGGTGGCGTAGAGCCGTTGCGGCGGGAACTTCCAGACGCCGACGACCAGTTCCCACGCCCACTCGATGGCCTCCTTCTTGAAGTAATCGCCGAAGGACCAGTTGCCGAGCATCTCGAAGAACGTGTGGTGATAGGTGTCGAGGCCGACGTCCTCGAGGTCGTTGTGCTTGCCGCCGGCGCGGATGCATTTCTGGGTGTCGGCGGCGCGGCCGGGCGTGTAGGGGCACTTCGGTCTGGCCGAGGAAGATGGGCACGAACTGGTTCATGCCGGCGTTGGTGAACAGCAGGTTCGGGCTGTCCGGCATGAGCGAGGACGACGGGACGATGGTGTGTTGCTTCGACTTGAAGAAGTCGAGGAACGACTGGCGGATTTCGGATGAGGTCATGGGTTAAACCGTTACATCAAAATGGTCAAATCGTGAACCGACCAAGGGTTCCCGGTTTGAGGCTGAAGGTTGGAAGCCCACATGCGCGCGTTGACTCGAACCTGCAATCTTCAACCAGCAACAGCCAGCAAAACAGTCGCCGAGCTTAGGCGAAACCCGACGCACAATGCGAGTTGGAAGTTTCCCGGGGACGAAGTCCGGGGTGCAGCGGTGTGGATGCCGTCGTTGCGCACTGGACACCCCCGGACCGCGAGCGCTCCCCGCCTACCGGTGCGCCTTCAGGCCGGCACCGCGGCTTCCAGGCAGCGGCGGGCGGCGTCCCGCAACTGATCGGTCAAGTAGGGCTTGGAGAGGAACACCACGCGGTCGCTCAGCTCAAACCCGGGTGCGATGACGTCCAGGCTGTAACCGCTCGCATAGATGATGGGGAGATTGGGCTGGTCCCGCAGGAGTTCGTCCGCCAATTGCCGGCCCGTCATGCCGTTGGGCATGACCATGTCCGTGAACAACAAATCGATGTGCCCCCGGTTTTCCCTCCAAACCCGCAACGCCTCCAGGCCGTCCGCCGCCTCCAGCACGCGGAATCCGTCGCGTTCCAAGGTCAGCCGGGCCAACTCGCGCACGAGGTCCTCGTCCTCGGCCAGCAACACCGTCCTCGATCGGTGAGCCACAGGCAAAGGTCGTTGAGAACATGCGACCGCCTGCTCCCCCTCCACGGGGCGCGCGGTAGGCGGGAGGAAGACATTGAACGTGGTGCCGTGGCCGGGCTCGGTCTCCACGGTGATCCACCCCTGATGTTGCTGCACGATGCCGAGGACCACGGACAAGCCCAGGCCTGTCCCGCGCCCCATGGGCTTGGTGGTGAAAAAGGGCTCGAACAAGCGGGCTTGATGCTCGGCTGCGATGCCCCGACCGGTATCGCTCACCGAAAGACAGACGGCCGGACCTTTGCGGGCCTCCGCGTTGACGGAAGCCGTCTCTTGCGAAATGACCACGGAATCCAGACCCACGGTAATCCGCCCCGGCCCATCGAGCGCGTCGCGGGCATTGAGGACCAGATTGGTGATCACCTGTTCCAACATGGCTGGGTCAGCCTCCACCGGCGGCACCCCGTCGGCCACCCGGATTTCGAAGGCCACATCCTCCCCCAGCCAACGCGACAACATGGAAGTGGAATGCTCGATCACGCGCGGCACATGCAGCGGCTTGGGAAACATGGCCTGCTGCCGGCTGTCGGCTCGATCCGGAAGAATCCGGGAAGATGCGCTAAACCCCTGGCCGGGGTGAGGGGAGCAAGTCCCTTTCCAAGCGCCGGATCCGGATCAATCCAGGCGGCGCCTGACCCCATCCATGTCGAATCGCCGACCGGGACACTCCGTGTGCTTGGGCTGGATCTGGCTATGCGTCTTGATGTCCTGCACCTGCAGGTTGCAGCGATTCATCAAGGATTCCAGCAGGGCTTCGAGGCTGTCGATCTGTCGCCGGCTGGGACCGGTACTGTTGAAGTTGCCCACCAGGCAGATCCCGATGCTGACCTCGTTGAGGGACTCCACACTCAAATGCCCTCCCTGAAGCTGTCGGTTCCAGCGACTGCCCACAAACACCTCCCCATCCTTCATGCCCTTGCCGTTGCCGATGACGAAATGGTAAGCCAGCCCGTTCTCCATCCGGCGCCGGGTCCGATGGTATTCATCCATGCCTTTGGCCGACCCTACCGGGGTGGCACTATGGTGCACCACAATGTATTTCCAGCGCCCGCTGCGAACCGGCGCCCGGTCAATCGCCCGTTGCACCCCCGGACCGAGCCCTGGCACCGGCACTGCCACCGGCCCGGGTGGAATGATCAACCGCTGGCCGACATGAATGGGGTCGTGGAGCGAAATACCGTTGGCACTGGCCAGATCCTGCACCTCCACCCCATTGACGCGCGCTATCAGTGCGAGCGTCTCGTTCCTCTTCACCACCACCACCCGTTCCGGTTCCGCGCGGCCCGACCGCGGTTTCCCATCCGGAATGATCAGCTTCTGGCCCGGGCGGATGACATCCTTTGTGGACATGCCGTTGGCTTCCGCCAGGCGGGACAGACCCACGCTGTGCTGTTGGGCGATGCCACTGAGCGTGTCCCCCTTGCGCACCACGTAGGTGTCGCCCAGCGCCGGCGGACACGACCCGGCAAGCCACATGGTCAGGGCCAACCCCGTGGCAAACACCCAGCGCCGGGATGATCTCGTCGTGCATCGCATTGCTGATCTTAATACCGACGCACCGGCCCCAGGGCAAGGCCTTGGCGCCACGACGACGCCGCCTCTGGACTGGCCACCCCCGGTCTGACGGGGCTAGGATCAACCTCATGAATCGTCTATGCTTCCTCTTGTTCCTCACACTGCTTTGGGCCGGATGTGACACGCTCAAGGGTCCCAACCAGAGTTACATCGCGCCGGCGGTGGAAGGTCGTGTGGTGGATGCCGCCTCCGGCCAGGCATTGCCGGATGCACGCATCCAACGCCACCTGCGCGCCCCCACCCAATCCGATCCGCTGGCCACCCATGGAGCCGAACGGCTGCTGACCGTGCCCAGCCTGCGTTCGGACACGGAGGGACGGTTCCGGATCGCACCGGAGAAAGGCGGCTACCTGCTGTTGGAACGGCCCGGGGTGTATGAGTTCATGCTGGTGGTCCGTCATTCGACCCATCAAACACTGTCCACCAACATTGATCTCGCAAAAATCAAACCGATCAAGACCAACAACGTCCTCACCGTGTTCGTCGGGGATCTACCACTCAATGCAAGCGAGAACTAACCGGGCAGCCCCCGAGCCTTTGAAGGAAATCGCAAAGGACGCTTTCGCTCGCCGGAGGCCCTGCTACATTCACCCCCTCATGAATCCGGTCCGGGCCACCCTGCTCAGCCTGCTGGCATGCCTCGCGCTTCGCGCCGGGGAACCAGAGTCGCTGCCCGGCGCACCCGCAGACTCGATCCAGAACTGGATGCACCAGAACATCGAGGACTGGGCCTTTGACATGGCCGGCATCGATCGGGAGAGTCTGGATCAATCCGTGGACCGGGTTGAACAAACGCTGGAGGCAGCCGCACTGCGCGATCCGACACCGTGTCGTGCGGACGCCGACCAAGTGCTGCTGGCGCTCCGGAAATTCGATGAAGCGCGGTCCTGCGCAGCCTGGTTGGAGGCCTTCCTGGATCATCCGGGCGGAACCGGTTCGGTGACAAACGCAGTCCAGACCGTGCCAGCCCAGCCTTCCCCGCGGGAGATGTACGAACTCTGGCTGACGCTCATGACCAATCGCCCCGCGCCGGTCACAGCCGCCGATTACCTCGTCCAACTCAAACCCATTTTCCGGGCCGAAAAGGTCCCCGCGGAACTGGTCTGGGTCGCAGAAGTGGAATCCGCCTTTGATCCGCACGCCCAAAGCCCTGTCGGCGCCGTCGGCTTGTTTCAGCTCATGCCGGCCACGGCCCAAAGTCTGGGCTTATCCACCTGGCTGCCGGATGATCGTCGCAATGCCGAGAAGAACGCCCGGGCAGCAGCGAAGTACCTACAATATCTCTACGACCGCTTTGGGGACTGGCGACTGGCGCTGGCCGCCTACAACGCCGGCCCCACGCGAGTCTCAAGGCTTCTCAAGAAGAGCGACGTCTACAGTTACGACGCCATTGCGCATCAGTTGCCCGCGGAAACGCAGGCCTACGTCGCCAGGGTCGAGGCCACCCTGGTGGTCCGGGAAGGCGTGAAACTGGCCTCGCTGCCGTCGGGTAAAGGTTGAGGCGGCAAGGCTTGAGACGGGCGCGCTTGGCAGGTTCATGGGCGGGGGAACCTCCCAGGCTTCACCCGCACCGGGCTTACTGCACGGCGATCAATTCCACTTCGAAGATTAAAGCGCTGTTCGGACCGATGCTTCCTCCGGCGCCCCGTTCGCCATAGGCCAGGTTCGCGGGGACGAACAGTTGCCATTTGTCCCCTTCTTTCATCAACTGGAGCGCTTCCGTCCAGCCCGGGATGACGCCGGTGACGGGGAAGCTCACCGGCTCGCCGCGCTCCACAGAACTGTCAAAGACTGTCCCGTCGATCAGCGTTCCATGGTAATGGGTCTTGACCGTATCAGTGGCCGCGGGGGTCTTTCCGGATCCGGATTTCAGGATCTTGTATTGCAGCCCGCTGGGCAGAACCTTTACGCCATCCTTCTTGGCGTTCTCCGCGAGGAAAGCCTGACCAGCCTTGAGATTCTCCCCGGCGGCAGCGTCCTGCTTGGCCTGCATCTTGGACATCATCTCCTTCTGAAACGCCGTAAGAACCTCCTTCATCTCGCCCTCGCTCAACACCGTCTTGCCACTGATCGAATCCCGAACTCCCGCGGCCAGCGCCTTGGCGTCCAGACCCAGATCCTGCTTCTGGAGGGTCTTCCCGATGTCCGCACCAATGCAATAACTCACGCGCTGCTGAGGGGTGGTCAGTTCAATGGATTCCTGGCTGAACAGGGGTTGGGCAACAAGTCCGGCGGCGAGTAGAGGGAGAAGCGCGAATTTCATGTGTTCTTTGGTTTGCGCCAATGCGCCTTGCGCACGGCGGCGGCACCCTATCAGACTGCGGCGCCGGGTCAAGGACACCGAAACCCGAGTCCACGGGGGCGAACGAACAGCCCCCTGAAGAAGCAGGGGCCTACGAACGCGGAACCGACTTGGCAGCCAGTGCCATGGATGGACTCGGCCCATCACCGCCTGATCCGGTGGCGGCGATGTCGCGCTCCAATCGTACCACTTCACCCCGGGCATTAAATTCCACGCACCAGCGGGAGTACATCCAGACCTTTCCATCCCGCCTCTCGAAGATGCCCTTGGGTTTGCCGAGGACTTTCACAACGACATCGGCATTCTTTCCCACCAAGGCCTCCCGGTCGGTCGGGCAGAGCTCGACGTTGTCCTCCGCCGTCTTGGCCTTGACTTGCAGCATCCCGACCCCCGGGAGTTTGCCGCATCCCGTCAGGACGACGGCCAGGAAAGCGCCGACCAGCAAAGCCGACGACCGACCCAGCCATCCGGAAAAGCCAGCTCGAACCGATTCCGCCCACAACTTCATGCCTGCCACAAAGCACGCTGTGCACCATCGACGCAAACCCGCCGGGAACCAAGCCCCGGATGGGTCCCGTGCCTTGAATCAGGACATCGCCCGTGCGAGGGGGTTATCGGCCGAGCAGTTGCAAAGCTGCCTCCGCCATCTTCGGGCCGGTCATGCCGTGCTTTTCGTAGAGCTGTTCTGCCAGGTAGGCGCTCTGCCCGAACTCTCCCTGGATCCCGAGGGACTTCATCGTGTGTGGGATCCCGGCAGTGGAGAGCGCGTGGCTCACCTGGGCACCCATGCCGCACACCACCTGATGGTCTTCGATGGTGACGACCTTGCCGCACGCCCGGACGGCCGGGCCGAGGGTTTCCAGATCCACGCGATTGACGAACGGATTGTTGATCACGGTGGCTTGGACGCCCTTCTGAGCCAGCAATTCACCCGCCTCGACGGCCTTGCTGAAGAGCGTTCCGGACCCGATCAGAACCACATCCTTGCCCTGCCGCGTGACCTGCGCCCGGCCCCACGGATAGGCGGGATTCTCGATCCAGGATTCCGGATAGTTCTCGCGCCCGACGAAGAACAGGCAACTCTCCCCGTCCCGACCCGCCTGGCGATCCTGCGCCTGACGTCGGATGGCTTCAAACATCAGCGCATCCGCCTCGCTGGCGCAACTGGGCGCGATCACAACCGTATGCGGAATCGCGCTGACGGCCGCAAGATAGGTCGTCGCCTGATGACTGGCCCCGTCCGCCGCGTCCTGGAACCCGACGTGAGAGAAGATCGCAATCACGGGCGCCTGGGAAAGCGCCGCCATGGTCAGCGGCAGGTTCCCCTTGGTCACACCAAACTGACCGAACGTGTCCACGATCGGAATGAATCCCGCCTTGGCGAGGCCGGCTGCCGTGCTCACCATGTTGGCTTCCGCGATCCCCACATCGACGAATCGTCCCAACGCCTTCTGGAAGGTGCTGATGCCGGTGGAACCCTGCACATCGCAGGAAACCGAATACACCGGATGCCCTGCCTGTGCGGCGCGGATGGCGCCCTGGGCCAGCCCCGCTTGAACCTTGTCCTTCTTCACCGCGTTCTTGGGCGCGGGAGCGGCTGCGGCCGCCTTGGCCTTCTTATCCGCCTCCTTCCTTTCCCAATCCGCACGCAGGGACCCGGCCCAGTTCATGAGTTCCGCGGGCACGACATCGCCCTGGTAAATCTCGGTGACCCAATCCACAATCTTCTCCCCGTTGGACAGCGGGAAGCCGTGGCCGCCGGAAGCGCTGTCCTCCGTAGCTTTGATTCCGTAGCCCTTGATCGTCTTGACCCAGAGGCAGACCGGATAATTGGGGTTGGCCTTGGCCTGTTCGATCCCCTTTTCGATCGCCAGATAGACCTCCTGCAGATCGTGCCCGTGTGGAACCGTGATGACATTCCAGCCCAGGGCGCCCATCGCCTGGAAACTGCGCTGCATGGAGAAGGAATCCTTGGTGATCCGGCCGGACAACTTTGTGTCGTTGTCCGAGATCACGAGCATAAAAGGGTTCAGCCGATCCTTGGCAGCCAGGCCGGGGATGGCGGCGAACGCCTCCTTGGCCTCGCCCTCCATGCTGGCGCCGTCGGACATCACACAGATTGTCACCCGGTCGCCGCCCCGCCAGTTTGTCGCCGATGGCCAAGCCCTGGGCCTGCGGCACGGCCGAGGACAACGGCCCGTTCGAGAGCAGGACACCCTCGGGGTTCAGGTGCGATTCGCCGTGGCCGGTCAGCTTGGATTGGATGCTGCGGAAACCTTTCAGATCCTCGAAGGTCATGGCATCGAAGCCGTAGTTGGCTCGCAAGGCATAAATGCCATTCTCGGCGTGCCCGGCGTCGTTGACGAAGTGGTAGGCTTCATGCCAGAGACGGTCCTTTACCGAGAACAGGATGGCATGGATCGCGGCGTTGATCTCGGCAAACGCGGCAGGCCCGCCCCAGTGACAAGCGGCCCCCCCCACCACGGCGTGGACATTCATCAGCGCCACCAGTGCGCGCGTGGCCCGCGGGTCGGCCACAACCACTTCCTGACCGGCCAGATTTTTCACCCGGACGGCGTAAGTCGGGGCCCTGCCCGGGGTGGGCGCGAGCCGGGATTTCAATTCGAGCGGTTTCAGGGCCGGAGCCTCCACTGCGGCGACAACAGAATTATCAGCAGCCATAGATTTCGATGTTCAAGCGTGACCGTCCAAAAGAGGGGTTATTAATGTCGGATCGCTCCTCGAAGGGAAAGCCGCAATTTCAGAATGTTGCCGGCACCCATCCCGGTGCCGATCCAACTTCAGCTTTACAGCCGCATGGCCGAATGCTTGGCTAAGCGCATGGCGCTGCATCCACTGGCCGGCAAGCCGGTTCCCAACGAACTCCTGATTGACGTCGTCCGCTTGGAACGGGATTACCTGGAACGCAAGCCTGACCTGGCTGACCCCGGTCAACGGGTGGCCTTCGGCACCAGCGGACACCGGGGCACTCCGTTCGAGGCCACCTTTACCGAGGCGCATATCCTCGCCATCACGCAGGCAATCTGCGACTACCGCAAGTCGCAAGGCATCAGCGGTCCATTGTTCATGGGCCGGGATTCCCACGCCATTTCGGGCGTCGCCCAACGCACGGCTCTCGAGGTGCTCGCCGCCAACGGCGTCGAGACCGTCATTCAGCCAGACGACGGCCTCACGCCCACCCCCTCGATCTCGCACGCGATCCTGACGCACAACCGGGGACGCCGCAACGGCCTCGCGGACGGCATTGTGATCACGCCCTCGCACAACCCGCCCCAGGATGGGGGGTTCAAGTACAACCCACCCAACGGCGGCCCCGCCGATACAGATATCACCGGCTGGGTCCAGACCCGGGCAAACGAGTTGATGCGCGCCGACAACCGGGCGGTGGCCCGCATGTCGTATCAAGCGGCATTGGCGGCTCCCAGCACGCACCCGCGCGATTTCATCACACCGTACGTGGACACCTTGGGAGAGGTGATCGACATGGAAGCAATCCGAGCGGCTGGCGTGCGGGTGGGCATCGATCCCCTCGGGGGCGCTTCCCTGCCCTACTGGGAACCGGTCCGACAGCGTTACGGGCTGAATCTCACGACGGTGAACACCAGTCTGGATCCGCGTTTCGGCTTCATGACCGCAGACCACGACGGCCGGATCCGCATGGATTGTTCGAGTCCGTACGCAATGGCGAAGCTGGTGGGGTTGAAAGACCAGTTCGACGTGGCCTTCGGCACCGACCCGGATGCCGACCGTCACGGCGTGGTCACGCCGTCGTCCGGCTTGTTGAATCCCAATCACTACCTCGCCGTGGCCATCCACTACCTGCTGACGCATCGACCGGGCTGGCCGGTCCAGGCTGTGGTCGGCAAGACGCTGGTCAGCAGCAGCATCATCGACCGGGTGGTGGCCGCGCTGAACCGCAAACTCATGGAGGTGCCGGTCGGCTTCAAATGGTTCGCGCCCGGCCTGCATGCCGGATCCGTGTGCTTCGGCGGCGAGGAGAGTGCCGGCGCCAGCTTCCTGCGCCGAGACGGCAGTGCGTGGAGCACGGACAAGGATGGGCTGATCCTCGGTCTGCTGGCAGCGGAAATCTGCGCCACCACCGGCAAGGATCCCGGACAACATTACTCCGAACTGACGTCGCGGTTCGGCGCCCCGAGCTACCGGCGGATCGACGCCGCAGCTTCTCCCGAACAAAAGCAGGCGTTCAAGCGGTTAACCCCGGAGGCGGTCGGCGCCACCGTCCTGGCGGGCGATCCAATCACGGCCAAGCTCACCCGCGCCCCCGGCAATGGAGCTGACATCGGGGGGCTGAAAGTCTGCACCCAAAACGGCTGGTTTGCCGCGCGTCCCTCCGGCACAGAAAACATCTACAAGCTCTATGCCGAAAGCTTCAAGGACCCGGCCCACCTCGATGCCATCATCGGGGAAGCCCAGCAGATCGTCACGGCTGCGCTGGGGTAACCCGGATTCCCGGCGGTTTCCGGACACTTTCGGTGGCTGGCCTGCTCAGTAACAGGCTGGCTGAGAAGTGACCCCACCGTCGCATCGGCATTGTATCCAGTCCTGTTCGCGCCCCGCCTGCCCGGTCGCAAGGACGGGGATCAACGCCCCCTTCGAATCGAGGAAATCAAGGACGCCGCCCCGACGGTTTGCGGGTTGCCTGCTCCACGCGCTCCCGGGCCTGCTTCTTGGTCAAGGCCCGCAGCGAAGCGAGCGCATTCAGACACTCGCGGCGTGGCCGGACGACCCCGCGTTCCCAATTGTAGACGGACAACGGAGTTACTCCGACGAGCTTGCCATAATCCGCCGCCGAAAGCCCCAGTCGCTTGCGATGTGAGCGCAGCCCCTTGGCCGAGAATCTCAAGGGGCTTTTCCCCTCGGTCAGCGGGGCCGTCCCCAATCCCTGCCCCGCCCGCTTCTCATGCTGTGCGAGACGGGCTGTGAGTGTCCTGAACTCCCGCTTCAGCACCGCGATGTCCCGCCGATACTGCACGGAAGCCCGCTTGAGAACGCGAACCTCGGCGCGCGCCTCCTTGCGCGCCAATCTGAGAATCTCCTGCTTTAATAAGTTTCCGATTCTGGACATGTTAACTCCTGGTTGAGATCGATCCATGCTCCTGTCCGGAAGCTTCCGGCAGGACTTTTGCCCAGTATGCGCCGCTGTTCCGGCATCACCAGCTCAAAAAATGGCGCTCCATCGGTCAAACAGGGCCGCCTGTCCGCAGGAGTGCCCCGACTCGATGACCAGACGGGCTCCGAGTGAACCCCCATGGACCTTTAGCGCGCCGCCCCGGCCAGTTCTTCCTCAAAATCCACGATCTCCTTGATCTGCACCAGGAACCAGCGGTCGATCTTCGTGAGGTTGAAAATCTCCTCGATGGTGAAGCCGGCGCGCAGGGCGTGGCGGATGAAGAAGATGCGTTCGGCGTTGGGCACGCTCAGCTTGCGGCTGATGACGTCGCGCGGGAGGATGTCGCGGTCGCCATAGACTTCCGTGCCGATGCGCCAGGGTTTGCCGTCGCCGCCCAGGCCGCTGCGGCCGATCTCCAGCGAGCGCAGGCATTTTTGCAGGCTTTCCTTGAACGTGCGGCCGATGGCCATCGCTTCGCCGACGCTTTTCATCTGCGTGGTGAGCGTGGGGTCGGCTTGCGGGAATTTCTCGAAGGCAAAGCGCGGAATCTTGGTGACGACGTAATCAATGCTCGGCTCGAAGCTCGCGGGGGTTTCGCGCGTGATGTCGTTGCTTGAGTTCGTCGAGCAGGTAGCCGACGGCGAGTTTGGCGGCGATCTTGGCGATGGGAAAGCCGGTGGCCTTGGACGCGAGCGCGGAGCTGCGGCTGACGCGCGGGTTCATCTCGATGATGACCATGCGGCCGTTGTCCGGGCTGACGCCGAACTGGATGTTCGAGCCGCCGGTCTCGACGCCCACGGCGCGGATCACGGCGAAGCTCTGGTCGCGCATGATCTGGAATTCCTTGTCGGTCAGCGTCTGGATGGGCGCGACGGTGATGCTGTCGCCGGTGTGGACGCCCATGGGGTCGAAGTTTTCGATGGAGCAGATGATGACGCAGTTGTCGGCCTTGTCGCGCATGACTTCCATCTCGTATTCCTTCCAGCCGAGGAGGGATTCTTCGATGAGGATTTCGTTCACGGGCGAAAGGTCGATGCCGCGCTTGGCGATCTCTTCGAATTCTTCGCGGTTGTAGCCGATGCCGCCGCCGGTGCCGCCGAGCGTGAACGCGGGGCGGATGATGAGCGGGAAGCGCCCGATCTTGTCGGCGACGGCGCGGGCTTCGTCCATGTTGTGCGCGATGCCGGAGATGGGCACGTCGAGGCCGATGGACAGCATCAGTTCCTTGAACACCTGCCGGTCTTCGCCCTTGTGGATGGCTTCGGGCTTGGCGCCGATCATTTCCACGCCGTATTTCTCGAGCACGCCGGTGCGATGGAGGCCATGGCGGTGTTCAGCGCGGTCTGGCCGCCGAGCGTGGGCAGCAGCACCAGCTTGTGCGGCACTGTCGGATTCGGACTTCGGATTCGGACCTTCCGACCGGCACGCCGAGCCGCTTCATCTCCTCCATCTCGCGGACGATGATCTTCTCCACGCACTCGGGCGTGATGGGTTCGATGTAGGTGCGGTCGGCGAACTCCGGGTCGGTCATGATGGTGGCCGGGTTGGAGTTCACGAGGACGACGCGGTAGCCTTCCTCCTTGAGGGCTTTGCAGGCCTGGGTGCCGGAGTAATCGAACTCGCACGCCTGGCCGATGATGATCGGGCCGGCGCCGATGATGAGGACGGAGTGGATGTCAGTGCGTTTGGGCATCGGGTTGAATTCACGGATGACGATTCAAAGTTTATGGGCATGGCGCGACCCAGCGCCAGAGCCGTTGTGCAAACGGCGGTGATGAAACACGGAGAAACCCGGATTGGCGATGATTTTCTCGCAAACGACTGCGGGGCGGACGCATCTGGTCACGGCCGCGGCCCCGCAGCCCAATCCAACCCGCGGTCCGGGCGAATCTTCCAACTCCGAATGTCCAAACTCCAGTGCGAGTTGAGGACAACTCGCGCTCCCGGACGTCACCGCTGCGCCTTGCCGGTCATGGGTACAAACCGAACCGGCAGCACCGCTGTCTGATCGAGCTGCCCTCCCTGTTTCTCGAGCAGAATCAAATGCTGATCCCAGATTTCTCCCACCGGAATGATCATTCGACCGCCCTCAGCCAACTGGTCCACCAAGGGCTGGGGCACGGATTGGGGAGCGCAAGTGACGATCACAGCGTCGAAAGGGGCCTTGCTCGGCCAGCCTTGATAACCGTCCCCCGCCTTCACGTACACGTTGGTGTAGCCCAACCGGCTCAAATCGGCCGTGGCTTGTTCGGCAAGGTGTTCGACGATCTCGATGGAATAAACTTCAGCCACCAACTCGGCCAGCACCGCAGCCTGGTAGCCGGACCCGGTGCCAATCTCCAGCACCCGGTCTGTCGGCCGCGGATCCAGATACTCCGTCATGAAGGCGACAATGTAGGGTTGGGAAATCGTCTGACCGATAACCGATGGGCAGCGGCCGATCCTCATAGGCGTGTTCCCGCAGCTCAGCGGGAACGAACTCATGTCGGGGCACCCGTCCCATGGCCTCCAGCACTCGCGGGTCGCTGATCCCTCGACCGGACGATTCCAATTGCTCCCGAACCATGCGCAAACGTTCCATGGCGTAAACCTCTCCACCGTTTCCGGGTTCAGGCGGCGCTTTTGCGTTTGGCGTAGGCTGCCCACAACCCGCCGCCAGCACCAAGCCGAGCAAAACGGCGGCTTTCATACCGGAATGTAGCGTACTTGGCCCGAAAGCAAGGGCGGATAAGAATCAGAATTGGGGCCTCAGCAGAAACCGGGCTCGCTTCCGCACAACCTGTTCTCGATCAATGCAATATCGATTACCCATCACGAAGCACTGGTCACCCGTCGCCCTCCAATCGCCCATTCCCTGGCCGACCAAGCCTAGAGCAGCGATCCCTGCGCTGCCCCTGCGAACTTCACGCCCAGCCGCTGGTAGCCCAGTTCTGTGGCCATCCGTCCCTGCGGAGTGCGTTTCAGGTAGCCCTCCATGATCAAGTAGGGTTCGTAGACCTCCTCCAGCGTGTCCGATTCCTCCCCGACAGCCACCGCCAAGGAACCGACGCCGACCGGTCCACCGCCGAACTTGGTGACAATGGCCTCCAGGATTCGCTTGTCCATCTCGTCCAACCCGTGCTCGTCGATCTCCAACATTGCCAACGCCTTGTCCGCGATGTCGCCGGTGACCCTTCCATCCCCCCTCACCTGCGCGTAATCCCGCACACGCCGCAGGAGGTTGTTGACAATGCGCGGTGTGCCGCGGCTCCGCCGGGCAATCTCGGATGCGCCATGCTCCTCGATCTCAACGCTGAGCAAACGCGCCGAACGCACCACGATGTGATGCAGATCCTCCACAGCATAGTAATCCAGACGTTCCCTGACCGGGAACCGGGTCAGCAGCGGCGCCGTCAGCAAACCGCTGCGGGTGGTGGCGCCAATGAGGGTGAAGCGGGGTAGGTTCAGTCGCACGCTCCTCGCGTTGGGCCCCTGGTCAATGATGATGTCCAGTTTGAAATCCTCCATCGCCGGGTAGAGGTATTCTTCGATGGTCTTCTGCAGGCGATGGATCTCGTCCACGAACAACACGTCGCCTTCCTCGAGATTGGTGAGCAAACCGGCCAGGTCGGAGGCCTTTTCGATGGTGGGACCGCTGGTGCAGCGGATGTTCGCGCCCATGGCTTTGGCGATGATGTGGGCCAGCGTCGTCTTGCCCAATCCGGGAGGACCGCTCAGCAGGACATGGTCGATGGCCTCCCCGCGCTGGCGGGCGGCTTCCACTGTGATTTCCAGGCGCTCCTTGACCTTGCGCTGCCCCGTGAAGTCGGAGAACAGGGACGGGCGCAAGGTCATTTCCAAGGCCGTATCCGGCTTGTTGAGAACGTCCGAAATCATCCGCTGCGACATGCTGTCAGAATGCGGAACCCCGGATGCACCGACAAGGGGAATTGCGTCCGGCGGCTCGATCGCACCTGCAAAATACAGCATAACCTTGGCAAAATCGGGAAAGCCGGCGGAGGCTGAAATTGGCGAACTTTGGGGTGGCAAAACCAATCCATCTTTTGCCATAGTCACCGAACGTTTGAATCTATGATCAAGAAACCCATGCTCAGCCGGGGGTCCATCCTGGCTATTCTACTCACTTCCGCGGCTGGCGCTTTCGCCAGCGAAGCCGACATCAAAATCCCGCCGCTCGACCAGGTGCGGTTTGACGGGCTGAACGGCATCAGCGGCATCACGCTCATGTACCTGGGCATCCTGTTGTGCGCCATCGGGGCCGCGTTCGGTCTGGTGCAATACATGCAGACCAAGGCCCTCCCGGTGCACGAGTCCATGAGCAATGTGTCGAACACCATCTGGGAAACCTGCAAGACCTACCTCTTCACGCAGGGCAAATTCCTCGCGATCTTGTGGGCGCTGATCGCCGCGTGCATGGTGTACTACTTCGGCGTGCTCTCGCACATGAGCGTCGTCCACGTGATCGTCATCCTGCTGGCGTCCATCCTCGGCATCCTGGGCTCCTACGGCGTGGCCTGGTTCGGGATCCGGATCAATACCGTGTCCAACTCGCGCGCGGCCTTCTCGGCGCTCAAGGGCAACCCGCTGGCCACCCTCGGCATCCCGCTGCGCTCGGGCATGAGTGTGGGATTGTTGCTGGTTTGCGTGGAACTGTTCTTCATGATCTGCATCCTGGTGTTCCTGCCGCGCGCGCTGGTCGGCCCCTGCTTCATCGGGTTTGCCATCGGCGAATCCCTCGGCGCCTCGGTGCTCCGCATTTGCGGCGGCATTTTCACCAAGATCGCCGATATCGGGTCCGACCTGATGAAGATCGTGTTCAAGCTGCCGGAGGACGATCCGAAGAACCCCGGCGTGATCGCGGACTGCACGGGCGACAACGCGGGCGATTCGGTGGGGCCGACGGCGGATGGCTTCGAGACCTACGGCGTGACCGGCGTGGCCTTGATCGCGTTCCTCGCGCTCGCGCTGTCGGCGACTCCGGCGATCGTGGGGACCCTCATCATCTGGTTGTTCGTCATGCGCGCCCTGATGATCGTCACCTCGCTGGTGTCGTATTTCGTGAATGAAGCCATCAGCAAGGCGAAGTACGGCAGCCTGAAGGATTTCGATTTTGAAGCGCCACTGACGCACCTGGTCTGGATCACCTCGGCCGTTTCCATTGCCATCACCTTCATTGCCAGCAAATTGCTGCTCGGCGATTTCAAGGACGCCACCGGCGCGCCCCACCTGGACCTGTGGTGGGTGTTGTCGGTCATCATCAGTTGCGGCACGGTGGCCGGGGCGCTCATTCCCGAGTTCACCAAGATCTTCGTCAGCACCACCTCCCGGCACGTCCGCGAGGTGACCAACTGTTCCCGACACGGCGGCGCCTCGCTGAACATCCTGTCCGGTTTCGTGGCCGGCAACTTCTCCGCTTTCTGGATGGGGCTGGTCATCATGCTGCTGATGTTCACGTCCTACTACTTCTCCCAGAACCCGTCCCTGACCTCGATCATGCCCGCGGAGTTCGCCTTCGCTGCGCCCATCTTCGCCTTCGGCCTCGTGGCCTTCGGCTTCCTGGGCATGGGACCGGTAACCATCGCCGTGGACAGCTACGGGCCGGTCACCGATAACGCCCAGTCCGTCTATGAACTGAGCCAGATCGAGGGGCGCCCCGGCATCAAGGAGGAAATCAAGAAGAAGTTCGGTTTCGATCCGGACTTCGAGAACGCCAAGTATCAACTCGAAAAAGGCGACGGAGCCGGCAACACCTTCAAGGCCACCGCCAAGCCGGTCCTGATCGGAACCGCCGTGGTCGGCGCCACCACCATGGTGTTCGGCATCATCATCCTGCTGCAACGCATGTTCGAGGCACAGATTGCCTCCGGAATCGAGGGTCCCTTCAAGCCTGTCGTGGTCGCCTTGAGCATCGTGCAGCCCGAGATCATCCTGGGCCTGATCATGGGGGGCGCCGTGATTTACTGGTTCACGGGCGCCTCGACGCAGGCGGTCGTGACCGGCGCCTATCGCGCGGTGGTCTATATCAAGCAGCACATGAAGCTGGACGCCAAGACGGCCTCCGAGAAGGACAGCAAGGAAGTCGTCCGCATCTGCACCGTCTACGCACAGAAGGGCATGTGGAACATCTTCATCGTGATCTTCTGCTTCGCCCTGGCGCTGCCCTTCTTCAACCCCTACTTCTTCATCGGCTACCTGATCGCCATTGCGTTCTTCGGCCTGTTCCAGGCCATCTTCATGGCCAACGCCGGCGGCGCGTGGGACAACGCCAAGAAGATCGTCGAAGTGGACCTCCGCCAGAAGAACACCGACCTCCACGCGGCGACCGTCGTCGGCGACACCGTGGGCGATCCCTTCAAGGACACCTCGTCGGTGGCGCTGAACCCGGTCATCAAGTTCACCACCTTGTTCGGCCTGCTCGCGGTGGAAATCGCCGTGACCATGACCAAGCAGAGCGTGAAGACCGGGATCGGAATCTTCTTCTTCCTGGTCGCGCTGGTGTTCGTCTACCGCTCCTTCTACTCCATGCGCATTCCGGAAGAGAAGTCCTGATTCAAAAGCTCGCAAACAGCAAGACGCGGGCTGCCCCAAGGCAGCCCGCGTTTTGTTTGTCCCCAGCCACGACCAACCGCCCGTTGACTCCCAAACCCAGCGTCCCTTACCTTCCTCCAACATGAGTGTGCTCCAAGATTCCCTCCTGGAACTGATCCGCCGAACTTCCACCCGGATCCCGGAGGACGTGCACCGCGCGATCCTGGCCTCCCTGGAAAACGAGCGGAAAGACACGATTGCCGAGTCGGCGATGAAGATCATCGACCAGAACATCGCCCTGGCGAAGAACAAGTCCCAACCGATCTGCCAGGACACCGGCAGCATCATCTTCTACGTCGATTGCCCCGTGGGCTTCGACCAGATGACTTTCACCGCAGCCGCCCAGGCGGCGGTCAAGGAGGCGACGGCCAAGGGGTATCTCCGGCAGAACTCCGTGGACTCGCTGACCGGCAGGAACGACGGGACCAACCTGGGACCCGGCTCCCCCATCCTGCACTTTCACCAGCACCGGTCCGATGCAGTCACCGTGAAGCTCATCCTGAAGGGGGGCGGCTGCGAGAACGTCGGCGCACAGTATTCACTGCCCCTCACCCAACTGAACGCCAACCGGGATCTGGATGGCTGCCGCAAGGTGATCCTCGATGCCGTTCTGCAAGCGCAGGGCAAGGGGTGCGGACCGGGCATCCTGGGCGTGTGCATCGGGGGCGACCGCGCCACCGGGTACGAGCATTCCAAGGTGCAGTTGCTGCGCATGCTGGATGATGAGAATCCAAACCCCGATCTGGCGAAGCTGGAACGCGACATTGTGGAAACGTCCAACAAACTGGGGATCGGGCCGATGGGCTTTGGTGGCAAGACCACGTTGCTGGGGTGCAAGATCGGCGTGCTCAACCGCCTGCCCGCCTCCTATTTTGTCAGCATCAGTTACATGTGCTGGGCCTATCGCCGGCACGGCGTGGCCCTGAACCCGGACGGCGGCATCTCGACGTGGCTGTACTAAATCCCCAACACCCCAGCACTCCACTCCTCTTCCCTCCCATGATCAAACTCACCACCCCCATCTCCGAACAAACCATCCGCTCGCTCAAGGTGGGCGATGAAGTGCTGCTGACCGGCAAGGTCTTCACCGGCCGCGATGCGGTGCACAAGTACCTGCACGAAGGCGGCAAGCTGCCGCCCGGAGTGGATCTGAAGGAGGGCGTGCTCTACCACTGCGGTCCCGTGGTCATCAAGGACGCCTCGGACCAGTGGAACTGCGTCGCCGCGGGCCCCACCACGTCCATCCGCGAGGAACCCTACCAGTGGCAGGTGATTCGCGACTTGAACCTGCGCGGCGTCATTGGCAAAGGCGGGATGGGCGACAAGACTCTGAAGGCCTGCCAGGAACATGGCTGCGTCTACCTGCACGCCATCGGGGGCGCCGCCCAGGTGCTGGCCGAATGCATCAAGAAGGTGAACGGCGTTTACATGATGGAGGAGTTCGGCGCCCCGGAAGCCATCTGGGAATTCCAGGTGGAGGACTTCCCGGCCGTCGTCACCATCGATTCCCACGGCGGATCCCTGCACAAGCAGGTCTTCGCGCAAAGCCAGGCCGAACTGGCCAGACACCTGTAAGCGGGGCGGGAATGCCAGTGTCGGGAATGCCAGTTGTCATCAGCGCCGGCTCGGTGCAGACTCCCGCGCGATGACAGAGGGCCATGCTGCTTCCTCCCCCGTTCGCGTGGCGGTGCTGGGTGTCGGTTCTCTCGGCCAGCACCACGCGCGCCTGTACGCGGATCTGGCGGCGGCGGGGGCGGTGGATTTCGTCGGCGTTTACGACCCGAACACCGCCGTGGCCGGGCAGATCGGACGGCAGCATCAGACCCGCGTCTTCGCCTCCGTCGAGGAAGCCGCCGGGGCGGCGGACGCGCTGAGCATTGTCACACCCACGGTCACGCACCATGCCCTGGCCAGCGAACTTCTGAAACGCGACCGGCACGTGCTGGTGGAGAAACCCATCACGAACACGGAAGCCCAGGCCGCGGAACTGGTGCGGCTGGCCCAGGAACGCAACCTGGTGCTGCAGGTGGGCCATGTGGAACGGTTCAACCCGGTGTTCACCTACCTGGAATCCGTCGCCAAAGACCCGCGCTTCATCGAGACACACCGGCTCTCCCCCTACCCCAAGCGCAGCACGGACGTGGGCGTGGTGCTGGACCTGATGATTCACGACCTGGACATCGTGCTGGCATTCGTCAAATCCCCGATCGTCAGTGTGGACGCGGTGGGGGTGTCGGTGCTCAGCCAGCACGAGGACATCGCCAATGCCCGGTTGCGGTTCCAGAACGGATGTGTGGCCAACGTGACGGTGAGCCGGGTGAACCCCGAGCGGATGCGCAAGATCCGCGTCTTCAGCGCCGGCGAGCAGCCCAGCTACGTGTCGCTCGATTACGCCGAGCAGAAGGGCTACATCTACCGGCTGGCGCGTTCGGATGAGAAGGAGAGTTCCCTGCTTAAGAAACTGCTGGCGGCGAAGGATTCCGCAATCGTGACCGAGTTTGCCGGGCGCAAGATCGTGCGCGAGCCGGTGCCCATCACCCGCGAGGAGCCGCTCAAGCTCGAGCTGAAGCACTTCGTGGACTGCGTGCGCGAACGCCAGCAACCTCGCGTCAGCGGCGCAGCCGCCAAGGCGGCCCTCGAGGTGGCGCTCGAGATCACGCGTCAGATCGGTTCGGTCCGCGTGCCTGCATGAGACCTCCCTGCTTCATGGTGGTGGCCGGCGAACCCAGCGGTGACCTGCTGGCCGCAGAACTGGTCCGCTCGCTGCGCGAGGAATCCGCCCGCGTTCCGTTGCCCCCCAGCCCTGACCTCCAGCCCTTGCGCACCGGACTGGAGCCCCGGTTCTTCGGGGCTGGCGGACGGCACATGCGGGATGCCGGGGTGGAACTGGCCATTGACCTGACCCGCACCACCGTGTTCGGAATCACCGGAGTTGTTCGCCATTACTTCAAGTTTCTGCGCTACCGACAGCAACTCCTGGATGTCGCGGTGCGGCGACAGCCCGACGTGCTGATCGGGGTGGATTACTCCGGGTTCAACCGCAGCCTGGCCGCCGCGGTGTGCGGTCATGTCCGCCGCCAATCCCCGGCCTTTGGCAACTGGAATCCGCGCATCGTGCAATTTGTCTCGCCGCAGGTCTGGGCTTCGCGCGAAAGCCGGGTGTACCAGTTGCAGCGGGACTATGACCTCATTCTGAGCATCTTCCCCTTCGAGAAACCCTGGTATGCCGAACATGCGCCGCGGGTGCGGGTGGAGTTCGTCGGCCATTTCCTCGTGGACCGTTACCCGGAAGGTCAGCAAGTGCGCGAGCGCCCCCTGCGTCCGGTCGGCCCGGAAGCCAGAGTGCTGCTGCTGCCGGGCAGCCGCAGGAGCGAACTGG
Organism: uncultured Verrucomicrobiae bacterium; assembly: GCA_963751435.1. GTDB lineage: Bacteria > Verrucomicrobiota > Verrucomicrobiia > Limisphaerales > DSYF01 > JALOTU01. The sequence continues at coordinate 3,390 of CAVVUP010000018.1, read as the reverse complement.
CCCGGCATCTGCCCGCCATGGTGGAAGCCACGAGCCGGATCCTGGCCCGGCGCAAGGCGGTGTTCACGATGGTCCTGCCCAACGAGGAATTGCGGAGCGAATTCTCCGTCACCATCAACCGATTGGGAATGCACATCAGCACCCAGATCGGTCGCCTGCACGATGCGCTGGCTGAGGCCGATGTGGCCATTGCATCGTCCGGAACCGTCACGCTCGAATGCGCCTGGTTCGGGGTGCCGACGGTGGTGATGTATAAACTCAGCCGGCTGGAGTATGAGATCGGACGGCGCATCGTCAAAGTGCCGTTCATCGCCATGCCCAACCTGCTGGCCGGGGAGTCGGTGTGCCCGGAGTTCATCCAGGACCAGGCGACCCCCCAACATCTGGCAGATGCCGCCCTGCGTTTCCTGGAGGATGAGCCATTGCGGGCCGGCACGCGGAACAAGACGAATCGGGCGGTCGCGACGCTCGGCCCTCCCGGTTCCTGCAGCCGGGCCGCTCAAGCGGTGCTGGCACTGCTGAGGGGCGCTTCGTGACCCAGCCCGGCCGCCCAGCATTCCTCGCAAGACGGTTCACCGGCTCTGGGTCTATCTGTGCTGCCGGCTGCGTCTGCGCGAGAAGGGCATCGAGACCGTTTCCAGCGGACTGAAGAACCCCGGTTGCTTCATCCGCGAATAACCTGCTCCGTCCCGGGACTCACCGCCTCGACATCCACCGAAACAGTGACCTTGTGTTCCCCACCCCCGGTGAGCACGCCGGCCACGGGACTGACGTCGGCAAAATCCCGCCCGAACGCCACCGTGATGTGGTCCTGGGACGGAATGAGATCATTGGTCGGATCGAGATCCACCCAGCCGAGCACCGGACAGTAGGCCGACAGCCAGGCGTGTGAGGCGTCCGCCCCCACCAATCGCGCCTCTCCCTCCGGCGGGAAGGTGCGGACATAGCCGCTCACATACCGGGCGGGCAGGCCCAGGGCCCGCAAGGAAGCAATGGCCACATGGGCAAAGTCCTGGCAGACGCCGTGGCGGGCCCTGAGAACCTCGCCCAAGGGGGTGGCTACTGTGGTGGCCTGCGGATCGAAGGCGAAATCCTCATGGATGCGGCGGCACAGGTCACGCGCCCCCTCCAACAGGGGCCGGCCCGCCCCAAAACTGGGCCGCGCATAGTCGGCCAGCTCCGGAGTCACTTGCAGCAGGTGGGAGTCGAAAACGAATTGGAAAGCTGAAACATTCCCGGGCAACACGGGTTCCTCGAACAACGCCGCCACCTGTTCCCAAGGCGGTGAGTCACTCACCCGCACCTCGGTCCGGGGATGAACGGTCACACGGGACCGTGCAATGATTTCCAGCCCGTAGTGAACCTCCTGAATGCTGAAAAACCGGATCTGGTTCCCGAAAAAATCGGTCCGCTCCTTTTGCACTGCCGGCAGCGGCCGAAAGCTCAGCTCGAACGCCTCGCACTCCTGCCGGGGCAGGTTCCGGGGCCTGAGCCGCGCCGCATGATGCGAGATGGTCACACTCTCGCTGTAGGCGTAGGTGGTCCGGTGCAGGATGTTGTATTGCATGGTCAGTTGCCCCGGCCCGTGCGGGAAAGCGACGAGTGCGCGAAATAGGCGGCGGCCAGCGCATCGGAGAACCGGGGCAGACTGCGCAGGACGTGCCTCAGCACCCGCGCGGTATCACTGTCCCCCCATCGGCCCTCCAGCTCGTTCAACTCCCGCGGATCGAGCAACCGCAAGCGGGCCGCGCAATCGATCAAGACCCGATAGGCCGGATCGGGCAAGGCGCTTTCCCGCACCAGCGGCAGCCGTTCGTAATGCTTGTGCAGTTGATCGAACTGGAACCGCATCGAGCGCGGGTTGGTATCATCCATCAGCACCAGGTCGTAAACCGCCGCCAGATTGGGCAGCACACTGTAGCGCGACCGGTAGGTGATGCTGCTGTCGGCGATCTCCAGGACCAGCTCCAGCGCGCTGGGATTGTCCGCCTCCGGCGATCGGAGGCTGTGGGTGAGGAAGGAGGCCAGCGACAGGGCCCGTTCCACCCGGCAACCCATGTCCAAAAAGCGCCAGCCCTGCGCCCGGGTCATGTTCTCCCGCGCCAGCCCATGCAAAGCCGCCAGATTCAGCAACAGGGTGTTGAGGGTTCGCACCACTTCCCCGCCCAGGAGCAGGGAATGCTGTCCTGCCTGGGCGAAGGGCGCCTCGATCTGGCTGAGCGCGCGCCAGACATCGTTCGAGGTCCGATCCCGCACCAGCATCCCCAACCGGAACAGGTGCGTCGCGATGCTTCGAAGGCTGCCGGGACGTTGGGAATCAAAGATGGCCGCCCTGAGTTCCACCTCCAGTGTCTCGGGCGCATCCTGTGTCCGGCCTCGCAACAATTGTCCCTCGCTCTCCAACACCTCGAGGAAAGGTGCGAGCAAGGACTCCTGTTCCGGCACTCCTTCGGGGGTCATGCGGATCAGCACACTGCGCAGCAGCCGCGCGGTGGCACCCGCCCGCTCCAGATAGCGTCCCAACCAGTAAAAGTCGTCCGCCAACCGGCTCGGCAGGTTGTTGCCCACCCGGCGCAGCTCAACGGATCGGTCGGCAGGAGGCAGGAGCGACACCTGTTCCACAGGTTTGTCACTGACCACCCAGACATCCTTGCTGGTCCAGTTCTGCCGCATTGTGACCGAGTGAACCGCGGCTGCCGGCGCCACCCGGGCCAAGCCACCGGGCATCACCCGGTAACTGTCGCCGGACGCCACCAGAAACACTCGCAACGTCACCGGACGCGCCACCAGGCCCGCCCCATCCCAAGCGGGCGCATGCGACAAGGCCAACCGGTCCCTGGCCACAAAACGTGTGGGTTGAAAACGGATCTGCTGCCTCAACGCGGCCAGCTTTTCGTCGGACATGTCGCCCTCGTATTCGGCCAGGTTCGGACGCACCCGGAAGGCATCCTGGATGCTGAATGCACGGAGGTTCTCCAGCACATGCCCGGCGGCTTCCTTCTGGCCGCACCACCACGTCGTCACCGAGGGAATCTGCAACTCCTCCCCCAGCAGGTGGCGGCAGAGTCCGGGCAGGAACCCCAGAAATGCCGGAGCCTCAGCCAGGCCGGATCCCAGGGCGTTGGCGATCGTGATGTTTCCCGCGCGCACCGCCTCCAACAGTCCCGGGATGCCCTGGATCGAATCGTTGCGCAGTTCCAGAGGATCGCAATAGTCGTCTCTGACCCGTCGGATAATGACGTCGACGGGCTCAAGCCCACTGAGGGTCTTGAGGAAGACCCGGTCATCGCGCACGGAGAGGTCTTCCCCCTCCACCAGCAGATACCCCATGTAGCGCGCCAGGTAGGAGTGCTCAAAATAGGTTTCGTGCTTGGACCCGGGGGAAAGCAA